>JBFMCH010000068.1:0-16800 GCA_040754595.1 Bacillota bacterium
ATTTTTTTATTTATGTTTTTCAGTATATTGATTTGACCTAACCTAGACAATAAAAGGCTCACCAAGAGCTGCTTACCCTGTCTGAAACTGCGGTAACCGGGGACGAAATACCTTTTTGAATTGATTTTTTAAAAAATTCGCCTTACACCCGGCACAAACAGCATTTCAGGCTAAATTAGCGACAGGTAAGACAAAAAGAAAACTGTGTTACGTTGGATACGAAAGGCAGAAATTATTACGGTTAGTAGCGTTAAGGGAAAGCCTGTTAAGGAAACGCAACTGGGAGAGATGGAACCGGAGCTGCAAGGGCTATACAATGCATTGGTTAATAGCCCTTGGTTTATACATGCTGCAAATCTCTGAGTGCCCGTGTTTACTGGGCTGAGGGTGGTTTTAAACTTAATGTTTAGTAAAGTCACGCTAGGTGAAAGAATGGATTGATTTTTCCCCGTTTCCGGTGTTATACTTAAGCTACCTCTAAGTTTCACAGAGCTAACTATGGCTATCTTCCTCCCGAAAATTTTATCGGTGTCAGGGTATCGGTAGTTCTTTGTTGGCACCGGGAAATTTTAGGGAGTTTAATTATTCGGGGGAGATAGGTTTGGTGTTTTCCGACAGGACTCTAACATGCCGTGATTGTGGAGCAGAATTTGTATTTACCGCACGTGAGCAGGAATTCTTTGCTGAAAAGGGCTTCCAGAACGATCCTTCCCGTTGCCCTGCTTGCCGCGCTTCCCGTAAGCAGCGGATGCAAGGCAATGACGGATACCGTCCCGCCCAGCGGCAAATGTTTGACACAGTGTGTGACGAGTGTGGCTGTTCGACTCAGGTTCCTTTCCAGCCCAGCGGTACAAAACCAGTATACTGCCGTGACTGCTTTACCCGTGTGAAACAATATCGTTAGTAAGACTTAACCGGATGCCGCCAAGGCATTCGGTTTTTTGCTTTACCGGGTCAAAAAATTAACGCCTGTTTCAGGCGTTATAGGTACCGGGTTATAAAAAGAGCTCCTGCTGGCTTATCCTTCTGGCAATCTGACCGCCTCTGACTGCTTCCTCGTAATCCACTTCCTCTTCGAATTTTTCCCCTGTGATAAATTCAATGGACACTCCACAGGTGTCAGCAATCAGGTTAAGAGCGTCCCAATCGGGGTAAAACTGCCCCTTCTCCAATTTTTCTACCCATTTTGATGTTTCCCCTATCTTAAAGGCCAGCATTTTCTGGGTAAAATTTTGTCCGCTTCTCTTGGCCCTGTGCTCACGGGCCCTTTTTACTTTGAGGCCTAGTTCCTTTGGGCTATACACTTGCTGATGCCTCCTTTCAAGATCCTTGTCCTTATTATTTGTTTAAGTTGTTTTGGTATGAGTGGTAAATTTTCCGAACTTTTTGTAAACCCGGGTGTCTCATTCAGTGGGTCAATTTTTAAGATGAATTTACCAGCGCAGGTTATTTAACCCTGTTAACATCACATATGATATACCATAACAAAACCAGTAAAGGAGGCAATCTTTATGCGCAGACACAAGACCATCACCATAAGCATCCCCGAAGATTTAATTGAGTATTTGGATAAAAAAATTTCTCAAATCAACCGCAGTTCCTACGAGGAGACAAACCGCAGCCAGTACATCCGCTTGCTTATCAAAAAGGATATGGCCACCCTTGCCGCCGGTAGGACCTCGCCCCCCGAAGCTGCGGAAGATATGGGGCTGTCGGATTTGAATTATTATAATTCTTTACTGGATTTGGGTGGGTATAAAAGGTAAAAAAACACCGGTGGCAAACTCCACCGGTGTTTTTTCATGAAAGATTAATCTTCCACCCTCAGGGTCTCAATTTCACCGTCATCCAACTCAATGGTTACATCTTCCCCGATGTAATTCTCTGCCAACCTGCTTAAGGAAATTGTACGGCCATTCGGGTCTTTTATGGTTACGTTGGTTTCCGTGATAAAGTAATGCCTGGCACCACTGCTGGTACCATTTTCCTGTTTGATGTAGATGCGTACGCCGGATACCCTGTCTAACTTCCCTTTTATGGTGATATCACGGTCATTGGTGATTTCGATTCGTGTAACCTTGCTGTTCTCTACCCGTATCTCTGCCTCGGACCCAATGATGATATCCTCCAGATCAAGGGTGCTGCCATCATTTCTTACCGTAACATCCCTATCCAGGTTATAAACGGTTCTTTGACTGTTTTTCTCAAAGGTAATTTTGTCCTCGTCGATGTCCAGGGCATAAATAACACCGGTATAGGTGCCGCTGGAAGAGGACCCGCCTAAAATGTTAACAACCGTTACTTCGTTATCGTCGTTAATCAGTAACCTGATCTTGTCTCCCCTGGTAACATTTCGTAAGGTGCGGCTCTTGGAGTCCTGCCATACTTTTACATCTTTATCTAAATCATACTCTACTTCCCGCCCGCTGGAATTTTTAACGGTAATGACATAGTCGTAGGTATCAATGCTTCTGACTTCCCCTTCAACCACTTCGATATCCAGAATATCAATCCGTACTACAACATCCCGGGAATTCAATTTCAGTTTTACATAATCATGCTCATTAATATAATCAAAATTCCTGCTGCTTCCACTGGCTTTATAAACTTGAACATCTTGATCCACGTCGTAAGTTTTCTCAGACCCGTCTGTCTTCTTAATGGTTATCCTGTAACTGCCCGAACGCTTCACATATGTGACTTCGCCTTCCAAATCGGAAGAACTTGACACTGTATCAGACAGCAGTTTAATTGTTACGGCCTTTTCTTGAGAATCCAATTCGATTTCAACCGAATCGCCGTCCTCAAGGTCCTCCCTGTCGATGGAATCGCCGTCCTGGTCCTTCACCCGGTAACCGGATGCATAGGCTAAGGTTCGCTCGTAGCCGTCGAGATCTTCAAAGGTAATACCTGATGATCCGGCGTTAACAATATAGCCGAATACCTTGCGCGCTTCATTTAATGGTGTAATGCCGGTAACAATGCCGCCTACCTTTGTTATGGCCACTCTTTGTCCCCGGGAAAGTCCGTAGAAACCGGCACTTACTGTGGATTTCTCAAGCCGCTCACTGGTACCGTCATCATAACGGACGGTTAAGTAATCCAGATACATGTTGACAACATAACCCCTGCGTTCATTGCCGGAGGGTGAATTGCCAAGTAAATTAATTTCCGATACACTGCCTCCGGTGACCTTAATCTCTGCCCGGGCGCCGCTGGTAAGAGCCGTTAAATCTTTGGTCAGCCCGTTTTGCGTAATTTTCACCGTGCCGGACAGGGGATAGGAAGTGAGATTTCCTGCGTCCGGCTGGAAAGAGAGCATCCACTGGCTGCCCGACATCAGACCGCGAATGGTGCCTGTATAGCCGGTGGTAATGGATACACTGCCGCTCAGTGGGCTTGCTGCGGTATAGGCAATGTAAGCAACCTTACCGGTTGTGTCCAGGATTACTTTGACATTTTCATTGACCTTAAAGGTAGTCAATAAACCTCTTTTGCCGGCCCGGTAAAGAAGGGCATCGGTTTGCAGGCTAAGGGTTACGGTTTGTCCACCCTTCACCACGGTAATTTTTTTACCCACCGCATCCACTGCACTGAGCTTGGCAATGAAATATTTATTGGGATTCGGATTTATCTTTCCGTTCTCCACCATGCGGGCAATGATGGCGGCCATTTCTCCCCGAGTTACGTTGGCATTGGGGTCAAAGGTGTTGTCCGGGCGGCCCGCCATAATGCCGTGCTTCACTGCCGCGGCCACAAAGGGCTGCAGGCTTGCCGGAATGCTGGCCTTGTCCTTAAAATTTAACTGGTAGCCGTCCGCAGACAGCTTCAGGGCATTGGCAAAGAGCACTGCGATTTCCGCCCTGCTGGCCGGGTGCCTTGGCTGCATGTTGGGAATGCCGGCTTTGGAAATGTATCCTTTGTCAGCGGCAAAGGCCACATTCTTCTTCCCCCAGGCCGGGAAATCCGCCGAAAAATTATAGCCCCCCTGGGACATGCTGTAGTTGTCCGCTTCCGCTCGCTGGCCCAGTGCCCGGTTGAGGAAAATGATGGCCTCCACCCTGGTCACCGGCGCCTTGGGATCAAACAGCCCGTTGCCCCGGCCTCCCACAAGTTCTGCGGCACTGCATTCGGCCACCGACTGTTCCCACCACTTCCCGGCCGTGTCCCTGAACAGGTGAGAGGATGCTGCCCAGGCGGATGTTATGGTCAAAAGGGAAAGAACCAGCGTTACGAACAAACATAATTTTTTTCTCAACATGAAAAACCTCCTTTTGTTGAACCAGTCGGATGCCTGCATAGGGGCTGCACAGGTATTCGACTGGGCCAACTGCCTTCTGTTTTATATAGACTCTTTTTCTTATTATTTCGTTACAAAAATCAGAATTCCTGTCCAAAATTGGAAAATAAAAGGCATTCTGCCAGGAGAATGCCATTGCATAAAATAAATTTATTTGTTAAAGGCCTTTTGAATGGAGGCATAAATATCGTTCCAGGATTTACACCGGATTCCTTTCCAGGGCCACAGGCGGTTATGGGGGGCCTCATAGAGAATCACCGGGACTCCCCCGTTTTCCAACTGGTAGGCATTGTGTACATTATCTTCAATCATGAACTTAATTTTCAATTCTTTACAGATGTCTACCTTGTTATGGGAATTGAGCAGGTGCAGCCCGCTGTAAGGAATCCCCTTATCACACAGCCACTTTTCTGTTACAGAACCATACCTGGGATTGCGGGCAGTAATGATACGAACCTGCCAGCCGTCCTTCACCAACTGGAGAATATTTTCCCTGGCATAAGGGATTAAGGGACTCTTTTGAATAATTTCTTCTTCCTTTTTATTCATTAATTGTATGAATTCTTCTTCGCAAATATCGTAAGCCTGACAAAGGCTGTACTGGTGAATTTCGTCACTCTTCAAGGTTTTACCGCAGTGACGATTAAACGTTTCTACCAATAGTTCAAGATTGTCCGCAATGGTACCGTCCAAATCAATGCCGATCCTCATGCTCTCCCCCCAATGCATCTGGATATAGAACCTCCCCTTTAAGAATATAGCTTTAATGGCAGCAGGCAGTCAAATAAAAATTAACAGGAAGCCCACACCCCTACGATAAAACCGACCGCCGGCGGTCATACTAACAAAAACAGAACTGCGGAGGTGTTCGTTATGACCCTGTCTCCCGGCGAAAGAACACTCTATGCCTATTTTAACAGCCGTGTGGCTGCCAGGGGGGCGGCCGAAGCGCTGCAGGACGCCGGTTTTGAACTGCCCCTGGTGGACCGCACAGACCGCCATGCTGCCGCCGATTTCCTCGGGGCCTCAACCCTTTATCCCGAGGGCGAAGGAGGCCAACTGGCCGAGGTGGATTTTGAGCACGGCTTCTTTTTCACCCTTAAAACAACGGACGATAAAGTAAATAAGGTTATCGACATCATCAGAAAGCATGAGGGTATTGTGTAATGCTTTTGCATTGGATAAAAAACAGGAAGTGTTCAAAAACAGGACTTGCACTGCAGGCCTTGTTTTATCCTGATGGTTGAGGGAGTTTCTCTGGAAAAAGGAATTCAGCATCCTGATGTCGAACCAAGTCATAAACCTAACCTGAGGGGGACCTGTCATGCAGTATGATTTTAAAGAAGCATTTAACCGCATCGGCCAGCAGCTGGATGAAATAACCAACAAAAGAATAGAAGAATTGCGCAGGCTCAGTGATGAAGGAGAAATTGATTTCGCTCAACTTGCTAACGAGACTTTGAATGAGATGATTAACAGCAATATTCGTGTCACTGCCAGGGTCCTTGAAGAATACCATGAGAAATTAATGCAATACCTCTCGGACAAAGGGATCTAGCGCCCGTATATTAATCCTATGCATGAAACTGACCGTTAATCCCGTAAACGGGTTCATTGTAATGCCAAAAGATGATAAATTAAGAAACATTCTGTTACTTATTTCTTACAGTATTGATTAACGAATCTGTCTTATAAAAAGTGAACCCGGTTATCCCGGGTTGATTAGTTATGCACCACTCGATCCGCCAGCTCTGCCTGCTTTGCATCATTGAACCGGTCAACGGTGCTTAGATAGCCTGTTATTCGACGAACCCTTTTGATGGCCGTTTTCGCCCTGGATCTTACCTCCAGCTCCTCGGGGCTGATTTCAACAATCTCAAGCTCACCCAGTTGTTTACCTCTGGCCGCATAACGCAGCTCCTCTTCCCAAACGATGCCGTCCACTTCGGTTTGACTGATGTTTCCTATAACGTTTATTCTCATTGCCGCCAGCCTCCTTACTAATAGTTTGGCTTTATTATAGTGGGACAGGGTAGGGATGGCAATTTGTCGGAGTGTGATTTAAGGGTATTGTAAGGAATTTTTGCTAGCAGGATGACTGACTCCCGCATCCAACCTGTGTGTTTCCTTAACTGGATTCATATCTAACTTAAATCCAACTATGCATAAAAGAACTATTGCTAGCATCGATAAATATTTTAAAGAGAATAATATAACAAGTTTTTTCATGCGATACCCCTGTACAATTATGTCACATATTATTACCCTCTATACTTTGATTTAGCATTGTTACCCCAAGCAAGCTTGCCGGGGCATAAAATAACGCAGGGTGCTGTACACTGCCAAGTTATTCCTATTCAACTTGGTTTACCTACTTTCGCTTGAAAGAAAAAGAACCGCATCTCTTTGCAGTTTCTACAAATATTGGAGCCGACGAAGGGACTTGAACCCTCGGCCTGCTGATTACGAATCAGCTGCTCTACCGGCTGAGCTACGTCGGCTTGATAAATGCTAACAGGAAAATGTCATTTGTTATAGTACCAAAACCTATTCCATATTGCAAGCCTGCGAGGTGTTTTAATCTGTACTTTATAATAGGAATTATCCGTTATTGTTACTCAGTCCGGGTTAATGTCCAAAGTAAATTTTAGTTTATATTCCGCCCAGGATCCACAAAAATATGCCTCGGCGAAAGGCAAGCTTATGAACCATAACATTCCGGTGAAGACCGAGATCATCAATCCCAACCGCAGCTCCTTCGGAAGGGGCGGTCATGATCCTTTCGGCAGCCAGAGCAGGTTCATCACTTATAACATTTTAGTTAAAAAGGAAGACATTCACAGGGCCAATGAGGTCATCCATCACCGGTAGGAATAAGAAAAGGTTTTGCCAGATGGCAAAACCCTTTTAAATGGAGCTGCTAACCGGGATTGAACCGGTGACCTTATCCTTACCAAGGATACGCTCTACCTACTGAGCTATAGCAGCATGCTATGGTGGGCGATGACGGGATCGAACCGCCGACATCCTGCTTGTAAGGCAGGCGCTCTCCCAGCTGAGCTAATCGCCCGTGATAAAGAACATGTTAACAGAAATTAAAATGCGTGTCAATTGAAAAAATCTGCCTCGTTTGTTTACTTCACCTTCTTCTTGACCATACTTCCCGGTATACGGACAATGTTCAGGAGGAGTTCAGGTGCCGGCGCAAATCAGGTATTTTCCTTCACAAGAGGATATAAAGATTATCAAACATTCAATAACATGTTTTCTCAGTAATCAAAACAGTCTATACCGAGATAAGCTGTTGTTAGACATCCGCAGCGTCCTAGATAAATATGGTATTTCTACTTATAACTTTGATACTTTTTCGGTACACAGGACAGTTGAACCGGGTTTGTCCTTTATTCAGGGTAAACGCCGGGCAGAGGGCCGGCTTTGCCCTGCATGCGGCTCTGATATCTACCGGATTGACAGCCCGGTAAGGATCCTGAGCATTAGGGAAGGGTTTGAAGATAGGGTCACCTATGGCTGCCGTTGTGGTGAGATTTTTTATCGAGTTGAGAAAAAACAATAAAATCTTAAAACATTGTTGACTAAAGGTTATTCTTTTGTTATTATAAAACTTGTCAGTTGCGTAAGGGCGATTAGCTCAGCTGGGAGAGCGCCTGCCTTACAAGCAGGATGTCGGCGGTTCGATCCCGTCATCGCCCACCATTTTTTTTGGAGCTGTGGTGTAGTGGCCTAACATGCCTGCCTGTCACGCAGGAGATCGCGGGTTCGACTCCCGTCAGCTCCGCCACTTATGCAGAACCAATGCCTTGGCATTGGTTCTGTTATTTTTTTGCACCAATTTTTTTGTTCTAAATCCCGTTATACCGGCACATCATTTACTATTAACAAGTAATAACATGCCTCCTCCTCTGGCAGCCGCCCTCTGCCTCCGGGGCGGCATCTTTTTTCCATTAGAAAAAGCCCGGACAGCCGGGCTTTATTTATATCTGGGTGTAAAAAATAATTCCTGTTATCAATAACAAGCCGCCGCTGAGGGCAAGTAAAATCTTTTTAAAGCCCTGGTTGGCCTCCATAAAACTCTCCTGCCTTGCCTGTTCCATGGTCTTGCGATCAAAGTTCCGCTTGATTTTACGCATGGTTACCCCCCTTCCGCAGATGATTATATCATGGCTTGGTTAAAAATAAATAAATTTTTATAAGAAAATATTTCCTTTATAAAATACAGGAGAAAAGATTAAATATTTGTATTTTTCACAAGGATTTTAGCATTGCTTAAAGAAGAGGTAATGGGGTGATTAAAATGGGGAAACTATTGCTCATTCTCCTGGTGATTGGCATCGTTGTTTTATCCAGATGGTCCATGCGCAGTAAGTGGGATGACTAGAAATACAGCCAAAATGTCCGTGGATGAAACCTTCTTTCCCAAGGCAAAATAACCTTGGGAGGGATCGACATGATCTTTGCTTCTGAAAAGCAGCATCATGCCTGGTGGGTTTTCCCCACAGCCATTGCCTTTGGCGTTGCTTTGGCGACCTTTATGGGAGCTCCCATGGGACGTCAGGTAGGCAAAGCCTTCTCCGTTTGCGAACAACAAAAAAGCGGTTCCAAGAAACAATAAAAAAGTAAAGGCCCGCGAGGGCCTTTACGACTTATAAGAGCTATTTACATTCAACACGGGTTATTAAAAGTTTCCCTTCCTTGTCCCTGGATAAGGTATAGATTCGTTCCTCAAAATGGGTCAGGCTTTCATCGTCCCACTGGGGTAATTTTACTTCTACCTTTGCTTCTGTTTCCGTTAACCCGGTCACAGCCATTTCTTTGCTATAGAGCAATGGCATGGAACCCTCACTGAAAAACCCTGCATAACGGCCGTCCCTGGAACCGGCCTGCCAGAGGCTTGCAATGGAATCGGCGGACCAGTGCCGTCCCAGCAGTTTTACTAAATCATCTTTAGTAACGATTTTAGGAGAGGGTGCAATCTGATGCCGGGCCAGAAATTCCTGGTTGTTGTAATACTCCGCCCGCATCAGTTGCCTGTCGGCGGCCAGCAGGTGACGAATAACACCCTCCCTGGTCATCTCAGGCTTGCTAAAAAAGGATACTTGCTCCGGACCTGTTTCCCGGATGCTTTGTAAATCCAGCAGGTTGCAAACATCCTGTTCGGACAACAGGGTCTTACCCATGATCAACTGAGGAGCCGCTGTTAGAACCGCTTCCTTGCCGTTTACCATCAGTTTGGGCTCCCACAGGTGAATTTCAACTTTGCTCCCCTTTTTTTGGGCCAGAACAGCTCCTTCCTCCATATCGACGGACAGGGTATATCCCATCTCTTCAAACACCGGTCTGACGGGCACCATAATTTTGCCTCCAATGGTAACTGAGCCTCCGGCGTCCAATAACCTGCCGTCCAGTCCCAGGGCAGTGCCTGCATAGACCGGCAGCAAAGGAACCGCCATCAGCATCATTGTCAGCAGTAACAGGACTTTTTTGAGCACAAAATCACCCCGCATTTTATGTTCTAGGTATGATTTTATGCATAGTGTTTACTATTTATTACCATTTTGATTGTAGGATTATGTCAAATATTTATTGGTGTCTAAAACCAGCCACCGTTTAGTCAAGGTGGCTGGTTTTATAATGGATTTTTTCCAACTGCAAGAGTTTTACCTTCCAGTCCAAGCCGCAGCCGAATCCCCCTATCTGCCGGTTGCCGGCCAGCACCCGGTGACAGGGCACCACCAGCAGCCAGGGGTTGGCACCCACGGCGCCTCCCACCGCTCTGGTCCCCCTGGGGCAGCCGATTTGCCGGGCGATCTCGCCGTAACTGAGGGTCTGGCCGTAAGGAATCTCTTTGACCACCTTTAATACCCTTTGTTGAAAGGGAGTCAGCCCGGGCCAACGGAGAGGGAGGTCAAAGGCACCCTGCTTTCCGGCAAAATAGCCAGTTAGTTTTTCTGCCAGGCGCTGCTGCAGGTCATCGACTATACCCGAACGCTTCTGGGACAGGCTTGCCGGACTGGTCTTAAGATAACCTGCCAGGGTATCAATAGCTTCTTTCTCATTGTCATGGGGTAAAGTAACCCCTGCCAGCAGCCCGTTTTCCCAGGCTGCAGCCGAACAGCCCCAGGGGGTATGGATAAGCTGAAGGTTCATGTTAGGATCTCCCCGCCTCCTGTATAGAATGACCCAACGGTTGCGCTTCCGGCTTCCGCTGGGAGGTAATGAATATATAAAGCCCGGTGAGGATGATGTAGTCTCCTACCAACTGCAGGGGACTGGGAACCTCACCGAAGATGAAATAGGCCAGGATGGTTGCTCCCACCGGCTCACCCAGGGTGCTCACCGACGCCACCGCCGCCTTCACATATCTAAGTGCCCAGTTAAAAAGGGAGTGGCCAAAGATGGTGGGAAAACCGCTAAAAACAAACCATGTCCCAGTTTTTTGTTTCTGATTTTGGCTAGCTCGTTCCTGTCCAGACTGGAAACTTCCTGCCCCTCCAATTGATAGGACCCTTCGCTGGCTGTGTCCAAAAGTCCCAACAGGTTCATAAAGGTTGATTTGCCGGAACCTGACGGCCCCATGACCGCCACAAATTCAAATTTTCAGCTTTCTTTACAGGTTCAGCAAACCCTGCCCGCAGACAAAAACCCGTACTCTTTTATAATCCGGGCTGCGGCTCATCCGTTTTATCGAGGTTTTCCGTTTATTTTTGCAATTGCTTCCTTAGCAAGTTCATTGACCTGATAGGATACAATTTTGTTTCCCTCATACACTTCCACCACCGTGCGGTCCTCCACCAGTTCCTCAAGCTTTGACAGGGCTTCCCCGGCCGGTGAGCCGATCTGCCCCAGGGCCAGGGCAGCGTAACCCCGCACCTCTGCCCTGGGATGACGAAGGAATTCCACCAGCAAAGGCAGAAATTCCTGCACCAGGTCGGGCCGTTGCCGGCCAATCCTGCCCAGGGCCCAGGCAATACCCCGGTGGAAAATCTCTTCTTCGGAGGCATTGACCACGATGGCAACATAGTCTTTAAATAAATCGGGATTACGGTAGATAATCTCGCCAATGGCCTCCGGGGCGCTCCAGCTGGCGCTGCCGGATTCGTCGTTCATGGACCAGAGAAGCCGGCGGATGATCTCTCTCACTGCCTCAGGGTCCCGTTGGGCCATGGCTTCGGTAACCCGGCCGAGGGCCTCAATGGCCTGCCACCTCTGGGCACCGTAGGGATGGTACAGAGGCCGGAACAAGTATTTTATGATTGCAGGGTTTTGCAAGGCCCGCTCAACCAGCTCTTCATACCGGTTCTCACTCAGTAAAAGGTTCATTTCTTCCCGTAAAAACATCCTTTTCACCCCTGCTAACGATTTCGGGATGAGTTCATTGTACCATGGAACGGGTGTTCATTTATAAAAATGGCCTTACCACCGGCTTACAAAATAATAACAAAGGAGGTTCGCTCCTCTGTTTTAAAAAAACTAAGCCATCCCGGGATCCCCTGTGCATAGTCATCTTCCGGTTCATAACCGAAGAACCGTTCTTCCCTGGTCTCCTGGGTTATTTGGCGGGCAATCTTTTCTGCCTCGGGCCGGTTGATGGTGCCTCTTGTTTTAGCCACATGGAAACCCTCCTTTTCTTTTGGGCTTATTTTTATTTTCTCACCCGTAGAAAAGATCATGCATGCTTTTGGTGATCCGGCACTATTTAATTGATTTGTAAGGTCCTTGTAACACTGTTGTGAGGTCTGTGTTTTAGAGTAAAGTAAGACAACCACCCTCCTCTGTTCTGGGTTCCTAACAAGGGAACCCGTTTTTTTGTGCCTTTGAAATATAGAGCATCAGGGCATATGCTTTGGAAAATTAAATATACATGTTATAATAATTACCAAGTTTTTACTACTGTTTTCCTTTGGTGAGGTGACGAATGAACAGAAATGCATTAAGGGAGGGATATGTGTGTTAGACATTTGGTTCACCGAAAACCATACAGAGGGGTACAGGGTGTCCTGGCGTGTGGATAAAATCCTCTATACCGAAAAGTCCCCTTTCCAGGAAATTGCCGTCATTGAATCCCCGGATCTGGGACGGGCGCTGCTGCTGGACAATATGGTGCAGACCACCACCCGCTTTGAATTTATCTACCATGAAATGATCGCCCACGTGCCGTTAATGATGCACCCCCGGCCCAAGCGGGTGATGATCATCGGCGGCGGAGATGGCGGGACGGTACGCGAAGTGTTAAAACATCCCGCGGTGGAAGCCGTCGAATTGGTTGAAATAGATGAAAGGGTTATCGAAATCAGCAAAGAATGGCTGCCGGAAATCAGCTTTGCCCTGGGTTCCCATAAAGTGAACATCCTGATCGAGGACGGGTTAAAGTATGTGAAACGATATTCCTCCAGGTATGATGTCATCATCGTGGACTGCACCGATCCCGGCGGCCCGTCACTGGAATTATTCACCCGGGGTTTTTACCAGGATGTTTTTCAGGCACTAAAAGATGACGGCATTATGGTTTCTCAAACCGGTTCGCCTACCTTCAGCCCTCACTTCAAACAGGCCGTTGAAAACATCCGGCAGGTTTTCCCCCACAGCAAACCTTACCTGACTTCTGAGCCTGCCTACATGGCCGGTTTCTGGACTTTTACCATCGGTTCAAAGGAATACAAATTTGATCACATAAATGCGGGCATGGTATTGACTGCCGATACCCGCTACTATACCCCGGAGATTCACCGGGCTGCCTTTGTACTCCCCAAATACATTGATAAATTGATTAAATAAATAATGAAAAGCGACCGGGTACCTCAGTAAAGGTTCCCGGTCGCTTTTTATCCTGTTAAGCCTTACCGAGGTATGCCCTTTTCACCTCATTGTTGGCAGCAAGTTCTTTGCCTGGCCCCTGCAGGACAATGTTGCCGGTTTCCAGCACGTAGAAATGATAAAGAGGGGATTATTCAAAATATCTAGAGATGTTCCCCCGCCTGAAAGAGAGGGAGTGGCAGGCAGCCGGCATAAACTTATTTGTCCATTTTCCAACACCTGTTGTTTCTTGTACATTGTTAGGTGGAGCCTGGATAAGGCATTTCCTTGGGCAGGGAATTGCAGTGACATGACTGCCGGAAAAACAAAAGCATAACCCCGCCGTGAAGGCAATTATGCTTCATGTTAAACTGGGAACTGCCCAGTCTTACTTTTCTGGAGGGAGGGTGTGGGAATTGAACCCGACTCCGGCTGGTTCTGCCAACCGGCCAACGGGTTTGCAGCCCGCGGGGAACCCCAGTTCCAACCCTCCCGGTAACATTTTATCATACTATAGGTTATTTTAATTATTCCATTTAGTTATATATTTTTCATTTCTCTTAACTCTCCTTTATAATTAAAAAGGCCTGTACAAAGTACAGACCTAAAATTCGATCTCTTTTATTTTCCCAGACCAAAAATTTTACCAATCCCGCTTACGAAACCAAAGCCTAGTTTTTTCTTGTCGTTTTTCCCTCTTTTACTGATCTTACTGTTGTCCCGGGCCATTTTAACCACGGCCCACTTGGTGTCCTTGATCTCTTCGCTCAATCTTTCCAGTTTCTTGCCCACAGCTTCCAATTTTTCATTGGTGCCTTTGTTTGATTCAGCAATATGGCTGATATCCGGCAGCATTTCCTTAATTTCATTGACAACCCTTGCGGTATCCTCATTTACTTTAGGCATGGAGAGCAGCGCGTCCACCACCTTCTCCATTTTGGAGGACATATCTTTTAATGTCTCCAGGTGCTCAATGGCCATGGCATTATATTTAAGTGCGTTTCTGTCTGCTTGCTCTTCCATATGCTGGAGAAACTTTTGTTCAAAATTATTTAAGGTATTAATCAGTGTATTCACCAGTCCCGCTGCCGTATCTTCCTGAATCCTCAACACAATTTCCTTACCGGGATCGCTGCCGGTGGTCTCCTTTGCTTGATTTTGAGCGGTTGATTTAACCAGGCTGAGCCTTCTCTTGATATGGTTTTCCTCAACAGATTCCATGTTCTTCTTTTCCTTGGCAACCGCTATTTCATGTTGGGCCGTTTCCTCTCCCCTGCGTTCGGCTTCCAGGGCATCCTTAATGGCTAATAATTCTTCTACTTTAAGCAAATAGGTGGGGCCGCCGGGTCCTCTTCTGTCCAATTCCACATTTTTAAACAGGCCCTGGCTAAACCACTTACTGATTGTACTGATTGGCACCCCTAACAGTTCAGCTCCTTCGGAAAATGTGACCTTTTTTCCCACTACAGGCACCCCTTTTTATGTTTTGTCTTGTTAAATTATACCAGTAAAATATTAGCAGTTGTAGCATTTTATTCCGACAATAACTCCAACGGGATGCCACCATGCGAGATAAAAAGATTTTCACCCGTTTCTGCCGGGGTTATTTTAAAATAAAAACCGCCCTAACGGCGGTTTTTATTTTAAATAAGTATAATTACATTTCGGTGACAGTGTAGCATTCGTTGGGACAAACGGCTACACAGGTTTCACAGCCCATGCACTCTTCGGGTTCGCCGGTAACATCAGCTTTACCGTCATCGAGCATACCAAGGATACCAGCAGGGCAAGCATCCGCACAGGCGCCACAGCCGTCGCACTTATCTCTGTCGATAGCTACTACGTACATAAGTTCAGTTCCTCCTTTTAATTTTTTGATACCCAGTTAGACAACCAGTTGGGTTAATTTTATTATGCTTGAACCTCAGACCAGTTTCAATACAAAAATTATTTTTTTTTAAAGGAATTAACATCCCTTTCCCGCTGTTTTTCTTAAGTATACTTCAAATACTATAGAGAATAATAAAAAAAGAATTGAGGTGATAAAGATTGGTAAGTTTTTTCGATAGACTGACGGGCAAAGAGAAACCGAAGCCAAGGACTGTGTCATTATTACAGCCTCCTGCGGCAAATTCAGCTTTAATGATATTGAATACGGAACCATTGAAGGTACGGATATCCCCCGCTACATCGACCTGGGCCAGTGCAACAACTCCGTCTCTTCTGTCCATATCGCCCAGGCCCTGGCGGAGGCCTTCGAATGTGGCCATTTTACTGGGCCTGCTCAGCCTGGGCGTGCAAAATATTACCATCAGGCCGAAGTTCCCCGAGTTCCTACATCCCACGGTGGTAGAAGTGCTGCAAAAGAACTTCGGCTTAAACCTGATCAGCGGCGACCCCAGGGCAGACCTGGCCAGGATGTCAGGCGAAACCAAATAAAGGACGGAGGTGGTCCCGCCACCTCCTTTTTGCATGCTTGATATTATATAATTAAACGTGGTAATATCCATTAGTGGAAATATCGTGTAAGGAGTCGCTATGGGAAATCACATTGAGCTTATCGCTACTGCCACCTTCGGTTTGGAATCGGTGTTGGCCTATGAAGTAAAGAAACTGGGGTACGATGTCACCGTCGACAACGCTAAAGTCACTTTCTTCGGCGACGAAATGGCCATCTGCAAAACAAACCTCTGGCTTCGCTCGGCGGACCGGGTGCTGGTGAAAATGGGTGAGTTTAAAGCCACCAGCTTTGAAGAGTTGTTTCAGCAGACCAAAGCCCTGCCCTGGCCGGACTGGCTGCCGGCAGACGCCAGCTTTCCGGTGGAAGGAAAGTCCATTAAATCCAAACTACACAGCGTACCCGACTGCCAGTCCATTGTCAAAAAGGCCATTGTGGAGAAAATGAAGCAGGCCTATAAAAAGGAATGGTTTGAAGAGAGCGGTCCCCGTTACACCATCGAGGTGGCTTTGCTGAAGGACGTCGCTACCTTGACCATTGATACCAGCGGGGTCGGGCTGCACAAAAGAGGCTATCGCAAGTTGGCCAGCCAGGCGCCCCTCAAGGAAACTCTGGCTGCCGGGCTGCTTTCCATCGCCCGCTGGTATCCGGACCGCCCGTTATTGGACCCCTTTTGCGGTTCCGGCACCATTCCTATTGAAGCCGCTTTGATCGGGTACAACATCGCCCCGGGCATTGGGAGAAATTTTGCCGCTGAGGCCTGGCCCGCCATTCCCAGGGATTTATGGGTCAAAGCCAGAAAAGAGGCGCTGGAGCAGGAAAACCGGGATATCAAACTTAGAATATATGGCACGGACATTGATGATCAGGTCCTGAGCCTGGCCCGCTACCACGCCAAACAGGCCAGTGTGGAGGATTCCATTCACTTCCAGCGGGTCCCCGTGGCCAAGGTCCGCAGCAAACAGAAGTATGGCTTTATTATCACCAACCCGCCCTATGGCCGGCGCCTGGGTGAGCTGCAGGAAGTGAAAAAGTTGTACAGAGAGCTGGGAGATACCTTCGCAGCCCTGGACGCCTGGTCTTGTTATGTCATTTCCTCCTTTGAGGAATTTGAAAAACACTTCGGTAAAAAAGCAGAGAAAAAACGCAAGCTGTACAACGGCCGGGTGGAGTGCAACTACTACCAGTACCCCGGCCCCCGTCCTCCCAGGCCGAAAAAGGCGGAAGAATC
>JBFMCH010000069.1:0-6263 GCA_040754595.1 Bacillota bacterium
AAAGTGTTTGATGGAACGCCGTGTGCGGTGAAAGTCGCACGCACGGTGTGAAGTGGGGGAAAATAGCTCCGAACGGTATTATCCCTCTAGGATAATATGCGAGGATGTCTATTACCTATCACTATAAGTTGTAGCGGAAATTCCTATTATTCAGTTCCTAATGAACTTCAGCTTGGGTATTGAACCAGCGGCAGCATTATACATGACTCTGCCAGACATTAACGTTCCTTCAATTTTTAATGTTAAAACGCTATATCCCAAGAAAGGTGCTGGCTATGGTGTTTGTTGCGGTGGTGGCAGCAGGAATTGTTAGAGGTCTGTTGGCCAGATGGTTCTTTTAATAGAATTGTTGAAAGATAAAGGGTTTCTTAGGCATGTCCAGTTCCCACCAGGATGAGAAAGAATTGTATAAAATTAACCTCCCCTGCAAATTTTTCTTGATTATCATGGAAGGGGAGGTTTTTTCTTTGTCAGTCTTAAAAGTTTAGCTTTTGTTTTGATTATTATATCTTTACTCTCTTTACTCGTAGCCGTCGTGGTTGGCTGCGCTAAGAATGACCCCAAACCCAGGAGAAGAAGCAAGAAAGTGAGCCGCTTAAGAATACCGCCGCCATTTCCTACTTATTAACACTGTGATCAGAAAAATAAATCCTAATCTTTTTTGTCATCAGAATTAGCCAGGTCATTGGAATTTTTTGACTTTAGTATCTGAGGGGTGAATTCGGCAGTGTTCCTAAGGGCGTTTTTTACACCGGAGTTGACTGCCCAGTAAACCACCAAACCCAGGAGCGCCAGGGGAATCAACATCATGAGGATCCCACCAAACCAACCCATTCCATAGCCATACATCATTGGCATCCTACATTTCCTCCTTCAGTTTATTTTAATTATTTTTCCCTGGAGGTAGTGTCTTTAGTAACAGGTCTGGCGATATTTTCATAAGTTTGGGCCAAACTAACTAAATACAGGTTAGGTAACTTTAGGCAACAAAGGGAGGCGAACACCTGGAAAAAGCCCATGCTTTAAATGCAATTGTTTTGGACAAGACAGGCACCGGCGATTTAGGCTTTGCCATCGGTACAGGTACCGATGTAGCAATGGAAGCTGCCGACATTACCTTGATGCGAGGGGATCTGAGAGGAGTCGCCGCCAGCATCAAGTTGAGCCGGGCGACCATGCGGAACATCAAACAAAATCTGTTCTGGGCCTTAATTTATAATACACTGGGCATTCCGGTGGTTACCAATGCCCTGAGATTACGCTTTGATCCATACAGGGACTTCCGTAGAGAAGGAAAGATTTCTTACCGGTTGGTACCATAACCGGCGCGACGTCCGGAATAATAACATAAACCTTGTCCAAGGAGGGAATGATATGGAATTTCTGGAAGATTCACTCTTAGCCATCGCATTGACTGGCA
Source organism: Bacillota bacterium (assembly GCA_040754595.1). Taxonomy (GTDB): domain Bacteria; phylum Bacillota; class Desulfotomaculia; order Desulfotomaculales; family Desulfotomaculaceae; genus Desulfotomaculum; species Desulfotomaculum profundi. The sequence goes on from JBFMCH010000069.1 coordinate 1,421, forward strand.
GGATTTGCCTTTGCCGGATGGTATTTTGCACGAAGGAGAAACAGAATAAAGGAATAACAAGATGTTATAAAGGATAGGTGGTTAACCTATCCTTTACAACAGTTTTAATTAGTTAGAATTAATGGGTATGTTCACTTTCAACGGTTGAAACGGTATCCGCATTTTCGGTATCGGTTGTGTTTGTATCATCAGGAGTTGTAGTGCCCTCATCGTGGGAGGTATCTCCTTCGGTTGTCTGGTTTTCACTAGCTGGTTGAAGCAATTGTATTACCAAGAAAGCCTCACCAGCCTTGTTTTTAATAACAGTTAACGGAGCACCTGCTACCAGGCTAGAAGCATCGGTCTTTTCTCCGTTAACCAGGATGATGGTGTTTTCAGTCAGTAAAATTTCTGCGGCATTATCGCCTGTACCTATCATCAGTACTTGTTGCCCATCTTCAGTTGTTTCTACCCCGTGAAGAGTGTCAGTGACAACCTGTTTTTTATGCTGCTCTTTCTTTTCAGCCATAGCTTCTTTCTTAGCTTTCATTTCTTCTTTTTTGCTAGCCATAGCTTCTTTTTTGGCCGTCATATCTGCTTTCTTGCTTGACATGGCTTCTTTAGCTTCAGAACTGCATTTTTGGGCCTGGGTACTACCAGGCTTTTTGCTATGGTCGCTAGGCCCTTTTCCTTCCATTGGAGCTGCGCTGGCAAATGCTCCTCCTACCAAAAGACTGCTAGCTACTGTGAGAGTTATAATACCAGTTCTTAATTTTTTCATCAAAAACACTCCTTTTTTGAATTATGTTTACTTGCAAGATTCTAGCTGTTTTATGAGGTTTGTCTAAGGGAGATTGACCATAATCACCACTCCTTTTCGCGATAAACTTAGTTCCGGCTTTTATATCCAGCTCTTGTAATGAATTGTACCAATCAATTTTCACAAACCTTTTACAAAATTAAGACATTTATGTAATATTTTCATTTTTGTTAAAAACCAGGTGCAACACCAAACCTTAGATCAAAAAAACAAATCCTCCCGTCGTAAGGAAGGATTTATTTCCAAAGTCTATACATCATTCGTTATACCCCACTCCCCAAACAGTATTAATATTAGAGGGAATATTCAGGGATTTGAATTTTTCCCTCAAACGTTTAATTAGGGTATCCACAATTCGTAGATTACCGAAGTAATCTACGCCCCAGACTTCTTCCAGTAAAAATTCCCGGGTAAAAACCTGACCGGCATTCTGGGACATCAAAACCAGCAGGTCAAACTCCTTAGGTGTAAGGTGGATTTCCTGTCCGTTGGCGGTGACCGTTCTGGTTAAACAACAAAATCCTTTGGGTCAATAAGGTTTTTTGTTGTTGCTTTATCATTTGGTTTAATTTTTCTCTGCAGACCTAAATATCACAAAAATGTCATAGCTTTGAAAAAGATTTGTAAAAATCGCATGTTAGAATTGGTCAAGATGACAGATTTAACTAGGTCAAGGGGGGTAGCAAAGAAAGTATTGTATGTATCCAGCTCTTTGAAAATAAAATAAAAGGAGGAAGGCTTGTGTACAAAAGTGGTTTCCGGTCATATATTAGGTCCGGTTCCATTGTTATGACGTTGCTTTTGTTGTTAAACATTTTCTCATTTAGTAGTGCTCAACCAGCCCTAGCGGAAGATCCCGGACAGACTCCTCAGACAGAGCAAAGTGACGTCAGCACTGAAGCTGGTTCAGCAAACACCTCAGACCCATCGGTAGAGGAAGCAGTCTATCAAGATGAAAACTTAGATAGCATCGACTCCAGTCAAGACAATGGCACCCCGTCTGATGATACCTCAAGCGTGGAAGAGGGGTCAAACGTGGAGACAACAGAAGAACCGGTTACTGAGGCCGTTGATGAAGAGGAAATTGAAACTTATACTGTCAGCGGTGCTGTTTACGGAATCTCAGAGGAAGATACCGTGAAGATCATGCTGTCTAAATGCACCGGGAAAACAGTTGTTTCACAGGATCTTGAGATAGGACAAACAGCGTTTAGCATTTCGGATGTTCCTACAGGTGAATACACACTGTGCATGTTAATAAATGGTGCCACTGCTATGATGAAACCTGTTCAGGTGGCTGGTGATACGACAGTTGAGGATATACACGTGGTACGGGTAACCGGAACCATTTTAGGTTTACCAGAAGGGGTTACTGCATCTGTCTATCTGAAGCCGGAGAATAAAGATGTAATGGTCATGCCTCTTAAGGTGATATCCAACGGGGATATAACGGAGTTTACCCATAAGGTGGTACCTGGCTTTTATCGTATGACCGTGATGGCAGAGGGGTATGAAGACTATACTGCTCCAGATGTCATTGAAGTAGGAGATGATGACGTTGTTCTTGACCCCATCGAGATGGTTTTAAAGCTGGAAATAGTAACCACCTCACTGTCAACTGGTACCGAAGGTACAGCTTATTCAACAGAACTGCAGGCAACCGGCGGGAAAGAGCCCTTGACATGGGCCATAACCGGTGGGACCTTACCGGAAGGCTTAACGCTGGACACAGTGACAGGAGTTATTTCCGGTACCCCTGCCAATAGCGGCGACTATTCCTTTGAAGTTACCGTCACAGATTTCTTAGGACATACTTTTAGTCAAACATTGAACTTAAGTATTGCCAGGCGTTCTTCGGGCGGCAGTTCCGGGGGGAGTAGCAGTTCATCAGACTCTGCAAATTCCGGGACCAATACTGACGTGACGAAAACTACCTTTACCGACCGGGAAATAAAAGAGGCTATTAATCTTTCCCAGGGAACTGTAACACTGGTTGCGCCGGTGGGGCAAAAGAGTTTAGTCCTCACTGGAGACCAGTATAAACAGTTGATAGAAACCGGTAAAGAACTTATTATCTCAGTTCAGGATGTAAAGGTCGTTCTGAACCCGGCTGCCATAGACCTTCCCGAGAACGCCAAGTTGGAATTCAAAGTAGAGGAACTGGCTGATGGTAAGGCAGTGGAATTGGTTAGCCAAACTGACTACCAATTGATTGGTAAGGTTTTTGAAATCAATATGGAAATCAAGAGTGATGGGAATACCGAAAAGAATCCTCTAAAACAATCAGTAAGAGTATCCCTGCCGGTAAAATCTGACATGTGGTTGGATGGTACCCACCACCGGTTGGATGTCTTCTATTATAATGAAAGTGAATCTAAATGGGAGCCGATGCACGCTATTCATAATACGAACGGTCAGGTACTTACTTTCAGCACACCACACTTTAGTAAATACGCTGTTCTCAGCAAACCGGAGAAGAATTTCTCTGATGTAACAGGGCACTGGGGCCAAAAAGATATTGAAAGAATGGCTGCCCGGGGGATCGTAGGCGGGTATCAAGACCACTCCTTTAGACCGGATGCCAACATTACAAGAGCCGAGTTAGCCACCCTGTTGTCGAGGTTGCTGGGACTCAACGAGAAGGCGACAATTACATTCGGTGATGTTACGGAAAAAGACTGGCATTACGAAAGTATCGCCAAGGCGTTCCAGGCAGGAATTGTCCGGGGTTACCATGACGGTTCCTTCAAACCCAACCAGTACGTTACCAGGGAGCAAATGGCAGCCATGATTGCCAATGCACTGGAAAATGAGGGGATCAGCATAGGTCAAAATGATGCTTCTCTGGGGTTGTTTACTGATGCCGGTTCCATCTCTCCTTGGGCCAGGCAGAGTGTTGCAACTGCCAGTGCTTTGGGAATTGTCAAAGGGATAATCTCTGAACAAAAGGTTAAATTTGCTCCTGGCAAACAAGCCACAAGGGCCGAAGCAACGGTAATGCTTGCTAGATTGTTGGATATTACGGAAAGTGCTAAACTAAATTTATAAGACAAGATAGAAAAAAGAGACTGGTTTTTCAGTCTCTTTTTTCGTGCGCCCGGCATGGGCGTTATCTATAGGGTGAAAGTCCCGAACGGTGAAGGTAGCAGTAGCCGTAGCTTAAGACAAGGGTGTCCATCGCGAGGTGGAATCTGAAGGAAGTCGGCGGCAAAAGCCCTCGGACTCACCTTCTGGCGAGAACAAGGACTTAGAAGTTTAGTCGAAAGATACAACGAACTTCGTTGCACAACATGAACCGCCGTATACCGAACGGTACGTACGGTGGTGTGAGAGGACGGGGGTTAATCACCCCCTCCTGCTCGATTGGATCAGACCAGGACAACCAAAAGAAGAGCACAAACGCCCTACGGGTAGTTCGTGCTCTTCTTAACAACGGTGGGGTTGTTGGGGATTCAAGTATGAAGTTATATGAAAGTACTGTTAATTGCTGGTGGGGGTGTTGAAGTTACCTATCATACCAGGGCCCATGCCGGTGCCGTTGCCCATCATGCCGGGACCCATACCGGAACCATTACCCATCATGTTCATCATGCCACCGTTCATCATGGGGCCCATACCGTTTTTGCTGTGGAAGTCCTTCATTTGCTCAAAGTGTTGGTTCCAGGTTTTAGCCTGTTCTTCGGTAATCTTGCCGTCCTTTACGGCCTTGTCCAGCCAGGTTTTGTGCTGGTCAAACATTTGGTTAAAGAATTGCTGGTTCTTGGAGTTGTTTACGGTGTTGGTAGCATTATCAGGCTGGTTGTTGTCTATAGCAGCAAAGGCTGCGGGAACCATCAGGGCACCAAGGGCTACAGTTACAATACCGGCAATTAGTTTACGTTTCATTCTTCATTCCTCCAAATTAAATATATTTTTTCGCACTAGCGTTGCATAAAACTTTCGCATAAATTAAAAGGTAATAATTGGAAGATATAATTGTATAATTTTGTAATTATTTGGGTGTATACACCAATTAACCCATTTTACTTTATGCTAAAGGAACAA
>JBFMCH010000070.1:0-20122 GCA_040754595.1 Bacillota bacterium
GTTAAAGATCCCTTTCACATTTATATTTATCATGCTGTCCCAGTCATCCTCCGTGATTTCGGTAAACAGCTTTTGCTGTGCAATACCTGCATTGTTAACCAGGACATCAATCCTTCCAAAATCGTTAGTGCTTTGTTCGATAAGCTTTTCAACTTGCCCTCTATCGGAAACATCAGCTCTATATGCTTTGGCGCTATAGCCTCTTTCCTTTAGTTCAGTTAATAATGAGATGGCTTCTTTTTCTGAATGGAAATAGTTAATAATTATATTATAATCATTTTGTGCCAATAGTTCTGCCGTAGCTCGCCCTATTCCTCTTGAACTGCCCGTTATAAGCGCTGTTTTTTTCATAACTTAACCTCCCCTTAGAAGCAAGGTACATTGCACAGAATCGGCGACAATTCTATCAGTAAATTAATAAAGGGATTCAAGAATATGTAACCCCATTCATGAATCCCTTTTGTAATTTATACCGGATTATTTCTCAGCTCTTCGACTGCGGCAACCATATTCTTAAGACTTTGCACTGTTTCTTCCATTCCTCTTGTTTTTAGCCCGCAATCCGGATTTATCCACAGCTTATTTTTATCTAATTTACCCACCATTTTAATAATTGCTTGCCGGATTTCTTCTTTGCTTGGCACCCTTGGGGAATGGATATCATAAACACCGGGGCCAACCTCAGTCCTAAAATTATTCCTCTTCAGTACATCAATAATTGAAAGATCCGACCTTGCGGCTTCAAAAGAAATGACATCCGCATCCATATCGTCAATTTCCTTTATTATATCTTCAAATTCGCTATAGCACATATGCGTATGAATCTGCGTATAATGCTTTACGCCCGAATGCACCAATCTGAAGGCTTTTATTGCCCAGTCCAGATAATGGCTGTTCCAATCCTGCCTTCTTAGAGGCAGCTTTTCCCTTAACGCCGCTTCATCGATCTGAATAATTCTTATGCCACGGTTTTCGAGATCGGTCACTTCTTCTTTGATAGCCAGCGCAATCTGAAAGGCCATTTCTCTTAATGAAATATCCTCTCGCGGAAAAGACCAGTTCAAAATGGTGACCGGACCGGTTAACATACCTTTGACCGGTTTACTTGTTAGACTTTGCGCATACGCAATATATTCGACCGTGATTGGTTTTGTTCTTTTTATATCCCCCCATATAATCGGAGGCTTGACGCATCGTGTTCCGTAAGACTGAACCCATGCTTTTTCAGTGAATAAAAAACCTGATAGGTTTTCCCCAAAATACTCTACCATATCGTTTCTTTCAAACTCGCCATGAACAAGAACATCCAGTCCGATTTCTTCTTGAAGCCGTATGATCTGTGCAATTTTTTCCTTTATCTTATCGTTGTATTGTTCAAAGCTTAAGCTCTTATTCTTATACTGCTTTCGGATTTCTTTAATTTCCGCCGTTTGGGGAAATGAGCCTATTGTTGTCGTAGGCAGTACAGGAAGCTTTAATCTTTCTTTTTGAAGCCCGGTTCTTTCCTCAAAGCGATTGCTCCTTGAAAAATCACTTTCCTTAAGATTTGCAATACGCTGGCGGATTTGCAAATCGATATACGCAGTATCTTCAGCTTTTTCCTTTATGAGTGAAACATTTTGGATATATTTTTTGTTTTGCTCGTAGGAAGCATCGTTAAACAGTTCTCCCAATTCCACGAGCTCATCAAGCTTTTCTTCCGCAAAAGCGAAATGCTTCTTGAATTTTTCGTCCATATTTATCTCGTTTTTCACGGTATAAGGGACATGCAAAAGGGAGCACGATGTATTTAAAACAATCCTTTCCTTATCGATAGAAGCGGCAAGGCTGTTCAAAATACCGATTGTTTTTTCATAACTGTTTCTCCAGATGTTTTTGCCATTCACGACGCCCGCAAACAGAATGACGTCCTTCGGAAATCCATATTTCTTAATTAGTTCAAGATTCTTTTCCCCTTCAATAAAATCCAAACCCAAGGCATCAATTCTTAAGGATATAACTTTTTCATATACATCCCTGATATCGCCAAAATAAGTCTGCAATAACACCTTAAGAGCTTCTTTACTGCTTAACAGTTCCTGATATAGAGAGATGAAAAATTCAATATCCTGTTTATCCAGATCCGTTACAAGTGCAGGCTCGTCAATTTGAATCCATTCAACCTGCATAGCATTAAACTTCCCAAGGATTTGCTTATAAACCTTCAAAATATCAGCGCCACAATCAAAATAGGTTTTATTTGAAGCTGTGACCTTTGACAGTTTCAGGAAAGTAAAGGGACCAATTATCACGGGTTTTGTCCTGATACCTAATTCAAGCGCCTCTGAATATTCGTCAAATGGCTTGCTACTATTCAGCTTAAACTCGGTATTATCATCAATCACAGGAACCATGTAATGATAGTTTGTATTGAACCATTTTCTCATTGCAAGGGCTTTTACATCCCGTCTTTCATCCTGATAGCCTCTGGCCATGGCAAAATAAGTGTCCAGCTCATTGAGGTTTAATGTGCGATAGCTGTCAGGAATGACATTCAACAAAAAGGCTGTATCTAAAAAGCCATCATAAAGGGAAAAATCATTAGAGGGAATAAAATCAATACCTTTTTCGGCTTGAAAAGCCCATTGCAGCTTTTTTAGCTCCGCAGATCGTGACAACAGGTCGTCCTTGGTCGTCTTCCTGTTAAAATAGTCCTCGACCCATCGTTTTAATTCTCTTTGCGCTCCAATTCTAGGATAACTTACAATTGACAGACGTTGCATTTTTGTTTCCTCCTTTAATTTTTTGGAGGAAATAGACACAATTACTGAATAAATCGTCTCTATCTCCATTCCCAAAGATTGAGTTTCCTAGCTTTAAGGCAGGTCTCCTGGCTTCTCATCATCCTACTCTCCTAACCTTCCCACCTTTAAACGGCAGTGGCAATCAAAGATTTCGTCCGAGTTACAGTAGTGGGTGCTGCTCGGGATTTTAACCCGATTCCCTATTATCCCTTCTGCTATCAGAGGGCACCTTATAGCATTATCGACAAATAAGTGTATCCTATATTTTTAAGAATGTCAATCAAATCTTCTGTAAACGATACAGTAAACGATGTTCCGTGTTCACTTATTTACTTTTCCATCAAATCCTTAACCTCAACCCCGGTCTTGAACACGAACACCGCCTCAACCAAGGAACACACGCTGACTTTTTCGATAAGCCCGCGTAACAGAATTGCTTTTGAACCTTTGCTTGATATCAAACGATTACTGAATCAGTTCCTGGTTTCTAAATATTCCAAATCACCGGCTCTACATAGCCGAATTCCTCAATACTCCTACGCAACTTTTCGTATTCTGCATCACCTGGCTTGAGGTCTTTACGAGGATTATATTTTGCCGCCTTTAATTTATCTGTGGATATTTTTTGAATGTCCATGCTCTTTCCTCCAATAAAAAAACGCCCGCATAACAGACGTTTGAGAATCGCTGTGGTTGAGTTGATTATATCAGCCAGACATAATCCTGACGGCAATCCACCATGTAGTCGATGTATACTGTATCATCCTTGATTTGATAGATGAGCAAATACCGCTTATCCACAAGCAGTTTTCTGTATTTGCTTGCGGGCAATACCGGATCGGCAAGCCAGGAACCACGCTCCGGAAACTCCTGCAGGGATTTTGCAGCCTCGACTACATCTATCCTGAGCTTGTCAGCCGCCTGGGTACTGACCTGGGCTAAAAAGCGGGCGTGCTGCACGAGCATTTCTCCCGCTCTTTCCGAGATAATGACATGATACCGTTTATCCGCGCTGCTCATCGGCAGCCTCCTTAATTGCTTTTTTCATCATCTCGTCCACTTCACCGATTGAAAAGCCCTTTTTACCCGTCAATCTGTCCTCCTCGACCGCAACAAGCTGTTCCCGCAGCCTCAGCATGCTTTCACGCCGGGAAAACGTGGCGATATCCATGACCACTAAATCGCCCTCGCCGTTTTTCGTTAGAAAAACAGGCTCTTTGGTGGTCTTGCAGAGCGCGGATATTTCGTTGTAGTTTTTGCGTATTGCCGCAGACGGTTTTATATTCATCACAAACACCTCCTGTAGTAGTAAAATATTACGCTTATCATTTGCTTATTTTACTACGACTATTCCCAAAAAGTCAAGATCACTCCTGTCCCATCAGAAGCTTTCAATTCAATTTGACCGCTTTTTGTCCCGTAAACGCCTCCCAGCGTTTCACCGCCAAGTCGCAGTAAACAGGAGACAGTTCCATCGCATGTCCAAAACAATGCTATTGTTATCCGTCCTGTGCGCGAGGGCGGTGGGGAGTTTGATGAACAAATTCTCGCCGATTTAATCTCTCAGGGACTTTCCGGGCAGGAGCTTCTCGCCAAGTTCAAGGAAACACGCCGTCAAATCCGTCCTGCTGTGGAGCGCTTGCTTGATGAAGCTCGTCTTGCCGCAGATGGTAAAGCACTATTTTCCACATACGAGGATGTTTTTGGTACGGAGGACAAATGATGTATAAGCTAATCATTTTACCTCCTGCTGCTCGCTTTCTAAAAAGCTCAAAGAAAAGCCACTCAAGGCAGCATTTCAAAAAGCTGTTGATGAAATACTCGAAAACCCGTATATTGGCTACCCTAAAACGGGCGACCTGTCCGGCGTTTACTCTTGTGATATTTTCTACAACAAAACAAACTACGAGCTTGCCTATACCATCATTGAAGAGAACGACGAAACCGTTGTTTTTTTTATACCCAGCGGCCATCCTCTTTTAAGGATAACGGAAGCGGCGGTCTTTGGGGGCATTGAATTCGGCCCGGCAATTTTAATGTGTTTAGCTAGCTGTTCCATTTCTTTTCACCAACCAGTCATACCAGGATTCCATCCCCTGACCGGTCAGGGCACTGACCTCTATTACAGGGAGATGTGGTTTTATCTTTTGCAGATCCTGGTAGAATTCTTGCAAATTAAAATTGGTATGGGCCAAAAGATCTATTTTGTTTAATAAACAAAGGGATGCCCTTTCAAAAGTTGTAGGATATTTGGCGGGTTTATCGCTCCCTTCCGTTACGGAGATGATTACCACTTTTTCATCCTCACCCAGGTCAAAAGCGGCGGGACAGACCAGGTTTCCTACGTTTTCGATAACCAGCAATTCCAGAGGAGTCTCAGGGGGAAACTCGTTCCAGGCCTTATTAACCATGTTGGCATCGAGATGACAGCCGCCCCTGGTATTGATCTGCACCACGGGAACTTCCAGGCGGGCGATGCGTTCCGCATCCCGGGCTGTCATCAGGTCTCCCTCTATGACACCGAGGGCGACCTTATCCTTCAAGTTGCGGATGGTTGTTTCCAATAAGGTAGTCTTACCGGCTCCGGGCGAGCTAATCAGGTTGATGACCCGCAGACCCTTATTATTAAAGAGGGTCCGGTTCTTGCTCGCCATATCTTCATTGGCTCTCAGGACATTTGTTACTACTTTTACCTGCATGTCAATCCACCTCTTCACCTTCAAAATAATCAATCAGGAGATGTCTTCCCTGGACTAGCTCCCCTCCGGTAAATCCGCAGGAAGGGCAGTTATAGCCATGCTGGGACCAGGCATATTCCTTTGAACAGCGGGGGCACCTGACCAGGGCTTTCACTTCTTCAATCAGGAGGGTGGCACCGTCAGCCTTGGTATCCTGGCTGATTACCCGGAAAGCAAACTCCAGGGCATCCGGTACCACCGCCATCATTTCACCGGCCAGGATTTTGACGAGGGCGATTTTTTTTATCTCATTTTCCTGCGCTGTTTTTAATAAAACATTAAGCATTTGCTGGGCCAGAGCTAATTCATGCATATTACCCACCTCACCGGGAACGTATATCGTTTCTTATGGCCTGAACGGCCCTTGGTACAGCCCCGGCCACCGGGGGACTTAAGGTTTCGCTGAAAGTAAGGGTATCCATGGCTTCGATGGCATAGATGACGATTTTGTCCGGCAGTTGGATACCCATATTTTTACCAAATTCCATAGCTGTAATCAGGTTGATGTCGTGGACGGAAGCCAGGCGCCGGAAAAACTAGATCTTCTTCCCGGGGTATTTTATTTCCAACTCACTCTTAATATAGTTCAGAATAAACATTCATTTTATTTCCTCTAGCAAAACCAATTAACGTCAAGTCCGCTAACCTTCTGAATGGCTTTCATTTGAGCAACTAATGATGGCACATTATTGGGGTCCGTACGTTTCCATGAGGTTCTTCTAGGGTCAGCATGTGTATTATCTTATCTCCCGGTTGTCTTCAAGAGCCGGAAAGTCCAAACTTCCGGCTTGTAATTTTTGATATATAATTTCAACTGCCCGCTTAACTTCAGTTGATAAAGGAAAACCAAATGCAACCACCCGGGGCTGGATACCTATAAAATAAACTGTCGGAACAATTTCTTTAAGAGCACCAATGAAAAATGAGAGCGGTAAATTGTGCGTAGTCAAAATAAACTGCCCGGCAATATCCTTTTCGGAAAGGAGCCGAATGGTACCCGGCTCAAGCCCCATTTCAGCAGCATCCACAACCACTACCACATCTGGCTTGAGTTCGTTAACCACATGCAGGTAATTCTCGGGGACCGACCCACCATTGATGATCTGCCAGCCCTGAAGCGGCGATTGCTCCAGAGTCCGGGCTAATAATGGCCCGGCCCCATCATCCCCCATCATGTCGTTACCCACCGTGATAATAAGTCGCGTCATAATGACCGCACCACCAGATAGATAGCCGGCTCCCTTTGTATGGACCGCAGCAGCTGCAGCAAGCATTCAGCCCATTTCTTCTCTTCCGGAAGAAATGTTGGAGTAGCATCGGTCAAGGCTTTAATTAACGGCCGTACATGTTCTTTAGTTATTTCCACCTCTCCCCATTTAACTACGCCTTCCATCTTACGCCTGGCCTCTGTTTGAGGAAGCTTCGCTATCCATTTTAAATACTCCTCCCGCGCCATATTCATAACGGGAGAAAAGCAGTCTACCACTCCCACATGATGACCGATGGCCAAGGCATAATATTCTAACTGCTTAACTTGGGGAGGGGCTTCCTTTTCGTCAACAAACTTTTTACTCAGCCGGTAAAATTCAACTTTACCCGACATTACCAGTCACCCTCTCCATTCTAGCCGTAAAAATCCGGTGTAACTTCAAATAAACCTCTACCAGTCGCGGATCTTTTTCTTTCTTTAAAAAACCCTTAACCTTCCGGTCAACCGCCTGTAGATCACCTTCTTCAAGGAACTGCAGGTACTTATCCGCTATCTGCTTGCCGTGCAAGTACCCGCTCAAACGGCGAGCTTCCCGCTCAATGTCTTTACGCAAGTCAGGATGGATATCCGGGTGCCCGGGTTGAACCCGGCTAACCTCGTCTTCCACATGGTGCTCACCTTTAATCGTTTGCTGGAGAAGGTCGAGGGCAACTCCCAGCCCGTAGAGCGTCGCAGCGGGTGTTGGGGGACAGCCGGGAATATAAACATCAACCGGAAAAATACTGTCAGTTCCACCCCAGACGGAGTAAGCATCGTGAAAAATACCACCACTACAACCACAGGTTCCGTAAGCGATTACAATTTTGGGATCGGGAGTCGCCTGGTAGGCCCGCAACGCCGGCAGGCGCATAGGCCTGGTCATAGGTCCGGTAAAAAGTAGCACGTCGGCATGCCGCGGTGAAGCAACCACTTTAATACCCAACCTTTCCGGGTCATAGACCGGCGAGATAGAAGCAAAGATCTCGATTTCGCAACCGTTACATCCTCCACAATCGACCCGGTATACATTCACCGACCGCTTGATAACCTTCTTAAGCTTTTCCTTAAGTTCTGCCAGCTTTGTATCCCGATTGTCATTAAAATCTCCTTTAACGGTTATCATTTTATCCCCTCCCCTGCTGTTGGCCAACCGCCCCGGGCAGGGATTTAACAGCTGTCTTAATTCCCTGCCGGCGCTTGCACTGAGGGCATACTTCCATAATCTGCCTGGTGATATGGGAAGCTGAACCCGGTTGCCCAGCCTGTTCCAGAGCTGCCAGTATATATTCCAGTTCCTTTGGCGGGGCGAAGAATTCACCGCATGAACGGCATCGAATCAGTTGAAAGTCCGCCTGGCAACAAAGATCTTCCTTGGCCGTAGCCGCCAGTTCAAAATCCGGAGACAGGGTAATGGCGCCAGGCGGGCAAACTTCCTCACAACGGCCGCAGAAAATACAACGACCGTAAAAAATCTTCCAGGATTTAATGCCTTTTTCTAAATTATAATCCATAGTAATAGCGTTGGCGGGACAGGCAATCGCACACGCACCGCAGGCTATACATTGCTGAAAGTTGTAAACGGGTTTACCGCGAAAGCCAGGAGCAACTTCCAGCGGCTTGAAAGGGTATTCAACAGTAGCCTCCCCCACCTGCAGCGCTTTCTTAAGCAGTTTAAACATCCTCTGACCCCCTTTCAGCAATTAAACTAAAGTTTAAGCGGCGAATACTTCCGCTCCCGGCAGTAGTTTTCCAGTTCATTGTAAGAAACGGTTTTTACATTCTTTTTCCGTACATCTACCACGGTAACCCGTTCGGTACAGGAATAGCACGGGTCAAGACTGGCCACAATGAGTGGTGCGTCAGAGATGGCATTGCCTCTAAACATATACCTGAGGGACGGCCAGTTGTTATAAGTAGCAGCCCTGCATCTCCAGCGGTACAGTTTCTGGTTATCCCCGGTCATTACCCAGTGAACATTTTCACCCCGGGGAGCTTCGGTAGCGCCGAGGGCATAAGTGAAGGGTTTATAGGAGAACCCTTCAACCAGGATAGGCCCGGGAGGCATATCCTGGAGACACCTCTCGATGATATTGAAAGCTTGATAGAGTTCCCCTGCCCGAACCAATTCCCGGGAAAGTACATCACAGCCGTCTTTACTAATTACCTCCCAGGGTACCCGGTCATAGGCAGCAAAAGGATGATCCGCCCGGTTATCCCTGGCATATCCGGAACCCCGCATGTTGGGACCCACCGGACTGAAGTCACGGGCTACGTCCCGTTCCAGCTTGCCCACACCACGGGTCCGCATTAAAAAGTTAGGAGTATTTATCAGGATATCCAACAGTTCATCCAACTCTTTACGCAGTTCTGTAATCAATCGTAGAATTTGATCTCTCTCTTCTTTTAAAATATCCCTGCGTACCCCGCCGACCAAGTTCATACCATAGGTTTTCCGGCCGCCTGTAAGGATCTCGGCCATCTTCATTGCTTTTTCCCTCACTCGGAAGAAGTGCATAAAACCGGAATCAAAGCCCACCAGGTGAGCAGCCAACCCGAGATTTAAAAGGTTGCTGTGCAACCTCTCCGATTCCAGCAGGATAGTCCGGATGTACTGTGCCCGCAGCGGAACTTGAATGCCATTTGCATTTTCTACCGCCTCAGCGTACGCTGTACTATGATTAAATCCGCAGATACCGCAAACCCGCTCGGCCAAAAAGTTAACCTGATCGTAATCCATACGGTTCTCCGCTGTCTTTTCCATACCACGGTGAATGTAGAAAAGGCGGTAATCAGCATCCACAATATACTCGCCGTCCACAAAAAGGCGGAAGTGCCCGGGCTCATCAGAGGTAATATGAAGCGGCCCCAGGGGAACCTCCACAATTCCCTCCCCTTCTACCTCGATGAAATCGTACTTTTCTTCCACAGGCTCAGGACGGTAGCGATAATCCATGGCATCCTTACGAAGAGGATACAGGTTATCCGGCCAATCATCAGGCAGCACCAACCTCCGGGCATCAGGGATTCCCTCTGGCTCCAGGCCGAACATATCACGGACTTCCCGTTCGTACCATACGGCAGCCGGAACCCGTGGGGTGACCGATGGAAACTGGGGATCGTTTTCAGGAATTAATGTCTTGACGGTAATCCACAGATTATCCTGGGGATTTTTATTACCCTCCATGGAAAGAATATAGTACAGGGCAAAACACCCGTTAATACTGCGCTCATCATTCCCAACCATGTTGGAAAGCCAGCCATTGTGGCCGTAATAGAGCTCGGCTACTACCTCCGGAAGATTGTTACGGTCAACAGTAATTGTCAGCTGTTCGGGCGTTTGGTGGGTCACTTCCTGAAGTACTCCGGTACTAAATTTCGCTCGTAAAGCGTCCAGGTATTTCTGCCCTCGTTTATTCTGGCTGCTAAACGACATATTCATCAACCTCCCAAGATAATTTCAACAGATCGCTCCAGTAGCTGGTTCAGGAATTCAGGAATACCGATACCCAAGGTTAATACAATTACCAATAGTGCTACCAGAGGCGCCAACATCAGTAAATTAAGATCCCCTTTTTCTTTTCCTTCCAAAGGAGCCCCAAAAACTGACTTAACAATGAAGTTTAGCATAGCACCAAAAACAACAGCCAGTGCAGCCAGAAAGATGATGGCCACTACCAAATATCCTTCCTTGAGAGCCGCCGCCACTGTCAGGAATTCACTAACGAAAATAGCAAAGGGTGGAGAACCTCCCAGCGATAGAGCACCGGCAATTAGGAGGACACCAGTAACCGGGGCAATCTTCAGCACTCCTTTAATCTTATCCGTATTCCGGGTACCGAACTTATGGACTATGTTTCCTGCCGCACCAAACATAAGAGCCTTGGTAGCGCTGTGATTGACCGTATGGATAAGGGCAGCCATTATGCCCGCCGGGCCGCCTATTCCCAGACCAAATGCAATAATACCCATATTTTCAATACTACTGTAGGCCAGCATCCGCTTGAGGTCCTTCTGCACCAGGATAAAGAAGGCCGCAATCACAACAGAAGCCAGACCCAGGAACAGCAATAAAGTACGCGGGAAATCAAATCCAATAGCCTGCCCGGTCAAAGTATAATACCGGATCACCAGCAAGAGACCGCAATTGAGCAGAACCCCCGAAAGGAGTGCACTGGCAGGGCTCGGCGCTTCGCTGTGAGCATCGGGAAGCCAAGTATGCATAGGTACCAGACCGGCTTTAGTACCAAATCCGATTAAAATAAACACGAAGGCCATCTTTAGAGCGACCGGATCCAGTTCCCCGGCAACCTTGAGTACCTCGGTCCATAAGACGGCTTCGTGCACCTGCCCGGTAAGCTGATACGCATTGGAAAAGATGAGTACCGTACCGAACAGCGCGAAAGCAATTCCGGCACTGCAGATCAAGACATACTTCCAGGCGCCTTCAGCGGACGAACGATGCCGGTAGAAGCCTACCAAAAAAGCAGAAGCAAGGGTAGTAGCTTCTACTGCCGCCCACATTATAAAGATGTTATTGGACAGCACCGTAAGTAACATGGTAAAGATAAACAAATGATATAAACCGTAGTAAAGCCCTAAGTCACCGGGCCTGATCTCGCCCTCCCTGATATCATAACCTAAATAGGCGATAGAGTATGCACCAAGTATAAATCCCAAACCGCCGATAATCATAATCAGGATGGACGAAAGTTCATCCAGGTAAAGGTTTCCTCCCAGGGCGCTAACCGGCCCGCCCACAAGTACCTCTTTGATCAAAAGAGAAGCAACAAGCAGAATCCCGGCAGTAGCGGCAACTTGAATAAACTCCAGGGGACGTCGTAACCGAAAGGTAAAAGAAGCCAACGACGCCACCAGAGGTATAGCTAGAATAATTAGGAGCAATGCTTCCCGGGACATGAAATCACCTACCCTTTCAGCATTTTTAGCTGACCAGCATCCATAGTACCGAAAGCTTTATAAAGTTTTACGGCTATCAGGGACATAATCAGCACAGCAAATACGGCATCGGTAAGAATACCTATTTCCGCAAGTTCGGGCACATTATAGGCCATAATGGCAAGCGTCAGGTGTGAACCGTTCTCCATTAAACAAAATCCCAGCAGCTGTTTCAAGGCATTTCTTCTCGTAATCATGCAGTGAAGTCCCAGTAGAAAATGGGCCAGGGAAACTGCCATAGCCGTTTTGTACTTGAGTATTGCCAGCATATGAAACGGCTGTACCAAAATAAAGGCAAGTCCGACCATTAATGCTGCCAAAATCACCGACCAGGTGGTTCCAACAAGCGGAGGTTCTTCTTCAACTACACCGGTAGTCTTGATTACCCGGAGCAAGATAAACGGCACCAGAAAGGCCTTGGTTATTAGTGTAGTAATACACCAGAGGTAAAGTTGCTCGGCCTCATTTATCACTGCAATTGACAGGAAGATGCTAATTAACACCAGTGATTGTAGACTGTAAAAATAAGCCGAAACCTTCAGCCGGCGGCTTTCTACCACCAAAAGGGAGGTCAGAATAAGCAACACCGCCAGGCTGTTTACAGTTGCTGCAGCAGTCATCTTAAAACACCTCCATCTTTACTCAACTTAACGCCAGATAAAATACAAAGGAAATCAAGGCGATGCCAAATGATAACGATGTAATAACCGTCACATCAGTAATTCGGTACCTGGCTACAGCATTTTCTATCAGCGCAGCCAAAGTATAAAACACCAGCAGCTTACCCAGGAAGATGATGCTCCCCAGTATCAATGAGCCTGAGGTAATATCAACCGCGCCGCCAAACGGCAGGAAAAGGGCTAAAAACAGTGCAACCACAATCACTTGTTTCATTAACAGGGCAAGTTTCATAAGAGCCATGCCGCGCCCTGAATACTCAGTCAGAGGCCCTTCCTGCAGTTCCTGTTCTGCTTCGGCCAAGTCAAAGGGAAGTTTTCCCGTCTCGACAGCAGTAGCAATAAGAAACGCGAGTAAGCCGATGATAAATGCGGGATGCAAAAAGGATATTTGTCCGGAGGCCACCTGAACACTAATTGACCCCAGATTGGTTGACCCGGCTAACAAAGCCAGTGTAAGCAAAACCACTACCATGGCAGGCTCAATAAGCACAGCCAGCATCATTTCCCGGCTGCTTCCTGCTGCAGCAAAGGTACTTCCGGAATCCAGCCCCGATAGCGAGAAGAAAAATCGCACTAAAGCCATCAGATATATTACCGCAAATAAGTCGCCAACTAATCCTAGCGGCGACATTAGCGTAATGGATGGAATTATCATAGCCAGCAGCAGAAGAGTTGCGACCAGGATATACGGAGTAGCAGTAAACACCCAACTGGCTTGGGGCGGAACGGTTTCCTCCCGTTTCAAAAATTTAAAAAGGTCGTAATAAGTTTGGAAAATACTGCCCCCTCGACGGCTGTGAATTCTAGCCCGGAGCCGTCGGGATATGCCGTCCAACAGCGGGGCGGCCAGCATAATCAAGGCTGCCTGCAGCAGCCCTACAAGGATTAATTTGCCGTAATCCATATCTGACACCCCTCTTATCTCGTGGCAATGAGCAAGAAGCTCACCAGAATAATGATGATGTAGAGCAAATACAGGTGAATACTGCCAGCCTGAAGCTTCTGGATATAAGTTCCCGTTCTCATGACGGCAGCCACCAGTGGCTTGTAAAGGTAGTCCTCCCATAGCGATGAGGCATGAGACTCGTAATGTACAGGCCCTTCAAAGTAAGACTTAGAAGTAAAACGCGGCCCCTTAACATGAGTTTGAGGCCGGTAAAGAGCCCGGAAAATTACTCTAAGGGGTTGGGCAAAAGATGAAGCGGTATAACCCATACGGGGGTTGTAGGCATAACCGCACGCCCACGGCGCTTCATCCACCCGCCTACCTATGCCAAACCCGCCTCCGAGGGCCACCAGCAGCAAAGGTAAAGTAAC
This sequence comes from Bacillota bacterium, assembly GCA_040754595.1. GTDB lineage: Bacteria > Bacillota > Desulfotomaculia > Desulfotomaculales > Desulfotomaculaceae > Desulfotomaculum > Desulfotomaculum profundi. The sequence continues at coordinate 13,724 of JBFMCH010000070.1, forward strand.
TAGACCTACCAGCAGGATGGCCATCAACGGAGTAGAGAGGGTACCTTGAATTAAAAAGCCAGGATACATAATCATCCCTGCAGCGGCCGGTACCGCCGGTTGGTTCAGCAAAGACGCTGCCACGGAAGTAAAAGCAGGAACCAGCCAGGGTGCGCCCACCCCTAAAATAACGATGGCGACCACCAGAACAAACATGCCTGCCACCATGGTTGGCGGAACCTCTCTGGCAGTCTCGGCATGGTGACTGCGGGCCGCACCGGCGAAGGTCACGCCATAAGCCTTAACAAAGCACATGGCAGCCAGAGCGCCTGTAATAGCGAGCATTACGATAACAACAGAAGCAACCAGGGTCACCCACCAGCTGCCTGACTTAGCAGCCAGGAACAGTGAATGATAGGTATACCATTCACTGACAAAGCCGTTAAGCGGAGGCAAAGCTGAAATAGCTGCCGCACCAATAAGAAAAGCAAATGCTGTAAAGGGCATCCTTTTTACCAATCCGCCCAGTTCCTCCATATTTTTGCTATGTGTACGGTAGAGGACCGAACCTGCCCCCAGGAAGAGCAGCCCTTTAAAAGTAGCGTGATTAATCAGGTGGTAAAGACCGGCCATTAATCCGAGCACGGCCAGCATCGGTTGCTCTAAAGCAGCGCCCAACATGCCAACCCCTACCCCCATTAAAATGATGCCGATGTTTTCCACGCTGTGAAAAGCCAGCAACCGTTTTAAGTCATGCTGTGCCAGCGCGTACATTACACCCAAAACAGCCGAGACGGCGCCAGCCAGAAGAACTATCACACCCCACCAGTAGTTGGTAGCGCCCAAAAAGTCCACTCCTACACGGATGATGCCGTAAATTGCCGTTTTGATCATGACACCGGACATCAAAGCGGAAATGTTTGAGGGAGCAGCCGGGTGAGCCTGGGGTAACCAGATATGCAAAGGAATAATACCTGCTTTAGCCCCGAAACCTAAAAATGCCAGAATGAAGGCCGTCGTTTTTAAACCCTCGGAAAGAGGCGCCTCACTGAAGGTTGCAAAGTCAAAACTACCGGTCTTGCTGACGAAAAGGAGAAATGATAGCATAATCAAAGCCGTACCTACGTGGGCCATGATCAGGTAAACCAAACCGGCACCGGTAGATTCCTTTTTCTCCTGCTCAAAACTTACCAGGAAAAACGAAGCAAGAGTCATGAGCTCCCAGAAGATCAGAAAATAAAAGGCATCTCCTACAGTAACTACCAGGATCATAGAACCGATAAAAATATTCATAAAAAATCCCAGCAGGCCCTTACCCTTCCCGCTGTACTCTTCCAGGTAAGACAACGAATAAAGGGCTGTAGCAGCAGTCAGCAGTGAAATGACCAGTGCCATAAAGGCAGACAGCTGATCTACTCGGATAACAAATTGTGTAAAGGGAATAAATCCGGTGAAATTCAGCGTAAAGCCCGCCCCGCCGGCCAATACCGGGATGGCCCACGCCATCCCGGTAACAGCCGCAAGGAAAGCAGTTATAGCAGCAACGTAGTTGGCATGCCTGTCCATTTTACCTAATAGCAGCGAGGCACCGGCCCCAGCCGCATAAAGGAGTATGGACATTATAAAAAGCTGTTCAGCAACCATAGGATTTACCTCCCACTTCTAAGGATGGAAACCGCTCTAATGGTGTTAGCGCCCCTCTTAAGCTTACTGAGCCGCTCTATCTCCTCACCTTTAACCTCTTTCAGCGCTTTGGTCGGGCAGACTTGGACACAAGTGGGGCCACCCTCTGTGAAAGAACAAAGATCGCATTTAGTGGCAATGGTTTTCTGTCCGATTTCCCCGGCTAGCAGAGGAATCAGGTGAGAGTTAACCAGACCGACTTCTTCAACCGAGGGAGCTCGGGTGCCCTGAATCTCAATACAACCGAAGGGGCAGGCCAGAGCACACATCTTACAGCCAATACAGAGACCTTCGTTTATTTGCACCATCTGGTCCTTGATCTCGATGGCTTTAACGGGACAAACTTTTGCACAGGGAGCATCCTCGCAGTGCCGGCACTGAATGGGCATCGTTCCTTCAGAAGTATGGGTAACAAAAAGTCGTGGGAAAGGCTGCAGCCCGTAATTTTTATGGATAAGGGCACAGCCGGCCATACAAGTATAGCAGCCCAGGCACCGGTCAGGATCAGCAATTACAAAACGATTAGGCATCTGCTTTTCCTCCCTTCCCCATCGCCGGTCCGGTAATCTCCTTTTCCAAGCCGACCAGGTACTTTTCTTTTTTCTCCTGGCGGATGGCCCGGGCTTCTGTTGGTGATATTTTTTCCACTTTGGCAGCCGCAACTTTTAATTCTGGCGTACCGGCAATATTGTCGGTGGCTGTATTGGTCAGCTCATTACTGCAAGCCTCCCAGTAGTGGAATGTCATAAAGACGGTGTTTTCCGGAACCCGCTCGGTTACCCAGGCCCGGGCCACCACAGAACCCCGTCGGGTGGATACTTTAATATACTCACCGTCGTTTACGCCCAGCTTCTTAGCATCGCAGGGATTTATCTCTATCATTTCCCCCGGCGCAACCTGGTTAATAGCCCATGATTTACGGGTCATAGTACTGGTATGGTAATGATATACCCGCCTACCGGTGGTAAGGGTAAAGGGATATTCTTGGTCGGGTAGTTCGGCAATACTGCCCACAATTACCTTTGCCGCGCCTTTCACATTATTGGGCTGTTTGGAATCATGCTTACCGGGATCAAACAGCACCGGATGAAGGTTAGCCTTGCCGGACGGTGTCAGGAACTTACCTCCCCGGTACAGGATTGGCGTCCCCGGGTGGTCCTCAGACGGACAGGGCCACACAATCCCCCGTTCCTTTTCCAGACGCGCGTAGCTGATACCGCCAAATTTTTCCGGAACCAGCTTCCGCAATTCATCCCAGATTTCCTGGGGATGGCGGTAATTCATCCCGGTATAACCCATTTTCTGGGCCAGCATCCCGAAAATCTGCCAGTCGGGACGTGCCTCACCCGGCGGGTCAACAGCCTTGCGCACCAGCTGTACCCGGCGTTCGGTGTTGTTAAAAGTACCATCTTTTTCTCCCCAGCAAGCGGCAGGCAATACCACGTCAGCCAAGCGTGCAGTCTCAGTAAGGAAGATATCCTGGACCACCAGCAGATCTAAGTGCTCCAGAGCGTGGCGCAGGTGCTCCGAATCCGGATCACTCATAACAGGGTTTTCTCCGAAGACATACAGGGCACGAACACGATGCTTCAAAATAGCGTCGGGAACCTCTGTCAGCTTGAGTCCGGGGGTTGACGGCAACTTGACCCCCCATACTTTCTCAAACCGAGCACGGTTATCTTCTTTTGTTACATCCAGGTAGCCAGGCAGGACAGTAGGCAGGCCACCCATGTCACAAGCCCCCTGAACGTTATTTTGACCTCTCAGCGGACATAACCCGGCCCCGGCGCGGCCCAGGTTACCGGTAATCACAGCCAGGTTGGACAGGCTTACCACATTGCCTGTACCGTGGCTGAACTGGGTAATTCCCATGCAGTACAAAATAGCCGCTGCCTGCGCCCGGCCGTAAATGCGGGCCGCCTCGACCAAATCTTTTTGGGGAATCCCCGTAAGCTCCTCAACATAGTCCGGAGTATACTCTTCCACCGCTTTAGCCAGTTCATCAAATCCCTCAGTATGCTCCCGGATAAAGTCGGTCTTGGCAAGTCCTTCCTTGATAATTACGTTAATCATCCCGTTAATGAGCGGAATGTTATATCCGGCAGGTACCCTCAGCCAGATATCTGCTTTGTTGGCCATCTCTGTCATCCGCGGATCTGCCACAATCAGCCTGGCGCCGCGTTCCTTGGCCTTCAAAACATGCCGGGCTATCAAAGGATGGCACTCGGCAGTATTAGAGCCAATTATAAAGATAACGTCTGAATGGGCACTAAGTTCAGGAATTGAATTCGTCATTGCCCCGCTGCCCAATGTCATCGCCAGACCGGCGACAGTGGGCGCGTGTCAGAGGCGAGCGCAGTGGTCCACATTATTGGTCCCCATTACCGCTCTGGCAAACTTTTGAGCTATATAGTTGTCTTCACTAATAGACCTGGCTGAAGTAAACAATGCAAAGGCGTCCGGCCCGGACTCCTGCTTGATCGTCTTTAACCGCTCGGCAACGTAGTCCAGCGCCTCATCCCAGGAAACGGAAACAAAACTTCCCTCTTTTTTAACTAAGGGCGAGGTCAAACGGCGGGAATCCTGGACATATTCATATCCGTAGTAGCCCTTGACACACAATTCCCCTTCATTGACAGGGTGAAGCTTGTCCGGCTCGGTACCGGTGATTTTTCCATCCTCGATATTCAGGTAGATGCCGCAACCACCACCGCAGAAAGGACATATTGTCAAAACTTTTTCAGGTTTCTCATGTTTCATAACTAAACCTCCTTAAACTTATTAAGGTTGTAACAACTAGGATCAGGTTGCATCTGCAACGTTTGCGTTCGATTTCACCTTCACTTATAATGGCCCATCTTAGTGAAAATTTTTGAATATCAAAATACAAAACCTTTAAAACTGTTCGACTTACTTAACCGGAGTTACAACTCTAAAGCAACCTTTAGGCAGCACCCCAACTTCATAGAAAACCATACAAAGCTTGAGATGGTAAGGCTAAGAAACTAACTCATCTAGTTGCCTTTCTTGATGATGCTTTGCGTCTTGTGCCTTAGAACCCATACGAGCAGTTTTATCATGTCTATTTTGGATAGTTTTGTCGCTATGAGTATCCCGGCCATGACAAATCCAGTTCAGCCAACCCACAAACAATGCTCCCCCGATAATGTTACCTATAGTTACCGGAATCTCATTTGTTACTAAAAATCCATACCAATTTAGATTCTTTAAAGCCTCTACACTCACATGTGTAAGATGTGCCACTTCCGCCAGTCCCATACCTCCGTCAAGATAATACTGTAAGTGCATTATGCCTGATGGAATAATATACATGTTAGCTATACTATGTTCAAAACCAATAGCAACAAATGCGGCAACTGGCATCATGATACTAAGTACCTTTCCTGCACCATCTTCGGCTGCTACCGCCATATAAACAGCCATACATACCAAAATGTTTGTTCCAATACCACTTAGCAGAGCAGCAAGGAAATCTAAATTTGTCTTTGCGGTACCCGCAGCAATAAAGTGATTTGCTATCCAGGCTTCATTTTTAAATGTTAACCCAGTTTTAATAGTAAACCAGGCGAAAAAAAGTGATCCTGCAAAGTTTGCTATATAGACCAATATCCAGTTAAACATCATATCCTTAAAAGTTAACCTTTTTGCGCCCCACGGAACAGCCGCTAATACATTAGAAGTAAATAACTGAGCCCCATAATAAACCACTAACAGCAATCCGACAGAGAAAGAAATTCCACCTATAAGAGCTGCAACTCCAGGTCCCAAAAACTCTTTCGTACCTACTGCAGTCGTCATCATGAAAAGGTCACCAAGAGAAATAAATATTCCGGCCATAAATCCTAGTATAAGTACATCCTTAATAGGGGAATGGACCTTATGCAAAGAAATATCATTTAAAGTTTTAATTGTTTCACTCGCTGATTTAGCCATTTTTTGACTTTTTCCTCCTATTACCTTTTTTATGCGGACGGATTTGGGGTTAATTTAACTCTTATACCCCCAAATCACACGGGTTAGAAATCGTCCCCCCTTTTTTCGAGGATAATCGACATTTATCGCCAAAAACTAACAGCAACCAATATAACATGCAAATCTCATGCCAAATTTCATAGCAATAACTGTGTTCCTGAATATACAATGGTTTTCGCATTTACTTTAGCACCAAACTTCAGTTTATGCGTTCGTATTTTTGAACACATAAAAACAAAAAAGCTACGGCAATCTTATCCGTAGCAGCAATCTTCGATGTTCGTTTTTTTGAACACATTCGTTTTTTTGTGCTTCAAGCTTTATACATCTATATTAAGCTTTTTAATTATTTCATTTAACGTGCTTCGCCCTATTCCCAACATCTCGGCAGCCCTCGCCTGTACTCCACCCGCCTGCTTTATAGCTTTTCTTACTAATTTTTTCTTATATTCTTCCACTGCCTGCTTGTAATTTAAATTGTTTAAATTGGTTTCATCTTGAATACTTTCCCCATTACGGTACTCTTTTCTTATATAAGGAGGCAGGTCTTCATTTTTAATCTCTGTCCCTTCACAAAGGATTACAGCCCTCTCAATGGCATTTTCAAGTTCTCGCACGTTATAATGGATAAAGAAAACTAGACAAAAAAACAGCTTTATTTAAGGTGGATCGTTGCCGTGAGAAAATCATATTCTGGGGAGTTCAAAGCCAAGGTTGTACTGGAAATTCTCAAGGAAGAGAAAA
>JBFMCH010000071.1:0-21389 GCA_040754595.1 Bacillota bacterium
GCTTCCTCTCTTGTTTCTGGTGCTTCTCAGTTTCAATTCCTCATAGGTAGGCTAAAAACCGGCAAAAACCCCTTTGAACAAGGGCGAAGTGGATCAAGTTTCAATTCCTCATAGGTAGGCTAAAAACGAAAAAATAATGGAAAATTATAAATCTCGTCCTTGTTTCAATTCCTCATAGGTAGGCTAAAAACAAAAAGTACGGAAGGAATACGAGGTTAAACGTATTACGTTTCAATTCCTCATAGGTAGGCTAAAAACCCGCTACCTATTAGAAAAAACAGTGTAGCTAATTTGGTTTCAATTCCTCATAGGTAGGCTAAAAACCAAAACACCCTACACAGTGAGCAGGGACGTTCCATTCCTGTTTCAATTCCTCATAGGTAGGCTAAAAACATCAGGTCCGAAGGGCAGTACCACGACTTGTTTCTCGGGTTTCAATTCCTCATAGGTAGGCTAAAAACTATCGTCTGCGTGCCGCTGTCGGATGTAGAAGAAGGTTTCAATTCCTCATAGGTAGGCTAAAAACTATAGAATTCGAATACCCATTTAAATCAGTTTTTGGTGTTTCAATTCCTCATAGGTAGGCTAAAAACAAGTGTGTAGCCCGCACACCCGGGACTGAGGCGGCGGGTTTCAATTCCTCATAGGTAGGCTAAAAACCCGTCAGAGTGCCCAAAAAATAAGGTTTTCATTTACAGGCCTAACCGGGTATTTGGTGTTAGCAATATTGAAAATCCATATGCCGCAAGGATTTTTTGTTTTCAGGTTGTCGTCGATCCCCGGGAACTTTTACGCTACCGGAGATCGACGACAACCACTCGTCATTTTTTTAAATTATATTTTCATACCCGCCTTTTTTCAACCCTATTATTTCCCTGGACGAATATTTTGTTGTACGCAGGTAGTAAAATATCACCGAGTCCTCATCTTGCCGGATTATCCGTTCAAGCTCCATTTTCAATTTTTTTAAGTTAGCCTCTGAAATCTCACCCTCAAGAACCGAGTTCTGAACCCAGTTAAGGTACTGGCGGCATTTTTTCAGGACCTTTGCCACTCTTTTCTGATTGACATCATATACCAGGATTACAAACAGTTAAGGCTCACCACCTTCTAGTTCTTTCCATTTTTCTTAACGTGCCCTATGTCTAGTTTTTAGAATAGGTTTACTTCAGTTGCTGTCACCACCGGGCAACAAAGGGAGTGTAAAGTTTTTCCCCCATCAGGTGCTTTTCCAGCTTATAGAGTTCCAGGCGGATTAGACGGCGATATGATACCGGGCGGCCAATTTCCCGGTGATTAATGGTTGTTTTCAGTTTGTTATCCAATTCCTCTGCAAAACACTTTTTCGCCTTATCTTTAAGCACGATGCCCTCGGTGCCACGGTCAAAATCACTCTTTGTAACCATCTTCTTACCTAACAATGAGAATATAAGACGATCAATGATGATGGGCTTAAAAATCTCTGATATATCAAGGTTTAAGGTAAACCGCCGGAAATTGGTGGCATGCAGAAAACCTATCCGGGGGTCCAGGTGTGTTTTGTAAATCTCACTCAAACAGATAGAATACATTATAGAGTTGCCAAAGCTGATCAGTGTATTTAAATAATTTTTGGGAGGACGTCTGGTACGTTCCTGAAAAATAAAATCGGGGTCGCCAATGATGGCATCAAAGGCACGGTAGTAATGGTCGCGTATATTTCCCTCTATGGCCATTAATGCAGAGGTGTCCCCGCAGTCATCCACCGTGGGAAGAAGTTTTTCCACTGCATTAAGTGGTTCCCCCACGTCTTTCTCCCGTCCATGATAGTATTTTAGGACCTGGCGAATGTTTTTGCCTGCCCCGTGGACAAACTCCCTGGCAATAGCCAAACGCCGTTGTTTGTCCAGGTAATGTTCCGACTGTCGCAGTATCATGTATCCGGAGTTTAAATGTTCCCTGGGGTAGAAAGTGCCCATATAATAACCGTAATGACTAAAGTAGTGGAGAATAATTTCTTTCTGCGAGAGGAACTCCAGAAACTTTTTATTAATTTGCACTTCCCCGAATACCATGATCTCTCCGGTATCTTCAACGGGAATAAACCGCCGCCCGCTTTCCGATTCAAAATACAGGGTATTGTCTTTTCTATGCAGTTCACCATTGGAGAAAATATATAAGGTCTTTTTCAAAGGAATCCCCCTTACACCTATGACCAGCAGAACTCGGCATAAGCGCATTTTTTACAAAATTGTATCTTCCGGGGCTGCGGCGGTTTCTCCATATAAACGATGTGCAGAATCTCCCGCCGCACTTTATCCAGTTCCTGCTCCGTCCGTTCGTCCAAAATGACTTCTTCCCGGACTTTCTCCTTGGGGAACCTTAGTTCGCCGCGCGCCATAATGCCCCTTTCTTTCAATTCACTTAAATAAAAGGCCAGTTGCATCCGGGCGATTTCTTTATATTTGGAGCTTTTCTTAACTTCGCCTATTACCATTTTACCGTTTTCAGTATGAAAAACATCTATTTTGCTGTTGCCTACACTGATCTCCTTTTTCTCCCGCTGATAAGTATTTTCACCGATAAACCGTCCCAGAACCACATTATCGTCATCCTGGTCGGGGTTGATCTGATGGCTGATGAGCCATACCTCGCGCGGGCATATATAGTAGTACCATACCAGCGTACCGCTTACGCCTAGGTCTCTTTCTGACACGGTACATCAACTCCCCATACCATAATCCGATAACAACAAAGGGACAACCAAACGGATAAATTCATGGATATTATCAACCATCTTTAATTCTTCTGCCCGTTCTTTAAACAAGTCGCCTTCAATCATCAATTATTACCGCACCTGATACGGCGTCATCAGGCGGAACAAATCCCAATACTGCGTCATATAAACCGGTATTCATCCCGTCCCGTGTCATAAGATACGCATGACCACCAAATACTTCACCAAACGGTTCCAGAGTATCCTGGGTAGCAATCTCCGTCATTGCACTCCTGCACGCTCGAATATATTTTTCGGGAATACTGATCATATATTGTTGAAGCTCCCGGAACAGTTGCTTTTGTTCATGGCGTTCCTCTAGAGACCATTGTCTGTTCTGTAACTGTTCCAATATCTTCCGTACTTCCCCGCTCTGTTCGATAATTACATCTGCTTCTCTGTATTTTTGTTTGTCAATCAACGGAGGAACTTCATTCCATTTTCCCGAGGACAAGTTCTTATAAATCGGCACGGAACGTAAAGCATCAAGGATCTTAGTATAATATGTGTCAATAAGGCGAACAACTTCATTTTCTCCGAATTCACGATCGCGGGGCAATGTTTCACTTGTGGCAAATAAAAGAATATCGTCATAGACCGCTTTAGCAATGGTTCTGCTCCTGTTCATTAACTCCGCAACCATCACTTTCCCTGGCTGCAGGCATTTCAAATGCCGGTTGCAACGCCCCGCCACTTGCACAATACTGTCTAAAGGACCCATATCCCGGAAAACCCAGTCAAAATCAAGATCAACGCCTGCTTCAACAACCTGTGTTGAAATCAAATATCTCTGGATATTTTGTTCTTCCAATTGACGTAATTGGGCAAGGACTTTCTTTCTATGCCACGGCGTCATCCACGCACTCAAAAATAACATAGGCGCATCAGTTATAACAGCCTTCAGCGCTTCATAGGCTTTGATCGCCGCCCGTTTCGTATTTAATACAACGAGCCCGGAACCTTGTGTTACAGGTAAATTGTCACATAACAAATCACACAGCTCATCAAATTCGTACTTTTTGCTTTTAACCAGATAGCGGTGCCGTTCAAAGGGTCTTGACAAATCACGGGGAGCTAACTCGGCAGCCGCATTTATATGGGGCTGGGTCGCCGTCATAAATAAAAAGGTAGTTCCCAACTTTTCGCTCAGATAGTTTAAAGTATCAGATAAGCCTCCCCACAAGTTGGGAGAAATACTTTGCGGTTCGTCCAGTATGACTACGGCGCGGCTCAGTTTATGAAAATTCATGGTTTTGTTGGCTTTTGTATTAAATAACGCTTCCCACAGTTGCACCATGGTTGTTACTACTACCGGCTCACGCCAATACCGAAATAAACTCAGCATTCTCTGCCAAAATGCATCCTTAACATTACCAAAATCATCTTCCTGGCCCCCGGCATAAGCAAGACTATGGTCTTCCTGTACCGCCGCACCGAATACCTTTTTGGCCACCGCCGCATTCTGCTCGACAACACTGATAAAGGGCAATGCATATATGATCGCCCGGTACTTGAACTTATCTGCCCATGTACGGGCTATCTCCAATCCCAGCAGCGTTTTTCCCGCTCCGGTGGGTAATGTTAAAGTATATACCCCCGGTTTTTCGATTTTTTCCGCCTGCTTGATGCATATTTGCCTTGTCTTTTCCCGCCATTGTCCTAATGCTGTTTGGGCTTTAAACGATAACGGCATAAAAGCAGGCACGGCTGCACTAGAAAAATCGCGAATCCCCAGGGCTTCCATCCTGTCAGCGGCTATGAGCACGGAATAAAGCAGCCGCAGCTTGAGCCATTCATCAATGCTTACATCCGGCCCGTCAGATAACAGGTTGTCAAGTTCTTTCCATTTCCCTTTGGTAAGGGGCAGTGGCCACTCCGGCAAGAAACGGCACAGCCTATTATTAATTTTATCTTCCGCGGCCCCGTCCGGCAGCCAGTCTTCTTCCAGGTCATCCACATCGCGCAGGCATGTATGATGCCTGCGGACGGCTTCCGCCGCCCACAGGTCATGGGTTAACAAATAGGTAAACCACGCGGAGGGTTCCGCATGATTAACACCAGGGCCTTTTTTATCCAGATAGGCCTGGAAATCAGGGTGCGCCTTCCCCAGGTCATGGGTTATTGCTATCTGCTTGAGCAAACTCTTGTTTACAGGCAATTCGTATGTTTCCGCCAACCGCTCGCTGATGGCAGCCACACCATTCAGATGAGCGGCGAGTTTTTTATGAGGATGGCTCCGCAGATCACCATGCAGGAAACCAAGCGACAATATCTTCTCCGCACCGTGTGACATCCAACTCCCCCCGTTTAATAAGCCGCAATTTTTTAGCCGGGTCTGTCTGATAAAGGATTGGCAATGTCTCAACCAGGGATCTGTCCTGCGTCAGACGGTAAGGAATCCGTTCCCGGAACGCACCGCCCGAGCTTAATATATCTACTTCCAGATTGTTCATATATGGCACCACTGTCGACACATCTGCCTGTTCCAGCACCACCGGCCCCCATGGATAATGCCCGCAGTATTTGATGTCTGCCACTGCGTAAGCAACACCCAGGTACGGCGTATAAACAAAGGTGCCCCGGGACAAATGTTTTTTTAATTCTTCTTCAACACCGCCATGCACGTAAAAACGATACCGCGGTCGGCTGATGAACTGGTGCTTAACCTGGATATGCGGGTTTTTCTGCGGTTCTTTTACATTCCAGAAATTAATCGTCTCCGAACGCCATTTCAACGGCGCAAGCATTTGTATGGCAATACGAGTCCCCTGTAAATATTGCCAGTATTGGGCGGCAAATCCCCGTTCCTGGCAGCCGTTAACCAGACCGGTAATGGCTGCCAGCAACCCGGCCACAGCAGTTGGGGTCGGTAACGGATAGGAAACCGACGAGGTGGTGGTGTACGGTCGGCGGAACATGGCAATGGCTGCGGAAGCCTCAAAGACCGTCGCCATATTCTCACTCCTCTTTTTTGATTTTATCGCCAAGTTCCTGTTGTAGTTCGTCCAGCCCGATAATCTCCAGGTCAGCATCTTTGCGGATATTTACCAGCGCGATATCATCTTTCACACCTTTAATTCTCTCTACCAAAAGGGAAATATCCAACCGGCAGTCACGTACGCTGCGAATGGCAAATTCTTCGTCCCTGCTAAAATTGCCCGCTTCTGTGCCTTCTGCTTTGCTTAAGCAAACCTTTTCATCCAGAGAACCAAGGGCCCCCTGGAAACCTTCGCTGTATACGATTTCCAACAGTAAACGCGGGATATGGCCAACCTTGCTTCGCGTAATAAGGTTTACAGTACCGTCCCATAAAGCAGCTTTTAAATCCCTTAAGTCTGCGTCCGTTGCTCCTGTTGTTTGGGCGGCATTTTGATTGGCAATACCATAAACTGCTATTAACGCAAAGGGTACGATATATTCATTCCGGAAAGAACGCTGGTCGCTTTCGTCTTTGGTGGCAAAGGCCGCCGTCCCTTGAATTAATTCCGGTTTCACCCGGTGCAGTGAGCGTCCCCATTTGAATTGGACCGGGCCAACCCATGAAAAAGACTTTCCTTCTACCGGATAGGTAACACCGAACAGCCGCGTATCAATACAACCGGCGCATATTTTTTTCCCTTCCTTTACCTTTAGCTTTTCCTGCAGCTCCTCAATTTTCTTTTTAGCAGTTTTGGCTTCGCCGTCCACAAATACGTCTTTTCCGTCTCTGACCCACTGGTCCCGCACAGTCCGTTTGATCCTTACGTCCGAAACCAGCACTTGCCCCGTTTCCTCATCATACCTGGGGTGATTGGCATTGAGCGGATCACCGTTGGGATTGGCATCCTTTACACTGTAAACAAACAAATATTCCCGTCTTTGTTTAAAGGTCATAACAATTAACCTCCTCTGCTCTATTAATTCCCTTCGTCATTTTCCCCATGCTGTTTACCAAAAATCGTCCAGAAATACTCCCTTGCATTCATGAAGGCGGTGGCAAAAGCAAAATTACCGTCAACCCCCAGTTCAAACCCTTCATCCTGCAAAATAAGTTCACCGGCATAGGCAGCCAATTTCCTGATTAAATCTTTGTAATTCAAGTCATAGGCCTTTACCAGTTCCGGCACCCTGGCCAGATGGCGCTTGAGATCCCGGCGCTTCATCCGTCCAAAGGTCATCTGCTTAAAAAGGGGCGCTCCGTCAATGCTCCCGTCCTTTGTCTGCCCCCTCGCCACCATGCCGAGAACCACCCCTGCCAGGAAGGCTCCCTGCCCGGCGGGGGTCTGCATCACCGGATCGGCAAACTTGGCCAAGAAATCCAGCTTCATAAACTCACCTCCCATTTGCTTTTGTTAAAAAGTCAACCAGAGCAACCATATTTTTAACTTCATGGCGGCCAAATCTTTTTACCCAGTCCCGGTCCGCAAATAAACCGGGAAACCGGGATACCATCAAGGTTTTCAAACAATACACATCCACCTGCTGGCCACCTAACAGTTTTCCCATTGTTTGCACCCACTTGTCCCGCATTATTTTTTTATCTTCATCCCTTTTCCCCGCCAGACTCAGCAAAACCCTGTACAAAAGCTTGAAAAGACCGTCCAGGGCACCTGTCTCCCTATCATCTTCATTAACGGACAGATGCACATTTATTGTTTCCTGCCACAATTTAAGGAGTTTCCTTAACCGTGACGGCGGCACATCTTCAACGAGCAGGTGCACCCGCTCTTGCCTTTGGTTCTGTTCCCAGAAGAAGAAATGATAGACCAGCCCGTCGCCCTGTTCGGCCAATTTATTGAACCTTTTTTCTTCCGTCTTGATCCCCTTGTGTAAAAACTCCTCCGTTTTATCGGCAATCTTTTTCAGGTTGGCTATGCCAAATAACAGTTCAGGTACCACGTCAATATGCAGCCCCGCCACTGTTTGGGAATCGCGAAAACTTTCCTTTATTTTTTCCTTGCCGTCGCAAACCAGGGAAAAACAATGTTGACACACCGGATACACTTTTTCTTTGGACCCTGGAATGTCCCTGGCTCCAGGTAAAAAGCCGGGTTTGTCAAAGGTGGCGAAGGTAAACAGCTTGTCCACAGTAATAGCTGCAGCAGCCTGGCCGCCACATACAGCGCAAAAACAGGTCTTATCTACTTTGGCCACACCACCTGCGACCATATGGTCAGAAAGCTTTTTTTCGAAATACCGCCGAAAGGCGGCTACTTCTCCCGGATAAAGGAAACGCCCATTATCGTTTACACCGAATATCAGTATATAAGAGCGTTTTCTGTCTGACCAAAGGGATACGATATCGTCAACCCGGTCAATCAGATATTGCATAATGGTATTCACCGCTCCCGGCGTAAATGCTTTTTCTTCTTCAAAGGCGTCAAGCATGGCGTTTTTCAGTTTTAAGTAGCGGTTGTCTTTGATTTCCTTTGTTACTTGCTTGGATAAAAAACCAGGTTGTGTTCCCCGTAACCAGGCCAGCATTTCTTGGCGGGCCGCCTCACCCCCTTTTCCCATCAGTTCCTTCTGTCCGTCAGACATGGCTGTTCCCAATTTATACACCGGGGAAAACTTCCAGCTGGTATTTGATCCCACCGGCTCGCGGTATAAATATTTTTCTTTCTCCACCCGGGGATATTCAACAAGATCAATTTTTGCTATCCCTAAAACCTTTAATACATCCGCATCTTTGTCATCAACTGACAACCAAATTCGTATTTCCCGTCCGCTTTTCTTTGCGTCGGCCATAACAGGAAGAGGCAACTGTAGATAGCTGCTAATATCGTTGTCTTTTGAAACATCTTTCGCTGTCCCTTTAACCATTAATCCCAAGTCGCGTACCGCATGAATAAATCCCATAAACTTATCACCCCCCACTGAACTGCCAAGACCTGACTGTTGCCATAGCCTGCCGGTAATGGCTTTGACCTACTCATCGTATGATAATCCTCTGTCCTCCCTGGCCAGCTGTAAGAACCACTCCTTTGTAGCAGCCTTCATAAACCACTTAAAATTCTCGTCTCCACCTTCCTTTGCTTCTTTCGTCAACCTGGGATAGTGCACCGGAAGCTCATCTATGGGACTGCCAAAAATGGATTTTAAATCACAAATATTCTCCAGTTCAGAAAAGTCTTTACCAAAGGCCTCCTTGCAGGTTTCTTTAAATTTGTCAATATACCCATCCAGGTCGACTTCCTGTGCTCCGGAATTAGTTAAGCCGGCATATCTCTTTTGAAAATTAAAGGTTTTACAGGACTCAATTGATATTCTTACACTGCCCAGACCCAGCGGTTTGCCGTAACCCAGCCTGTGAAACAGACCTTCTTCCAGCTGGATACTCCAGGCAAGGGCCCCTAATTCTTCTTCGGTAAGGTTCTCAAAGCGGACTAAAAAGCTAAACCGGCTGCCCGGCTTCACAGGATCTTTTATTGTCCGGTTACGCTTGTTGTCAGATGATCCTTTTTGCCACTGAAACCTGCTGTGATGGCGGTAAAACTTTCTCCCCCGAAGTTTCAGGGTCTGTTGATAGCCATCCCTTTTATTAATGTAACGAGCCTTCCCTTCGCTGTCAGCAAGGTAAAAGAAAGTGGCAGTGGGCTTGGGCGATGCCAGCTCCGCCAGCGTAACCATGTCTTCTGTTCTATTTTTACCAACAAGTTTTCCATCACTTACTTCCACCCTGCCGGCGTATGAGGCAAATCCTTTGTCATCTGAGGTCGATGGTTTCACCCAACCAAAAAGACGACAAGCTGGGCACAGTTTTTCATATCTGCCGCATGGACGCAAGTATTCAGGCAACAGTTCCCCTGTACTTGCCTTAAACAGCCGGCGGCTAATCTGGACAGGAACCATGTACTTAACCTCATTCCCACTAACTCCGGCATATACAAGGTCTCCCGGTTTTAATTCTTTCGAAGCATAGATGAAATTGCTCAGCGCAATCTCGGTTTTATCCTTTTCTCCCCGGGAACACCCACCGTCAGAGTCTTTTAATTGTTCCTCATGCCTTTTCTGATATTCACCCACTATTCTTTCGTAATCCTCACGGACTTGTCCTGGCAATTCAATTAACTCCGCCTCCCCGAAGAAAAACCGCTCATCATGCTTGTTCTCAGCATTTTGCCCGGAGATAAACAGCCAACCCTTTTCTATAATAATTAGTTCATTGCTCTTGTACTGTTCAGAACACTGTCGTGCTTCATTTTCATCCCTGAAAAGATTTTTCACTTTCCAGTAAGAAATTGGTTTATTGGCATGTTTTTTCGGCTCTAAAAGGGCCCAGACTTTATCCCCGTGATTGAAGCCATCCGTATCAACCTTCGTTTCTGATGGAGCCGTTTTACTTTGCTTTTTCGGGTCATATTTACTTATCCAGGCAGCAAGCTGCATGTTTTTATGATTTTTAACTGACCTTCCCTTCAGTAGTTGCAGTTTCCAACTGACATCCTCTTGGATCACCCTGGCCGGAATCAGATCTTTTGCCTCTTGCGCCTCCATACGGCGGCTATACAGTTTGTCAGCAAAGACGGCAAAACAGGAATTGGTCGCAGCCTCATAAACATTCCTGATCATTCCCCGCAGGCTGGAGCCGGGAATAAAGGGTTTATCCCACCTTTTAATAAAACTATAGACTCCATGCCCGCCGGCTACTTCACCGGGTCTACCTTCACTAATAAACAACGGCGTTACTACTTCCAGTGTACAAGCCATATAACCCGTTAATCCGCTATAAACGGCATGGGAAGGCGGGGTTTGGTGTTTAAAAAAGGGGTGTTCCACCTCCGGCAGGGGAGAAACAAAATTGTAAGGGTTAAAAAAATGCCGGCTTTTTTCTTTTTGCTCGCTAACAAGTTTTAACTTTTTCGCTCTTTTTTTACCGTCATTTTCAGCAGCAAGCACAAACTCCACCTCCAGTCCTTTCGCAGGTGCAAAACCTTTGACCTCAGAAAGTCGAAAATAATAATCCTGACCTTGGGTCGTAATAAAGCCGTAATTTTTCTCCATCTTGATAAACTTAATTTTCCCTCTCATCCGCTTCCCACTCCTCCAGTGAATAGTACCAGGCAAACTGCGGACGGCCAAAATAGGTGTAAATCCTGGTCTTGATAACCGCTCGTTTTTTGTTCGTATGCTCCCCCAGCGGATAAACCAGCCGGGCGGCTGCAAACCTACCGTCATAGTACCTGTCTCCCCGTTTCTCTCCCCAGAGGAGCAAGGTTTCATCGTGCCGGCAGAGGTGCTGTATCCCTGTTTCTGCCCAAAAATCGCGAAGTTGATATCTACGGTCAAATTTGCTGCCGGCAGGGCCGATAAAACGCCACCTGTACGCATCATCTTCTCTTCTTAATTCCAGGTCCCCTCCTGGTCCAAACAGCCTTAACCGCTCAAGATATTTCAGCTCCGGCAATTGTTCTTTTAATATCTCGCAACGGTCCGGATGCTCACCAATGGACCATAGCAAGCCGCCGGGCGTAATCTTCAAAAAATCAGGTAATATTTCAGTTTTTATCCTGCCACCGAAAATGGCTATATGGTCTTTTGTACAAACTGATAACACCAGGGTTTTCATTTTACACCCTCCCCTGCCAGTTCCAAAAGCCTGGTATGGAATTTTTCAACCTGCCGCTGAGCTTCAGGTGATTGCATAAATTTTTTAAAATTATATTCTCTGACTGTCAGAGCACCGGAATAGCGTTCTGTTCCTTCGGAAAATAAACTGCTTTTAACCATTACCTTTCCTTCACTTATTGCCGCCTTGCCCAACCCTTTTGCCCTCCCTGAGCCCACAGATACAAGCCCTTCATTTAAGTCCCGCAGGGTCAACAGCAGCCAGCCAAGTTCCCATGCTTCCGGTTCTTCAAATAGAATCTCGATATAATAACTAGGTCGATAGGTGTATACACTATCAAATTTTTTCCCTTCGCTGCCCCCTCCGGTAAAGCGGTCAACGGCCAGATAGTCTTGAAGATAAAATTTGCCCGCCTCAATTTCCCAGGCATCAGATATTTTCAGGCGGCTGCCTGCGTGCATGCTGCCGAAAAGCTTGCAGGCCAGGCATTCATTGCCGTTTTTCTTATCCGGTCGGCGGCTGCAGGACCTGCCAGGCTCACTTTCACCTGCAGCCAGTGGGTCACAGGCAACCAACCATCCTGCCAGATTATTTAATTCCGCCAGGGTTCTGCCAATCCGTTCGGTCTGGAAGCGCAATACACCGCGCAAAGAGCTCCCAGGCAGGCACGTCCGCCTTTTCCCTCTTTCCGTAACCAGTAGCGGGAATGAATCATAGGGACTTTCCACCGTCAGAAAGCTTTCTTTCGTCAGAAATCCTTCTTTAAACCTAAGTGTTCCGCTGATAATTAAAAATGTATCGTCCGACCCCGCAAATAGTCGCCGGGCTTCCTCCAACCGCCGGGAAAACCAGTTTGCTATTTCTTGCCCTCCTTGCAAAAACCAGTCATCCGAGGTAAGCAGAGCGTAAAATTGCGTCCACTGGGCCGGCGTGCATTGGGGCAGACGCCAGGCCGCAACATTATCTAAAGACACACGACCGAGGCCGCGGGAACTTTTCCCTCCAAAACGTATACGCCCTTCGCCGATTTCTGCCAGTAAAGCCGCCAGCAGCACTTCCTCCTTGTCCGTAAGCCCGGTTGCCTCCATTCTCAGCACAAGCTGTGCCCCCCGCGCCACGGTTTCATAGTCATACTTTGCGGCCGCTGCACTGTTGGAGGTGCGTGATACTCTGTTTATCCCGACACCATCCCGAATGGAAGTACCGTCTGCCAACTGGATCTCCATGTCATGGACCAGTATTTTGGCAGACAGCCTGTTATTGGATGATCCAGCATCCGGGTAAATATTGCCAAACATTGCGCATGTGGGGCAGTCGCATTCCCTATCCGTTATGCCTGATAAAGACAGGCACTTTTTCTCCCCGCGCAAGGAAGAAAACAGGCGTGTCGCCCTGCCACGTAAGGCCCCGGCAACGGAAGAACCTGGTATTATGAGGGCACTATCCGGCCTCCGGTATATCATGGCATCACAAAGGGGGCTGTCATCGCCGCTCCCGACATGAAGCTGCGTTGCCAGGGTCAGGTTTGCAGCCAATAAAATTCTATCCATTTTCTTCACCCCTTTGCTCCATGCTCACCAGTTTTTCACCCAGCCATTGCAGGCAAAGGGGCCACAAGGCGCCTTTGAGTTGAAAACCGGTATCAGAGTAATTCTTGATCTTGTCTTCCATTACTGCGTAAATATCTTTAACTTTTTGGGCCATTGATTTACCAAAACTTTGAAAATCGTCTTTGTTTCTGTCAGGTATATCAAACTCCTTTAAAATGTTTACACTGCCAAAGGACTCCAGCTTGTTTACTAGGTCATCAATTTCCAGATGGGCATGAGCAAACAGCCACCTTGCAACTTCTCTATACCTTTTGGTGACTTCTTCGCCCCATTTGGGATCAAACACCGGTAGAGTTGAATAATGATACTCCCACAACAAATCGGGTTGTATTTCGTCTTTCCAAATTGCTGTTACATCCGTCCTTTCTTTGAGCCAATCCTCTGGAACCTCAACCACATCTAATTTATCCGTAAGTTCCGGGATCAGGTAAACAGCGTGGTTAAAGGAAATTCTGCCGAAACCTTCGTGGCGTCTGTATCCCCAGCCGCCGGCTTCGAGTCTCTCCAGAGTTTTCTGGCATTCATCAAAGGAAGTATCCGGTGACAAGTCAAAGCCAAGGGCAGAACCTGCTTTAATGGCCAGATCACTAAAGCCCGGTAATCCCATAACCCCGGAAAAGCTGCGGATTTCTCCGGTCTTTATGAAAACATTGTTAATTTTTCCGACTTTAAGGCCAAGCAGCTGGGACAGGATCTCAGGCGTAAACCGGGAAATGGTTCTTCCCCAGGGATCAGTGATAATGCTGTCTGTCAGAAAAGTAAGGGTGATGCCGCCGGCAGACTTTACCCTCTCTGCCAGCGGCAACGGGTTGAGCCAAGAACCGGCCACAGGTTTTAAATACAGGCGTGTTTTTCCATACCCTCTGGTTATACCCTTCCCCAAGCGTAATGTAATCTCATAGCCTTCTCCCTTTTGTTCGCACAACCGCAAAAGGCCGTTCAGGCAGTCTTTATCCGATGCCGTAATTTCTCCGATGAAATACTGCCCGGCGGACAGTGGTTGGTATGAAAAAAGCCTTCCTTTATCAGCCATGCGTTCCTTTTCTTTCATACCGACATGAGGTGCATAGTCAAAACGGGGATTATAAATGGTATAATCGCCTTCCTGCAGCGGCATATATCCTGCCACCTGCACCATGGGAACATCCTGGTCATCGCACTGTTGGCAGCTTCCCTGGAAGGACCTGTTTGCATAACTGTGTAAATATATTTCACCCTTTTCATTCCGGTGTGGTTTAGTGGCGTAAAAGGGTTTATTTTTGCAAGTGAGAAAATCAAAGGGAGCAGGAAGGCACGGAAATAACCAGTCTGTTTGATATTGTTTGGCGGGATACAATGGAGTAAAGCACACTTTTCCCCGGCGAAAAATATTTAGGAAAAGGTCATAATCTTCACGCATATCATTGTTTTGCACATACCTGGCAGCAAAGGCTCCTAACAGGGTCGAACCGCTGATAAAGGAAATACCATGGTATTCATTGCCGCCAAAGTTTGCTTGAGAGACGATGATCGGTTCCTGGGCCTGGGCTACAACCAGTAACCTGATGTAACCGGCATTCTCCGGCAGATGGCAGGCACCTTCCCGGTAATGCCTGGCATCATGTTTAAAACGCCTGTTTCTTTTTTCCTCCCCTTTTACTAACATGCCAAAATGCTGTAACAGTTCGGCCTGACAAACATCCTCCCCGATGCCCACAACCTTACACAAAGAGATCAAACACCGGCCACAACCCCTGTTGACTGAACTGCCAAGCCCCCGCACCATCCTGGCAGCAGCAACCAAAAGGGCTGCCTGATCCTTCTCCCGGTCACTGCCGGTTATTTGTTCAACAGAAAATTCAAACTCCAGGCCGTTGCTGCCAAACTCCCTGGCATACAATTTCTTGTCTTCGGCCTTCCGTAAAAGCGGATTGAGCTTGACCCCTCGCTTCACCCGGGCAAATTTTTTGTTTCCAAAGGATGTGAGGGCAACAGCAGACACCAGCCGGGCATTGCCGAAGGCCCAGCTTTTAGCCTTTGCCGGCGAACCGAAGATTTCTTCCAGTAAGCACCCTTTCCCTGCCACATGCTCCAACAATTCAGCGGCTGCAGAACGGAACAAGCCGGCCAGCGTTGAGCCTCTGATACAAGGGTTGCCGTTTTCATCCCGCAGCAACACCGAATCAATGGAATTTCCCCATGATTGCCCGGTTGAAGTATGAAACTCTGACAGAAACTTTAATTTAAAGACCATTGTAATACTCATAAATCCTGCACCTTTCCTTTAATGTCCATACCTAAAGTATAGTCCCAGAAATCCATAAGATCGCCAAAACCTGTCCCCCATATTCCATCATTGATATGTTCTGCGCTGCGCATATACAAAAAATCAGGGTCTGCGCTGCCAAGCCTGCGTAAAGCTTTTTCCAGATTATCCCTGTCCTGCGGTTTCCGCCCGGCCCTGTCCAGTTGATAATCCAGTCGCTTAAGCCAGTCCTTTCTTTTTTCATTATCATAATCATTTGGTGAAGGTAAAATAGCCTGATCATACAGTTCATGTATCGCTGCAAGTCTTGAACCAGGAACATCTTTCAAAATCTCCCGGCATTCTAGCAGGTCCAACAAGGGCAGAATAGAACCTGTACTTTCGTCCCGCAAATGATATGTTTGCAATGTATTCAACAGTTTTCCGGGCTTATCCGGTTCTTCCGCCGCTGTTGCTCCTTTTGTAAAAGAAATAAGGCTTAAACTTGCCCCCTGCGTCCTTGCTGCTGTTTTAGCCCGTTCAAGCATCCTGCTTGCTCGCTTATAGGCAAGGGTATGGGGATAGCTGGCCTTACAAACCACCAGCCCAACACACATACCTGCAGCAAAATCCCTTACGCCTATACCGGCCAAAAAAGCATTCAATTCATCAATATAGTGCTGCACAAACTGCCTGGCAAAATCAAAGCTGTAGGGCGCCGCCAAAAGCACACAAAGATCGTCGCCACCCATGATCAGGGGTAACACAGGTAAACCCTTAATTTTAAATTTTTCATCTTGTATTAACCGGTTGATTAGCTTGACCCTTGCTGTGCTAAGAGAGCTGTCAATGATCTCTGGGAGCCGCAAAGATACCTTTCTCATTTGTTCTTTTGAACATTTGCTGAAAAGGACACCCATATTGTTTCCGTCGGCCACCAAATAGGCAACATTGGTATGCGCGTCAAAGCTGCCAAAATAGTCAACTTGTCTATTAATTTCCAGGTCTGCCGCAAGGGTCTGCACAAACAGGCTATGTGAAATATCCTTTATATGGTCAAATCTGGCCGAGCAGCCGGAACAAACGGTTTTCCCTTCGCTCGATTCCCTTTTGCTGCCAAAACCGTGCCCGCATATATCACAATAGGCCAGAAAAGGGTTGTGGATACAAGCTGAAGCATTGGGCGGGTGCATTTTTTCCACCCTTAACCTGCGCTGCGCTTCAACGGAGGCGACAGTAAAATCTGCTTCCTCAAACTGCAACGGTTCTACGACAGTTAATGTCCCTCCCGTTTCCCTCCAGTAATACTCGGCCAGCTGTTCCCCCCAGAGACGGCACTTTTCCTTATCGGAAAAAACAACCCGGAAAGCTCCCCCGTCAGCCACTATAATATCCTCCGGCGGCACGCCGTCCCTTTGCATTTCTTCAGCCATTCGCCGGCACCATTCCGTCAGCAGTTGACTACCGCCGGTTATTTCTTTTTGACGGATGGCCTGGAAAATTAATTCCTGAATTTTATCTACTTCCGCTGCCAACAAATATTTCATCAGCGATGCTTCACCTCCGGCACAAACTCAAGCCCGCAGACCTCTTTTACCTTTTCCCACGGCATTGCCCCATACACCCCTGGTAAGGGTACCTTTTTAAGCCATAATCTAAATTCATCACAGTTTTTCCTCGCTATCTTTAAACATTCTTCTGCCAAATCCCGGCCCACGGGAAGACAACCGTGAACCACTGCATTTCTGATTTCCGCAAGCTTTTCGAGATTATCTAATTGTTCTCGAAATTCTTCCAGTCTTTTTTTTGAACCTTCAGGTAAGGATTCTTCATTTAACTTGTAAATATAATTTCTGTCTTTCGGCTCGTTTTTTCGATTATTTTTATTAAGTAGCAGGTTTCTTTTTTGACTAATTGACAGCTTATGCAAATCAATTTTATCTACGTTCATCCAATCATTATCATCGGATTTTTGTCTTTTTTTGGAAATATACTCACACAGCTTATGCAAATCAATTTTATCTACGTTCATCCATTCATTATCATCGGATTTTTGTCTTTTTTTGGAAATATACTCACACAGCATGGTAACCCTGGCCGTTATCAGCAATTCCGATGCCGCAGCCCCGCGGATGAGGGCGGAACGGTAATCCTCATAATATTTTATTAATCTTTCTGCCTTTGCCAGTTCATCATTAACATATACATATATCTTTTCAGGATCACCAAATATCTTCTCGACACTCTCTTCGCCTATTTTTTTTATTTCTTTAGCTCTTTTACTTAATAACAGTTTTTGATCTTCAACGGGCCAATTACCGGAAAATTTATGAATTATTGTGGGAAGGTCTTCGGCAACCGGCATTTCCAATTGTTGATACAACTTTTTGGCTTCGGGATAATCCGCGTTATCCCAAGCTTTATATAATTCAAGCAGTTTTTTTAATTTTTCAGAACTCTTTTTATCTTCTTCTCTGAAATAGCTTTCTTCTTGCATAATCTTCTGAATCCCTTGAAGCAGTTTGAGAGCTGCAGAAAATGAGTGCTTTTGGCATAACTCTTTAATCTCGGTCCAGTCTCTCAAGGCAAATACCTGGTAAGGATTTTTAAACAACGTTGGTTTGCACAGGTAACCATATGGGCGGTGATATCTGGTGCTATACTTGTCAAAATCAATATAAGATATCTGGGTATCTGAATAAGCAGCAAATAAAAAAGCCCCCGCAACCATTGATTTTTTGCCCCCGGTAATATCTATGGTTAAGCCAGAACAGTTGCCAAAATCCCTCTGCAGGTAATCAAAAACCCCCGGGGGGTCATCATTTTCCAAAGAACGCTGATAATCCTTTATTTCCGGTCGGTAATCGAACTTTTTGTAAATTTTTTCCACTAGCTTGGTGAGCATTTGAAATCTATACTTTCCTTTATCAGACCCATATTCTTTATTCACTACAAAAGCCACTGTTTTGGGTTGCCAGTAACACATAGCGATTAACAACGGTTCCACTGTATGTCCCACCATCAGGACAAGGTTTTCAACCAAACCTTGTTCAGACCTTTGACCGCCATAAGAGGATCTTATATGCTCCAATTCAGATGGTAATAATTCCTCAATGTATACTTCCAAATACGTTTTGTCATCCTGCCCATTAGAATATTGCTGCCAAAATAAGTCCGTCTTTTTCTCCAACTGCTCGTTATAACTTCCCCGTCCCTTAACCATAAAATTCCCTCCTTACCTACCTACAAGGACTTGAGAAAAACACCGTTATCGGTGTTTTTCTCCTTTACCACTCTCTACCACCTCCACACAGCCAAATCCCTGGCTGTTCTTATTCCCCATCCCTGCGTCCACCGCCATTTGCAGCAGTTCCTTCGGTCCGGTTAGTTCCATCCTGCCGGAATAACCTTTGATGATCGTCCCTTTGTAATTAACAATGTTCATTTTTACAGGGCCCATTGGTTTTACCTTCACTGTGCCGGGCGGGGCTGCCTGATTGTAAAACGCCAGGTATTTTTTCCGCAGGTTGTTTTCAATCAGGCTGTCGTAATCGGGGTCTCCCGGCTGAAAGTAGCAGGTATATTTTCGCCCGTCAGGCCGCAGGAACGTGCTGTAGGCGACAACCGGTGACAAGGTTTTTAAGATCACCTTGTCTCCCGGCACCGTAAACTGCTGAACTGTAACGGCTTTCACTTCGACGCGGTGCGTCCCCAGCCGAATTTGTCCCCCGGTCAACAGCCCGTTGGCGATGGACTGGCAAAAATCACCCACCGGGGAGGAAACCGTCAGAACGATATCTCCGGCAAACCTCAGGGTGTTTTTTTCTTTATTGGCATCGAACCTGCCGTTCACCTTGGAAAAGGCAAACAGCTTGAACCGCCGGCTACCACTTTCGTAGCCCTTATCGTGCAGAAAAGCCGCCAGTGCCGGGTCAATGGTTCTGTATAAGGCAGCTTGTAGTAAATGGTTGTAATGTACCGGCAATTCAAGTTCTTCCTGTGGAGCTAATGTAATAAATAGGTGCATCCTCTACCACCATCCGGTTTTTTAATGTTTTTCCATTAAAATTTATAAGATTTTTATCTAAATTTATTTTATCAAAACATTAAGTCAAAAAAGCTAAATGTATGTCGAATAGTAAAATAAAAAAGATGAATATACGGCAGGCGGGTAATGGCAGGGCTGCCAGGAATTGTGGGTTTATTTTTATGGACAAGCTGTGTTAGTCTTATAACCGACCCCGCCACCCAGATGGTTTTTGCTTGTTAACAGGTAAAACTCCAGACAACGTAAGGCTTTTAAAAAGCTTTCATTGAAAGGAGTGGAATCTAATGAAAAAATTAATCACGTTGTCGGTGCAATCTTTACAAACAAAAGGTTTACTAAAAAAGGTCATTGCTTCAGCTCTGGCTGTTTCAATACTGTCAGTATCAATGTTTCCTTTTTACCCGTCAGCAGGAACTGACAATCAAACAATCCAAGCGGCCGAAAAAGAAAATGAAAAACAAAATGACACCGGAATCATGAACAAACCGCAAATTCAAGTGGCAGATGCTTCTTCTAAGGATTTGTCACAGGTGAACAGACCTCAAAGAAAACCCCAAGTTTCCAGGGGGAATCTAAATCGCGATGAAGTGATCCTGCTGGCCATGGTCATCGAAGGCGAAGCAGCCGATGAACCCTATCAAGGAAAAGTGGCGGTGGGAGCTGTCATTCTGAACCGGATGGAAAGCAAAAAGTTCCCCGAAACATTGTCTGGAGTAGTTTATCAGGGATTGGCCTTTGAGTCAGTTATGAACAGCCAGTACAAGCGACCTTTGACCACCGAATCCATTAAAGCGGCCCAGGCCGCCATCCAGGGCTGGGACCCCACCAACGGGGCCCTGTACTTCTGGAACCCGGCAACCGCTAAAAGTAAATGGGTTTGGTCACGGCCGGTAACCGGCCAAATCGGGCGGCATGTATTTGCCAAATAAAAGTACAAAGAGGGACATTTCCCGGGTGAAGCCGGGAAATGTCCCTCTTTGTTTTATCCTAAAAAGCCACTTCCAAATGGCCGATTTCGTCTCCGCGGTGGTTTTTCAGCGTGGGCCGCCATAAATGGCGCAGGTCCTCAAATTCAGCATCTGTGATATAGTTTAATTGCTTGAGTATTTGAATCACTACCGGGTCAATGGCCCTGAAACTTCCATCCTCAATTTTTAGGGCCAGCCCGATGCCCTGATTCACGATACCAACGCAGTAAACCCCTTCAGCCCCCAGTTTGGCCACCACTTTACCCTTGGTGACTTCCATCAGAACGGTATCCAGGCGGTCTGTACCGGCCACAAAATACGGATGGGACGTCATGGCATCACGGATGGTATTGAGAGCCTCAACCATGGCCTGGTCAAAATATCCTTGGGGTAACGACAAGCGGGCATAGGCTGCTGCCATATTTCGAATGGGCAAACCAAAGACCGGTACCCCGCAGCCGTCTATGCCCAGGTATACCCGGTCAGGCGAGAGGGCAGCACATTGACAGATGGCGTGCAGCATTTCCTGTTGCACCGGGTGCTCTTTATGGATATAACCTGTTAAAGGGGCTTCCAGAAGCAGTGTGAGAGCCAGCATGCCGCTGTGTTTTCCTGAACAGGCGTTGTTTAAAGCTTCAAATATTTTACCCGAGGCCAGAAGTTTCTTAGCGCTGGGGAGATGCATGGGCGCAGAGGAACCACAATCCAAATCCGATTCCGCCAGGCCAAGTTTTTGCAAGATACCCTGGACGGCCTTTACATGCCGTTCTTCTCCGCCGTGAGATGAAGTAAAGAGTGCAATTTCAGGCCCGGTTAAGCCAAATTTTTCAACCACATCCCGTTCGATTAAAGGGATGGCCTGAAATGGCTTGGCGGCGGAGCGCCAGTACGTGACATGGTCCGGGTTGCCAAGACTGAAGAGGGTTTTGCCGTCCCGGTCCGTAACCACCAGGTGGCCGCGGTGCTGAGATTCAACAAGGTCTCCCCGAATAACTTTTACCAGTATTTCTACCAATTTTTATTCCTCCCGGCATTAACATACACAAAAAATATTATTTCTATCAAAATAAGAGTGTTTCCTTCAAAACCCAATTATATCATACTTTGACGCACTAGCGTTGCATAAATAAATTTCCAAAATGTCAATATCTAAAATTCTAGAAAAAAACCAATAAATCATTGTTTTTCCAGCAATATCCTGTAAAAATGATTAAAATCTCCTTATAATTGAGGTAT
>JBFMCH010000072.1:0-13645 GCA_040754595.1 Bacillota bacterium
TCATAATTTCCTCCCGCCCATGATGAAGTGGTTTGAATAATTTCCAGTTCCATCATAGCCGAAAAGGAGGATTTTGGTATATAGTGTTCATTCTTATTTGTTGAAATTTGTTGATTTTATTTTATCAGTTACAGTTACCGCCCGCAATGCCTACCAGGCGGCGGTCAGTTTAGCCAGAGAAGACTCCTGGAATTATCACTCCAGCCTGGACAACGGCGCCTATGATGTGCCCGTCCGGATTACCCCGGTGCGGCTGATCCACAAGGAAAATATTTACCTGGTCCGCCAGCGCTGGCAGGACATTCTCAATGTCACCAAAAAAGAGGAACCTGCCAAGCCGGAAGTCAAGGCCCCACCCCAGGAAGAGGATAAAGAGGAAACGGATACCGAGCAGGAAGAATCCGCAACCGGGGACTCCAAAGAAAAGGACGGCGGCACAAAGAAACCCTCGGGTGTGCTGCGCATCACCACCAAGGACGGAAAAGTCATTGAGCTGCCGCTTAACGGCGAGATTACCGACATTAAAAGGGTCCCCACCGGGGAGCCGGAGGTAAAGGAACAGGAACAGGGCGACACCAAACCGTAGGAGTAGTTTGCAGGTATGAAGAAACAATGGGTTGGGTAACGGGTTTATCGCTTTAGTTCTCCCAGAGATAGCTATAAAAAGAAGAAAGCTGGGAATAATATCCTCAGCTATCTCCGACGGAACCATGTAGGGCGCTCGGGTTGCTCCAAAGCCATGTCCTATCTTCCCGACAGGTAAGAGCCATTATAACAATAAGATGTGGTAATAGGGATTTTCCCTATTATCCATACTATTAACAATGGTTGGCTTTAAAGCTTACCTACTTACTTTTTACCAGTGTCCATAGGTCACATGCTTTATAACTTTACAGATAATGAAGCAGCCTATTAGCATAAATACAACAAAAATCAGCGAAAAAAATATCTTGCCAATTATTATGAGTGTGGGATCCATCCACTGTCCGATGACAGGTACTATGGCCAGTACGGCTACGGCAATGGGAAAATATTTTAAGAATCTAATCCCCAGTGCCTCACTTTCTTTTTTATTTCCTTTTTTAAACTTTAACATCTACTGATAAGCCTCCCCCAAGCAGTCCAGCTCCTACGTAGAAACTACCACCACTTAGTCCACCTGACAATCCGAAACCAATAGTACCAATAGCCGCAGAACCTCCAATAGAAACGGTTTTTCCAAAAGCTTTAAAGTTAAAACTCCCGTCATATTTCACCACAGAGGCTTGCCCACCAATTGAAAACTGACCCTTGTTATTAAATCCTGCTGTTGCTTCAGCGTTTAATTTTTTGACACTATAATCATATCTATCAGTTTTTCTCCCTGCTTCTATTACACTGGCAGATACACTTGCATTCCTTGAGTTATTTTCATACGATAAGTTACCAGCTCTTGTATAGTAACCATTTTTAGAATTATTAGAAACAATTGCTGTATTGGGGGTTTTTTGAAGATTCCTTTCGGTCACTCTTAAATCCCCAAAGCCTTTACTGCCCCGGTAATTTCTCTCAATAGCCCTCAAATCTCCAAACCCAATTTTAAATTCCTCCTCTTTTTTTAATTATGATAATTACCTAATCCGTGACGTTTCCTGTTAAAGTGCTGTAAAATAGGGATTCACAAGGGGGAAACAGTTTCCTGTTGTGTGCTATTGTTTTATTTGAATTTAAGGTGTTTTGTCACGGACTTAGAAAATATTTATAGATATAATTAAAAATTCCTCCTTATTAGCATAAATTTTTTAATTTTCTTTCTTGTTATTTATTTATATTTTACAAACATAAGACATCTAAAAAATACTATATGATAGGGTAACTAATATAAAAACTTTTTAATATCTTAACCTTCTTTACGATGAATCTGGGTGCTTCCTGACTTAACGGATAGGACGCCCCCGGCGCAATCTTAGGAACCAACAATTTTAAGCTCTTTCGCCCAGTCAGCTTGGGAAAGTTCTTAGGGCTTGCTTTCAATAAAGTAAGAATTTGTTATAAGTAAAGACGGTATGTTCGCCAAGTTTCTGTTATTGACCAAAATGGTATAATATTAGATGGAACAGAAAGCAGGTGATCAACTTGGAATTCAAGTTAAAATCCCAATTTAAGCCCGGCGGAGACCAGCCCCGGGCCATTGAGCAATTGGTGACGGCACTCAGCGCCCATCCTACTCAGGTATGCCAGTAACCCCGCCGCGTCCCCGACGTAGCTTTCTATCGTCTTCGGGCTCTTTCCGTCCTCCGTCAGGTGCCGCCCGAAGCCCCGGAGGGCACCTTCTGCCGTTTTCAGCTTGCAATCCCCCTCCACGTATGCTCCCGGCAGCGCGTTCTCTGCCAAAATGTCCGGTTTTTCGGGATTGGGTATGTCGTGATATTACCAGAGCCTTTTTTGTGCTCCTCTGTACGAAATTTTTGCACTGTCGATTCCTCCTCGTCCAAGTTCTTTGAGTGTGCCCGCTGTCACACCCTTTTCTGGTTTTCGGGTAAGCGTCAAATAATCCCCACCTTCCAAGGAAAGTGGGGATTATTTGACGCTTACGACGCCGTGTGCGGCGCACCACTCTCTGACACTGAGGCCGCTGGCCTGATATGCCGCTATTCTGTCTTCCCATTCTTTTTGTCGTTGGGCTTTAGTCATAAAAAAATCCTCCTCGTTTGTATCCTGAGGAAGATTATCCGTAAGCGATTAATAATCAGGTGCATACACAAAATTAAACCCCGAAACCAACACTTCAGGGTTTGGTATCTGCAAATATTTAGTGTTTTTCGTTACGGCAGTAGTCCGGTAGCTTTTGCGACCAGGGCATAAAATCCTCTAGCAGCGAAGGATCAGATTTAAAGTTAGTCCCAGGGATTTTGCTAAAGATATGTACCAAGTACATGTATACGTTAAGGTTATTCGCCTTTGCCGTCTCCACGACGCTGTACACGATGGCACTTGCGCTGGCTCCCTTTTTGGTGTCTGCAAACAGCCAGCCTTTCCTTGGCTGCCATAGGCTTCTTCACCGACTCGCGGGTAGAATTCGTCTCTTAACTGGCAGATATCGTCGGCAATGAGCTCAATGACTTTGTGGCTACCGATAAGCTTGTATTCCCGTTCGAGCATTTCTATGAGGGCGCTTCGAAATGTGCGCTTTCTTATGGCATTTTCTTTATAAAAGCCATTTTCATGAAACCGCCAGCCCCCCTTTTTGTTCTTGACCTGCTACGTTGCGGCTTGCTTTGGTGATCAGGTCTTGTAATCTTTCGGCATGTTCCGGGGTATTGTAGCGCAGGTAAAGTCCTGCGTATTCCCTAGCCAGGCGCTCTGATATGCCGGCGATATGGGCTGTTTCTGTCAAGCTCAAACCTTTTTGGATGCACAGGACTACCCGGGCAAAGTCCATAATATACCGTTTAATGGAGGTCGTTGAGTGCCGGGTTGTCCGGGCGATCTCGGAATAGGTCTTGTATTCGAGATAGATGCTGACAATCCACGCTTTGTGGGATATGCTCGGGCCTATGTCGTGATAAAGGCCGGGGGCACCATGCTTACGAAAGACCTGGTTCAAAAAAGTTCACAATACCTAACAATAGTTAGATTTTTGTAAACCCGGCCCCCCATGACCAGGCTTTACACCTCCATGAAAAATTTTCCCTGGGGTGACAGGGGGCCTCGGCCCCGGGGGTCTCACCCGGACAGAAAAACAGTGCTTTACGGGCGCAAAACGCGGCCATATGGAAAACCACGGGGGTTTCCGTCTTGCGTTGACCGTCCAGCGAAAGCCTTGCGGCTCTGCTTCCCGCGATCTGTTAGATGCGGCCTACCGGTTGTTCCCGTACTCCGGCTAAACGGGGTCACCTACTTGATAAAGCAAGGTGCTTCAAGTCATGCCAGACGGAGTAAAACGATTCTTGTTTGAAACGGGTCAGCCCGTTGTAAATGGGAATTTTTCCGTCCAGCCGCTTGAAGAGTTGCTTCACCTTTCGGGTCATCCCTCTTCCTTCCCCAGGCAAGGAATTTACCTTTTGACTCAGCTTCTCTTTGACGGCCTGAACTTTCTGCTTTAACTCGTTGGTTATGTGCTCTTTGAAACCGATTGCCCGGCGGGCGATGACCAATGCCGCGGCGTGGTGGATAATTATACCGTAACGATCCATGTATTTGTAATAGCCGATGGTGGACGTGTGCGCCGGCCAGACTTGCTTTACACCGACGCCTTCTTTGAAGGCTTTACGGATGACGGCCTCGACCATCTTCTTGAACGGAAAATTGGCCGCCATGCGGTTGAATTTCCGGTTGGTGTCAAAACGGTCTTTGCCGAAGTCCAGGCTCTCTAAAGCGATGGGTTTGCCTAAAGTTTTAGCTATGTCCACCACTACTTTGGCAAGCACGCCAATTAAGTACGTGCGCCGGAAACCACGGCTGTAAGCCAGCTCGGGTACCTTGATGTAAAGAAACCCGTTCGGGTGTACCGTTACCTGGAACTCTCCGTCAAATTTGTGCAGGGCCTTCGGGTACGGTACCTCGAAACCTTTGGGCCAGGGTTCGGGCTGTCCGGTGTAACCGACGTTGGCCAGCGCTACTCCGTCGGGGTTGGTGTCTATACCCAGGTAACCCCGGTTGGGGTTGGTCACTAAAACGGGTGCTGTAACGGCAAAGGTGATGTGCACCCTATACCGGCTGTCCCTACCTTTGATTAGCTCCACAGTGTAAGGCGCACCTGATAATAGCAACTCCAGCACCTTTTGCCGGTGCTTCTCAGGCAGCCAGAGCTTGCCCGTTACCCGGGGTGCCCTGGTCATTATGGGTCTACCCTTCTTGTCTGTCCCTTTCTGCTCGGACAGGTGAGAGATGGTCACAGACAGGGTGAACTCTCCATTATGCCAGCTTATTTTGAGATTCGGGTTGCCGCCTTTGGTTTCGTCGCCGCGGGCGTATAGCCTGTCCTGCCGGGCCTGCCGCCATTCTTCTCTCGAAACCCTACCTCTGCACACTCGCTTCCACAGAGAACAGCCTCCGAAAATTACTTTTGGTATGGTGCCGTTGTCCTGGTGGACCTTTAGCTCGTCCAGCTTGTCAGCCAGCTTTTTTACCCTGGCTTTGCGGCCGTGTACGGTGTGCTTAAAGTCCTCGATTTTAGCCGGATTGTTTGCTTTAACAGCCCTGTCCAGGTCTTTTTCTGCCCAACTGAGTTTCTTCTTTGCGCGGGCCAGTTTCGTTTCCGTCTCTTCCCTTTCCAGTGTCAGCAGCTCTTTTTGCGATTCAATAACGACCTTGGCCTTTAGTATGGCGTCGTCGCAAAAACGAGAGTTTATACCAAATAACTCCTGGCCTTTCCTTTTGAGCTCTTCCCGGGAATTATCTTCCTGCAACCGGTTGAAGGCCCAGCGGGTGCAGGAACAAAATAGACGCATCTCGGTGCCCAGGGGGTCCTCCATCCCGCGGCTCCACTTTTGAGAGCGGAAGGCAGGGTAGACCTCTGGGAAAAATTCGCCGCAGACGGTGTAGCTTATGTCGCCGCCAGTCTTAGTCGGCTTCTTCTTGTTGTTCTTCCGTTTTTTCACCTTGAGATACCTCCGCTATCAGTTCCCGAAAACCCTGCCTGATCTTTTTGCCACCTCTGGCCCTATACAGCCGGGCCGAAAAAGACGTGACTATTGCCAATAAGTCCCTGACCAATTCGGATTGTGCGTCTTCCGGCTCTTTTTCAGCTATGGCTACGATCTCTACGCCACAGTACCTTAAATGCCGCTCAATGTACGAATACCCGAACCGGGCCAGCCGGTCGGGATATTCGATAATTAGTTTTTTGTACTCACCATGCTCTGCCAGCTTGAGCACGTTTGTCAGACCGCGGCGTTTTTGGTTTAAACCGCTGGCTACGTCCGTTAATTCCGCTTTGACGTTAAATTTGCGTTCTCGGGCATATTGGCGCAACCGTTCCATCTGCCGGTCCAGGTTGCCCGCGTCGGCCTGCTTTTTAGTGGATACCCGGGCGTAAAGCACAACTGCTTCTTGACTATCAGTTAATTGACCGGACTGCAAAAGCCTGTTTAGTTCGTCCATGGAATACCGACGCTGACCGCCAGGTAAACGGACAGGCTTGATCAAACCTTGCTTCTCCCAGTTGCGCAGGCTGTTCGGATGTACACCTAATTTCTTTGCCGCTTTGCTTATAGTTAATAGTTCCATAAGTTTATTGTATTATGTTTGTTAAGTTTTATCAAGGTTTGTCGGAAATAAGGTAGCTGTTACGTACCTCCTCTGCTTTGGTTTCCTCCAGTTTGCTAATTATAGCTTACAGGAATTTCTCGGGATTGTCTAACCCCGTTTTGGGAGGACAAATGTCCATATTTGTATTTTTCAATATTCACCTCGGGTGTGCTACATGAAAAAGTTGAAGAACAAAACCAAAAATAAGAACGACGATAAGCAAACTATTCTTTGTTATTGAACAAGGTAACGAGGACTGAACCACTCATTACGGTCTGGCTCTCATAGGTGCGTTACTGGCTAACACCAAGTTAAAAACACGCCTAAACAAAACAATGGCTACTGAGCAAAAAAATCCCCATATCTCTATATGGAAGCGTTGCTATTGCCTACATTGGCTTGGTGTGCCAGAGTAAGAGTGACTTTGACCATATAGAACCGTTCCGAGAAGATAATTTTTTCTCCATCTCATTACAGGAGTTATGCAGTATCAGGAAAATAGTTCCAACTCCATAACCCCAGTTTCAAATATTGCGGCCAGAATTTATCAATAAGACTTGAAAAACGCTCGGTTGCCGTGTCAAAATAGACTTGGATCAACTGCTCACAGCAGCGGATCCGACAGCTGGCGTTGAAAAAGTACCTTACCACTTCGCAGAGGGATGGGGCATGATTAACCAGGCCGCTAATGTAGGCAAAAGCTAGAAGCCAGGCCGGAGTCCCGGAGTCCCGGAGTGCTTGCGTATTCCGGACTGGGAAAACAGCAGAGACAGGTCAAACAAATCCCAGATTGACTTGAGGACCGGTATACCGGCACCTTTACCGTGATCTTTTTTCTCGAAAGTAGGTTTACATAGTTCCTTCATTCTTATCACCCATATCGCCAGAGTGATGGTAAAAAGTACCATCCAAAGCAATTATGGGGTATTTTCCGAAATGTCAAGTCTTTTTGTAAATTATCTGGATCTTTTTTAAAAAATCTTTGGGGTTATGAACTTCTATTTATTCCCACCAAGTGCATAACTCCTGAATAATAGATTATTTTGTTTAACAATTCAATGAATACAATTTGACAAATATCGTTAACTGCAAGCTAAGCCCGGTTTTTGGTTTACCAGCGGGACTGACCGTTCATTTCTGTGCAGTCCTGCCATAGCAGAAAGTTATTGATAAATGTTACATCATTTCCTTTGGGTACAATAACTCTTCAGTGCCTGAATTATTTGCTTGACAGGATTTTCCACTCGCCAGCTTTTTGGCTCAGTCACTCCCTGGACAATGCCGGCCAGGCGGAACCAGTAAGCCAAATAGCGGTAGAAGGGCAAGAAAAATATGACCCACCATATTTTTTTTAATTTTTCCCTGTAAGAATCTTTCACACTGTGGTAAGACACGACAAAATACAAAATTTCAAGTATCAGGTAACAAACAAATAATCCGATCATTGCCACCAACACCAACGGCAGGGAGTAACCAAGAAAGTATAAAAAGGGAATCAAGAAAGTCCATACCAACCTTGAAAATGCCAGCGTATGGTCCAGGATCAGGATCCGCCCCACAAAGTCTCGCATTGCCCGAAAGGCTACGGGAATCGTCTTGTTATACATGGCAATCACTTCAATTTCTCCCCGCTGCCAGCGGACCCGTTGGGAATACAACCGGGCTAATGATTCGATTGGCTCAACATAGGCAATTGCATCCACGCTGCCAATCCGCCTCCCGGTAGATTTAGTGATGTTTCTGATATGAAAAGTCAAATCGGTATCTTCTGAAACTGTCCGTTCTTGGTATAAAAAGGATTGTAGCATGGTTTCCCGGCGGAATATAGAAAAGGCGCCGGATAAGGTAAAAAGGGTATTGGTAATGGTTTGGTAACGCCTGCCTACATCGAAAGCCACCAGGTACTCTATCATTTCACAGTAATTAATCATGTCGATCAGCCGGGGGTTTCCCTTAACTTCCTTATCAACCCGGATGCTTCCGGTTGCCGCAACCAGTGCGGTGTCATTTTCAAATGTTTGAACAATATGCATGACCGCATCTTTATCCAGCCAGCTATCGGAATCCAAATTGATTAAATAGGTCCCCTGACCGGAATACATGCCAACATTTAAGGCAATCGATTTACTAGGCCGGTCCACCGAGGTCCACATAAGGGACATGTTCCGGTATTTGTATTGAAATTGCTGGAACACCTCAAAACTGTTATCTTTACTGCCATTATCCACACAGATAACCTGAATATATTCTACAGGGTAGGTTTGATTGATGATGGACAGCAGGCATTTTTCCAGGGTCGCAGCGGAATTGTATACAGGAACAACAATGGTGACATAGGGGTAATACGTTAAATGTTCCTTTTTCCCCAGCTTTCCCTCACCATAAAAGAGCAAGGTTGTAAAATAACCCACCGCCACAGAAACATCTGCAACCAGGGGCACTAACAGCCAGATCCCCCAAAAGATCATAAAGTCAAGTGCCCTTTCCAGTAATACTTGCGTCATTTTCGATGTTCTCCCGGACTATTTTTAATGATGGTTTGGTCAAAATCTCCCAGTACAGGGCAACAATCAGGATAAAGAATACCAGCCTGCCCAAAATTGAATGGGCAATAGAAGCAATATCGCGGCCAAACCAGTGAATAGAAAATACAACGATAAAAAGACGTAAGAGATTAATGGCGTAAACACAGACCACAGCCACCAGAGAGAATATCGCCTTTCTGGTAGGTTTGTAAGGAGGGTAGAATATAATCAACCCCAGTAAGATACACATTTCCAGGAGACCTGAGTTTTCGATGTCAACATTAAGGACAGTCCAGCTATTGTCTACCTCGGTCATAATTAAAAGAGTACCCACTGCACGGTCAAAAACATCAGTCCTGATATCAACATAATTTAACAAGTGGTGCAAGATTACGGCAGCCTGGTGTTCCAACTGGTATTCCACAAAAGAACCGCGCAAAAAGGAAACCAGTAGGAAGGTAAAACCCACAGCGCCCCAGATATAATAAAAAAGCCAAATACGGTGTCTGTAAAAAAATACTGTTACCGCTATCCAAAAGATTGATACAGCAGTAAGACTTAATTTGTTCTTAACCATAACAGGAAAAGGTGTCCACATGATATCGCCATAATCGGGTAAGCGATCACCGGCGCTCCCAATACCCGTTAAGTAAAAATTTACCGGTTGAGACGGGTAAACATTGAGATCCTCCATTGGAATGGCAAATTCGAATCTGGTTCCTCCCTCCCTGAGTCCGTCCCCCCATTCACCCCGGTAGTCGGATAAAAATTTACCGGTAACTGAATATAACCTAATATCAACTTCCCCACTACTCTCTCCTGGGTTAAAGGTGATTTCGGTAAATTTATCAATACTGTCCTTGTAACTTCCGTTGGCGTTGATATCAAAAAACATCCGGAATTGTAAAGTACCCGTTGGTTTACCTGTCACAGGATGTCTTTCAATCATAAAGTACAATTGTTTTTCATTTTCTGTAGTTCCCCAGGAGAGCTTTTTCAAATCAAGCCCGGCCGAACCATCACCCTCCCTGTCTGATAAAACAGTCCGGCCGCGCCAGTCTTCAAACTTTCCGTCCAACCTGATATTCTGTTCAGCCCCGGAGGAAGAGGCAAAAAACAAAAAGAGCAGAGCAACCAGTAAAGTTCCGAACATAGGACTTGTTTTTATCATGCAGTTTCACCCGCCCGCTTAACACGATAGAGGATAAAGATAAGTAAGAGGAGTGAACCTGCAGAAAGACCGATACCCAATAACTGGATGGGTATTAATGAGCGTTCTATGGTAATGACATGACTGCCGGCAGGTAGGTCTAATTGTAAAAGGTTTTCAAATTTACTATAGGGAGTTAAAACACCATCAATGGTTACTTTCATGTTATTCTGGGCTACTACCGGGACAATGGCCCCCAGGTTCCGCTCCGAACGGTAATGAATTTGATAACCATTTTTAGTCACCTTAAAATCAGCGAGGGGAATGATGTTCCAGGCATGATATTGGGAGCTAAGGCCTAAAATTTCCCTTAGCAGATCTAAAGTAACCTTGTCCCCGGTAAGAAAGGCCTGGTGAATCAGATTGCCTCCCAAAAAGCCGATCTTTTTCCCGTCCACCAGCTTATACCCGTAAACAGGAGCTTCATTACCATGATAGATAAATTTCAGTTCCACGTTATCCAATCCCAGCGGTACATAAAACGTTACCTTATCCAAACCTGCGGGGACGGGTGAATTTGGGGTGGCTGTTGCGGACCAGAGGGGTACAGAAAGGTTCTTTCCCTGTCCGAAAATCTCCAGGCGACTGTCCAGCAAAACCGGCTCACCGGCAACCCCTAAAAATTGTGGTGTTCCGGACAATACATTCTTTGACATCCCGGCCAGGTCTACCAATACTTGACCGCCTGCTGCCGCATAGTTCCTGACCGTTTCTTCCGCCTTTGATTTCACCTGCCACTCGGCCCCTGCCAGCAAAATCGTGGGATACTTCCTTAAAAAAGTGGGAGAATAGTCATCTATATAACGGGACACCCCCATCTCCACTTCAGGAAACAATAACCCTACGATTTCTGCATACTTTCCAATCACCAGGCATTTATAACTCTTCTCAACCAGATAGGGACCGTGATCATTGCTCAAGATGCTATAATAACCATCTGTTCCCCGCCGGTGGTAACCTGCAAGCATTGCAGCTTTGCGAAATTCTTCCGGATTTGTTAACACAGCGTCTGCAACCGCCATGTCTGTTATTCCCAGGTACAGGCCGGAGCGAAACAAAAATGGGTAATACTGTTGATCCAATCCATGGTTTGAAAAGATAATCTGTTTAGACGTCCAGTTCCCCTGCCAGACCCAACCGGTTCCTCGCCCATGACCGGGATGCGAGGAAAGTAAAAAAGACGGACTAGAATCTGCCTTTCTTAAATCAATCAAAGAATGACGCCAGCCGGTGGGATTCTGTAGTAATTCCGAACTTGGCAAACCAGGCCTGTCTTTTTCTGTCTTAGCCAGAAGTCCCAAAGAAAAGAGGCAATCTGTCATTAAAACCAGGAAAATCCCTGCCAGCAGTACCGCAGGGGCCTGTTTAAAACGTAATAACCAGTGCTGCTTGTTGCGTGTGGTGAAGGCAACCCCCGAAACCAGCAATCCAAGGGAAGCAAAATCGGTAAAACAGAGCGGCCAGGTCAGTTGACTCAAAGGAAGCAGGTGATAGATGGGCTCCAGGGAAGGAAAGGTGAGCACCATCAGGACAATGCCGCACATCGTTAAACTCCTGGCCCAGGACAGTTTTAACCGCCAAGTCAGGAAGTTTGCCAGAATTACAAAGAGTAAACTTATTCCCCAGTAAAAACTGTCGTGATCGGAAAAACGATAAAATGGGTCCAGGGCAATGGTGGCTGGAATGAGCCCGCTGCCGGCAGTGGATGTCCCGGTGTCCATGTGATTATTTAAAATAGGTAAAAGCCACCATGCAGATACCAAAATACCGGCTGTCAGGACAAGAATGCCCCGCAAGCAGTCCTTAAAACTGCACCCTTGAAAAATCCACAGGAAAAAGGTGAACAGGAACAGGCACAGGAAGTATCCCACACCGGTGTAAACCTGACCCAGGTTTACCAGTTGAAAAAGGAAAACAGTTATCGGAATGGCATAAATGGATTTCCTATTCTCCAGTACCCTGAGGTACATTTCAAGCAATACCGGCAGCAGGGCGGTAACCATGACCCTTGGCAGGTTGCCATCGACAAAGGCCACGTGGAGGTTAGTAATCCATACTGTCCAGATGATTCCGACTAATGTGGCGGGCCATAATCCCAGCCGCCGCTGAAAAATGAGACAGGAAAAACCCCCCAGCAGATAACACGTAAAAATAAAATACTTACCTGCTAAAATGAAGTCTCCCGTAATTGCACGGAAAAATGCCAGTAAATAATAAGACAGCGACCCCCAGTATATGAAGGGATCAAAGGAGGTATAGGAATATTCGAAAAACTGGGGAAAGTAATTTCCCTTTCTAAATTCATTATAAACATATTCTGCATGCCGGAGGTGCAACGAAGTGTCCGCCCCCCACGGGTAGTGCTGACCAGCCGGCGGGAAAAGGATGTTATAGTAAGCGACAATGGCAAATAGACTAATAACAGCCAGAGCCAACACCCAGTGTCCGGTGGCATACTTGCTGGGATTGCCGGTGGAAATTTCCCTGTCATTATGCTCGACAGCGTTTTCCTTATTTTCATCTTGTATTGGTACGGATGGCACAGGTTCTACACCGGCAGCGGCTTCTTTTTTAAACTCTGACGGCACCTCATACTGTTCCGGATTTTGAAGAATACGGTCAAACTCTTGATAGCGATTGGACACCTCAATGCCTCTGGTGGGTGTCTCCCAGACGGATAGTGTATTAAGACTCAGGCCAAGGTCTGCAAGGGTGTCTTCTAAACGGTTATAGAAATAAAGGGCCATGTTTTCAGTGGTTGGCTGAATGATGTTAAAGGGGTAAACTTCATTTAAGATGGTATTTTCATAGGGAACAAATACGGTTTTAATGGACTCGATAACTTTTGTAAAGGTTACCAGCTCCGGGTTGTCTGAGTTTACCCGGGCGCTGATTTGCACCTGCCAGGAGTGGGCGTGTACAGGCCCGGCAGTTCCGCTAAATGAAACAAAATGCCGCGCGTTCAAAAAGCAAACCATTTTAATGGTGTAGAGTGAGCCGTTTGTAAAGGGTTTAATCTCTTGAATGCTGACGGAATGTAAGTTTTCTCGGGAACTCCTGTCACCACCGGTGTTGTTTGTCTTACCAATGGTAATCAACTGGTTAACCAGATGATGATAAAGTTCAAGCTCTTTTTCCAACCGGGCTATTTCCGATTCAACAGACTTGATCAATGCTTCTTTTTCTCTGACAATTTTTTTCGTTTCTTCTACCGTTGATTCAGCCCGTTGTAGCGCTTGATCTTCAATTTCCCTCGCTATTTTCTTACTTTCGGCCAGGGCTCTTTCTACAGTCATCACTTCTGCTTCCCTGGCAGCCAGTTGGCATTTCAGAATGGTAATTTTATCCTCGGATTGCTTTTTCTGGTTGATTAGTGCTTGCAGTTCTTGTTTGAGTATTTCTATAACGTTATTTTCAAGACAAGCGATCTTGATCTCCCCCATTTTAGGAAGAACCACCCCAAGGTTTTGCCCGGCTATTGCTTAACAGCTAAGGTCGGTAAATACAAAACCTGACCGGTTAAGCCTTCCATCGTATCTAAGGATTGTTTGTATTTTTCAAGGATTTCTCCAAACTCTTGCCTGAAATGCTGTGCCTTCTGGCGCAACTTTTCCAGTTCCTGTTGTTTTTTCTGTAATTCTTCCTCAGCTTTTTCCAGCATCCTTTGAGCCGTTTCCCT
>JBFMCH010000073.1:0-14361 GCA_040754595.1 Bacillota bacterium
CGCAAATAAAATAATTTGTTTTGCTATTAATGATAAAAACCTGTTCATAGTCTTTCAGCTCGGAATATTCGATTAAAGCTTTAAAAAAATTCGCACCTTCCACTACAAATTTTTCTATAAACGGGATAAATAGTTTACCAATGATTTCCCGTTGACAAATATTAAAGAATTTTTCAGCACACTTGCTGAACATGGTGATTTTCAAATTTTTATCCAGACAGATCACACCGGTATTAATTTTATTTAGAATCAGTTCTGACTTATGAAGCAGGTCGTTATATTTGATGTTATTGGTGATATCCTCGACGATGTACACGGAACCCAACCTTATTTTATTATTACCGAAGATTGGATAAATATTTACCTTAATTGGGACCCTTTTATGTTTATTGACAATAAGGTTGTCACGGTAATCCATGATAGGAATACCAAAGTCCAGAATTTTATTTAAACTTATCTCCGTAAGGTTCAGTTGCTCAAAACAGATGGTGTTTTCGTTAATTTCTTCGGTGGGTAGATAGACCAATTTACTTAACGCATTATTTGTTAAAATTACACTACCCTTGAGATCAGTTACCAGAAAGGGTTGAGGAATGCTTTGCAGGATATTTCTGGAAATTTGTTTAATTGAGTCCGGTGAGGAAGGATCTACAATATTTTCAATGATCATGGTCAAAGGAAAAGATTGAAGATCATTTACGGAAAAGGTTGGTAGCAAGCAAAACACTCCTTTGGGACAATTTAGCCATTTCTTCCGAATTAAAG
Organism: Bacillota bacterium; assembly: GCA_040754595.1. Classification (GTDB taxonomy): domain Bacteria; phylum Bacillota; class Desulfotomaculia; order Desulfotomaculales; family Desulfotomaculaceae; genus Desulfotomaculum; species Desulfotomaculum profundi. Next base: position 766 of record JBFMCH010000073.1, read on the forward strand.
GGAAAAAGATGCTAAAAAACACAGTGAGTGAGCAAAAACCCATTTTACGATAAAATTTTCCATTCTTACTTAATATTACTGTCAATCATTGTTAATTTCAACAAATATTAGCTTGTTTATCAAATAAAACTCATAGCAGCCAGTTATATTTCAAAGTTGGATCAACAAAACTTGGTATCTTGGATGCAAGCTCCGGCTAAAACCGTGAATTGAATTTTAAATAAATAATTGGCAAATTTCCCTGGGCCCAGGCATATTTATTTACCTAAGGATACTAGTGGTCAAGGAGGGGGCCCCAGTGAAAAAAATAGTTGTTTGCGGGCGGAATGATGGCGGTAAATCAACCATCTTGGGAGAACTCTACAAAGGTTTAAAGAACCGGAATTTCCAGCCCCTGGCCGTTGGCTCGGGTGTACAGGATGAAAAGCCTTACCTGCACAAGGGAATAGACCCAAACTATCTTACCATTGCGGTGCCCGAACCGGGAAAAGATCTTGCGTCTGACATTGACCGGGTGATCCGCAATGCCGTGAATCAAATCAAAGAAAAAAATAAGCTGATTGAAAATGCTAGAAAGGCGTTGGAAGAGTTAAATAAAGTGCGCTCGGTTCTGGAACTGGGGAATCTTTCTCAAAAGGACATTCCCAAAACAGTTGCTCTGCCGGACGTCGTGCTAGTTGAGGCCGTTGGCATTAACGACGGTTATAAGGCGGAGGAGTGCCGCAAGTTGGCCGATGTCCTGGTAACCGTTATTCCGGCGGGGCTCAAGAGTGAAATCATTATGGGGGCAGGGAACTCCCTGCTGGATGATGCAGATGTACTGGTGGTCACCAAAGTAGATGAAACCCCCCGGGATGTTACTTCCAACACATTAAAGCTGTTGCAGCGCATTTACCGTACCAAGCCCATTATTCCCGTAGTGGCCACCAAAGGGGTTCATATTAATTTAGTGTTAGACGAAGTCATTAAGGGTTTGTCCGAACCGATGATTTTATTTGATCCCATCCTACCGGATGAAAATTCAAAAAGGGTGAATTAGACCTTTTAAGCATCTCTTTCCAGGAGATGCTGTTTGTTTTTTAACCAGGAGGCACTTCCTTGTACGTTTCCAATTATAAATGTTATAATTGGTTAAATCCTAAAAGGTTGTGTTGTTTTTGGCAAAGAAATGGAGAATGAACAAAGGATTTATTCTTTTAGCCATTTTCGTATCCCTTGGCCTGTTGTCCCTGTATACATTTACCCTGTTGGACCCGGTAGATCCATCGGGCAAATCCTCGAATGTGTTAGTCCGGATACCGCCCAGGAGCTCCACCGATCAAATTGCCGCCATGCTGGAACAGCAGGGCATGATTCGGGATGACAGGGCCTTTCGCCTGTATGCCCGTTTTCATAATTTGGATAACAGGATTCAAGCAGGCTACTATCTTTTAAATGCATCCATGTCCACGGAAGAGATCCTGAATATTCTGGTCCGGGGTAAAACAGCTTCCAAAAATTTCACCATTCCGGAAGGGTACACCTTAAAACAGATCACAGAAAGTCTGGCTGCAAAAGGATTCATTCGTGAGCCGCTGTTTAAAGATTTACTGGTGAACGGCCAGTTCAATTACGCTTTTTTAAAAGACCTGCCCCGGGGTGACAGGCGGTTGGAGGGATACCTGTTCCCGGAAACTTATAACATTGGTTTGGACAGCGCCGAAAAGGATATTCTTAATGTGATGCTGGCCGGCATGGACCGTCAGATCAAGGAAATTCAACTGGAGGAAAAGGCAAAGGCCATGAATTTAACACTGCACCAGGCCGTTACCATCGCCTCTATGATTGAGCGGGAGGCCCGGGTGGACAAGGACCGCACCCTGATCTCCAGCGTCATCCACAACCGTCTGAAAGCAGGCATGATGCTGCAGATTGATGCCACCGTGGAGTATGCCCTGGGGGGGCACCGGGAGAAAATATATTACAAGGACCTGGAAGTTGATTCTCCCTATAATACCTATAAATTTAACGGGTTGCCGCCGGGACCCATTGCGTCCCCGGGCAGGGAGTCTCTGCTGGCCGCGGTCAACCCCGCCCAAACCAAGTATCTCTATTATGTGGCCAAGCCCGACGGCTCTCATGCTTTTTCTGAGACACTTGCAGAGCACAATGCAAATAAAAACAAATACCTGAAATAGTATAATCAAATATACCGAGATACCGAGTTGTGAGCAGTTCTCACCTCCAACCTCTCACTTATCACATCTCAACTGAGGTGACCTTGGATTGAAAAATTTGGAACTTTTGGCTCCCGCAGGGGATTTAGAAAAGCTGAAGATTGCCGTCCTCTACGGGGCAGATGCCGTCTACCTGGGAGGACGGCAGTTTAGTCTGCGAGCCGGGGCCGCTAACTTTGATGACAAAGAGATCGCAGAGGGCATCGAGTTTGCCCACCGGCACAACGTCAAGGTCTATGTGGCCGTCAACATTTATGCCCACAACCCGGATCTGGAAACGCTGCCCGCATACCTGCAAAACCTTGCCCGGGCCGGGGCGGACGGCGTCATTGCCAGTGACCCGGGAGTCATCGATATCATTTTAAAATCACAGCCGGGCTTACCCGTTCACTTGAGTACCCAGGCCAACACCACCAACTGGGCCAGCGCCGCCTTCTGGAAAAGGCAAGGTCTGCAAAGGGTTGTGCTGGCCAGGGAATTATCCCTGGAAGAAATTAAAGAAATCGGCTCCCGGGTGGATATCGAACTGGAGGCCTTCGTTCACGGGGCCATGTGTATGTCCTATTCCGGCCGCTGTTTACTCAGCAACTTTATGACCGGCAGGGATGCCAACCGGGGCGATTGCGCCCAGTCCTGCCGCTGGCGGTATCATTTGGTGGAAGAAAAAAGACCGGGGCAGTATTTCCCGGTGGAGGAAGATGCCAGGGGAACCTATTTTATGAGCAGCAAAGACCTTTGCCTGCTGGAGTACCTGCCCCAGCTGGCAGAGGCAGGGGTGACCAGTTTTAAGATTGAAGGACGCATGAAAAGCATTCATTACCTGGCCACGGTGGTAAAGACCTACCGGCAGGCCATCGACAGCTACTTAAAAAATCCGGCCGCTTACCGGGTGAGCCCGCAGTGGCTGGACGAAATAAAAAAAGTAAGCCACCGGGAGTATACAACCGGCTTTTTGCTGGGGGACCAGGGGAAAACCGCCACGGTGGAGCCGGGACAACAAAGTTATACCCGCCTGGCCGCCTTTGTGGGTTTGGTGCTGGGGTATGATGAAAAAACAGGGAGAATCATTGTGGAACAGCGCAATAACTTCAGGGTGGGGGAAAGCCTGGAGGTACTGGCGCCCCGGGGGGGGAACCAAACCCTTGAGGTAACGGCCCTCTATGACGGGGAAACCGGGGAACAAATGGAGGTTGCCCCGCATCCCCAGCAAATTGTTCAACTGCCGGTGGATAAGCCCCTATCCCCCATGTCCATGCTCAGACGAATGGGGTAGAGGCATAAACATTCCATTTTCTGGCTAGAATATGAGATGAATCCTATTCGCCTGCTAAAGGAATGTTTACCCGTGACAATTTTTCAGCAAAAAAGATTGGTTAAAACCTTTTATCTGATCCTATTTCTTTTTATCCCTTTGATCGTACACCTGGGATTTATCCAACTGGTTCACGGCAACGAGTATAAACAAAAGGCTTTGGAACAGCGCAGCCTGAAGGTTGCTCTGGAGGATGTCCCAAGGGGCGGCATTTTCGACCGGTCGGGAGAAAGACCCCTGACCATGGGAAACAGGGAACCCAGAGTGGTGATTTTCCCCGAGATCATTTTGGATAAAGAAAAAGCTGTTGAGAAGTTGAGTTTGATCCTTGGCCGGAAACCGGAAGAGTTGGCCCGGTATTTTGAGGGACGGGCTGGTTTTTTGCCCTTTACGCTGGATTACCGGCAGGCCAGGCAGATAAAGGAAACGGGTATTCCCGGGCTGATGGTGGAGGAGATTTACTTCCGCTACGGACCTGCTCCTCTGGCGGCCCATGTGGTAGGCCATTTGGGCCCCATTTCAGACCAGGCGAAGTTGGAACGGTTTAACAACCTGGGCGGCAAGAGATACCAGCTCACCGATTTAGTGGGCAAAAGCGGCCTTGAATATTTTTACGAAGGGCAGTTGAAAGCCGGGGAACCGAACAATTCCGCCAGAGCCTATGTAGACGTTTACCGTAACTTGATTGCCGGACTGGGCATTCAGATTGAAAATGACCGTGAAACCGGCCGGCTGGATGTGGTTACAACCATCGATGCCGACATACAGCAAAGGGTAGAGAAAGTGATGGACGAACGGGTCCAGCGGGGCGCCGTGGTGGTGATGGATGCCAGGAACGGGGATCTGCTGGCCATGGCCAGCAGGCCAAACTTTAATCCCGCCAATATCGCCTTATCTTTGCCCGGTGATAAAGATACCTTTTTGGACCACTGCACCGCCTTGTACCAGCCGGGATCCATTTTTAAGGTTGTAGTGGCGGCAGCGGCACTGGAGGAGGGCCTGGTAAAACCCTCGGATACCTTTGTTTGTCTGGGGGAGAAGGACCATCTAATCAGCTGCTGGCATAAGTCCGGCCACGGCCCCATTACTTTTGAAGAGGCCTTTGCCCAGTCCTGTAATCCTGTATTTGCGGAACTGGCTCTAAAGCTTGGCGCGGAAAAACTGATTGTCTATGCCAGTGCCTTTGGGCTGGAGTCTCAAACCATTATCGGCTATCCTGTCCCCGGAGACAAAAGACAGGACATGGGTTTAATCGGTCAGCCCTATAACCTGGTCAACAGCAGTATCGGGCAGGGGCCTGTCCTGACCACCCCGGTTCAGCTTACCGCCATGATGAATGCCGTCGTCAATGACGGTGTGTACATCCAACCGAGGCTGGTCAAGGGACTGAGGGACGAAAAGGGCCGGTTTAAAAGCCACTTTCCCATGGGCAGCAGTCAAAAGGTAATTTCCTGCGAAACCGCCCGGGAATTAAAAAGATTGCTAAACCTGGTGACATCCCGGGGAGTCGGAAAGGAAGCAGCCGTTCCGGATTACGGCAGTGCAGGCAAGACCGGTTCGGCGGAACTGGCCGGCGGATCGGAAAAAGTAAATGCCTGGTTCTGCGGGTTCGCACCCTCCGAGAGGCCCCGCTACATTGTTACGGTGCTGGTGGAGGAAGGGATCAGCGGCGGCGCTACGGCGGCTCCTGTATTTCGGGAAATTATGGAAGGTATTCTTTTGCCGTTACATTGACGGTGTATTAAAATTATCGTAGAATGTTAGTATATCTTGTTTGCTATGGGGGATATTGTCATGATAGTGCGGGGGGATCAAATCCGAGCCTTACGCGAGGAAAGAGGCTATACATTGCAGGACCTGGCACGCCGGGCAAAACTGTCCTTATCTTATTTAAGCGAGATTGAGAGGGGTTCCAAAAGACCTTCCTTAAAGACCATTGACAAATTAGCCGCAGCCTTAAACGTATCAAAGACACAACTGGTTGAAGGGGAAATCACTGACTCCGGCCTTGGTCTCGGCGAAAAAATCAGAATTATTCGCAACGAGAGCGGCCTGTCCTTACAAGAATTGGCGGACAAGATAGGGATATCCCTTTCCTACCTCAGCGAAATTGAAAGAGGCACTGTTTATCCTGCACTGAATACTCTCAAACGAATCGCCGAAGGGCTGGGAGTGCCGGCCACTGCCCTGATGGGCCACGAAGGCTCCCTCGGGTATAAATTGAAGCATTTAAGAGAAGAATATGGCCTGACCCAGGCGCAATTGGCAAACCTGGCGGGGGTCACAGCGGGTCTCATCGGGCAAATCGAACAGGGCAAGGTACAGCCGTCCCTGAAAACATTAGAAAAATTGTCCGAAGTGATGGGCGTTTCGCCATGCTACTTCATTATGGAACCGGGCGCCGTTGACCAGATGGTTAGTTTAATGAACCCGGAACTCAGAGAGCTTTTAATTCACCCCAATGTCCAGGCAGTTCTCGGTCTGGTTTGTAATTTAAATGAAAAAGAGCTGCAGTTTATCTTAAACTTTATTCAGTTATTTAAGCGGTCTGAGTTGAACTAACACGAATAGTAAAATAATATCTTTTGCGAAAAAAATATTGCTGGCGAACAAGAAATTATAGTATTATAGGTATGTACCTATAGATAGTCTATTTCAGTGTGTTCATATTCATAAGTTACAAGGAGGCGATTTTACATGGCAATGGAATTCAATGCCGCAAATTTTGAAACTGAGGTACTTAAGTCGGATGTTCCCGTGCTGGTTGATTTTTGGGCAGCCTGGTGCGGCCCCTGTCGCGCCATCGCACCGATCATTGAGCAGTTGTCCTCGGAGTTTGCCGGTAAGGTCAAAATCGGCAAAGTGAATGTAGATGAAAACAGGGACCTGGCCCAACAATTCGGCGTCATGAGTATTCCTACCCTCATCTTCTTTAAGAACGGGCAAAAAGCAGATCAGGTCATTGGCTTTACCAGCAAAGCAGACCTGGAAAAGAAGCTTAACGCGCTTCTATAAGGTTTTATTGATCCTCCGTTTGCCAAAACGGGGGATTTATACTTTGCAGATAGAGATTTTTTGATGTTCCTTTGGTGGGTGTTGACAAAGGCTAAGAAAAAATGGTTTATATAATAAAAAGAAATTAAAGAAGTGCCTGAAAACAGTTTTTTCGAACTTCGAAACTCGAATTTCGAAAAGGAGTGGATCCTTTGCATCAAGTACTCTTTTATGTCGGAGATTTTCCGGTCCGTTCCTTTGGGGTTATGCTTTCCCTGGGAATTCTTGCAGGTCTGCTGGTATCCTACTATGTGGCCAAAACACAGCAGCGTTACCAGGAAGAAGTTTTGGACCTGGCCTTTTATGCCATCCTGGGCGGTCTCCTGGGTGCCCGGCTCTGGGAGGTTATGTTCAGTTGGGATTATTACGGCAGCCATCTTTCGGAAATACCGGCCATTTGGAACGGGGGCATTTCTGTTCAGGGTTCGGTGGTGGGAGGTCTGCTGGCAGTTATTTGGTATTGCCGAAAACAAAAAATCGCCCTCTGGCTCATGATGGATACCTTGGCGCCGGGAGTGCTGGTGGGGCAGGCCGTGGGACGTATTGGCTGTTTTTTAAATGGCTGTTGTTACGGCATTCCCCATCAACACCTGGGAGTGATTTATCCTGCCGGCACCGATGCTTATTATACCTTTGGTTCTCAACCGCTTTTCCCGGCAGTGTTGTTCGAGGCAGCCGGGGATGTACTGGTTTTGATCCTGCTGCTTGTGCTTTATAAACGGAAGCCCTTTGACGGTTTTATTGCACTGGGCTATTTTATCCTTTATTCCGCTGGCAGATTTGTGCTGGAATTCTGGCGCGCAGACAGTTTACGGACCGTTATGGACTTAAAAGCAGCGCAGGTGTCCTCTGTGGTTACCATTTGCATCGCTGTGGCCTTCATGGTTTACCTGTACAATCGCGAACGACAATCTGCAAATAAAAAAGACGTTAACAGGATCAATATCAGAAATTAGAAATCTACCGCAAATATGGGAGGTTAAATCCTTTTTTTTATACTTCCATAAATGCACAAGAATTTGATTTTCTTGAATAGGACAAAATATGAGCAGGAGGTGATTTGATGGAATTAGGTCATAACTGGCATAAATGGAAAGAGATAATGGGGGGTGCAGTGGGTCTAGGAGAAAGGGTTGGCATGGATAAGGAAACCATTAACAACGTCGCTTACAGGCTGGGCAGCTTCTTTGCCAACAATTTTGACCCCGCCAACCAAGAACAACGTCTAATGAAAGAATTGTGGGATGAAGGAAACGAAGAAGAGAAAAAGACACTGGCTTCCCTGATGGCCCGGGTATCTCACAAGGCAAGCATCCGTCATTAAAGAAGAGGAGCCCGTTGCTCCTCTTCTTTAATGCTGTTACCTGTCAATCATTTTTATAACTTACAAAGGGGTGGGGGCTGTTGCCGGTGGTGCGGGCGCCGGTGCAGGCGGGGTGTCGGCAGCGGCAGGGGGCAGGGAGCACTGGATCTTATCCCCCTGGGCGCCCATGCTGGGCAGTTTGGCAAAGGACTCCCGGACGAAATTGATAAATTCCTGTTTGGTACGGTGTTTTAAGAAAGTTTTCATGATATAAGGTACGTATTTTTAAATCTAAATGATCGGGTGGTTCATAATAGATGGCTCTTAGCTGCGGTGAGGGGTTGCCGGGAAGATTCATCGCCTGGTTTCCGTTAATCAGCCCGCTATGGGATTTTTCTATTAGGCTCTTAAGTCCAGGTATCTTTGAAAAATGGAAAGAAACTAAGCAAACCCATGAAAAGACAGCATGAAACCAGAGGCTGCCAATGACAGCCATTCTTTAAAGAGGTATCCGAGGGCTAATCAGTTTGTGGCTGCTTCTGCCCGAGCTAACTGGGGGACGATGAAGAGTTCTTTCGTTTTGAGCCCCAGTGCGATAACAGCTTTACCCCAGCTTGGTCAGGTAACAATGCCGTTCTAAACCAGTTAAGCAAGTTATATGCGATAGCCTAAAAAAGATAGAGCAGGAAAATAAAGCAAAAAAGCAAGCCCGACCCTAGGAGGACATCATTATGGTCGCCAGAATTGCCAAAGAATTACTTAATCAGTTAGCTGAAAAAATCAAAAACGAAGTAGATTTGGACATTATTGAAGAGGGACTGGATTATTTTAAAAAGTGTTGTGTTAAAAGTGTAAAAATAGAGGATGCCGTTATCAGGGCGGAGGTAAGCGAACCTGGGGAGCGTTTTTTCACCAGTAAAGCACATATTTTTGTTGATGATTTTTCTAATAATGATTGCAGTTGCTCCAGTGGTGAGTTTTGTCACCATATGGCTGCCGCCTTTTTTTATCTTTATTCCGGTTATCAATGGCCCAGTGTGTTTATGGCTGAGGTTAATAAACACCATGAGGAGCAGATGAGCAAAGGACTGGCCAAATTGCACCCAAAGGCTGCGGAAGGCAAAACGGGTTCACAAAACATCCCGTTACCGGAAGGGCCGTTGGAAGCATGGTACAGTTATTTTGAAAAGGAACACCGACAGTTGAGTCGTAAGTTAAGCCTGTTTTCCAACCGGAACGATTATGATTTTTATTTCTTTTCAATGTTTAGAACAATCTATACTAATTTTAAAGATAGAATTTTTTCTGTTTGCAGCCAGTGGCCGGATAAACCAAGGGAGTTGTTTTGCTTTCACGGGATACTTTTTATATTAAACTGGGTTGAAGACATTAACTTGCGACTAAATAATTACTACCGGGATGTTTTTTTTGACCAGTGCGAAAATGATCTGGTTGACCATTTGCCGGAACCAATGACTGACGAGGAGATAGAAAAATACCGGCCCTTTTTGCAAAAGGCTTTGGAAATTACCCGCAGTTATTATTTCAAAGGTTCTACTGCCATCTTTGACTGGCTGTACATCTACAGGTTAAGTTGGGAAAGTTACCTGTGTTATCAGCCATGGATTAAAAATGAATACCATCTATTAACGGAAAAGTTTTGTGATAAAGCCCCGGAGTACTACCGGGCAGGTCTTGGATTGGCTCATTTTTTCGTGTTGGGAAAGAAAGATGTTGAAGCCAGAAAAATTTTAGGGGAAATTAATAATTTTGAACTGTCCGATATATTTTATTTCCTATCAGGCTTTAGCCAGACCGGACAATGGGGGAGGCTTTTGGAATGGTTGCGCTGGCTTATGCCGTGGACAACCAAAGCAGATCCCAATGAATTTCAAGCAATCTGTCATTTTTGGGCCGAGGCTGCCGACGGAGCCGGTGTCCAGGATGAATATCACGCGGTACTTAAATCATGGCTGCCGAGTAGTTATTGGTTTTATTCCGAAAGCCTCCTGGAACAAAGGGAATATAAGGATTGGGTGGACTTAACCATGTGTCATTGCCGGGATTTCCTGGAGATTTCCCCGGAAGAACTTCGTCATGTGGAAGCTAAAGCTCCCTTCATGATCCTTCCCCTGTACCACCAGTGGGCGGTACGTTTAATTGAAGCCAAAAACCGCAAATCTTATCAGGAAGCAGTAAGGATACTTAAGAAACTTCACCGACTATATAAGAAACTTAAGCTGGGGAAGGAATGGGACAAATTTATTAAGGGGCTGGTGGATCAGTACCCGCGTTCCCGAGCTTTCCATGAAGAACTGCAGAAAGGAAAACTGATCTCATGAATCCAGGTAGCGTTAAAGTTTTTGCCGAGTGGCTTCCTAAGGGAGGATTTTTTATCTGGGGCCAGTGGAAAAATGATACGAAGTGGAGCCAGTTACATCCGACGGAGTTGAAATTGCGTCTCTTTGCCTGGCATCGGTCTTCTTTTTACGGTACTCTTATCAAAGAGCTTACTCCGGACAACCGTTCCGGCATTTACCTCTCACCCTGGATGGCACTGGGGCTGTTTGCTGAACCTGTTCAGGCGACAACTATGGAATGGCTTTGGAGTGAGGAAATAACCAATCTCCGGGAAATTGCCCCGGTAATTAAGCAAGCACTGGTCGAAGGACGGTGGCGGCCGGATTTTGACAAGTGGCAGCAGGGTCAAAGGGGCTGGCGGTTGGACTGGCCAGATGATCTTAAGGCGCTAGCAGACATACCCTATTTATCAACATGGACAGATCAGATAATTGATGAATTAATTAAACAGAATGAGGATATTATTCAGGCCTGGGATGAGCTGGCCGGGACTTATCCCTTGTTGCAATCCGGTCATCACCGGACGGTATCCTTTGCCGGCGAAGAGGACTGGTTGGAGGCTATCGGCTGGCAGGTGGATGACACACCCTTCCGTACCTGCCTGCAACTGGTTGAGCCGCTGGACGATAACATATGGCAGCTTAACATACTTTTACAGGATAAGAAGGATCAAAACCGGCTGGTAAAGTGGGATGCCGTAACGGAAGGGCTTGCTTCCTGCAAGGACGGAGAAGTGCCGGCGGACTGGGCGGCTCACCGGCGGCGTGTTGAACGGGATATAGAAAAATGGAAAATTATTGTCCCCTGGCTGGCAGATTGTAAAAACTACCCGGAGGAAAGGGGCAGAATCCGCAGTAAACTGAGTGAGGCAGAGGCGTGGGAATTTCTTAATGCCGACAGCATTAAACTGGTGGCAGCCGGCTACACTGTCCTTTTGCCTAAATGGTGGCAAGAGGTGCAGAAACTTAAGCCAAAGCTAAAGATGAAGACCCGCTCATCAGTCGGGTCCTGGAGAGAACGCTGCCTGGGAGTAGAACAACTTCTACAGTTTGACTGGAAACTGGCAGTGGGGGATCTGGAACTGTCGGAAGAGGAGTTCCGGCGGCTGGCCAAAGAAAAACGCCGGCTGATGTATATTCGGGGTCAGTGGATAATATTGGACCCGGCATTTTTGCAGCAGGTGCTGCGGGTGGTAAAAAGCAAGAAAACCTTCTCCTTAGGCGAGGCCCTGCAAACGTATCTGCTGTCTCCGGAAGATGAGCAAGGGTCTGTCTCTGAAGAAACGGACCGGCAGAGCGATGCCGTCACCTTTGAAGTGGAATTAAATGAGCAATTGTCCCGAATGGTGGAGCAGCTTAGAAGTCTCTCTACCGTTCCCGTGGAAGATGATTTCGCTTCTTTTCATGGAACCCTCCGCAATTACCAGCGGATGGGCAGTTCCTGGCTGCTTTTTCTGCGTCGCTTCGGCCTGGGCGGCTGCCTGGCCGATGATATGGGCCTGGGGAAAACCGTCCAGTGGATTGCCTATCTTTTAAAGGTTAAGGAAAATAACCTGGCTGAGGACAAGCCACACACACCCTCTTTGCTGATTTGCCCCACCTCGGTGATGGGTAACTGGCAGAAGGAGCTGGCGCGGTTTGCTCCCGGCCTGAATATTTACCTTCACTACGGGCCCCAGCGCAAAAAGGGTCAGGATTTTCAATCTGCCATAGCAGGGGCGGATCTGGTAATTACCACCTACGGCCTGGCCCACCTGGATGAAGAGGACCTTTGTTCTGCAGAGTGGGACTGCATCTGCCTGGACGAAGCCCAGAACATTAAAAACGCCTACACTAAACAGTCCTCGGCTGTCCGCAGGTTAAAAGGCAGTCACCGGGTGGCCCTGACCGGAACACCGGTGGAGAACCGTCTAACGGAGCTATGGTCCATCATGGATTTCTTAAATCCGGGCTACTTGGGTAGCCTGGGAGATTTTAAACGGCGGTTTGTCAGTGTCATTGAGCGTAAGAGAGAGGCCCAGGATATTCAACGGGTGCAGCGGCTGATCGGCCCCTTCCTGCTGCGCCGGGTGAAAAGTGACCCCGCCATCGAACTGGCTCTGCCGGAAAAACAGGAGAGGAAGGAGTATATACCCCTGACAGCGGAACAGGCCTCTCTATATGAAAATGTCTTGCAATCTATGTTTGATGGTTTGGATCAGGCAGATGATATGGCCCGCCGGGGGTTGATTCTCGCCACCCTAACCAAGTTAAAACAGATTTGCAACCACCCGGCCCTTTTTCTTAAAGAAGGCAATTTGTTTAACATTAGAGAGCGTTCCAACAAGGTTGACCGTTTACTGGCTATGGTAGAAGAGGTGAGGCAGCAGGGGGACCGCTGTCTGATTTTTACCCAGTTTGTGGGCATGGGTCAGATGCTCCGGCAGATCTTACAGAAGGAGTTAGGTGAGCAGGCTTTCTTTTTGCATGGAGGTACCCCAAAGGGCCAGCGGGATGAGATGATCGCCCGTTTTCAAGATAGGACTCTGGTCGGGCCGAAAGCCTGCCATATTTTCATCCTCTCCCTGAAAGCCGGAGGAGTAGGACTGAACTTAACAGCCGCCAACCACGTCTTTCATTTCGATCGCTGGTGGAACCCGGCGGTGGAGAACCAGGCCACTGACCGGTCCCATCGGATTGGCCAGCAGCGTCATGTCCAGGTCCATAAATTTATCAGCCTGGGTACCCTGGAAGAACGGATCGATGAGATGATTGAACGGAAGCAGGAGCTCAACCAGCAGATTGTCGGCGGCGGTGAGTCCTGGATCACCGAATTGTCTACCGGCGAGCTCAGAGAGATATTCACCCTGCGCAAGGAATGGGTTGGAGCTTGACTTATAATAAAAGGAGTACCTGAGTATGTCAAAGAAGGAGAAAGCCAAAAAGAGAAAGAAACGACTGGAAGCCAGAAGGCAAAATGCAGGCACGGAAAACAAGGCTAATCTTCCGCTTCATCCCGGCCCAAAGTCTTCATACCATGTGGGCAAAGCGGACCTAAGCCGTATGTCACCCCTCTGGCAGGAGTTTTACCGGCGGGTAATAAAACAGGTAAAGGAAATGTGAGTTAGAAAAAGCAAAAAGAAGCAAAAAAGCAAGTCTGACCTCTAGGAGCACGGTAAAGCCATAGGTAGCCCCGTCCAAACTCATGGGCTCCTATGCCTTCCATGAGAGAACGTATTTAGTTACGTGTAGTGCGGCCGGGTAAGGTCGCTAAGTCTAGTGGGTGTAAGCCCCACCAGGGTAAAGCCTAACCAGCAGCCCTGTAGCCAGTTCTTGGAGGTTTTCAGGTAACTGAAAGCTTTAAGCGTAGAA
>JBFMCH010000074.1:0-27891 GCA_040754595.1 Bacillota bacterium
TGGTGTGGTAACTATCATTATAAGGGGAGCACTGTGGATACTCAACCATCTGGGGCAAGCCCGGGTGGTTGATTTATTTCCCAGCCTATTCCATTTTGTCAACCCATACCCAACTTAACACAGCTTACCCAAGGAAATCCGTGACAAAATCGGTATAATAAACTATGATTGACTAAATCCTACCCGGAGGAGGAAACCATGGGGCCGGAAGAGTTGCGCAAGTTGCTGGAAGGAGTCCAGACCGAACAAATATCCGTTGACCGGGCATTGGAGCAATTGAGACGATTACCCTACGAGGATCTGGGCTATGCCAAAATTGACCACCACCGGCATTTGAGAAAGGGTTTTCCCGAGGTCATTTATTGTCAAGGAAAAACCGTTGACCAGGTGGCACAGATCTTTCACAGGCTTTGTCAAGCAAGTCAGGGCAATATCCTCGGCACCCGGGCCACGGAGGAAATGTTCGGGGCGGCAAAGGAACTGGTCCCCGAAGCGGAGTATGACCCAACAGCCAGAATGATCCTGCGCCGGAGCGACAGTACACCCCGGCGGGGAATGGTGTGCGTCTGCAGCGCCGGCACCGCCGACCTGCCGGTGGCGGAGGAGGCGGCCCTGACCTGTGAACTTATGGGCAACCGGGTAGAAAGAATTTATGATACCGGCGTGGCGGGGATCCACCGGATCCTGGACCAGACGGAAAAACTGGCTAGGGCCAATGTCGTCATTGTGGTGGCAGGCATGGAAGGAGCCCTGCCCAGTGTGGTGGGCGGTCTGGTGGATAAGCCGGTGATCGCTGTGCCCACCAGTGTGGGCTATGGCGCCAGTTTCAATGGGCTGGCCGCTTTGCTGGGCATGCTGAACAGCTGCGCTTCCGGGGTTACGGTGGTAAACATTGATAATGGTTTTGGTGCGGGCTATGCCGCCGGCCTGATTAATAAACTGGCAGGTGATAAACAGTGAAAATCGCTTATCTTGATTGTTTTGCAGGAATCAGCGGGGATATGTTTCTGGGGGCACTAATTGATTTGGGTGTAGAGGTGGACCAGCTCAGGCAGGAGTTATCGAAGCTTGGCATCCAAGGTTATGAATTGTCTGTCAGGCGGGTGATGCGCAAGGGCATCAGCGGGACCAAGGTTGATGTAAAGGTAACGGAGGACCAACCCCACCGTCATCTTAAGGATATTGTGGCGATTCTGGAAAACAGCCAGCTGGCGGATGCCATTAAACAAGATGCCAAAAATATTTTTGCACGGCTGGCTTCCGCCGAAGGGAAAATCCACGGGCGCCCGCCGGAAAACGTGCATTTTCACGAAGTGGGTGCGGTGGATGCCGTTGTGGACATCGTCGGCACCCTGATCGGACTTGCTAAATTAGAGATCGAGGAAGTTTACTGTTCACCGCTCAACGTGGGCAGCGGCACCGTTCGCTGTGCCCACGGGGTCATGCCGGTACCTGCACCGGCCACGGCAGAGATTTTAATAAATGTGCCCATCTATACCGCCGGTCCGACCGTCGAACTGGTTACCCCCACCGGTGCCGCCCTGGTGAAATACCTGTCCAGGGATTTTGGCCCCATGCCGGCCATGATTCTTAAAGGCGTGGGTTACGGGGCCGGGGACAGGGATATGGAAATTCCCAATCTCCTCAGAGTGATGGTTGGCGAGCCGGAACCCCGGCAATACCATTATCAATGGACCGGTGAAGCCTACGACCCGGCACAAATCCATAATCACGGTCATTGTCACAACCGGGAACACAATTGAAAAGTGAGATGTGAGAAGTTGGAAGCGGGAAAATGTGGATAAAGATTTTGTATCTGTTTAAGCGGGGGCATAGAATTGTTAGAAGGGAAGTTCCTTAAATTAAAGGACATCATCCGGGGGTACGGTAGAGTCCTGGTGGCTTATTCCGGGGGGACGGACAGTGCCTTTCTTCTGGCGGTGGCTTCCCGGGTGCTGGGAGACCAGGTGCTGGCAGTAACGGCGGTGTCCGCCACGTCCACTGCGGCTGAAATCC
The DNA here is from genome assembly GCA_040754595.1 of Bacillota bacterium. GTDB lineage: Bacteria > Bacillota > Desulfotomaculia > Desulfotomaculales > Desulfotomaculaceae > Desulfotomaculum > Desulfotomaculum profundi. The sequence goes on from JBFMCH010000074.1 coordinate 2,017, forward strand.
AGGAAGCCGGGGCGTTGGCCCAACAGCTGGGTGTGCGGCACCTGGTGGTTTACTCAAAGGAAATGCAGTTAAGGGAATTCATAGAGAATTCACCCCTAAAATGTTACCATTGTAAACATGCGCGGTTTTCCGACCTGCAGGAAATTGCCCGTCAAAACAAGATCCCCCGGGTGCTGGATGGTTCCAACCTGGATGACGTGAATGATTACAGGCCGGGCATGAAAGCCGTGGAGGAACTGGGGGTGCGCAGCCCTCTCCGGGAAGCCGGACTGACGAAGGCTGAGATCCGGGAATTGTCCCGGCAGTTGGGCCTGCCCACCTGGGATAAGCCGTCCTCTCCCTGCCTGGCGTCCAGGATTCCCTACGGGCAGGAAATCACCGAAGAGAAACTGCGCCGGGTGGAGGAAGCGGAGAGGTTTCTTAACCATTTAGGGTTTTCTCCCGTCAGGGTAAGGCATTACCTCAGGGAGGCATGCCTGGAAGTGCCCCGGGAGCAATTTTTACGGCTGGCAGAACTGTCTGTGAAAATAACGGAGCAATTCAAGGAGCTGGGCTTTACACGCGTAAAGCTGGACCTGTCAGGCTTTCGCAGCGGCAGTTTAAACGAAGAATTAGGGATGGATAAAAGGAGTTAGCAATCAATCCATGGATCAAGAAATGCAGCAGTTGATAAAATTCGCCAGTGACAATCCCTTTGCCAAAATGCTGAACATTGAAATCTGCGAAATGGAACGGGGAAAGGGCGAATCCTGCCTGGAAATAACAGTGGCCCCCATACACCTCAACCCCCAGGGAACCCTGCACGGCGGCGTTTTGTCTGCCATGGCCGACATTGCCATGGGGGTGGCCATTCGCACCCTGGGCAAAGTCGGTGTCACCGTGAACCTCAACACCAATTTCCTGGCGCCGGGGCATCCTGGCGACCGGGTCACCGCCCGGGGAAAGGTGATTCATGACGGGAATACACTGGTTGCCACCGAATGCACCGTTACCCGCGGGGAAGATGTCCTGGCCAGAGCCACCGGGTTGTGGTTTGTAGTAAAATAAAGGCATTTATTAATCAGAACACATGATTTTTTCTCCTTGGGAAAAACTTTAAAAAAGTGTTTTCAAGGAGGAGAAATCGTTGACCAAGGATGTTATCGAAGCCATAGAACAGCGGAGCAGTGTCCGTTCCTTTACCAGTGAACCTGTGGCCGAGGCCACCGTTGGACGACTGGTGGAAGCGGCTTTGCGGGCGCCCAGCGCTGGCAATCTGCAACCCTGGAAGCTGGTGGTGGTTTTTAAGGAGGAGGTAAGACAGGCCCTGGCCGGAGCCTGCGAACGTGAATCTTTTATTGCCGATGCCCCGGTCAATATCGTGGTCTGCCTGGAACAGGGAAAATCAGCCAAAGTTTACGGACAGCGGGGAGAGGCCTACCAGTATCAAGATATTGGAGCTGCCATCGAAAATATGCTGCTGGCGGCAACCGGGTATGGCTTGTCTACCTGCTGGGTAGCGGCCTTTCAGGAAGACAAAGTGTCGCAAATCCTTCAATTGGGCGGCGACCTCAGGCCGGTGGCGATCATCGCTGTGGGACATACCAAAGAGCAGCCGGAACCGGTTGCCCAGCGCAACGCAGACGATGTACTGAAGGTCATTCATTAAAAAATTTCAAGCGACCAAGAAAACTCCCCCAGAGGGAGTTTTTTGTGCTGTCTTAATAATAATATTTTTGTTTGCGTATGATTGCTTCAATCAGCCACTTCACCAGGAGTGCTGATACCACTATAACACATAAGATACTTATTTTTCGGAAAAACTATAATTATGGGAAAAGAAGCAGAAACCTTAACAACTTTTAATGTGGCAGCTGTATATATTGGAACCCTGGTTGGGGCTGGGTTTGCCTCCGGTCAAGAGGTCCTCCAATTTTTTAGTTTTTTCGGATTGACCGGGATACTGGCTCTAGCCGCCGCCACCGTCATGTTTGTCTTTTACGGCATGATCGTCCTGGAACTGGGAAGGAGGTTAAAGGCGGATTCACACCGGGAGATCATGCGGTATGTTGGTGGCCCCTGGCTTGGCAGTATTGTTGATGCGGTCATCACCTTCTTTTTGTTTGGCGCTCTAACGGCCATGGCTGCCGGGACCGGGGCGGTTTTCACAGAACAGCTGGGGTTATCCGGTGTGCTGGGCAGCCTGGTGATGATTGCCATAACGTTATTGACCGTACTGCTGGGGATACAAGGACTCATTAATGCCATCAGTTTTGTTGTTCCGGTATTATTGATTTCTGTATTGGGGGTCAGCGTGGCCACCCTGCTGGTGACACCGCCGGATTTTGACGCCATCAGCAGGGTGACTCAACCGGCCCGGGCGGTGGTGCCTTACTGGCCCCTTGCCGCCGTTAATTATGTATCTTACAATTTGGTGATCGGTGTTCCCGTGCTGGCTTCCCTGGGCCTACTGGCAAAACATCCCGGGATATTAAGGCGAGGCGCTGTCTACGGGGGACTGGGCCTGGGCATTGGAGCGCTGGCCATCAACCTGGCTTTGCTGGCTAACTTCCCTGAAGTTGCCCGCTATCAAATTCCCATGGCCTACGTGGTGGCCCAGTTATCACCGGTGATGCGTGTAGTCTATATTATTGCTTTGCTGGCGGCCATCTACTCAACAGCGGTAGGGTGTCTGTACGGGTTTGTCAATCGTTTTACTGATCATGGTAGACCTGCCTTTACATGGTGGGTAATCGTTACAAGCGTTTTTGCCTTTGGAGCCAGCCAATTTGGTTTCACCAACCTGGTCCGGGTTCTGTACCCTGCCGTGGGTTACGCCGGGCTGTTAATGCTGGCAGGGTTACTCTATGGGTATCTTAAGGAGCGGCTGGTGCCGCAGCCGGCCTATAAACCCAAAAAATAGTATGAATCCACAGGCTAGCAATAAAGAAACTGAGATAGTGCCTGGAAAAAATAAAATACCTCCGACTGGTTTTCGATCAAAGATAAAAAAGAAATACAATTCTTATCGGGATTGCTCTTTTCCTTTTGGGAGGGTTCGGGCAATCTTTTTTAGTTTTGTGACAGCATGATGTCAATAGGTATTGCATTTTACTTTTGTCAGCACGTACTAGGTGTATAGAAAACGCCTGCAACTTCATCAAATACCGTATTCATTTCAAGACAATCATTGTATGAGTCCCAGATGGCAAAGATATAGATGGAGGGAAAGAAAAGCAGCCATTGGTAATCGACCATCACCTGGGCAAGGTTGAAATGGCCTTTTAAGGTAGCCACGATGGCGTTATGCATATTTGCCAAATAAATGATGGCAATGTTCCAGCCAAACAAAATCAACGCCTTAAAGGTTTCGGCAGTCCACAGCAAAGATAAAAAGAAATAAGGTTAGGACTAACGAAAAAAGCATCCCGTTTTCCAAACTTACGTTCATACTGTCGGCTCTTTTTTGGACGGCAAGCCCCTTCTATCTGCTGTTTAATGCTCTCAATCCTTGACTGCCTCATCGGTGAGCCTTTTATCAAAGAAAACCAGGCAGTTGCCGGTCAGGGTATTGATCTGAACATCTATGACGCCAGCGGTTTCTTTCAGCAAGCCACGAAGTTATTGGGCCAGCGCCGGGTTGTTTTTTTAATTCCTTGATCCTAATCCTGACCCTCCCGGGTAAAATATGCATAGGCCTCACCTGTGCTGGATATACATTACTTTTATGTTTCCACTGCTGCACCTAAAAAAATGATTGAACTTTATTCCGGCAATTTTCTCGCCTCTGCTTATAAAAAGATGACGCTTGCTGTATATTTGTTTAATTTTGCTGGCCGGTAATGTTATACTTTAAAATATCTGTTAACTACAGGAAGACCGAGGTGATCCCGTGGCAATAGAAATTGCAGTAAAATTTATCGACAATCTCGACCAGGCCCGCAGCGAAATTATGGCTGTGGGCAGTGACCTGGCAGGGTGGCAGAGAATGGTGCCCAAGGCGGTGCACCGGATTATAAAGCTATCCGGCGTCAACCCCACCCAGGCCAATATCATCAAGCAGGAAATCCTGGCCAGGGGTGGCGAAGCGGCGGTGGCCAGGGGTATCGTCAACCACACCGTGGAGACCACCGATGTCCTGATAATGGCAACCCTCAAACAGTACCGCACGTTTATCGAAAAGTTAAAAATGCAGCCCTTCGGCCTGGCCCAGCTGGCCGACCGAATCAAAGAAGCCCTGGACAACCTGGAAGGGTTAAAGGCCCGTCGTTTAAACTGCCGGGGCAGGGTGCTGGAACTGGGCCGGCGGACCCTGGTGATGGGGATTTTAAACGCCACGCCGGACTCCTTCTCTGACGGGGGACGATACCAGGACCCGGCGGCGGCCCTGGAACATGCTCAAAGAATGGTGGAAGACGGGGCGGATATCATTGACCTGGGGGGGATCTCCACCCGGCCGGGGCACACCGAGGTCAGTGAAGATGAGGAAATGCGGCGTGTGCTGCCGGTGCTGGAGAAATTGGCGCCGTCGATACCGGTGCCCATCAGCGTGGATACCTGGCGGGCCGGGGTGGCGAGGCAGGCCCTGGAGGCGGGAGCCCACATCATCAATGACCAGTGGGCCCTACGAGGTGACCCGGACCTTGCCGCCGTGGTGGCGCAATACCAGGTCCCCGTCATGCTCATGCATAACGGCCAGGGCACCCATTACCGGGATCTGATGACCGAAATCACTGCCTTTTTGCGGGAAGGTATCGAAACCGCCGTCCGGGCCGGCCTTGCCAGGGAAAACATCATGATCGATCCCGGCATTGGCTTTGCCAAGACCTATGAGCAAAATCTGGAAGTCCTGCGAAGATTAAAGGAACTCACCGTACTGGGCTGCCCCATCCTGCTGGGGACCTCCCGCAAGTCGGTGATTGCCAGGACCTTAAACCTGCCGGTGGACCAGCGGGTGGAGGGGACCGGCGCCACGGTGGCCCTGGGCATCGCCTGCGGGGCGGACATTGTCAGGGTCCATGACGTAAAGGAAATGGTACGGGTGGCCAGGATGAGTGATGCCATTCTCAGGGGGAATCTGCATGAAGGATAAAATTATTTTGAAGGGCATGACCTTTTATGGTTACCACGGTGTTTTGCCGGAGGAACAGAGGCTGGGGCAGCTGTTCGAGGTGGACCTTGAACTGTTGACGGATCTCAAGCCGGCGGGGGACTCTGATGACCTGAAACGCAGCGTCAGTTATGCCGATGTGTTTGAAACGGTGGAGCAGGTGGTCACCGGGCCGCCCCGCCGGCTGCTGGAGGCGGTGGCGGAAAGCATCAGCCGGCGGGTGCTGCAGCAGTACCCACCGGTGCAAGAAGTGAAGGTGGTCGTTAAAAAGCCCGGGGCACCCATCCGGGGGAAATTCCGCTACATGGCAGTGGAAATCAACCGGCAGAGGGGGAGCAGTTCATGACGGTGGCTTACATCGGGCTGGGCAGCAACCTGGGAGATAAGGCCTCCTACCTTGAAGGGGCGCTGGCATGGCTGGCCGGCACCCCGGGCATTCAACTGGTAAGGGTGGCCTCCCTGTACCAGACCGCCCCCTGGGGCAAGACAGACCAGGATTGGTTCCTTAATACCGTGGCAGAAGTGGCTACCGACCTTTCGCCCACAGAACTGCTGCAAGCGCTGCTGGATATCGAAAAAAACCTGGGCAGGACCCGGGATGTAAAATGGGGTCCCCGCACCATTGATCTTGACCTGCTGCTCTACGGGAAAGAGCAAGTTGATCTGCCCGGTCTCCGGGTGCCCCACCCGCGCCTGGCCGAACGGGCCTTTGTGCTGGTTCCCCTGGCGGAACTGTGCCCGGACATGATTTTGCCCGAAGGTCCTGTAAAAGAGCTGGCGGAACGAGCGGCAACGGGGCAGGCAATAAAGAAAATGGAACAGATTTTTTTGCTTCAGTGATGGCACTTTCAAAATGATTTAAAAGGACTTGACCGGTGACATCGCCCAGTTCCGGCGTATTGTCCATAACCACTTTTTCGATCAAATAATCCGGGTCATCGTAAATATCCTCTACCTTATACGTTTGGCATCCCTCTCACCTCGCAGAAATCTTGATATTGCTATTGTTCCCTACGAGGCAGGAGTTATAAGCATGTAACCTGAGGAATTTCCCCAAAATACGGTCGTTTACAGCGCCGGTATTTTCTTCTTAACCCACCGGCGGGCCGTATGAAGATCCCTCACTTCGCCGGTTACCTGGGCCTCCTGGAGTTGGTCCAACAGCTCTCCCACCTGTGGTCCTTCGGGAACGCCAAGTTCTATCAAATCCTTACCCGTGAGGTACGGTACAGGACTGAATTTAGCCGGTTCCGACAAGTAGCGTTTTACCAGTGCAAAAATATAGCGGCGGTAAGAGGTCAGCTCACTGAGCCTTTCCCCGGCGGTATAGGTGGCTGTGAGGTCAGCCAAAGAGAGGACCAGAACGTCCAGGGTATGCTCCCCCAGGGTACGGAAAAACCGGTAGAGGGATAGATTCGAGTCATCCCTTGAGGTGTAGAGATGTAATGGCCGCATGTGCAGGAACACCAGGTTCATGAGGTATTGTCGTTCCACCCGGGACAATTTTAATTGGTCTGCCAGGGCCCCGGCGTAGGGTACCCCGGCCTCGGAATGGCCGTGGAAGGAAATGCGGCCGGTGGACTGGGTAACTGCGGTGTCCGGCTTGCCCACATCATGAAGTAAGGCGACCAATTTAAGGATTGGCAGGCGGCTTCTCCCCCCGGCCAGCTTCCTGTGGAAGGAATCCAGCACCTGCCCGCCTTCCGCCAGGGCTGTGGGAAGTTCCTTTAAAATGACCTCCAGGCATTGGAAAGTCCGCAGGCAGTGATGCCAGACATTTTCCACATGATAGAAGTTTTGTTTTGTTTCCTCCATGCGCAGCCGCCCGGGTAAGAGAACCTGCCATAGTTTTAGTTCCCTGTCCATATAGTCCACCCAGGCATAGACTGCCGGCAGTTCGAGGATGCCGGACAACGCCTGCCAGATTCGTTCCCCGGCCACCCGGTCCAGCCTGCGGCCGCCCTGCCTCAGCAGCACCGCTGTTTCCGGCACAACGGTTAACTGAAACTGGGCAGCCAACCGCACGCCCCGCAGCGTCCTTAGGGGATCATCCAGAATGGAAGAACTGCCGGTTACCCGCAGCAGTCCCAATTGAAGATCCCGGCAGCCGCCGGTGGGGTCCAGCAGTCGGTTTATCGCTTCCTCCTGCATGACGGGTGTTAAAGGCAGTGCCAGGGCATTTAGGGTAAAGTCCCTGGCCCGCAGGTCCTCTTCAATGGTCCGGCCTTTAAAAAGGCTGAAATCCAGGTGGCCTTGCTTCTTTAGCACCACCCTAAAAGTTTCCCGCCCTTCATCAAGGGTTACCAGGGTTCCCTGCAGCTGCCGCGCCACCCGGCGGGCCAGGTCGCAGGCATGGCTTGAGACCGCAAAATCCAGGTCCCCCGGCTGCCGGCCCGCTACCAGGTCCCGCAGGGCACCGCCCACCAGGTAGACCTCACTGCCGGTTTGCACGGCACAGTTGGCAATGCTTCTCAGCAGGTCCCACATAAAATCACCACCGTCCCCTACGCACGATCAGAAGTTAACGGTGAGATCGTGAAGTTCGTGCATCCTTCAATTATTTACGGGCTAAAAAAATCCTATACAACATCCAGGCGCTGGTTGCCAAAATGAATACGGTAAACAGCCAGATAAAGGGCCCCAGCCCGGCCCATGCTCCCCTGACGATCTGGAAGGTGCCGTACTGGATGTAAAATAACATGGCACAGGTGACAAGGTTTAATAGGGACATCCCGTCCACAATGATGATGCGAATTTTTTCCAGCTGGCCCTCGGTAAGCTGGTCGCGTTTTGGCAGATTAATCATATTGCGGATATCCCGCCGCCTGGTAAAAACAGTTACCAGTCCGGATAGGACGGCATACAAGGTAATTTGTAAAAAGGGTAAGCTAAAGACGCCGGAAAAAGTTTTTCTTCCCCAACTGTCCGGCGTGCCGGAAGAGCCAAAATGGGTGGGGATTTGCTCGGGCAGGGTGGGATAATTGACGACCGCCAGGTAGGCAGTCAGCACCACCAGCGCTCCCGGCAGGGCCAAACGGTGGGTCAGACCAATTTTGCGCATGTTTGTACCTTCCTTTAATGAATGTGCTTTTATTATACCATTTGGTCATATTTTCTGTCTTGCAGGGGACTTATAAAAATTAAAACAATATGTAAAATAGTTGTTAGCTGATGAAAACAGTGATATGATTGACTTCGGGTAGTATCCTAAACGGAACTGCACCAACGGGAACTTTTTACAAGTTAAGTTGATTTCCGCTTGGAACCGGATGGACCGAGACGGGAGGTGTTTTTGCTATGAAAACCTTTCGCATGCTCGGGGGGTTTTTTGTATTTTTCAAGGTATTATCATAAATTTTTATAGAACGGGGAGTGTTTATGAACTACAAACCTTCCTTTGCCATTATCGGAGCAGGAAAAGTGGGCAGTGCCCTGGGGGTGCTGTTAAAGGAGCGGGGGTATCTGCCGGTGACCGTATACAGCCGGTCCCTTTCCTCCGCCCGGCGGTTGGCAGAACAACTTGCTGCCGAAGTTGTTCATCACCCGGCGGAGGCGGCCCGGGCGGCGGAGATGGTCTTCATCACCACCACGGACCGGGAAATCGGCCCCGCGGCGGCCCTTATCGCCCGCCAGGGCGGCTGCCGGCCGGGTCAAATTATCATTCATACCAGCGGAGCGCTGGCCAGCGACATCCTGGCACCCGTGAGGCAGCAGGGTGCCAGGGCGGTTTCCCTGCACCCGCTGCAGGCCTTTGCCAGCCTGGAAAGCGCCAAGGAAAACCTGCCGGGATCCTGCTTTGCCCTGGAAGGAGATGAGCAGGCCCTGCCCCAGGCCGTGGAGCTGGTAAACGACCTGCAGGGACGGTATTTTGTAATTAAAGCCGAGGATAAACCACTTTACCATGCCGCAGCAGTGACAGCTTCCAACTACCTGGTATCCCTCATTCATTTGAGCGCCTCCATTTACCGGGAACTGGGATTGGATGAAGAGCAGGCCATGGCTGCGTTGTTTCCCTTAATCCAGGGTACACTAAACAACATTGCCAGGTCCGGCCCCACCCAGGCCCTCACCGGGCCGGTGGCCCGGGGAGACGGCACCACCCTGCGGGGTCACATGAAGGCCCTGAAAAAAATGGACTGGCGCACCCGGGAGGCCTATGGTGCTCTCGGACTGTATACCGTGGGTGTGGCCGTTGAGAACGGCAGCATTACACCCAATGAGGGCGCTGCCCTCAGCAACATTTTCTTGGAGGTAGACAACCGTGATCAAAAGAGTAACTACTGCCGACTTCCGGCGTATGAAACAGGAAGGCAAGCCAATAGCCATGTTAACCGCGTACGATTATCCGATGGCCACGTTGGTCGATGCTTCCGGTATAGACGCAATCCTGGTGGGGGACTCCCTCGGTAATGTTGTACTGGGGTACGATTCCACCGTCCCTGTGACCATGGAGGATATGATTCACCACCTGCGGGCGGTCAGCCGTGGCGTTAAAAGGGCCATGGTGGTGGGGGACATGCCCTTCCTGTCCTACCACATTTCCCGGGAAGAAAGCGTCCGCAATGCCGGGCGCCTGATGCAGGAGGGACTGGCCCAGGCGGTGAAACTGGAAGGGGGCAGTGAAGTGGCTGATACTGTACGGGCTATTACCACTGCCGGCATTCCGGTGATGGGTCACCTGGGGTTAACCCCCCAGTCCGTTCACCAGATGGGCGGTTTTAAGGTCCAGGGCAAAAACGGGGACGCCGCCCGCAGGCTGCTGGAGGACGCAAAACAATTGGCAGACGCCGGCGTCTTTGCCATCGTGCTGGAGTGCATTCCCCAGCAGTTGGCCAAAGTCATCACCGAATCCGTCAGCGTTCCCACCATTGGCATCGGAGCCGGCACGTATTGTGACGGCCAGATTCTGGTGACCAATGATTTACTGGGGATGTTTTCGGACTTTACGCCCAAGTTTGTCAAACAGTATGCCAACCTGAAGGAGCAAATCCTGCAGGCTTGCCGGGGGTATCAAGAAGAGGTAAGAAACAAAGCATTCCCCGGCCCCGAGCATGTTTTTAACATGGCCGAGGAAGAATTTAAAAAAATATACTAGGTGGAGATCCATGAGACTTTGTAAAACCGTTGAAGAAGTACGTTCCTTTGTCACATCGGTCCGTTTCGAAGGCAAAACCGTCGGGCTGGTGCCCACCATGGGGTACCTGCACCCGGGACACCTGAGCCTGGTGCACGAAGCCAAAAGGCGCTGTGACGTGGTGGTGGTGAGTATTTTTGTCAACCCCACACAGTTTGGCGCCGGTGAAGACTACCAGACCTACCCGAGGGATCTGCAGCGGGATGCGGGGCTGGTTGCCGATGCAGGAGTGGACGCCATTTTTGCTCCCGAGGCGGCGGAGATGTATCCGCCGGGATTCAGCACCTCTGTGGATGTGGCCGGGGTCAGCGAACCCCTCTGCGGGGCTTCTCGGCCGGGTCATTTCCGGGGGGTGGCCACCGTAATAACAAAACTTTTTAACATTGTGCGACCGGATATGGCTTTTTTCGGCCAGAAGGATTTCCAGCAGGTGCTGCTGATTAAGCGGCTGGTGGAAGACTTAAACATGGACATTCAAATTGTGGACGTCCCCATCGTCAGGGAAGCGGACGGGCTGGCCATGAGTTCCCGCAATGTTTATCTTTCGGAAGAGGATCGAAAGGCCGCCCTGGTCCTGTCCCGCAGCCTCAGTCTGGCCAGACAGCTGGTGGCGGAAGGGGAGCGGGATGTTGCCCGCCTGAAAGAACGGGTGGTAAGAGAAATCCAGTCCGAGCCACGGGCGGAGATCGATTACGTGGAAATCCTGTCCGTGCCGCATCTGAAGCAGTTGGATCTCCTGGCAGACAATGCTCTGCTGGCGCTGGCGGTACGGTTCGGGAAAACCCGGCTCATTGATAATACAGTTTTGGAGGCTTAGGAAGTTGTTCTTATTTATGTTTAAGTCAAAGATACACAGAGCCACCGTTACGGAGGCAAATTTAAATTATATGGGCAGCATCACCATTGATAAGGAACTGATGCAGGCGGCGGGGATCCTGCCCAACGAGAAGGTGCAGGTGGTAAATAACAATAACGGCGCCCGCCTGGAGACCTATGTCATTGAAGGGGAACCCGGTTCAGGGGTGATCTGCCTGAACGGGGCAGCGGCGCGGCAGGCCCAGCCGGGGGATACCGTGATTATCATTGCCTATACCATGCTGGATGAGCGGGAGGCCCGCACCTTTAAGCCCCGGGTGGTCATGGTGGACGAAAACAACAAAATCACCGGGCTGATTCATGAAGAACAGCATGGGGTCTGTGGGTAAAACCTGTTGTATTGACAATTTTATTGCCACTGGATAGAATTGCTACAAGAGTTAAAGAATTCTTGAATTTGCTCTGGCTTATTTCGACAAGGAGTTGATGAAATGTCAATTGAAGAAAGAATTAGCCAGCTTACGGAAGAGGTTAAGAGGTTAAAGAAAGAAAGAAACGCCATCATACTGGCTCATGTTTACCAACGCCCGGAGGTGCAGGAGGTAGCTGATATCATCGGGGACTCCTTGGAGTTGTCCCGGCGGGCTGCCGCCACCGATGCGGACGTTATTGTTTTCTGTGGGGTTCATTTTATGGCCGAAAGCGCAGCCATCCTGTCTCCGGACAAAGTTGTCCTGCTGCCCGAGGAAAACGCCGGCTGCCCCATGGCCGACATGGTCACCGCCGAAGAATTGCGGGTCAAAAAGAAAGAATTGCCCGGCGCGTTGGTGGTGGCCTATGTCAACACCTCGGCGGAAGTGAAGGCCGAAAGCGATATCTGCTGCACCTCGGCCAATGCCGTGAAAATCGTCCAGTCCATCCCGGAGGACAAACCCATCATCTTTATTCCGGATAAAAACCTGGGCGCCTACGTGGCAACCAAAACCCGGCGTCCCATGACCCTGTGGGAAGGCTGGTGCAACACCCACGACTGGGTCACTCCCGAAGAGGTTTTAAAAGCGAAGGAGGAACACCCGAAGGCCCTGGTGTTAATCCACCCGGAGTGCCGCCCGGAGGTGGTGGCGCTGGCGGATTATGTTTCCAGCACCACCGGCCTGATTAAATTTGCTAAAGAAAGCGATGCCAAAGAATTTATCATTGGCACAGAGTCAGGGATTCTGCACCAGTTGTACAAACAGTGCCCGGGTAAGGAATTTTACCTGGCCACCAAACGGCTGGTTTGTCCCAATATGAAGGCAACCACCCTGAACAAGGTCAAGGAAGCCCTGGCAACCATGCAGCCCCGGATTACCGTGCCCCCGCACATCCGGGAAAAGGCCCTGGCCTGCCTGGAACGGATGTTAGCCGTAAAGTAACGGGCCTTACGGTAAGTTACACTTTTTGTTTTTAAAGATAGCTTTTTTCAGATGAAGTGAGAGTGAGAGGCTGAGGTAAAAATTTATCTCACTTCCAACTTCTCACCTCTCACTTCTCAAATGGGGGGAGTTGTTTTCTTTGCCTAACAAATACCTGGTAAATTTTCATTCCAGGGAATTACCCCAACAGGAAGCGGAGTATTTAATTATCGGCGGGGGCATTGCCGGCCTTTTTACCGCCTGGGCTGCGGCCAAAGCGGGGGCATCGGTGACGCTTTTAACCAAGCGGTCAGTGGCCGAGAGCAACACCGACCGGGCCCAGGGAGGCATCGCCGCCGCCCTGGGACAGCAGGATTCCCCGGGGCTGCATATGCAGGACACCCTGGTGGCGGGGGCAGGGCTGTGTGACGAGGATGCCGTGAGAATCCTGGTCAACGAGGGACCCGAAAGGGTTAAAGAACTGATTGATATGGGAGCATCCTTCGACCGGACAGGGGATGACCTCTGCTTTACCAGGGAGGGCTGCCACAGTCAAGACAGGATTCTGCACGCCCAGGGAGACGCAACGGGGGCGGAAATTCTACGGGCACTCAGTCAAAACGTGACCGCCCTGGCCAGTGTTGAAGTTTTGGAAAATCAATATGTTGTCGATCTACTGGTTAAAGAAAATACCTGCTACGGTGTGCTGGCCCAGGACCAGGTCACCGGACAGTTCAGAATCTTCAGGGGACGGGTGGTTGTACTGGCCACCGGAGGTTCCGGGCGGCTGTACAACTATACCACCAACCCGGAGGTGGCCACCGCCGACGGCATTGCGCTGGCCTACCGGGCGGGGGCCGAGGTGATGGATATGGAATTTATTCAATTCCATCCCACCTCACTGGTTTTGCCCGACGCCCCGCGCTTTTTAATTTCGGAAGCGGTACGGGGAGAGGGGGCCCTGTTGCGGAATGCCCGGGGTGAACGATTTATGCCCCAGTACCACGGCATGGCGGAGCTGGCTCCCCGGGATATTGTTTCCCGGGCCATCCTCAGTGAAATGGCAAAAACCGGGGCGGAATCTGTATTTTTGGACTTAACCCATTTGGACCACGAGAAAATAAAAGAACGTTTCCCGACCATTACCCTGACCTGTTCCAATTACGGTCTGGATATCACCAAGGACCTGATTCCCGTAGCCCCTGCAGCCCATTATATGATGGGTGGTGTGAAGACCGACCTGTGGGGTGAAACCAGTATTCAGCGCTTATTTTCCTGTGGGGAAGCCAGCTGTATGGCTGTGCACGGCGCCAACCGTCTGGCCAGCAATTCTCTGCTGGACGGCCTGGTCTGGGGCGGCAGAATTGTCCAAAGGGCCGCCTATGTAGTGGAAAACAGGCTCCATGACAAACCGGAGTTTTATTGCGATGATTTACTGCCCACCCCGGACATCGACTATTCTGAGCTGAGAAAGAAACTGCAGCAAATCATGGGTGAAAAGGTAGGCCCCCTGCGAACCGCCCAACGCCTGGCCGAGGCCCTGGCCTTTTTTGACCGCTGGTCCCACCTGCAAAACCATGAAGTGAAAGAGACCTCTAAGATGGAGGTGCGCAACATGTTGGAAGTGGGCGGATTGATCACTGAGGCAGCCATGATGCGAACCGAAAGCAGGGGGGGACATTTCCGGTTGGATTACCCGGAAACTGCAGAACGCTGGCGAAAACACATTTTACTGAAGCGGTAAAAGACGGAGGGTTCCCCATGGAACTGAACATGTTTGAACTGAGAAAATTAATTGAAACAGCTCTGGCGGAGGACATCGGCACCGGAGATATTACCACCAACAGCATTGTCCCGGCCGGTTCTCTCACAAAAGGAATCATTTATGCCAGGGAAGCGGGTATTGTTGCCGGTATTCCGGTGGCAGAGGCGGTGTTTCGTTACCTGGCCCCGGACATCCGTTTTTCTGCCAGGGTGCAGGAAGGCGCCTGCCTGGAAGCGGGGGATGTCATCGCGGAGGTGGAAGGGGATGCCAGGGCGATCCTGACAGGAGAACGACTGGCCTTGAATTTCCTGCAGCGGATGAGCGGCATCGCCACCCGTACCGCCACCCTGGTGGAAAAGGTAAAGCTTTACCCGGTACGGGTAGTGGATACCCGCAAGACCACACCGGGTTTAAGAATGCTGGAGAAGTATGCCGTGCGGGTGGGCGGCGGTTTTAACCACCGTTTTGGCCTGTATGACGCGGTGTTGATTAAAGACAACCACATTAAGGTGGCCGGGGGAATTACCCAGGCGGTGCTGGCGGCCAGGCAAAACGTGGCCCACACCGTCAAAATTGAGGTTGAGGTGGAAAGCCTCAGCGGGGTGAACGAAGCGCTGGAGGCCCGGGCGGATGTCATTATGCTGGACAATATGGACCCTGCCACCATGCGGGAAGCGGTCAAACTGGTGGATGGCCGGGCACTGGTGGAAGCCTCCGGGAGCATCAATGAAGAGACCATTATGGCGGCGGCCAAGGCCGGCGTTGACCTGATTTCCGTAGGAGCCCTGACCCATTCCATTAAGTCCCTGGACATCAGCCTGGACATCGGGGAAATCAAGTCCCGGGCACGGTAAAAACCGTGACAAAACTGTAACAATTTGATTTATCTTTGGTAACAAATCCCTTCTATAATTGATTCACAGGAATTCATTATAAGGAGGGTTTTATTTTGTCTGCCGGATTATTTATGGGGACCTACCTGACCGCAAAATCCACGGGAATGTGGATTACCAAGGGCAAAGCCCCTGTTGAAGCGGAGGGGCACAAGGATAAAAGAGGTACCCTTTAGACTTTTATACGGGTCATACAGGGACCGGCATGCTTGTTACGATTCACTAATCTCCTGTTGCCAGGGAGTAACCCAGCCCTTTGATTAAGGTAATTTCTTTTTCGATTTCATCTCCTGCGGTGGTTAAAAAGTCACCGGCGATGGCGCCGGTTATGCCGGCTAAAAATCCCAAACTCCTTAACTCGCCCAGGGCTTCTTTCCTGCCCCCGGCAAATCTCAGGCTCACCCGGGGCATCACCAGGCGAAACAGGCAGATGGCTTTAATGATCTCCAGGGGAGGCAGGATTTCTTGCCCTGCCAGGGGAGTGCCGGCAATGGGATTTAGAATGTTAATGGGCACAGAATCAACATGCAGTTCCTTTAGTTCAAAAGCCAGTTCCACCCGCTGCTGCATGGTTTCTCCCACGGAAAGGATGCCGCCGCTGCAAACCTTTAGCCCCGCCCGGCGGGCCGCCTGGATGGTTGCCACCCGCTGCTCATAGGAGTGTGTTGTACAAATTTCATGATAGTAGCTCCTGGCGGTCTCCAGGTTGTGGTGATAGGTGCTCACACCGGCTTCTTTCAACTGCAGGGCCCTTCTTTCGTCCAGGAGTCCCAGGGAGGCACACAGTTTCAGGCCGGTTTTTTGCAGGGACCGGTAAATGTCAAGGGCCCTTGCAAAATCATCTTCGGGCAGTTCTTTCCCGCTGGTAACCAGGGAAAACCGGTGGATGCCCCTTGCTTTCACCTGCTCTGCGGCTAGGAGAATGGTTTCCTTGTCCAACAATTCGTAATGCTTGATGCCGGTATGGTAATGCGCCGATTGGGCGCAGAATTTGCAGTCTTCGGAACAAAGGCCCGACTTGGCGTTGATGATGGAGCAGAGGTCAATTTGACCGTCGGCGTACAAGCCGGTAATTTTTCCGGCCAGAGCAATTAATTGATGGACTTGTTTTCCCTGAAGGCCGGCCAGGCGGACTGCCTCATCAAAGGTCAACTCCTCGCCGCACAGAAGTTTGGCTTCAATTTGACTGATCAATGGTATGCACCTCTTTGTTAACTTTTTGGTTATCCAAGGTTAACAATACCACCGTTTTCTTCCCCGGTCAAATGGGCGTTTCCCCAAAAATGATTTGATTCAGGACTTAAGTCCCACAAAAAACCGCCCTAAGGACTATTTTCCACCGGCTTCCCAAGGCATATGCTAGACTTAGCATCTTCATCAATAGACGGGGGGTTGGCCCGCATGAGAAAATGTCCCCATGCCAAAGGAAATCACGGCTGCAGCGCGTTATTGGATCATGGTTTTGCACAGAATACACTGGTTGTTTCGGAAAGTTGGTGGAAGCAGTATTGCTCGGTAAAGAATTACCCGCAGTGTCCCAATTTAAAAGCGGCTTACAGTATGAAGAAAGACAAATCCCGTCAACCCGGAACCTCCCTTAACAATAAAAATCAAGTATCTAAGGGGATTTCGTTGGTAAGCAAATGGAAAAAGGACGGCAAAAAACACAATCCTGTGCACGCCCATGGCGGCAAGGCCCCTCACTTTTGCGAAAAGCCCTGGCGCACAGGGGATTTACGGTTTCGCGTTATAGTATCTGAATTTTACACCAGGCCCTGGATATCTTAATAAGGTTAAAGCATCTGTTACACAACAGGTGCTTTTTATTTTTTAACCAAGCATAAAAAGTAAAGAGTTTTTAAGTCTTCGTGCTGGTTTTGGTTGCCGGTTGGGTATGGAGCAGAAGAAAAAAGGGTGGTTAACCTGTACGACGCATACCCCCCGGATCATTTGCAAAAGAACAAGTAATTTTCAAAATGGAAGCCAACCTTTAGCCCGGTAGAAATTTCTCCCGGGCCTTTGCTTGACGCCAACGTTAACCGCTATAGTTATTAAGGTTGACAAAAGCGGCAATAATGGTTTAAAATGCCAGAAGGTGAATAAACATGAATGCAAAACAAAAGATCCTTGACTTACTCCGGGCTGAACAGCCGGGGTACGTATCCGGAGAGTATATCTGCCGGCAACTGCAGGTATCCAGAACCGCCATCTGGAAGACCGTTGAGTCCCTGAGACGGGACGGTTATGAAATAGAAGCCAGGCCCAGGGCCGGCTACAGGCTGCTGGCCGCACCGGATGTCCTGGATCCCCCGGGATGGCTTTCCGGCCTCCGTTCCCGGTGTATCGGTGGGACGGCCCATTATGTGAGAACCACTACCTCCACCAACGATGTAGCCAAGGAATTGGCCAGACAGGGAACAGAAGAAGGTACGGTGGTGGTTACCGAGGAACAGACCAAAGGCCGGGGGCGCTTGGGCCGGGCCTGGCAGTGTCCTCCCCGGGCGGGTCTCTGCTTCTCGGTGGTGCTGTATCCCCGGGTGAATCCCATGGAAGTATCTCAATTTACCATGCTGGCAGCTGTGGCGGTGGTGAGGGCCTTCCGCCGTTCTCTGGGAATCGACGCCCGGGTGAAGTGGCCCAATGACGTGTATATCGACGGTTTAAAGGCCTGCGGCATACTGGCAGAGATGACTGCCGAGGCAGACAGGGTAAAGTTTTTAGTGCTGGGGATCGGTGTCAATGTAAATCAGACCCGGGAGGAGCTGGTGGCGTTGGGAAACGGGGCCACTTCCTTACGGATAGAGACCGGGCGCCCGGTCAGCAGGACTGAGGTGCTGAGGGACATTTTGGAAGAGCTCGACTCTTTATATACCCTCTGGCAGGCAGCAGGCTTTGCCCCCTTAAAAGGGCTGTGGAAGGACGTGACGCTGTGGTCCGGCTGCCCGGTGGTGGTCACCGGTTTGCAAAGGGTCTGGGAAGGGATCATGGAAGACATCGACGATAACGGCGCTCTGATCCTGCGGCTTCCCGATAACAGTACCAAAACCTTTTATTCCGGCGAAGTCTCCCTACGCCCCATACAAACAAATTCAAGTGGGGACGGTTCGTGCAAATAATGGGACACTCCTGGAGGAAACGGGGAGAAACAGGGAAAACAAAGTGTCTCCTAAAACCCGAGAGGCCCACATCTACTCGACTTGACTTGAATTCACAAGCTTTTCCAGCCGTAATTAAAATGGTCTGGTTGTTACTTGTGTGGTTTTACATGACCAGGGCTTGCCCTTTATTTTTGGACTAATTGTCAACCTTTAAACATAAACTAGTTAACAAAGGAGGAGTTGTCCTTGAAATTTACCAGCAGAGAAATTGCCCTGGCCGGCCTGATGGCGGCCATCATGGTGGTGGTGACCATGATTACCCGGATTCCCTTTGTCCATGCAGTTGTTCCCTTCAGTTTGCAGCCGCTGGTTGCTGTTCTGGCCGGCGTTTTGCTGGGGGCCAGAATCGGGGCCCTCAGCATGGTGGTTTACCTGTTACTGGGCCTGGTGGGACTGCCGGTTTTTGCCACCCAGCCCTTTGGCGGACCTGCTTATGTACTGAAACCAACCTTTGGCTTTCTTTTAGGCCAGGTCCTGGCGGCCTATGTGGCAGGAAAAATTCTTGCAGGCAATAAAAATTGGAGTTTTGTAAATTACCTGCTGGCTTCCCTGGCGGGCATGGCCGTCATTTACCTGGTGGGCCTGCCTTACATCTATGGAATCCTGAATTTGTACGTTGGTAAAGCCGTCTCCGTAATGGGTGTTTTAAAAATAGGGTTCCTGCCCTTTGTTCTCTGGGATGTCTTGAAAGCAGTCATGGTGGCTGTTCTGGCCAGAACCATCCACCTCCGTTTGCCCGAACTCCCCGCTGCCGCCCAAAAATAAAAGCGGTTCGGTTGGTATTTTCGACAGTGAAAATTTTTGACAAACGTGGGGAGGGAGTTCTGTTATCCCTACTCACCCCGATGCTCCTCACCGACAGCACTACGACTCGCTACGGGCGAAATTGGGTCGCCTCAACGGGCCGTCCTGGCCCGATTCGGCTGGTGCGAACGTCCTGTTCGCGCCACCCAATTTTGCCCTACGATCGTCAAGTGCTGTTACCGGTGTTCCGCAAAGTCGTTCGTTAAGGATAACAGAACTCCCTTACCAATTCGGTGGGTAACCTATATCTGCCTAACAAAGGAAAAAGCCGCCGGTGATTTTTTCACCGGCAGCTTTTTTCCTTTAGGCGAGCACAGCCTTTTGGATTTCTTCGATACCAAGGCGCTCCACAAACTTGAACATTCTTTCGCCGTTCTTGGCATTTTCTTTGTAAAAGTTAATTAACCGGGTAGCCAGGGCTACCACTTCCTCAATACTTAAGCCTTCTGCCAGCACTTTACCGATGTGGGGAGTGGCGCCCGCATTGCCCCCGATCAGTACGGTAAAGCCGTTGGGTTTGCCAAAGGCGCCAAAATCCCTGGTCCAGGCTTCGCAGCAGTTTAAGGGACAGCCGGAGATGCCCATTTTAAATTTGTTGGGCAGGGCCATGCCGCAGAATAACTCATCCAGTTTGGCAGCCAGACCCAGGGCATCCTGCTTGCCATATTTGCATAAGGTGGAGCCCGGACAGGACTGAACACTTCTGACACAGAGGCCGGTGGCCGGGGCGGGTTCCATGCCCAAATCTTCCCAAACCTTATTTACATCTTCCCCTTTGATGCCTACCAAAGCAACACGTTGGGAAGCTGTAAGCTTAACCACGGGAATCTGGTACTTTTCCACCACATCCGCCAACTTGCGGAGGGTTTCAGCATTCAACAATCCGGCTAAACCGGTTTTCGGCACGATGGCGTAGGTTTCATTATCACGCTGTAGGATGGCGCCTTTCGGAGTTTCTGCCATGATACATTCTCCTCTTCCTGAAACTATAAAGTATACTTAAAAAGTATACAAATTAATATTCTATGCAAAAAAACCAGTTCCCTTTTAAACAAGATAAAATTTAAATAATTGAAATTGCCAGTCAATTCTCTCTGAGAGCAGGTTGAGAACAAGGGATTGTACTTTGAGAAATAAATTTGGTAGAATTGCTTTTGAGTATGGAAAAACCGGCCAATATCTGAATCATCAGGCTGACATAGAGGCTAAGAAAGGCAGGGACAACCTTGATACTGGCAATTGATATCGGCAACACCAATATTGTTTTCGGGGTATTTCGAGACAAAACGCTGATCGCCGACTGGCGCCTGGCCACCGATCGCAACCGGACACCCGATGAATACGGCGTTTTGTTAAAAGAGTTGTTTAGTTTATCGGGCATTGACATGCAGGCGGTGGAGGGTGTGATCATCTCCTCGGTGGTGCCGCCGGTCAACGGGCTGCTGGAATCCATGGTGAGAAAATATTTTTTATTAAATCCCATCCTGGTTGGGCCGGGCATTAAAACCGGCATCTCCATCAAGACCGAGAATCCGCGGGAAGTTGGGGCGGATCGCATTGTTAATGCAGTGGCGGCCTATTCCTTGTACGGCGGACCTCTCATCATCGTCGACTTTGGGACTGCCACCACCTTTTGCTGTGTAACCGCCAAAGGAGAATATTTGGGTGGAGCCATCGCCCCCGGCATCGGTATTTCCACCGAGGCCCTGTTTGCCCGGGCGGCCAAACTGCCACGTGTGGAGTTAACCAAGCCCGCTGCGGTAATCGGCAAAAATACCGTCAGCGCCATGCAGTCCGGCATCATTTTCGGCTTTGCCGGCCAGGTGGAGTTTCTGGTGAAAAAGATGAAGCAGGAAATGGGGGGCGACGTGCAGGTTATTGCCACCGGCGGGCTGGCGGAGGTCATTGCCAGAGAAACAACCGTCATCGATAAAATTAATCCTTCCCTCACGTTGGCGGGCCTGCGAATCATCTATGACCGGAATCAAAACCCGGCCGTCCCGGGAGGCCAAAGCCCATGCAAATAGGCCCGGTAAAACTTGTCAACCCGGTCATTGCGGCCCCTATGGCCGGCGTAACGGACAGGGCCTTTCGCATTATTGCCAGAGAGCAGGGGTGCGGTCTGACGGTGACCGAAATGGTCAGTGACCTGGCACTGATTTACGCCAATCCCCGGACGTACCGCATGTTGGATTTTCGGGGAGAGAGCTACCCCCTGAGCGTGCAGATCTTTGGTTCAAATCCGGAAACCATGGGACAGGCGGCTGCCATCGTGGTGGAGCGGGGGGCCCACATCGTGGATATCAATATGGGCTGCCCCACCCCAAAAATCGTAAAAAACGGTGAAGGCAGCGCCCTGATGAGAGATCCGAAATTGGCAGGAAAAATTGTGGAAGCAGTGGTCAAGGCTGTACCGGGTGTGCCTGTCACGGTAAAAATGCGCAAGGGCTGGGACGAGCAGTCGGTTAACGCCGTTGCCTTTGCCAGGACAGTGGCGGCAGCGGGTGCCTCAGCGGTAACAGTGCACGGTCGTACCCGCAACCAATTTTACAGCGGCAAAGCAGATTGGGACATCATCCGGCAAGTCAAGGGAGCCCTGAAGATCCCGGTCATCGGTAACGGGGACATTTGGACGCCCCGGGACGCCGCAAGGATCCTGGAGGAGACCGGTTGTGACGGGATCATGATCGGCAGGCCGGCCATGGGCAATCCTTGGATTTTCAGAGACATTGTTCATTTTCTTCAGACCGGGCAAGAACTGCCGCCCCCCACGCCGGAAGAAAGGATTGGCACGGCCATCCGACATTTGGAGCTGATGGTGGAATCCAAGGGCGAGCAGGTGGCTGTCTTTGAAATGAGGAAACACGCCGCCTGGTACACCAAAGGCATCCGAGGGGCGGCCCGCATCCGGGAGACCATTAACAAATCCCAAAGTAAAAAAGAAATTGAAGAGATTCTAAAAGGTTTGCTTGACTAGGGTCTGCCGCTTGGCGGGACCTTTTTATTTTTTATAGAAACCCGCTTTCGGGTCCCCCTTTGAATTTTATTTTGAATTTTATAATGATTATGGATTGGCAGACATATGATTGTAAAGAAATACCCATAATACGGGAACGGGGGGAAGCAAACATGAATCGCTTTGCTTTCATTGTTCATCCTTTGGATTGCAGCGACGTGGCCAGAAAATTCAACTTTACCCGGTACATGCCGGATGCCCTGGTGGAACAGGCCTTGAAGCTGCTTCCCCCCATTAAGATATCTTCTATCACGGGAATCCGCTCACCTGTGGCGGAAACCGAAGGGATATTTGTTTCCTGTCTCCTCACGGCCAGGCAGATGATATCCCTGCCGCAGCCCTTCGTCCTCAATAAAATCATTGAGGCCGGTCGCCTGGCCGAAAAATTAGGCGCCAAGGTGCTGGGGTTGGGTGCCTTTACGAAAGTGATCGGGGATGCCGGCATTACTGTGGCCAAACATTTAAATATTCCGGTCACCACAGGGAACAGTTATACCGTGGCCACGGCTCTGGAAGGGGCGAAAAAAGCTGCTCATCTAATGGGGCATGATTTAAAAAGAGCCAGGGTGACGGTGGTGGGGGCCACCGGCTCCATTGGCAGCGTTTGTGCCCTGTCTCTGGCCAGGGATGCAAAAAATCTCACCCTGGTGGGAAGAAACGAAGCCAAGCTGCACCTGCTGGCAGACCGCATCCTGTATGAGACAGGACTGGCGGCGGAGGTGACTTCCAATACAAAGGCGGTTTTAAAAAAATCGGACCTGGTGGTGACCGTGACCAGTACGGTGGATACCATCATCAACCCGGAAGATTTAAAAGCCGGGGCGGTGGTTTGTGATGTGGCCAGACCGCGGGATGTTTCCCGCCGGGTGGTGGAAGAACGGGATGATGTGCTGGTGATCGAGGGCGGCATTGTGGAAGTACCCGGAGATGTGAATTTTAATTTTAACTTTGGGTTCCCCCCCAAAACCGCTTATGCCTGCATGGCTGAAACCATGATTTTGGCTTTGGAAGGGCGCCTGGAAAGTTATACCCTGGGACGGGATTTAACGCTGAAACAGGTGGAAGAGATCCACCGACTGGGGAAAAAACATGGTTTCAGGTTAGCCGGCTTTCGAAGTTTTGAAAAACCGATATCCGAACAAGAGATTAATTTAATAAAGCAGAGGGTAATAATAAAGGTGTCGTAATAATATGATGATGTTTCCAAATGAATCCTTGACAAATAATTAGTGGTGTTTTTATAATGTACAGGAACAATCACACAAGTCGGGGAAGCACTGCAATTGGTCGGAGCCTTTTGCAGTGCTTTAACTGTAGTTAGACGTTTTGCTAAAACAAAAAAACAGAGAAAATGTTAGATCTAGAGATAAGGAGAATTTAGGATGAAAGAAAAAGACGTAATGCTTACGGTTACTGGATTGAAACAGTTGGAGGAAGAACTGGAACAACTGAAGACGGTAAAAAGACGCCAGGTTGCGGAGAGAATCAAGCAGGCCATTGAATTTGGCGATATCAGTGAAAACTCGGAATATGAAGATGCCAAAAACGAACAGGCCTTTATCGAGGGTAGAATCCTCACCCTGGAAAAGATGCTTCGCAACGCCAAAATTATTGACGATGAAAATTTGGGCAACGAGGTAGTATCCCTCGGGTCGAAAGTCTTGTTAAAAGACCTTGAGTATGGCGATGAACTGGAGTACACCATTGTCGGGTCTGTGGAAGCAGACCCCGAGGCCAGCAAAATTTCCAACGAGTCTCCCGTGGGTAAGGCCATCATCGGCCAACCCAAGGGAAGTGTTGTAGAAGTAAATGTTCCGGCCGGTGTCCTAAAGTATGAAATCCTGGATATATTGAGATAGTGTTTGGGGGTTTTTGCAAAATGACTGAGACAAACGAAAAGAACCTGGTACAGCCGGCTCCGCCAGAAGCGGAAGCCGGCCAAGTCACTGTTGAGGACCTTAACGAACTCATGAAGGTTCGCCGGGAGAAATTGCAGGAGCTTATGAACCAGGGGATCGAACCCTATGGCGAAAAGTTTGAGCGAACCCACTATACCTCGGATATTACCGATCATTTCGAGGCCATGGATGGACAGGCTGTGGTAATCGCAGGGCGCATCATGGCCAAAAGGGTGATGGGAAAGGCCAGTTTTGCCAACCTGCAGGACAGCACCGGCAACATTCAAATCTACGCCCGGCTGGATGACCTGGGAGCCGACGATTACTCCCGTTTTGAAAAATTGGACATCGGCGATATTATCGGTTGTTCCGGCAAGGTCTTTAAGACCCGCAAGGGCGAAATCACCGTACATATCGACAGGTATACGCTGTTGTCCAAGTCCTTGCGACCTCTGCCGGAAAAATGGCATGGCCTCAAGGATATTGATTTACGGTACCGTCAGCGGTATGTGGACTTAATTGTGAACCCTGAGGTCAAAGAAACTTTCATGGTGCGCAGCAAAGTGGTGCGATCCATCCGCAACTACCTGGATCAAAGGGGTTTCCTGGAAGTGGAAACGCCCATGATGCATCCCATCGCCGGGGGCGCCAGCGCACGGCCCTTCATCACATACCACAATGCCCTGGACATGAAGCTCTACATGAGAATTGCCCCGGAGTTGTACTTGAAACGATTGCTGGTGGGCGGTTTGGATAAGGTCTACGAAATTAACCGGAACTTCCGTAACGAAGGGATTTCCACCAAACACAACCCGGAATTCTCCATGATTGAGCTTTACCAGGCCTACGGGGATTACAAAGATATGATGGATCTTACCGAAGACCTGATTTCACACGTGGCTGAGGAAGTACTGGGAACCAGCACCGTTGAGTACGAAGGCGTGGAAATCCGTTTAGCCAAACCCTGGCGCCGGGTCCCCATGCTGGAAATTGTTAAAGAACACTCAGGGCTGGATTTCACTCAGCTAAAGGATGCCAGGGCAGCCTATGACGCTGCCAAGGTGCTGGGGCTGGAAATTGAACCCGGCGCTTCCTGGGGTGACATCCTAAACACAGTGTTTGAGGAAAAGGTTGAGGACAAGCTCATCCAACCCACCTTTGTCATCGATTACCCCGTGGATATTTCACCCCTGGCCAAACGCCAGAAAGAAAATCCCGAGCTAACCTATCGCTTTGAACTTTTCATCTACGGTCGTGAGATGGCCAATGCCTTCTCCGAGTTGAACGACCCCATTGACCAAAAGGGCAGATTCATGGCCCAGGTTGAAAAGCGTAAAGCCGGCGACGAGGAGGCCCAGATGTATGACGAAGATTACATTCAGGCCCTCGAGTATGGCATGCCGCCCGCCGGTGGTTTGGGTATCGGCATTGACCGTTTGGTCATGCTGCTTACCAACTCTTCTTCCATTAGAGATGTCATTTTGTTCCCGTTAATGAGGCCCAGAGAGTCCTAAAGCCCCCATAAAGCACCATTTGACTTCAGCCGCCGGCAGTGATAAGATACTTCTTGTCGCCCGGCGGCAGGCTTTGCCGGGTACCCGGTGGTGAGAATTACCACTGGACAAAACAAGCCCGAGTACGTATAATAAGCTTCTGTGATGGAGATGACAACTTTTGTGATTTAAAAACAATCCCAAATAAATCTTGACACAGATTTTACAATGTGATAATATTTCAAATCGAGGGCACTAAAAAAGCCCGGTTTTTTAAACTCCAAATTTATGGTCTTTGAAAACTAAACAGTGGATGATGGATGCAAAACGGTCAAGTCAAAAGTCAGCGTAAGCTGAAACTGTGACGACCACATTTGAATCCTCGTCAAGCGTTAAATAACGCTAGCGAGTAATT
>JBFMCH010000075.1:0-3810 GCA_040754595.1 Bacillota bacterium
ATTCACCAACGCTTAGCC
Source organism: Bacillota bacterium (assembly GCA_040754595.1). Lineage (GTDB taxonomy): Bacteria > Bacillota > Desulfotomaculia > Desulfotomaculales > Desulfotomaculaceae > Desulfotomaculum > Desulfotomaculum profundi. Next base: position 19 of record JBFMCH010000075.1, read on the forward strand.
CCTGTTCCCGTTTGGGTGCATATTTATCGATTATCTCAACAACCCCAAGTTGTTTGGCGATATCATACAAAGCACATACAGCACCAAATTCTAAAACAATACTGTGTTTAGGATTGTCTAAACAGGAGGGTTTTTTCTTGAGTTATCAAGTGGTTGTAATCGGCGGTGGTCCCGGTGGCTATGTGGCGGCCATCCGGGCGGCCCAAATGGGAGCCAAAGTAGCCCTGGTGGAAAAGGACGAGGTGGGGGGGACCTGCCTCAACTGGGGCTGCATTCCAACAAAAGCCCTGGTGGCCGGCGCGGAGACCCTGCATAAAGTCCGCCGGGCCGAAGAGTTTGGCATCCGCGTCGGGGAAGTCAGCATTAATTACGCCAGGCTGGTGGAGCGCAAGGATGCCGTAGTGGGTAAAATGGTTACCGGTGTTCTATACCTGTTGAAAAAAAACAAAATTGAATTAATACGGGGAACGGCTAAACTCGCTGGTCCGTCAAAAGTGGCGGTAACCTTAAATGACGGCGGCGTTACCGAACTGGCAGCAGAAAATATCATTTTGGCCACCGGCACCCGGCCGGCCTTAATTGAAGCTTTCGGTTATGACGGTGAGAGGGTCATCACCTCCAACGAAGCCCTGTCCCTCAAAGAAGTACCGGGCGAAATGCTGATCATCGGCGGCGGGGTCATTGGTTGCGAATTTGCCTGTATCTTTGCCGAAATGGGCTGCCGGGTGACCATTGCGGAGGCTATGCCGGGCATTTTACCTCTGATCGAGCGGGACGCGTCCCGGCAGATGCAAACTCTTCTCAAGCGCAGGGGCATTACCATAAAGACCAAGGTGAAGATCGAGAAGGTGGAGAAGTCCGGGGAGAAAGTTACCGCCATCCTGGAGGGCGGGGAGGCCATTACCGCAGATAAAATTCTTATTTCCATCGGCCGCGCCATGAACACCTCCGGCCTGGGGTTGGAAGAAGCAGGTGTCCGGCTGGGGCAGCGGGGCGAAGTGCTGGTGGACGAACATTTGGCCACCGGTGTCCCGGGCATCTATGCCATCGGGGACATTACAGGCAAGATCCAACTGGCCCATGTGGCCTCCGCCCAGGCACTGGTGGCTGTGGGCAACATCATGGGGCAGCCCCGAAAAATGAACTACGATGTGGTGCCCAACTGTATCTTTACCATGCCTGAAGCGGCCGGCGTGGGACTGACCATTCAACAATGCGAGGAAAAGGGCATCAAACCGAAGGTAGGAAAATTCCCCTTTATGGCCTCCGGCAAAGCCGCTACCATGGGAGAGACCGACGGCTTTGTCAAAATCCTGGCCGACCCGGCAACGGACAAAGTGCTGGGTGTACACATCGTCGGCCCCCATGCCACCGACTTGATCGCCGAAGCAGCCCTGGCCATAGAACTGGGGGCTACGGTGGATCAAATTACACAGGTCATTCACGCCCATCCCACCCTGGCGGAAACCGTTCTGGAAGCTGCCGAAGCAGTACATGGGCGGGCTATACATATCTAAATAAGAAGGTGGTTGTTTTTTACCACGTGGTTCGCTACTTTTAAACTGAATAAAATCTTTGGAGGATGTACAATGGCAGGACAATTTCCGGACTGGATGCGGCGAAAAGTAACCTATACGGCGGATCTGGCCCGTACCAGGGAATTGTTGAAGGACTTGTCCCTGCATACGGTTTGCCAGGGGGCCCGCTGTCCCAATATGTCCGAGTGTTTTTCCCGCCGCACGGCTACGTTCATGATTTTAGGAGGCACCTGTACCCGGGGCTGCCGTTTTTGCGCAGTTCATAAAGGATCTCCGGGGTCGGTTGATGAAGGGGAACCGGCACGGGTGGCGGAAGCCGCCTACCGGTTGGGCTTAAAACATGTGGTGATTACCTCGGTCACCCGGGACGACCTGCCCGACGGTGGGGCAAACCAGTTTGTTCAGACCATCTGGGAAATCCGGTACAGGGTGCCGCAGGCTACGGTGGAAGTCCTGACACCGGACTTTGGAGGTAATAAGAAAGCCATATTGCACGTGGTGCAGGCCAGGCCGGAAGTATACAACCACAATGTGGAAACCGTGCCCAGGCTTTACCAGGAAGTGCGTCCCCAGGCCGACTACCGGCGTTCCCTGGAACTTTTGAAACTGGTCAAGGAGACGGACCCCCGAATTTTATCAAAATCCGGTCTTATGGTGGGGTTGGGCGAAAGCAGGGAGGAGGTCCTGGAAGTCATGGGAGATTTAAGAAAGGTCCATTGTGACCTGTTAACCATCGGGCAGTACCTGAAACCGGGGGACAGCCACCTGGAGGTTAAGGAATACGTTACCCCGGACACCTATACCTTTTACCGCCGGGAAGGACGCAGGATGGGCTTCCAACAGGTGGCAGCCGGCCCCTATGTGCGGAGTTCTTACCGAGCGGAGGATGTTTTTGATGCGGAGGATGCCCCAACAGGACAACCAGAGAAACAATTGTAATAATAGCCCCGGGGGAGCTAACGGTTGTTGGCTACCACCGGGGCTATTTCTGTGGGTTCCCACGCGGTATAATGCATGCTCCTGGCCTTCTGCAGCAACGCGATGTAGCGTCTTTCGCAGGCGGTGGTCTTTAAAATCGCTGCCTCCAGCAGGTCTTTGTCTGCCCATTGCATCTGTTCCTGGGCGATCAGCCAGGCCTGTCTTGCCTGTTCAATCTGCACCTCCAGGGTAAATTCGTTGTCGCTGGTTTTATCAAGGAAAATCGCTTTCTTCAGTTTTCTCCAGGAAAAATCCTTTCCCAAGCATCGAAAAATCTGTCTGTCAACTTTCATTGGAACACCTCCTTGTCCACTTGTTAATGTGTATTACCAATCATTAACAGGTAGTACAAAAATGGTAAAAATAAAGACAATTCGGTATTCGAATTAAGTGACTTATTTTACAATTTTGATTAAGGTCCGAAGTATTGAAGACGTTCACTGTGATTGTTATAATTTTCCCAAGTAATTTAACCAGGAGGTATTATAAATGGCAAAATTGATCGGGAAAATTAAAATTGTGAACGGCAAGGTTGAGCTGGTTCGGATCGGTGAAGGAGAAAAGAAGATAAAAATGGGCTGCTGTTACAAGATGTATGCTGCCTTACGCCAGGTTAAAGAAGCATAATAACAGAGGCAGAAAAGTTTGGGCAACCACCCAAACTTTTTTATTAACCGTTTATATTTCCAGAACAGTGTGAAATAAGGAATAATTTAAGAGTAAATAAAAAGCTTTCGCTCTAAATTTTATGACTAATTTTACTATTTCGACTTGAAACTGTTAGTATTGCTAACAAAGTTTGTGAATGCTATACTTTTCTCAAATAAATAGGGAGGTGGCCTCTATGTCAAAGCTGATTGGAAAGATTAAAATCATCAACGGCAAAGTCCAGCTGATTCGCATCGGTGAAGGAGAAAAGAAGCTTAAGACGGGTTGCGTCTATAAAATGTACGCCGCTTTACGAAGAGTGAAAGGTGCATAAGAACGTAAGTAAGTTGGGAAGTTACCCCCCAATTTTTTTTTTATTTAAACAGTAAACCCCTTTTAACAGGGGTTTTTTGTAATTTATTATGATTTTAGTTTGCCGAGCCAATTCAGCAAGTAGGTAAACCATTTGCTTTTTTTGACAGCTGGCGGAGGTGGTACCGGAGATCACTAGCGTTGCATAAATAAATTTCCAAAATGTCAATATCTAAAATTCTAGAAAAAAACCAATAAATCATTGTTTTTCCAGCAATATCCTGTAAAAATGATTAAAATCTCCTTATAATTGAGG
>JBFMCH010000076.1:0-2278 GCA_040754595.1 Bacillota bacterium
TCATTATTCTAGCAGTCTTTATGATTAATTACAACTGTGAAACCGCAAGAAACAGGTTTTTTCACCTCCTGTTTTATTGCTTTTTTAGCAGATTTAAATAGCTATTTAGTAACTGCTTCAAACCTCCGTCTCTTCTGCCGCCCCGCCGTGCATTACAGCCACATTGGCTTTTTTCTCACCAAGTATTTTGCTGGCAATCTCAAACAGGCGCTGGATGGATTTTTTTCTGCCCCGCACCTTATCATAGGTATAATATTTTCCCTCTTCGTTAATAGAAATAATGGGTTTGATTTGCATAATCTCCCCCGGGGTGCCGGCCACATAGCCGATTCTGCCGCCTTTTTAAGTAGTCCAGCGTAGCCACCACAAAATAAATTTCCATGTTGCGAATGATATCTTTAGCCCTGGCCAGGGCAGCCTCAAAACTAAGGGTTTCCTTCAGGGTCCTGGCGGCTTCCAACACCGGGATTCCCAGTCCTAAGGACAGGGCCTTGGAGTCAATGACCTCAATAACCATGGTTGGAAATTCCCTGGCAATGGTCATCACCGCGTTAAAGGTCCCGCTCAGCCCGCTGGAAATATGAATAGAAATGACATGAGTAAAACCATCTGCCTGGAGCTTTTTAAACAGCTCCATAATTTGTGCCGGGGAAGGGATGTGGAAGGAATTTCCTCCGGCATCCTTTCATAAATTTGCCGGGGACTTGTTTCGGTCCGGTCCAAATATTCTTCGTTATTGGGATAAATTACTTTTAAGGGCAGTACCCGGATGTCGTATTCACGGATCACCTCTTGGTCCAGGTCGCAGGTACTGTCCGTTACAATTGCCACTTTTCCCTTCATAACTATGTAACCACCTTTACTCCCCCGAAAAAATCCCTTTGCATAGACCACCTGACATTATTCCACTTAACAAAATCAAATCCTTTTGCGTTCTTACAGAACATGCATGATGCCAGCATAATTTAATTGTAACCCATACGGCAAATGACTATTCCTTTCCCAAGACGCTAAATAATAAAAATGCCGGACTGTGGAGTCCGGCTTAAATGCCAATGTTTAGTTTTGTCCATAACCACGAAAGGAAAACTGCCATAAAGATTGCCGGCAGTAAGTTGCCCACTTTAATTTTCTTGATTCCCAGGACGTTACTGGCGATTCCTACGATTAATAAGCCGCCGGTGGCTGTCATCTCGTTGATCATGACAGGCGTCAGAAAAGATTTAAGCCCCCCCGCTGCCAGCGTGATGGCCCCCTGGTAGAGGAACACAGGTATTGAAGAAAATACCACCCCAAAACCCATGGTCGAGGTAAAGATAACGGCGGATGTGCCGTCCAATAGAGATTTGGCATAAAGGGTTGATGCATTACCGGTTAACCCGTCTTCCAACGCCCCCATAATGGCCATTGCCCCTACACAGTAGATCAAGCTGGTGGTTACAAAGGCCCTGGCCACTTCGCCTTCCCCGCCGCCAACCTTGGATTCTAAATAGCTGCCCGCTCGGCCCAACCATCCTTCAATATTTAAAATTTCTCCAATGACGCCTCCCAGAACCAGGCTGAGAATAACAATTAATTCATTCTCGGTTTTAAAGGCCATTTTGAAACCAATTAATGCCACTGCCAGTCCAATACCGCTCATGACGGTATTGTTGGTGGATTCACTGATCCCTTTGCGAAATAATAAACCCACTGCAGTTCCGGCAATAATGGCTGCTGCATTAACGATTGTTCCTGTCATTTCTGTTCCTCCGTACCACCATGTTTCACGTGAAACATTTATTTTTCTTAAATTGAAATAGTATGAAATTCCAGAATTCTACGAAACTTCTTTGAACTTATCCCAATAATCCTTAAAATAAGGATTTCTTAGAATTAAGTCCTTAGCCGTACTACAGCGGCATGTGTCTCGCTCCAGCCTACCGGTGAATCGCTCCACCAGTATCCGGAGGACCAACTTTTTACTCTTGTAAACAGAGCCAATCTCGTCAGAACTTCTGACAAGAATATTTCTGGCTCCATTTACGTCCGCATGGCTTTTATAACCACAGTACCGGCAGGTGAATTCCGCCTGCGAACTGCAATTAGCTTTATCTACATACCCGCAGGAGTTACAGGCCTGCGAGGTATAGGCAGGGTTAACATAGGTTGCTTTGATACCATATTCTTCTGCTGCCGCATCAAGTTTAGCGGTTATAACTGCCTTGCCAAACCGGGAGAGAAGTCGGTTTAACCTGCGGGATAGGTTGGGGTTTTGAAAGTTAAGTTTTTCTACTAC
>JBFMCH010000077.1:0-2828 GCA_040754595.1 Bacillota bacterium
TATGTAAGAATATTCGTCTGTCTTCATCGTCTCTGTAAATGTTTAGCCGATGATTTCCTCTGCAAATAACATGGTATATGGCTCCTGGGTACCAAACCCGAGGTCTCCTGCCCATGGTTTAACCCCCTGTGTCTTTCTTACTATTTTACATCATGTGATAATAGAATAAATTTAAAATTTGCCGGCGGTGGTGTCGAGTTGTGCTATTCATTGAAACTGTCGAACTCCAAAAAATACCCAAAAAAGAAAAGAACTTGCACTTTAATTTAGTATAATGCAAGTGTTTTTTGGTGCAATTTCCCCGATTTGCCGGGGGCGGTGCCTGGTTCCGTCCGTCGGTAACTTTTTGCGGTACCTGGCACCGCCTAGGTAGCCTTTCATTGAAACCACCAGACCCAAAAGGATGACCCGGAAAAGAAAAAGTACCGTCACTTTAGTTTAGTGAAGTGCCAGGCACTTTTTGGAGGCACTTTTTGCCAGGGATTTCCTCGAGCTAATAGTTGAGCCTTTTTTCAGGCAAAACTTCCGATTGCCCCCTTCAAGAACCGTCCCCTTGATTCGTTGGATTCGTTTAGATTCGTTTGGGAGTAGGGGTACTGGTGTGCTGGTGGGTACTGGGAAAATATTTTGCCGAATAAAATGCATTGACACTGTACTTAAGGACAGATGATAATAGGGACAGGAATTTGATGGAGGTGTTAAATATGAACCCAATAAGAAGCGAATTACACCGACTGGTTGATGCTTTACCAGACCACAAAGTTAGAACAGTTAAGCAAATCATTGAAATAATCATCCGTGAGAATCCCTGGGAGGAGCTTTTAGCCAGCCCTCCAGAAGTTGATGAACATTTAACAGAGGAAGAAAAATTAGCTATCAATGAAGCAGAACAAGACATAGCGGCTGGCCTAACAAAGCCCTGGGAACAAGTTAAAAAGGAGCTTGGTCTATGAAATTAATCATAACTAACCAGGCCCAGAAAGATTTGTCTAAACTAGACAAGGCAACTCAAAGGCGTGTACAAATAGCCCTGGATAGAATGTTATTATCACCGCAAAATGCGGACATTAAAAAACTTAAAGGAGAAGTTGACCTTTGGCGGCTGCGAGTTGGAAATTATCGAGTTATCATGCGTATAAAAGGCAGTGAAGTGGTTATCTACGCACTGCGTATACTTCATCGTAGAGAGGCGTATAAATAAGCGAATCGGACAAAAATATATATGAAAAGGACTCTCAGGTGAGAGACCTTCCTTTTTGCGGTACTTCTTTTTTGGGGAGATATCGCTTCGTTTCAGGGATAACCTCTAGTAAAGAATGACCCGGAAAAGAAAAGGCACCTGCACTTTAGTGGTAAAGAGCCAGGCACCTTTTGACTCAAGAGAAGAACGAAATCGCTTTGCGATGGCTTTCATAATATAAAGTCTAGTGAAATTCCCTTACAAGTGTGTTAAAATGAACATATAGCAAGGAAAAGAGTGCTGATTGAAACCCCGTTTTTTTCGACATAAATCCAAAAAGTCCTTCTTTTTAGAAAAATATTTTCCAGAGAGTACAGAAACGAATAATCCCCATAGCTGGGAGCAGAGCGACTTCATTCTTCTGGGTCAATCAAAAATTTTGCGTGTAGTTCTTGCGCATAAGTATTATTAAGGCTCAACAAGCTGCTGACATAAGCTAGTTGAGCCTTTTTGCATGCAAAACTTCCGATTGCCCCCTTCAAGAACCGTCCCCGTGGCTGCAAACAAATTCAAGTCAAGAACCGTCCCTGACTTGAATTATTCCACCCCCAATAAATACATGAGCAGCCATAGCCGCTTGGTGCGACCATGGCTGCTAGTAGAATAAACATATAGAATAAACTGGCATTTATTCCACTCCCAGGGTGGGTATATAATTAATTCGTTACTTAAAAGGGGATGCTAAGAAAGAAAAACGAGTGGAATAAACTTATTGACCGGCTTTTTACAGCATACCCGTTACCAAAAGGGTAAGTTAGTAGAATATAAATTAAATAAACTGTCGGAAAAAGTTGTGCTATTAATCCGAAAACTGGCTGCATACATCGAAGCGTTACCATCTTTTCGAGGGGGTTAGTTTTTTTCCTGTCGAAACGAAGGTTTTATTGCCGGCCCGGGAGTTGATTGCCTATACAAAGCCGTTACCGTTTTTCGTAGGGTTAGTTTTTCACGGACGAGAAAAGCAATCCTTCGGGAAACGGTAACAGCTTCTCATGTGCAATCAGCTTCCGGGTCAGCAACAAAACTACAGACTCTATAGAAAGAGAAAGGCCTTACCCTTTTAGGGTAAGGCTTCTCTTGTTTAGTGAAGTGCCAGGCACTTTTTGGAAATCCCTGGCAGCGGTTTTCTGCCAGGGATTTCCTCGAGCATGTCATTATGATAATCTTTCTTGGTAGAATTGTGATAAAATTCACCTAATGACTTTTCTTTTTTACAGCGATCACATCGCTTTGTTAACTTCTTTGGCATATCATACCACCACCAATAAACAAATCATTATTTACACTTATGCATATAGAAGTTGGACACAATAAGCCATGGCCGCTTGGCACGACCATAGCTACCAGTTTGATGATAGTTCAGGTTGTTATGCAGTTTTGTGGTTCTTATTCACCAGCCGCAGAACCGTCCCTGTGGCTGGTGGTAAAATGCAAGTGTTTTTGTGCAATTTCCCCGATTTACCGGGGGCGGTGCCTGGTTCCGTCCGGCGGTAACTTTTTGTGCTCGTATACAACTTTCATGCGAGACGGTACCTGGCACCGCCTAGGTAGCCTTTCATTGAAACCACCAGACCCGAAAGGATGACCC
>JBFMCH010000078.1:0-5011 GCA_040754595.1 Bacillota bacterium
TTTACCACTAATACCAAGCACTACCCATGAAAAATGTCTTTAAAATCAAGCATTGCAAGGATTCACATTTGAAATATTATGAGCATTGGTAAAGTAACGATTTAATAATTCGTAAACTCGGGCTAGAATTAAAGCTTTGGTCCTGCAAAACAAGGTCCGTGAAGTATTACAAAAATGTGATATTCATGCCATAGTTTTGTAAACTTTTATTTATATAATCAATCCATAAACCCATTACAGGAGGTTGATTATACAACAAGCCAGTTTAGATAATCTTAGGGCCGCCTAAAGATAAAGCGATCTGTAGAGAAAGAAAGACCCGCGGTATCACCTTTCATGATTTGTCCTTAATAAGGGCACTTTTTAAAATCAACCCCTTATGGGAACAATAGAAAAAACTTAAAGGAGGAATGCGTTATGCCAATGATGTACGGTGGCTATGGTATGGGATGGTTTGGGGGGATTTTTATGATGTTGATCCCGCTGGCTCTGTTAGGTCTGGTTGTCTATTGGGCGGTAAACTCAGGAGTAAAAAGTGCACTTAAGGAAGGTTCATCGTCCGGTGCCCTAGATATTTTAAAGTCCAGATATGCCCGGAACGAGATAACTGAAGATGAGTACAAAAAACTTAAAGAAGAATTATCCCGGTAGTAAAATTATTCTTGGTTTCGGGAGGATAACCATGATTAAGAAATATCCGGCCTGTCAACACTGCCAGTGCAGTTCATGCAAGTCTACAGGAACCTGCCGGGGATGCGCCACTGGAGTGATTCACTGTAAAGGCAAGATACAGGCCGACGGTGTGGTTTAGCACCGAGGAAACTATCTATGTACATCAGCAAAGTAACCTCACCAGGCAGGCCCTATGGCCTGCCATCTCTCGCAAGAAAGGTGTTGGGGAGGTAGCACCAATGAAATTTAAGCTTATCACCAAAATCAGCCTAGGCATTACCGGCATTGTGTTGGTCTTTTCCACCGCCCCAGGCTACACCTTTGTAAAAGGAACAAATCCCGGCAGCCACATAAGCATGACCAGAGTTAAAAAGTAAAGCCAGAGAGCAGAACTCACATGCTCTCTGGTTTTTTGGGTACTGCTGAATATTAAGTAATACTACCGGGGACTATAACTCTGACTTAAAAATGAGGGGTGGTGGGAAAATGCAAAATAAGCAGCAGTTGGCCCAGTGTATCCAAACCTGCACCAAAGCAGCCAACGATCTGCGTAGTTCGGCTAACGGGATTAATAACGCCGGTGTAAGGGAAATGCTTACCTTAGGTGCCAGTCATATCGAGATGTGTATCCGCCAGTGCGAAAGCCTCATGCGGATGCCTTAAAAACTTTTAATTGGAACTTATCGGAGGTGAAATCAACAATGCAATCTGCCCAAACAATTCAACAGTGTATCCAGACCTGTCAGCAAATCTCGGCTCAATTACGGAACATGGCCAACACCGAACCAGACCCTATGGCAAAAAACAAGCTAATCGAAGGCGCACACCATCTGGCTCTCTGTATAGAGGAATGTAATTTTTCCCTACAGCAGATTCAGAGCGGTATGGCTTAACGTAAAGGGTTTGTACAAAAACGTACCATTGTTAGGTGCGCTTTTGTCTCACTTCAAGAAAATATATCTGGCCATATTTATCAGTGCTAAGGAATGAAGCACTGAGTCATAGGTAATTTTTATTGTCTCTTTTTTCCATTAGATATATTCGTTATACTTTTTTATCTCAAAGCAAAGTATTGAAAACATATCAAAATACAATAATCAAATGACTGAGGAACTTAAAAACTGGTTGATGAGTTTAACTAAACCAAAAGCCAGGCAGCAATAAACCCTTGCTCCTGGCTTTTGGTTTTTTATACTTTAACACCATTGTCAAAAAACTGTGGTTTACGCCACAGGCCCTAAGCCCTAAGTGATTTGGCCCCTTATTCTTTGAAAATCGTCCAGAGAAATTTCCCCTTTGGCCAGCCGGGTTTTTAAAATCTCCTGCGGTGCTGTGCCGCCGGTTTTTCTTCCAGTGGCCCGTTCTCCTATAGCCAACAGTGCCCATATCACCAGAATCACCGGCAATGCCATACCTAAAATCATGACAAGGGACCAGAGAAAACCTGTAATGCCACCTGCAAACGTCATCATCATAGTGTTCACTCCTTTGTTGTAGGTTGATTGATTTCTTAATCATAGAATAACAAAGAAGTTTAACAAAGCCATAACAACAGTTTCACATTTTTGTAACAAGTTCGATATGTAAAAATGTGTATGATGCCTGGTATGGTGGAAGCTCAGAAGGTTAAAGAAGAACAGGAATAGTCAAAATACAGGCATAGACCCGGGAAATGTCCCGGGTCTGTTGTTGTTATTCCACGCCTAAGTGGTTAACCGGCAGCACGATGTTAAAGGTAGTTCCTTTGTTTAGCTTACTTTCCACATTAATCTGGCCCCCGTGACCCTCCACAATTCTCTTCACAATGGCCAGCCCGAGACCGGTGCCACCTTGCACCCGGGTACGTGATTTATCACCTTTGTAAAATCTCTCCCAGATCATGGGCAGATCCTCCGGTGCAATGCCCTCACCTGTGTCGCTGATGCGCAGGTGCACCTGATTAGCTTTAGTGGTCACACAGACGGAGATTTTGCCTCCAGCGGGAGTATGTCGGATGGCATTGTCGATTAAGTTTATCAACACCCTTTCAATGCGGTCGCTGTTGCAGGTGACCAAAGGTAGCTTCTTTTCTATGTTGATTTCCAGGTGAATGCCTTTTTCGACAGTTAGTTGAGTGAGCTTTCGCTGTACACGGTCTATAATCTCCCGCAAGTCACAGGGTTCCTGGTCAAAATCAAAGTGTCCCTCTTCCATGCGCTTTAAATCCAGCACCTCATTGACCAGCCGCTTAAGGCGGTTGATTTCGTCTAAAATGTTCTGTAGATATTCATCTCGCTCCTTTTCGGTCTTAACCAGCCCATCGATCAAGGTTTCGGTGAATCCCTGCATAACCGCCAGGGGAGTTTTGATTTCGTGGGCCACGTTGGTGACAAACTCTCGGCGGATTTGTTCCTGTTGTTCCAGTTGGCTGATTTTTTCCTGCAGCCGGGAGGCCAAGGTATTGAGGGAGTTGGCCAGCAGACCTATTTCATCGTTGGTCTGGATGTTCACCCGCTGCTGATAATTGCCGCTGGCCATTGCCAGGGCCGCTTTGTTCATTTTCACCAGGGGTTTAGAAATAAACCGGGAGAAAATCAAACTTAACAGGGCGGCCAGGGCAATGCCCCCGGCGGCGGTGTAGATGGTCAGCATCTGCAATCGTTTCAGCTCGTCTGCCAGGGGTTCAAGGGGGGCATGGATAATGACCGCCCGGTAAATATTATCATGGTCCTTAAAGGGAATGCCCACCGACAACACGTCGGTTTTAAAGAAAGGGTTATTGCCCTTGAGTACCACCGCTTGGCCTTGGTACAGTTTTTGTAGATCCCCCATGTTCAAGGGGCCGTGGTGGGGATTACTCATATCCATCGGCATATCCTTGGTGCTGATGCCCATACCCTGGCAGCTCATAACAATGCCCTTCTCATTTAAAATCATCACGTTGGCGTTATACAACCCGGCGATCAGGGCCACCTTGTTGTCCAGGGCGACAGGATCCTCTTCGGAACGGGCGATGTCCGCCACCTTATTGCCAAGTACCTTTAACAGCCTGGCCTGCTGTTCATAGTACAGCCCTTCCATGAAGCTGGTCTGGGCTGCCCCGGCAATGCCGATCACCACCAGCACCAGAATGGTCATGATGACCCAGAGTTTGGTGACAATGTTGTTTAGCTTCATGCTTCCACCTCAAATTTATACCCCACGCCCCAGACTGTTTTAATAAGGTTCCCGGCACCGGCGGCCCGCAGCTTGTCCCGCAGCCGGTTGACGTGGGTGTCAACGGTCCTCACATCCCCGTAGTAGTCAAAACCCCAGACCTCCTCCAAAAGCTGCTCCCGGCTGTAGACTCGCCCGGTGGACTTGGCTAACAGTGCCAGGAGTTCAAACTCCTTGGGAGTCAGGGTGACAGGCTTATCCTTAACAAGCACCTCCCGGCTGATTAAATCCATGCACAGGCCGGGGAATTTTAATAGATGCCCCTCTTTTTTCTCTTCGCTGCCCACCCGGCGCATGACCGCCTTAATCCGGGCCACCAGCTCCCGTGGGCTAAAGGGCTTGCCCATATAGTCATCGGCTCCGAACTCCAATCCTAAAATGCGGTCCACCTCTTCGTTCTTAGCTGTCAGCATGATGATGGGCACCTTGGATACCTTGCGGATTTCCTGGCACACGGTGACACCGTCTATTTTGGGCATCATGACGTCCAGCACGATTAAATCCCAGGACTCGGCTCTAAACTTCCGCAGGGCTTCCTCGCCATCCACCGCTTCCCCCACATGGTATCCTTCATTGGTTAAATAAATGCCAATAACCTGACGAATTTTATCTTCATCATCCACAACCAGCACACGAAACTGGCGCATGAATATCCCTCCTTTAAGATATGCCTCCCCTGCAGAGACAAGGGTTGGCTACTATCTATAGTAAAGCTAACAACAAACCCTTGTCAAAGCATTCAAAGGATTATCACAAAAATGTTAAACTTACGAGAAAAATTAGTAACACTTGCTTGTTATGATGGTTTAGTAAAATATAAACAAAATGTGATATTGATGAAACAGTTTTGTAAAACGTCTTTGCTATAGTAATAACTGTAAAGAACAACACCCCGACGGGAGGTGAACCAAATGTTTACCAAACACTGGATGCTCCCCGCAGTGGCCCACTGCAAGGGTGGTTGCTGAAAGATGGTCTTGGGCAGGATGGTAAACTGTCCCTTCCAAGCATTATCGAAAAAATCACTAGCGTTGCATAAATAAATTTCCAAAATGTCAATATCTAAAATTCTAGAAAAAAACCAATAAATCATTGTTTTTCCAGCAATATCCTGTAAAAATGATTAAAATCTCCTTATAATTGA
>JBFMCH010000079.1:0-18753 GCA_040754595.1 Bacillota bacterium
CCTTTTAAAAAACAAAAGCCTGGCTTAACGGTAAGCCAGGCTTTTGATATTAAGCATTTTGGTTGGCAGTAATTGCATCTTTCAGAGATTTTCCAGGTTTGAATACCGGCACTCTGGTAGCAGGTATCTGTATAGTTTCGCCTGTTTGTGGGTTCCGCCCTTCTCTGGCCCTGCGTAGTTTGGTCTCAAAGGTGCCGAAACCAACCAACTGAACCTTATCTCCTTTGACTAGAGATTCTTCGATGCTTTGCAGAATTGCGGTTAACACTTCTTCAATAGTCTTTTTGTGCATATTGGTTTTGTTTGCCGCGATAGAAATTAATTCATTTTTTGTCATTGTTTTGCAACACTCCTTTTTATTGAAATCTCAACTCTACGTGCAAACCGCCCACCTCTATAGGCAGTGAGTAGTTGACTCCTGGGATGATTGGTTGTAAATATTCTCTTTATCCCACATTTCCTTTAGACGGCAAAAGAGGACTTTTTTTGTCATAACATCTACCTTTACGATCGGGTTTACAAAACAATTTTCTTCCATAATTTCTACTATCATCTTTTCACCACCTTCCGGTTTTACTTCCAAAAAAAAAGAAAAGCCCCGTACTCGACTATACGGGACTTTCAGAGATTAGGGAGGTGCTTCCGCCACCTGCCGTCCTCCCTTCGGCAGGCATCCTAAAAAATAAAAAAACCTACTTGTGTAGGTTTTTTGTGTTATGGTTGAAATGCACTTGACCTAATATTCGCTGCAACCAAAGTAACTTGGGACTTCTGTTACTTCGGCGAGCCACTCTCTGACGGTTTTCGTTTCTCGATCTCCGTTATCTTTGATGAATGTGTGTAGTCTTTCCATGTCCTCCTCAACAACGAAGTAGTCAATAAATTCCTCAAACGATGCCCAAGGATTATCTTCCAGAAATTCTTTTAAGTATTCATCCTTGCCGATGCCACCCCATATTTCGTCGGCAAATTCAAACGCTTGCTGCTTTGTTTCAGCTACAACCCATTCGGCAACACCATCGTCGTTCAGCCTGTAAAGATTTTTGGTAACATTGATTTCTTTACCGTTTTCATCAAGTGTTACTTTAAATCCACATCTACACTCTCTTATGAACATGGCTTCCAATATAATTAACTTCCCTTGCCCTTTACCTATTAAGCCATTTCCGCATTTAGGACAATCATTGTATTGAGTCATTAATTGCAATACTTTAGAAGCGTTCATTTATTTCACTCCTTCATATTTTTAAAACTACTTTTAAAGAAGAATTCCCGGCGAGAACCTTAAATTACTGACCGTTTTTAGCACTGAATGCTTGCCTATCATTTATATTTATTGTGCCTCCGCCCTTACCTTTTTTGCCGGTTCCTCCACTTGTATTCCATGCGGCTGCTTTTTCTGCTGCCTTATTTTGCGCTAACCAAGATTTTGTTATTCTTATTTTTTCTTTCCGACTCATATCACACAGAGCAGGCTGGTCAGGTGCATTTACCATAGCAATACTTTCATTTATATGTATGTTTTTTAAGTTTTTCAATTTAGTTGGACTAATAATTTTAATCCTGCCGTCTTGCACATCTGCAACACTGGCATCAGATGTTATATATCCTGCTGTTTTTAGGGCTGATTCGGCGTATTTTAAAGCAGATTGCTTATCACGATTGTTTAAATACTCTGGTATTTCTAATATATCCGGTCCCGGAACACCAATTAAAATAGAACGCATGGCACGAATTTCGTAATCGACAATTTTTGTAGTCTTACTTGGGGTAATTGTTCCTAAATTTACGGAAGCAACTTGTGGAATAGGATGAAAAATTCTTTCTAGGCAAGGAATATAACGACAACACATGACCTGTTCATCATTATTTAATCTTCCTGATACCTGTCTTAAAATATGTAGAACTTCTGGATCTTTAAGTATTCGTTTAACAACAAGATGATAGAGAGGTTTTTTCTCTCTTTCTTTTTGTTTTCTTACTCTATCGTTTTCTTTTCTTTTGATTTTGTTTTGACTCTTGCGTAATTCACGTTCAAAGTTGTAGGCCTCTATATCAAATCGTTTAAGGCCCTTTTCTACCGCAAATTTAGTAACATTAAAAATAGCTGCTATATCTACTAATTTCATTCTGCAATAGTAGAAAGCGTTAAAGTAACCATCTAACTTGTCTACTTTTTGCGGACAACCCTCTTTGCGCACCTTCCCCCACACCCTTCCGTTCCGCAGATTTAGCCGAACCTTTTACCGGATTTTCCGGAAAGTATTTTGTTATTAAGTGTTTAACAGCACGCCTCCGGGCAGCTTGTCCTGCCCCGAAGCCTACCGTCATAGCAATAAAACAAATAAAAATATTTGCGTAATTTTAGGGACGGTTATAGTAAGATATAGTTATCTCTTATTCGTTGGATGCTTTAGGTATATCATCATCTTCAAAAAGTTTGGAGACTGAGACACCCAGGGCGGTGGCGATTTTCTGTAGAGTCTTTTGTGTTGCATTGCCGCCCGATTCGATATAATGAACGGTAGCTTGTGCTACTCCGGCTTTTTCAGCAAGGGCTTTTTGCGACAATCCCTGGGATTCTCTAAGTTGTTTAACCTTCATTGTATTTTCTCCCCCTTCGTTAAATTGATTATATCGATAAACCGATTATTAGTCAATCGTTATATTGATTTTATTGTCTAAAAAATATGTGTTACAATCAATATATTGATTGACACGGAGGCTAGGCTGATGGATGTTGGTAGAAAAATAACGGAATTACGCACCACACAAGGTATAAGTCTAACTAATTTGGCAAAGCGTTCTGGTATTGCTCAATCTTCGTTAAGTTATATTGAATCCGGCAAAACACAACCCACTGTTGAGACTGTTGAAAAAATCTGCACCGCCCTGGGCATTACACTCTCCGAATTCTTCTCCGACACCCAGGAGCAAGAACCACTACCTCCGGAAGTACGGCAGATATATAAGAAGGTCAAGCGACTACCTCCAGACAAGCTAAAGGTGTTAAACGCTGTTCTTGATACTTGGGAAAGAGATTGATACGCCCCGTTTTTATTCCTTCCGCTTCATTAAGGCCCGGCAGTCGAAGCAAACTTCGGAATCTCTATACGCCTTTTCATAAACGCCAGGGTCCAGCCACAGCCCCTTGCCGCATTTAGAACACCGCCAGGCGATACGGCCTTCTTTCCACTTGTTCACAAAAGGGCTTTCTTCCGGTGGATTATCCTGCCGGTAGTTTTCCGGCTGCCGCAGGTAGCAGATTTTATGAACCGGACGGCCGCCGATGAAAATATATGGTTGGTCTGCCCATACCGGTTCAAAGCAAAAGTGGCAGATTCCCGGGGTATCAGGAATAATCATTGAATTTCCCCCTTGAAACTTTTCTTATATGGCCGTTACACGTTGCACATGCTTATCCATAGTAACAACCTTTTCTTGCAGTCTTTTATCATAGTTAACATGAATGGCAGCAAATTTAAGGTACAGGTCAAGTTCCTGTTCCTTTGGTATGGGGATATGAATATGACTTCTAATAGATATTTTTTGAGTGCTTTTTCTTCCCAAATCACTCCCCCCATTCTCCTTTGTTGATTAACTTTATAAATTCTGAATAATAGCGACAGATAGTTACAGGGTTTTAGGTACAGCTATGGTAAGATATAATCACGATTGCTATCTACCAAAACAGTTAGTTGTACAGAGATTGACACTGGAATCAGCCTGCGGTTTGCCGGTGCTGGTTGGTGGCATATCGCTACAATTATCATTAAAAAAAAATGTCCAATCAAATCCAAGTGCCTTCGCGATTTTTTTTGCCGTAAAAACACTTGGCGTTCTTGCTCCGTTCTCAATCTGAGTGTAAAAAGCTCTCCCGATACCAACTAAATCAGCAACTTCCTGATGAGTGCGCTCGCCTCTAATTTGTGCGAGCCACTTTCTAGGCTTATTCAATACTCATACCTCCTCTTTATAGCGCTTTGTAACCACATTTTTATTATATGTAGCATTAAGCCACAAGTCAATACGTTTTGTACTAATTCGCTACATTTATTTTTATGTAGCTAATTGCAACTTATAATAACTAACGAGGGGTGATTATGTGCTTGGGAAAAGATTGGTTCAATTAAGAAATGGAGCAGGCTTAACACAAGACGAACTATCTTCCAAATTGAATATTTCCCGCGGTACATATGCCCACTATGAAATTGGTAAAAGAAACCCAGATTATGAAACATTAAAAAGGCTTGCAGATTATTTCGGGGTAACAGTTGATTACCTACTAGGCAGAGATGAGCTTGACATTACTGAAGTCTTAGAGAGTAACAAAATCAAGTTAGTAGCAAATGGTCAACCAATCACCCAAGACCAACGTCTTGGTATTGTCCGCGTTTTGGACAACCCCTCTGCCATGCAATCAAAAACCGTCCCAATCTTAGGTAAAATAAAAATGGGCATCCCCATCCTGGCCGAAGGTAACTGGGATGGTGAGCTCGAAATCCCTTCAGACATCCTGGCTGACTTTGCTCTGGAGACCCGCGGAAACAGCATGATAGGGGTTGGTCTCTTAGATGGTGATTATGCTATCTGCCGAGAGGCTATAACTGCAAATTCTGGTAACATTGTGGTAGCACTACGGGAAATATCCACCGGGTACAGCGAGGCGACACTGAAGTATTACTTCAATGATCGGGAAGGATCGGTACTTCGGGCAGCTAACCCTGATTTTGAAGACATCCCTATGAACGAAGAATGGCAAATCGGTGGGATACTAGTAGCAATACTGCGGAAGGAACCGCCAGCATATAGGGTTTATAATAGTTACCTGGCAGCCAGGGATATCAATATGGAGAAATGGGAACCGGTACTGGAGAGGGCGTTCCAGTTAGGGATTAAGCCGGAGCAGGTTATGAATATATTGGAGACGATGTATCAGGTGATGAGGGGACGTTAATGTAGCAACTCCCCGGTTTTTAATCCGAGGAGTTATAATACTGTTATCCCTCTTATTTCTCTTATGTACCTTAAAAGCCCGTCTTCGTTATCTTGGCTGTAAATTTTAAAACCATATTTTTCGTAAAAATCTCGTAGCTTAGGCTTGTCCGCACACTCAACAAGAATAATTCTTCCACCAGCAACACTCTGTGCTTCGATAATTTTTTTAAAAGCTAACCGTAACAATTCTTCACCGCTAATTAAGTTTAACTTTTTTAGGTTGCTTGCATAATTTTTTGCTAGTTGACCAATTAAATAGACAGGTATTGTTTTTATGTGTTTTATCTTAAATCCCGTTAATTTCTTTCGCAAAGTCTTTGATATATCGCTTCTTATTGTCAATGTTTTACTCGCAATTGCAAAATATCCGACTAGTATATTTTCATCTTGGTAGGAAGCATATACTAGATAAGTTCGTGATATATCTAAATTTTCGAATAAAATGGCTTTTTCTTTCAAAAAGTATTCAATGTCGGGATCTAACGGACAAGAAAAATTGGCGAATAATTGTTTGCACATATCTTCGCCAATCTCTTTAATCATGTCTCCTAAACTTAGGACGGAATATGCCATATCTAATCTTCCATTTTAAAGAACTTTTTAATCTGGCCTTTCTTTACATTTTCAACCCTTTGTGTTTGATAAAGAGTTATTGCTTTAGGGTTAGCTAATGCCTTTACAACATTGAGAGCATTTTTTTTGTTGACAGAAAACTCTTTAATAAAGCTTTTTGTTGCCATAAGGCATCTCTCCGATCAGATAAACGTCAGTACTATTTAGCACTATATTATAATATACACTCTTAAAATTAAAAGTCCTATTTTGTATAATTTATTATGCCATTGCAGATTTTCAATGTCAAATTAAAATTTTCACATTCCTTTTATGCTTTAGCCGCCGGGAAAACCCTGGACTTCTGTCCGGGAATGAAAAACCCAGCCGGGCGGCGGTAGCAGCCCGAATGAACCGAGAAGCCTCACGTTTTAACGTGGGGAGTCGTCGCAAACACTTGTTCTGGTCAATAGGCTATGGTAAAATTTTTCACAAAAAATAGTTTTTTAAGCCAGAGAACGAGGTGGTATTTTGTTTAACCAAGCCGACCAACAAAAAGTAATAGTTGCTATCTACGTCCGGGTCTCCACCGAGGAACAAGCCGATAACTTCAGTATTCCCGCTCAGTTGGAGTTGCTCCGAAGTTACTGCCGGGCTATGAGTTATGAAATTTATGATGAGTACGTGGATGCCGGTTTTTCCGGCACCACTTCGGATCGTCCTGCCCTGGGAAGGCTTATAGATGACGCCAAGACTGGGAAATTTCAGGTTATTCTAGTCTACCGCATTGACCGGTTCTTCCGAAGCGTTAAGGACCTTCTTTTTGTTGTGGATCACTTAGACAAACTGGGAGTCTCCTTTCGCTCTGTTACAGAACCTTTCGACACCACTAACCCCATTGGAAAGTTTATGCTCTCTCTATTAGGTAGTATTGCCCAGCTTGAACGTGATACTTTCATTGAAAGAAGCATGATGGGAAAAGTACGTAGAGCCGAGGAGGGTTATGTGGTTTTGAGTAGCCCACCTTATGGGTATGACTACATTATGCCTTCTGAACCAGGTAGAAAAAGTAAGTCTGAAAAAGGATATCTAGTTGTCAACAATAATGAAGCTCAGGTTGTGAAGGAAATATTTTTAGAATACATAAAGCCAGATCAAAGCACTATTACGGTTGCAAAATACCTAACTCAAAAAGGATACAAAACAAAACGCGGCGGCCGTTGGGGTGGCGAACGAGTATATTCCATCCTTACAAATACAGCCTACATCGGTGAGTGGCGCTATAAAGATATAGTGGTTTCTGTCCCTCCTATAATAGATACAGACACCTTCGAAACGGCCCAGAAGCTGCTTAAAGAGCGCAAAAACATGATCCATAGGGTAACACCACGGGACTATCTTTTAAGGGGCCTTCTGCACTGTAAGAAGTGCGGTAAATTTATGGGTGGCACCACGGAGATGCATAGGCACCACAAAAATGGAAAAAGGGTCGGGGACCCTTACAAAGAGACATACTATTACCGCTGCATCACAAGCAGTCTAGCCAGGCGGCGCGGTCAAGATGAAACGTGCCCGGCCAAGTGGGTTAAGGGTGAAAATGTAGAAACAAAAGTCTTAAACTATCTTTCTGAAATACTCTCAAACCCAGCAAAGCTAAATGAGGCGCTATCAGCACAACAGGAGAGTGTCCGGAACAAAAAGGCAGATACCGAGAAGAAACTGAGAGAGTTAGATAAAACCATGGATAGGCTTACTATTGAGCGAGAACGTATACTGGAGGCCTACCGCTCCGGGGTGATTGAATTATCAGACCTACAAAAGTCAATAGAGGATATCAAAAGTCGGCAAAAGACTGTAGAACAGCAAATTAATGAAACCAAGCTGTCGCTCACTATCGAGGAAGAAAAGTCAAAGAATGTCTTTGAAATCGTTGAGAAACACCGGAACAATTGGGAGGCGGTTCACAGCCTTAATTTTGAGGAAAAAAGGGAGCTGCTGATGAAAACAGTTAAGTGCATCTGGGTAGAAACATCGCCAGATGGAAATGTAGTACTGGATATTGAGTGTTATCTGCCGGCAGGCGAAGAACAAATTACTGCTCCACCACTTGCGTCACATGGACCAGCCCGGTTTCGTTGAAAGCCAACTGTACTTCCTGAGGGATCTCCCCCCGGGTGCCGAACAGGATGCCCTTGACCACCGCCGCATTGGTTTTGGTCATGGTTTGGTCAAAGATCCTCTCCAGGGCACTCCGCAGCCCGTAGGCGGTCCGCAGGACAGGATTGCCGCCGCCGCCCAGGTACCTAACTTCCCTGGCATCCTGCACCGTAAGGGTGGCGGCGATACCCTGCCTGTTTAACCAGGCCCGGTAATCGAAGGCGCCGGGATTGCCCGGCGGGTCCGGAACACCAAGCAACCCCGTCATTTCCAATAGATCACCGTAGTGATACACCCTGCCCTGGCCCTTTATCTTGACCCGGAGGACGCCGGTGGTGGGTTTCATCTCATGGTTATGGGCAATTGTCCTTAGTTCCAGTTTATAAAATACTGCCTCCGGACGAACATCCGGTCGATCTATGACGGTACCCACCAGCCGCACACTCTTACCCTTGAAGGCAAGCATCGGCGATTCCACCGCCGCCAGTTTCATAGAGGTCAGGACCATCCCCAGGGCGACGCAGACGCAAAAAAGGGCCCAGGCATTCACACGCCAGGCCCTCAAGATCCCTATGCCCGCCATGGTAAGGGCGAAAACCGCTGCCATCATGGCAGCAGCGACATCAATTCTGCTTACTGTAGCACCGATGATCCCAATCATCAGGGCCAATACCAGAAAAACCAGCGGTCGTTGCATGTTTAGCCACCCGCATAATTGCGCCGGTAACCGGTAACGGTTTTAATATAATGAAGGGTTTCCTGATAGGGAGGCACACCCCCGTGCCGGTCCACCGCTCCGGGCCCCGCATTGTAGGCGGCCAGAGCCAGTTCCACATCCCCATTATATTTATCCAGCATCGATTTCAGGTAGCGGACTCCCGCATCAGCATTTTGTTCCGGGTCATAGGGGTTGTCCACCCCCAGGCCCCTGGCAGTGCCCGGCATCAACTGCATCAAACCCATGGCGCCGGCCTTGGAAGTGGCGCCGGGGTTAAAGCCCGACTCAGCCCTGGCCACCGCTTTACAGAGGGCCGGGTCCACCCCGTGCCGCAAGGCCGCCTTTTCTACCAAGGCTTCATATTCCTTGGAACCCCGGGCAGCTAGAAAAGACGCCGCCGCTGCCCGGGCCGAGGCCTGGGCTTGCCTTTTCGGCAGGTAGGGGACCTCCGCCAAACGAACGGTGGGTTTAAGGTCAAGGGCTGCATTGGCAGAACCCGTTTCGGAGGCGATCAACCGGGCCAGCAGCAGGGAAAACTCCCCGGAATTCTCCCTGGTTTCATTCATGCCAATCATGCTTGTTTCCATTGCCTGGAGTCGGATTAACTGGGCCAGCAAACTTGCTTCCATGAATTCACATCCTGTATGATTGATCTGACGGCACCGGTTAGTGAACGGTGATCCTGTGCTGCAGGTCGGCATATTTTTTATCACCAATGCCGGAAACATTTTTTATATCCTCGATGGTTTGAAAGGGCCCGTTGGCCTGCCGGTATTGCAGAATTCTTTCCGCCAGGGCCGGGCCGATGCCGGGTAACGTGTCCAACTCCGCCGCACCGGCCGTATTAATATTCACCAGTCCGCTGGACCTGGCGGGTGGCGTGGCCTGCAAACTGGACACCGCTGCATTGCCGGGAGCCTGTACTTGCATGGTCTGTGAAACAACATTTTGTCCGGGTGCCTGCTGCTCCATTTTTCTGGGGACCACCAGCTTCTTTTGGTCTTTCAAAATTTCTGCCAGGTTAAGTGCACTTAGATCTGCATCCGGCAAAGCCACCGCCTGTTCAATGACATCGTTCACCCTGCTGCCGGAGGGCAGTTTATAAACGCCCGGTTTCTCCACCGCTCCATCCACATGCACCACCGGGCCGGTCTCCTCATGGGTGGCTTCTGCACTGGATGGGCCCACCAGCTCAACCTCTTTCTTTTCCCGGTGGGCAAACTGGTAACCGGCAGTAAAAAGGACCACTGCCACAATGATTAAAATAAGGCCTTGTTCCTTACGGCCCAAATTTAACATTGGTGTCTTTCCTCCTAAAAACTTCTCAACCGGACTTCATGGTTATTTCTATTCATAATGACAATTTCCTGCTAAAAAAACCATAATTTGATTAAAATAGCATTATGATATACTACCTCCTGCCACGGTATTTTTGAGTAGAATAATTCGTACTATATATTCAGCTGTACATAAACATAATGGAAAAGGAGACACCAATAAGACGGTGTCTATCTTACTACTCCTAGATCACTTAGTTACCGGAAAACAAAATTTATCCAGCCGGTTTTCTGATCATTCTGATATAATCAACTAAATAGTAACTAATACGCTAGAACCATTTTTAAAAGGTCTGACCTCCTTTGAGATCAGACCTAAAAGTTTATTAACTCATTCTGTCGTCATTCTGGCAATCAATCATCAGCTGCCCCCGGGTATTCAGGGTGGCCAGTAAAACCTTTTTGGAGTGAAGGCCTTTTTCGGCAAGTTTTTCTTTAAGCCATTCTTCATCGAGGTTCACTTTGCTGAGGTTCTCTTTCATCACATCCCCGTCCATGACCAGCACCGTGGGCAGCCCCTCGTACTTGGTGGATATTCCCAAATCATCCGGGGTGACCGGTCTCTTTTGGGAGCGGGGTATCACGCTTAACCTGCCGGAGGTCTCCAGAATGGCATACTCCACGTCCTCAATATCATAAAAACCCTTTTCCCTCAGCTGGCTTAACAGGTCGTCCAGGTTGTATCGGGAGGAACGCATTTCGTGCTTTAACAACCGCCCGTTTTCAATAATAACCTGGGGTGAGCCGTATAATATTTTACGTAAGGGTCGATTAATCAGGGTTAAATAGGAAAATCCTACTTCCAGCAGTCCAAGGGTGACGATGGGAATAATGCCATGCCAAATCGGGATCTCCGTGGACTCCATCGGGATCGCCGCCAGTTCGGCCAGGATAATGGCAACCACAAAGTCAAAGGAAGAAAGCTGCCCGATCTCCCGTTTTCCTGTCAGCCTGACAATCACCAGAACTGCCAGGTAGATTACCACTGTGCGCCAGACATGCGGAAACAGTTCTTGCACAACTTTCACCTCCGTGGGCATACACGTTTTAGTATGCGTCGGGAATGGAAGTATATGCATTGTTGTTAAAACCAAAACGAAAGACACCGGTCAGGGTGTCTTTTGCCTGTTTATTTTACTACAATGTTTAACAGCTTACCCGGCACAGGGATTACCTTGATTACCTGTTTGCCGGCGATTAACTCCTGCACCGGTGCCAGATCCATCAAATACTGCTGCATTTCGGCCGCATTCATGTTGGCCGGAATGTGCAGGCGCTCCCGCACCTTACCGTTTATTTGAACGACAATCTCTACCTCGTCTTCCACCAGGGCGGCAGGATCGTATACCGGCCAGGGCTGCCGGTGCACACTGCCCGGGTGGCCGGTAGCTTGCCACAGTTCTTCGGCGATATGGGGCGCAAAGGGCGCCAGCAGGATAATGGTGGCATTGACGGCCTCGGCCAATACAGCGGAATCGCGTTCCACCTCTGCCACCTTGTCACGGTAGGTGTGAATGCCGTTCACCAGTTCCATGATGGTGCTGATGGCCGTGTTGAAATTAAAGCGTCCGCTGACATCCTCGGTCACTTTTTTAATGGCGTAATGGGTTAACCGGCGCATTTCCTTGTGAACGCCCACAAAGGAAGACCCCGGGGCAACGGCCGGGGCGGCGGCCACCTGGTCTTTAACGGAGTAAACCAGACGCCAGACCCGGTTGAGAAAACGGTTACTTCCTTCAACGCCCCGGTCGCTCCATTCCAGATCCCGTTCTGGCGGGGCGGCAAACAGGATAAACAGTCTGGCGGTATCCGCGCCGTAGCGGTCGATAATTTCCTCGGGACTGACCACATTGCCCTTGGATTTGGACATCTTGGCGCCGTCCTTTAAAACCATCCCCTGGGTTAACAGGTTTTCAAAGGGTTCCTGAACATCCACCAGGCCCAGATCATAAAAGACCTTGGTAAAGAACCGGGAATACAGCAGGTGCAGAATGGCGTGTTCGACACCCCCGATATACTGGTCCACCGACATCCAGCGTGCGGCTTTTTCTTTATCCCAGGCCTGCTCAGCATCTCTGGGGCTGGTGTAACGGAGATAATACCAGGACGAATCCACAAAGGTGTCCATGGTGTCGGTCTCCCGCCTGGCCGGTCCGCCGCACTGGGGACAGGGGGTGTTTACAAAATCCGGGTTGCCCTTGAGCGGTGATTCCCCGGTGGGCTTAAAGGCCACATCGGTGGGCAGCAGCACCGGCAGCTGGTGGTCCGGCACAGGCACGGCACCGCATTTTTCACAGTAGATAATGGGAATGGGGGTCCCCCAGTAGCGCTGGCGGGAAATCAGCCAGTCCCTCAGTCTGTAATTGATAATGCCTTTGCCGATGCCCTGTTGTTCGGCATATTGAATCACCTTCCGGATTCCCTGCCGGTTGGGGGTTCCGTCAAAGGGTCCGGAATTGACCATGATGCCGTCTTCGGTATAGGCTTCGGTCATTTCCTCCGCCTTTAATTCCTTTTCTTTGGACGGCAAGATAACCACTTTAACAGGCAGATTGTATTTTCTGGCAAACTCAAAGTCTCTCTCGTCGTGGGCCGGCACACCCATGACGGCACCGGTGCCGTAGTGATAAAGAACATAGTTGGCGGTCAAGATGGGAACCCGCTCCCCGTTAAAGGGGTTGATGCAGTAGGCCCCGGTAAAAACACCTTCCTTCTCAGAGCTGGTGCGGGCCAACTCGGTCATCTTACCCACCCGGTTGACAAACTCCGCCACCTCGTTTTCCTGGGGGGTGCCGGCGGAAAGTTCTGCCACCAGGGGGTGTTCCGCAGCCAGAACCATATAGGTGACGCCATAGACAGTGTCAGGCCGGGTGGTGAAGACGGTAATTTCATCTCCGGTGCCTTCTACCTTGAAGGTCAGCTCAGCCCCTTCGCTGCGCCCGATCCAGTTATCCTGCATGATCTTGACCTTATCGGGCCAGCCCTCCAGTTTTTTCAGGTCATCCAGCAGACGCTGGGAATAATCGGTAATGCGGAAAAACCACTGGTCCAGTTCCTTTTGTTCCACTGTAGCGCTGCACCGTTCACAACTGCCCTCCACCACCTGCTCGTTGGCCAGTACAGTGGCACAGTCCGGGCACCAGTTGACCCGGGCGTGTTTTTTATAGCACAGTCCCTTTTTGTAGAGTTGCAGGAACAACCACTGGCCCCACTTGTAGTATTCTGGATGGCAGGTGGCCACTTCCCGCCGCCAGTCATAACTCAAACCCAGTTGTTTGAGCTGGCTTCTCATGTGAGCAATGTTGTCCCAGGTCCAGGTGGCGGGAGGAATGCCGTGTTTGATGGCGGCGTTCTCCGCCGGCAGGCCGAAGGCGTCCCAGCCCATGGGGTGCAGGACGTCGTAGCCCTGCATAGTTTTAAACCTGGCGATGACATCACCGATGGAATAATTGCGAACATGGCCCATGTGTAATTTTCCCGAGGGATATGGGAACATTTCCAGGCAATAGTATTTCGGGCGTTCGGAATGATCCGGCACCTGGTAGATATCCTGTTTCTCCCAGTATTGCTGCCATTTATTCTCTATTTGTTTAGAATCGTATTGCTCCTGCAAAATACTTGCCTCCTAGTCACTTTACTATTTTGGTAGGAAGGTGCGGCACATTCACATTCCTCGCAAATTTTACCACGAATAGGGGCATATTTCAACAATTCTAAGCCGTTTCAATTTTCGTTAAATCTTCCAGTCCCAGGGTGGTAATGGCCTGCTCCCAGTTTGTATTTTTGGATTTTACCACTGGCGGTGGTGGGATAGCTGTCTACAAACAAAACGTATGAAGGTATTTTGTATTTGGCAATTTTATCCACACAGTAGGCCTGCACTTCTCCTTTTGTCAACGAAAGTTTTGTTAATTACTTGTTGGCTGTCATTTCCACAACCTGGGCATCGCCCCAAAGCCGCTCCAGGTTGTAAAAGTCCCGTTCCATTTCCTGAAATACATGTATGACTACATCGCCATAATCCAGCAGAATCCAGCTGCCTTCCCGGAAACCTTCGATACGCAACGGCCTGACGCCCGCTTCTTCCAGTTTCTCTTTAATATGTTCGGCCACTGCCTGTACCTGGGTGCTGGAGCGACCGGTGCAAATCAAAAAATAATCACAAATAATAGAAATATGGCTGATGTCAAGGACCGTTATATCGGCAGCTTTTTTGTCATCCGCCGCTTTGTGGGCTATGTCTACCATTTCCTTGGCGCTAAGTGTCAAACAGACCCCTCCTTGATGTTTTTCTGTGTTCTTATTATATCCTATTCCACTATTTTCTAGGCGGAAACCCTGGCTGCTAAAATTGCATTCCTCGCTTTTACACTGCTGGGATGCAGCAGGCAGCCAATTTTTAAAGCATACCGGATGCTTTCATCAAAACAGCTTAAGAGCGCCGCATCCAGGTCTGTTTCGGCCTGCCTGCGAATTTCCTGCACGGCGCCGTGACGGCGGTTCGGTTCAATTTTGTCCGCCACAAACAGTACTTTATCCAATTGACTCATATATTCGGAACCCACCGTATGCAGCGCAATGGCATTGAGTATCTCCGGGTCTGTTATGCCAAATTCATCCCTGACCATAACGGCGCCCACCGGGCCGTGTAAAAGCAAGGGCATGGCAAAGCCGTATTCACTGACCTGCAGTTTGGCTTCTTTGGCTCTCCGCAGCATTTCACTGTCGTCAAAGTCCCTGGCAACATCATGCAGCATCCCTGCCAGACGGGCTTTCTGGGGATCTGCGCCAAACCGCCAGGCTAGTTTTTCGGCGGTTTCCGCTACGCCCAGGGAGTGCCGCAAACGGTGTTCCGGCATTGAAATACTGATTTTTGCTTTAATATATTCCTCATTGAACATTGGTTTCCTCCAAACCATAGATTTATAGAGAAAAAACCTCCGATCCCAGGGGAATGGAGGTTTAGTCATCCTTTAAGCCCTTGCTTCGCGGGCTTTTGCTTCGTTTACGGTGATAACCCTACCACCCAATTCGGTACCGTTTAACGCTGCTACCATTTTCTCTACATCAGCGTCGTTTACCTCAACGAAACCAAAGCCACGTGAACGACCGGTCTCACGGTCGGTAATCACCCGACTGCTTAACACTTCACCATATTGGGAAAAAGCATCCTGCAGATCTTCCGCCTTGGTACCCCAGGGTAGGTTACCTACGTATAAAGTTGCCACTATCGTCACCTCTTTCCAATGGTTCTGTAATACTTGTTTCTGTGATTGTATTATTTGCAGAAGCCATTAACGAAATGCAGTGGCAGGTAGACTAAGATATTTCCATTTGAGGGAAACGCTGTTTTAACGCTGTTTTATAAAAGATCGTTGCTTTTTAAGAACCCGTGAGTTGCATAGTGTCATCTTTACATTCACTATGCAGAGCGTGCATTCACGGTTTAGTAAAAACCTGCAGGTTTTTACCTATGATTGGCAAATAAGGTATCCAATCAAATACATCAATGTAACAATTTTTACAAAACATCCTTTTATAAATAAATCTTATTTTCCTTGATGTATTGTTCCACCGGCTCCGGCAGCAGGTATTTAATACTCCTGCCTTCCCTCACCCTTTGCCGTATATCACTGGAAGAAATAGACAAAGCCGGCACCTCAAGGGGCAGTGTTTTTTTAAAGATCTCTCCCGGTAAGGATTTCAGTGTTTCTTTAAGGTTGTTCAGATTATAGCCTGGTCTGGTGGCAGCAATGAAAGTACACATGTTCAATAACTTCTCGGCTTCTTTCCAGGTTAGAATCTCAAGAACGGCATCCGCCCCGGTAATGAAATAGACGGTTTCGATCTTATAGATAGATTTTATTTCTTGAACCGTGTCAATGGTATAAGAAAGTCCCTGTCTCTCAATTTCGATGGTGGATACTTCAAAATACCTGTTGCTGGCAGTGGCCAGGCGAGTCATGTTTACCCGGTGATGTGGTTCGGATATTTCCTGACCCATTTTATGGGGAGGCCTGGCCGCAGGGATGAAAATGACCTTTTGAATACCAAACTTCTGGCGAACTTCTTCCGCCACCACCAGGTGTCCGTAGTGGATCGGGTCAAAGGTTCCTCCCATAAGACATATCTGCTTCATGGAATGTTTTCCCTTCTGCCTTCATTACAGTAATTTTAAAGGTTCGTGTGTCAAAAAGCAACAACTTGCAGAGCAAAAAATAACCCTTGCGGTGCAAGGGCCGAAAGAAATGAATATCCGCGTAAATTATTGCTGGGTTTATGATGATCTGAAATTTGAAATTTTATGCAAGATTCTCCTGGTTATGATAAAGGCTGCATTTCCTTCTCCAGCTCCGTAATTGCCCAGGTTATTTTTTCATAGGTCCTTTGCAGCCCCTCGGAAATGACCCTGGTATCCCCGATGACTGCCATAAAATTCGCGTCACCTTCCCAGCGGGGAACAATGTGTACATGGAGATGTCCGGGAATGCCGGCCCCCGCCACCTTGCCAAGGTTCATTCCAATGTTAAAACCATGGGGATTGCCAAAGGCCCGGCGCAGAGATTGCACCATAAAGCGGGTCATTTTATTTAATTCCAGGAGTTCCTCCTCTGTCAGTTCGGTGATGTCCCCCACATGCCTTTTCGGTGCAATGAGCAGGTGCCCGTTATTATAGGGGTATAAATTCATGATGACAAAGGTTTTGTCTCCCCGGTAAACCACCAGGTTCTCTTTATCCTCATCAGAGTTTAGTTTTTCACAGAAAATACAGCCGGTCTGTGGCTTGCCGATATAGATAGACCGCCAGGGGGCCCACAAGTTTTCCATCTCAATCATCTCCCGTGTTTAGTTTTAAAACCTATTTCGTTTAAATATGGTAAATCCCTGCTAAGTGCAGCTATTTTCAA
This sequence comes from Bacillota bacterium, assembly GCA_040754595.1. GTDB lineage: Bacteria > Bacillota > Desulfotomaculia > Desulfotomaculales > Desulfotomaculaceae > Desulfotomaculum > Desulfotomaculum profundi. The sequence goes on from JBFMCH010000079.1 coordinate 16,671, forward strand.
CCGTATCTTGCAGTGGAAGAGAGTTTTTGATCAACATCCGTTTTAATCTGTTTGCCTTTCAGTATGACAGGGCGGCAACATGGGGAACTTAAGGCATAGATTCTACAGAAAGGACCGACAGCATAGATGACATACCTCCTTTTGCTTGCCAGTCTGGCTATTATTTTGCTCAGCGCAGAGGTCTTTACCAATGGAATTGAATGGTTGGGGAAAAAATTACATCTTTCTGAAGGGGCGGTGGGGAGTCTTTTGGCCGCTGTGGGTACCGCCCTGCCGGAAACCATGATCCCGGTCATTGCCATACTGTTCGGCACAGGAGATATGGCGGAAGATGTAGGCATTGGAGCTATTCTGGGAGCGCCCTTTATGTTGTCCACCCTGGCCCTGGGCATTACGGGTTTTGCCGCTATGACCTGGAAAGTGAAAGGAAAGGCCCGGCAAAGTATGTTTATTGACAGGGAAGTTATGAACCGTGACCTCAAATTTTTTGTGCTGGTCTATGCCGTGGCAGTGGTGGCAGGAATCTTCTCGGACGGTTTTAAACCTCTGGTGGCTTTATTTTTGGTGGCGGCTTATTTTTATTATGTCTACAAGACCCTGCACTGTGAAGGCGGCCAGTGCGAAGCCCATAATCCCTTGTATTTGGCAAGGCGCCACCCGAATCCCGGCATCCCCATTGTTTCCCTGCAGGTGGTCATCGCCTTGATTGGCATTGTGATCGGCGCCCATCTATTTGTCAAAGAAATTGAAGTTTTGGCCTCCATCTGGGGTGTGCCGGCCTTTATTTTGTCCTTAATCATCGCTCCCATTGCCACCGAACTGCCGGAAAAGTTCAACAGCGTCATCTGGGTGCGCCAGGGTAAAGACACGCTGGCCCTGGGGAACATTACCGGCGCTATGGTTTTTCAGAGTTCCCTGATCCCGGCCCTGGGCATCGTGCTGACTCCCTGGAAGTTATCTCCACTGGGCATTCTCTGCGCCGTGCTGGCCCTTGTTGCCGCCGGTACAGTCCTAGTTCTTTTAAATCTACGGAGTGAAATTCGACCCATAACCCTGGCCTTTAACAGCATTTTTTATTTAATCTTTGTGGGCGCGGTGGTGGTGATGTATTAGGATTCAGAAGAAAAAATAGGGTTTGATCGACAGATTAAATCAAAATGGCCCCTGCTAAACCTGCCAGCAGTCCGCTGATGGAGTAGACCAGAATCTTATACCGGTTGGTCTTAATACGCTCAGGCGGGTGGCTTCTTCATTGCCGCCGATGGCATAAATCCTTCAGGGCTACCAGTTGGTCAATGGAAGTGCCGGCGATGTCACGGGTGGCGATAAATTCACCGTCCCTTAAAACGGTCACCCGGTGGCAGATTTGGAACAGTTCCTCCATTCGGTGTGAAATATAGATAATCGAAACGCTCTGATTCACCAGGGACTGCATGATATCAAATAATTTTTCTTTCTCCGCCTCGGTCAAAGCCGCTGTGGGTTCGTCCATAATCAACAACCTGGCTTGCTTGGACAGGGCCTTTGCGATTTCCAGGGCGTAGATTTCATTTTGCTGCACCGAGAAATAAACATCCTTTAATACTTTAAAAATTTTTATTTGAAAATTAAACTACTGTCTCTTACGAGACAGCTATAATTCATCCCAATCTTCATTAGGAATCACTCGTTGTTGCTGTTTAGCAAATATCAACGGCTTTCCCAAACATGCAAAACACCCGCAGTCAATAACTGCGGGTGTTTAAAATTACTCTGGCGACGACCTACTCTCCCGGGGGCTTGCGCCCCGAGTACCATCGGCCCTGGAGGGCTTAACTGCTGTGTTCGGGATGGGAACAGGTGTACCCCCTCCGGTATCGCCACCAGAAAATCTTTTGGGATTGTCTTTGGGGTCTGGCCATCAGCCTTCAGCAATCGCCTTCAGCTTTTGGGCTCCCCCCCTTATCAAAGAGTTTTCATTCCCTGAAAACTGAACAGCTCTTAAGTAAGGTCGTATCTTAAGGAGAAATGATGGTGTTTAGCTCTCACTTCCTACCTCTCACTTCTCACATCTCAAATTAGGTCAAGACCTCGATCTATTAGT
>JBFMCH010000080.1:0-2075 GCA_040754595.1 Bacillota bacterium
CTCCTTAAATAATGTGAGTTAAGGCGGGCCGGGCCGCCTGGAAAATTAATTTACTTCGTCAGAATCTTCCTGGTTGCCCAGGATATAATCGACCGCCTTTTGTGCCTGGCTAGCCGCCATGACTACTATGCGGCTGTCTTTTTTCAACACCCGAAGCCAAGATTGAATATAGGCCGCCGAGTTCTCCAATGTGCAGTTTTCAATTTTTACTGTTGCACAGAGCATAGCCGCACCAATTTCGGCTATCAATTCTTCTTTGCTGTAACTTTCGGAACCGAAGGCTGTTTTTTCCGTAAGTGTGGCCCGATTTAACCTGCTTTTATGCCCAGTGCTGTGAATAGCCTCGTGAAACAGAGTGCTGTAGTATTCCTCGGGTTGCTGGTATTCGTTTAATGCCGGAACCTTTATAACGTCTGTTAAAGAGTTATAAGAGGCTTTTTCTGGTGTGAAAATTATTGAAGGACGAGATTTATAATTTTCCATTATTTTTTCAGCCGCTTCTATTGGGTTGTGTTTGAAGGTTTCAGAATCTTTTCTTTTACTTTTAAGTCCTTCAACCTGGCTTAACTCGAACACCCTGTAATACCGAAGGAAAGGGATTTTTTCAGTTTCGCCAGTTTTCTCATCCTGCTTTTCGATCCACTTCCAAAAAACTACCATATGGGATTTCGCGCCTTTTTTGACCTTTCCGCCGGCTTCCTGTACTTGTTTAAAAGTTAGGTATTCGCCGGGGTCGAGAAGTAAGGCGTTTATGCCCCGGTAGGGTTTTTGGGTTTTCCAGTTTACCGCAATGGCATCACGCCACGGCTTTATCCAGGGGATTACTCCCATCTCCAGTTTTTTGATTATTTCATCCGTTACCATTTGATATACAGTTGTCATATGATTTCGCCGGGATTGCCCTGCCGGGCAATTATTACCCGGCAAGTCACCTCCCTGCTATCTTTCTTCTAATTCAGGACGCTTAATCCGTAGGTTATCATCCTGTTGATGGTCTCGAAGTTTAACCATTCAATCTTTCCGTCTTTGCGCGTAAGTTTAATCATAAACATGCGGGGCGGGCCACCAGCCGGCCCTCCCCAATTCACCTCCTTGAAGAGATTTTGGGTAAAGCGGGCCGGGCCGCCAAATCTTGTTATCCTTCTGATACTTTTATTTTCATATGCCAAACAGCAGGTTTTCCAGGTTTTTCTTGACTTTTTTCAGAGTTAACCTATCTAACCTGCCAATAAACTTCACATCTTCTTTACAAACCGTCTTTACTCCATCGCAAACTATCTTTGATGGCATTATCAGACCGGTTTGTTTTGCCTCTTTGATAGGAATTTCCCACCTGGTATCAGAAATTGATTTAGATGATATTTTTAATACCACTAAATCATTTCTGTTTTTATTATGACTTTCTGTGCTTACCACCAGGACCGGTCGTACCTTTGCATTGCCAGAGTTGGCTTCCGAGAAGCTAATCTTGGCTATTACGATGTCCCCCGGTTTGTAAGTCATCCCATTTTTTTTGGTAGTATTCGTCAACTTCCTTATCGTCCCAGTCGTCGTAAAATCCCGATGGGTCATAAAACGCCACCGGCTTTCCTTTGAATTCCGGCCAGAACCGCCGTATGATTTCGTTTAAAAGCCAGAGTTGGTCTTCTTTTGACAGTCCTTCCACAATTTTTGCCACTTCTTCCCTTGTCATTCTTGTTTACCCCTTTCATTCCGGCACGCTCCTTTCTTAATAAAATAAAGCGCCCGGGTTATCCCGCAGGCGCTGATTTCCAACGCCCGCAGGGGCAATAAACGCGAAAAAGACACGTCAACAGAACAAGTCGTTTTTCACGCTCGTTTTATCTGCCAAAGTGTCTTTCTTAAAAGGGCATCACAAGTGATACCGCTAATATATTCCGTTTCTCACACACGCAAAATGCATGTATATTAATTAATTCTCTTCAGTACGCCGGTAAGCGTACATAATCCATTTTTCTTCCGAACGCCATTTATTGGCGCACATTTCCCCGTGCAGCGGTTTTTAAGCTAGTCGGTCAAAACCCCTGCTTTCTCCCGTACATAGACCGATGTAG
>JBFMCH010000081.1:0-9042 GCA_040754595.1 Bacillota bacterium
AAATAAAAAAATATAGTTTTATTAACATTATTGTAAAGGAGAGATGAGTCAATGCGTTACAGTAGTAACTTTGTTGAGTTGGATTACCTTCCTCAGGAGAGCGATTTTGAAAACAGGAGGCAGAACAATGTCATTTCTTTATAATCAATCAAGCCGATATACGAATCTGGACCTCAAGGAAAAGGAACTCCTTGACGGGGGAAAGCATGTTCTGTGCGCCTACATCATGAAACCCAAGCAGGGTTACGGGCACATGGAGGTGGCCGCCCATTTTGCGGCCGAATCGTCCACGGGAACCAACGTGGAGGTCTGCACCACGGACGATTTCACCAAGGGTGTGGACGCCCTGGTTTATGAACTCAGCGAGACCGACAGCGGCGACTATCTTATGAAAATCGCCTACCCCCTGGAGCTTTTCGACCGGAACATCATCGACGGACGGGCTATGCTGGTCTCATTCCTGACCCTGGCCATCGGCAACAACCAGGGCATGGGCGACGTCGAGTACGCCAAGATGCACGATTTCTATTTTCCTCGGGAATACCTGCAGCTCTTCGACGGCCCGGCCCGTAACATCGTGGATTTCTGGCGCATCCTGGGGCGGCCCCTGGAAAACGGAGGCATGATCGTCGGGACAATCATCAAGCCAAAGCTCGGCCTGAGGCCCGCCCCTTTTGCTGAGGCCTGCTACCAATTCTGGCTGGGCGGCGATTTCGTCAAGAACGACGAGCCCCAGGGCAACCAACCCTTTGCTCCGCTCAAGGAAACGATGAAGGCCGTGTCCGATGCCATGAAACGGGCCCAGGACAAAACGGGCGAGGCCAAGATCTTCTCGGCCAACATCACGGCCGACGACCCTGCCGAGATCATCGCCCGCGGTGAGTACATCCTGGAGGTTTTCGGCGAGAACGCCAGCCACGTCGCCTTTCTGATCGACGGCTATGTTGCCGGTCCAACGGCCATCACCACGGCCCGGCGAAACTTCCCGGACCAGTTCCTGCACTACCACCGGGCCGGCCACGGGGCAGTCACTTCGCCCCAGGCCAAACGCGGCTACACCGCCTTTGTCCTGAGCAAGATGGCCCGGTTGCAGGGCGCTTCTGGCATCCACACCGGGACCATGGGTTTCGGCAAGATGGAGGGGGACCCGGCGGACAAAATCATGGCCTACATGCTGGAACGGGAAGAGGCCCAAGGGCCCTATTTCAAACAGAAATGGTACGGGTTCAAGGCAACCACGCCCATGATCTCTGGAGGCATGAACGCCCTGAGGCTGCCCGGATTTTTTAACAACCTGGGCCATTCGAACATCTGCCAGACCTCGGGCGGCGGCGCCTTTGGCCATATCGACGGCCCGACCGCCGGCGCGCTTTCCTTGCGACAGGCCCACGAGGCATGGATAAAGGGAATCGATTTGGTGGAATACGCCAAGGAGCACAAGGAACTCGCCCGAGCCTTCGAGTCCTTTCCTCAAGATGCAGACCGGCTGTACCCGGGTTGGCGGGATAAACTCAAAACATCGTAACCTGCGGTTTTCCGGTACAGCACCCTAAGGGAAGCCAATAAGAAACTGGGACTGGTAATTCATGCACACCGGGCAATGTATGCAGCCTTTGCGCACAGCAAACGGCACGGGATCAGCATGCTGACCCTGGCCAAACTGAGCCGCCTGGCAGGAATGGACCAACTGCACATTGGCACCGTTGTAGGTAAGGAGGTATGTAATAATGATGAGACGGAAAACCACACTTATCGGAATAGTAGGGGACAGCGGGGCAGGCAAGAGCACTTTTGTAAACAACCTGGCTCAACTTTTAGGCAAAGAGCGGGTAACGGTGATCGGTTTGGACGACTACCATTCCCTTGACCGGGCCGAGCGGAAAGCAGTTGGCATTACCCCGTTAAACCCGCGGGCAAATAACCTGGGGCTGTTTATGGAACATGTCGAGCGGCTGCGCCGGGGAGAAAAAATTCTCAAGCCCGTTTACGACCACGACACCGGCACCTTTGGGGAGCCGGAATGGGTAAAACCCCGGGAATTCGTGATCTGCGAAGGACTGCATTCCTTTTTATTCGAGAAACTGGGAGAAACATACGACTATAAAATCTACTACGATACCCACCGGGATCTAAAAATACGCTGGAAGATCCAACGGGATGCCGCTCATCGGGGATACACCGTGGAACAAGTTGTGCAAGAAATCAGGCAGCGGCAGCGAGACATCCGCAACTTTGTAGAACCGCAGATGAGGCATGCTGACCTGGTGATATCACTTCTCCCGCACACCGTAAACGGGCAGTCTACAGAGGCGATAAAAGTTCGCCTGGCGGAACGGACGGGGGCCAACGACATCGTACACCGGCTGATTACCCTGCACTCCAGGGGTATATTGCCCTGCCGCTGCTTTAAAGAATGGTATTGGGGACGGGAGATGAACGTGGTAGAACTGACAGAAGAAATAACACCGCCGGTGCTGGAAGCAGTGGCAGACGCCCTTGGATGGGGAGAAAAAGCAGAAGAAAAAGAATTGACACCCTTTGGGTTTATGCTACTGCTGGTGGCCAGACGTGGAAACAAACACAAGTCTAGGTATTGGGAAGAGAGGGGTTATTATGCTGTCAACAGCTAGCTCTGTCGGAAGAGAAACATACCTGGATTTAGAAAAAAGAGCCCAGGCCATTCGCCGGCATATAGTCAACATGATAGCTGAGGTTGGCTCCGGACACCCTGGAGGATCCCTTTCAGCGGTAGAAATACTCACCACCCTCTACTTTGGGGTGATGAAAATAGATCCTAATGTCCCCAACGATCCGGAGCGAGATCGCTTTATTCTTTCCAAAGGGCATGCGGCACCGGTCCTTTACGCCACCTTGGCCGAGCGGGGGTACTTTGCGGTAGAAACACTTTCAAGCTTGCGCCGGCTGGGTTCGCTGTTGCAAGGCCACCCCGACATGCGTAAAGTGCCCGGTGTGGAAATGAGTACGGGTTCTTTGGGTCAGGGTCTGTCGGTGGGAGTGGGCATGGCCCTGGGCGCCCGCCTGGACCACCGTTATTGCCGGGTATACGTTTTGCTGGGCGACGGTGAGTGTCAGGAAGGACAAATATGGGAGGCCGCCATGGCCGCCGGTCACTACCAACTGAACAACCTGGTGGCCATAGTAGACCGCAACGGCCTGCAGATAGACGGATCCACAGAAACAGTGATGACCCTTTCCCCCCTGGCTCAGAAGTGGCGAGCCTTTGGGTGGAACGTTGTGGAAGTAGACGGCCACTCCTTTTCAGAACTTTTCCAGGCCCTGGACAGCGTGGCCTACGCTCACAAACCTACAGCCATCATCGCTCGCACAGTCAAAGGTAAAGGTGTCACCTTTATGGAAGGGGCGGTAGAATGGCACGGAAAAGCGCCGGACCGGAAACAGCGAGAAAAGGCACTGGAAGAACTGGGGGAATAGTGTTATGAGCACCAAACAACCGACCAAAGAAGCTACCCGCGATAGGTACGGGCGGGCCCTGGTGGATTTGGGGCACAGGGACCACCGGGTGGTGGTACTGGACGCCGACCTGTCCAAGTCCACCAAAACAGCCCTGTTTGCCGATGCATATCCGGAACGATTTTTCAACCTTGGGATAGCTGAGGCCAATATGATAGGTGTGGCCGCCGGCCTGGCCTGCACCGGCAAGATCGTTTTTGCCTCCACCTTTGCTATTTTTGCCACTCAGCGGGCGTTAAACCAGATCTTTCAATCCGTTGCCTACACCGGCCTTAACGTAAAAATCTGCGCTACCCACGCTGGGATTACAGTGGGCGAAGACGGAGCCACCCATCAGGCGTTGGACGACATAGCTCTGATGCGGGCGATGCCGGGGATGAAGGTGGTGGTACCTGCAGACGCCGAGGAAGCTTACCAGGCTACCCTTGCCGTGGCCCGGTATGACGGGCCGGTTTACCTCCGGCTGGGCCGCCTGGCAACATCGGTAATTACATCAGACGAAGAGCCCTTCACAATTGGCAGAGCAAAGATCATGCGACCGGGTAGAGATATAACCCTGGCGGCCTGCGGGTTCATGGTGGAACAATCCCTGCGGGCAGCGGAGAAACTGGCGGAGGAGGGTATCGACGCCGAAGTTATCAATGTAAGCACCATCAAGCCTCTGGATACAGAGACACTGGTGCAGAGTGCGGCCCGTACGGGCGTTGTAGTCACCGTAGAAGAGCACAGCGTCATCGGCGGTCTTGGCGGTGCGGTGGCCGAAGCACTGGCATCCCATCATCCGGTACCCGTGCACCGGGTTGGTGTTCCCGACCTGTTCGGACAGTCTGGTGATGCGGCCGCCCTGTTGACCCACTACGGCCTCACGCCGGAAAATATTTGCGACACTGTCCGCCAAATATTAACCAATGGAAAGGAGAGAACAAAATAGAGAAAATAGAGAAAAAAATCACGTTAAGCGTTATTAAAGCGGACGTGGGGGGCTTTGTCGGGCACTCCGGAGTTCACCCCGAACTGCTGAAAAAAGCCTGTGAAGAATTGGATGCCAGCCCGCTTCTGATCGACCACCACGTGACCTACGTGGGAGACGATATCAACCTCATCCTTACCCATGAACTGGGGTGCAACAGTGGAGAAATTGGACGGCTGGCGAGGAATACCCTTTCAGCCTGCACAGAAGTCGCCAAAAAATTAAAACTTTGCGGCGCCGGGCAGGACCTACTCTCTGATGCTTTTGCCGGCAACATTAAAGGTCTCGGGCCGGGAGTAGCAGAGATGGAAATAGAAGAGCGCAAGAGTGAGACCGTCATCATCCTAATGGCCGACAAGACAAAGCCTGGTGCATGGAACCTCCCCCTGTACAAGATTTTTGCAGATCCCTTTAACACCACCAGCCTGATTATCGACCCCAGTATGCACTGCGGTTTCAACTTCGAAGTATACGATCTGGCCGAAAACAAGAAGATCAACTTTGCGGCACCCGAAGAAATTTACGACATGCTGGTCTTTATCGGTGCGCCGGGGAGGTTCGTCATTAAGAGCGTCTACCACCGGGGCACCAGCGAGATCGCGGCCGTTTCCAGTGCCCAGCCCCTCTACCGCGTAGCAGGTAGATACGTTGGCAAAGACGACCCGGTGTGCATTGTGCGCTGCCAGACCGGATACCCCTCCCTGGGAGAAGTTCTTGAGGCCTTTTCCCACCCGCACCTGGTGGCCGGCTGGCTGCGCGGGTCCCATACCGGTCCGCTGTTACCGGTGGAGGTGAAAGATGCCCACCCTGTCAGATTCGACGGCCCGCCGCGGGTGATTGCCCTGGGCTTTCAACTGGCCGGCGGTAAACTGGTGGGGCCGCAGGATATGTTTGCAGACCCGGCCTTTGACAACGCCCGGCAGGTGGCCCTTGATATTGCCGATTACATGCGCCGGATGGGTCCCTTTGAACCGCACCGCCTGCACCTGGACGAGATGGAATACACCACTATGCCGCAGGTGATGCGGAAACTAAAAGAACGGTTCATCGACCTGCCGGAAGACAAAGAGACAGGGACATAGTGCCGGGGGTCTGTGACCGACCGCATACATTTGCGACATTGTTCACCAAATGCTAACCGGTGGAAAAGGATAGAGCAAAATAGGCAAAAGAGGGGATTATGTTGGTTAAAATTGCACCTTCCATTTTATCAGCGGATTTTTCCCGCCTGCGCGAACAGGTGGCGGCCGTTGAAGAGGCAGGGGTGGAATACCTGCACATTGACGTTATGGACGGTCATTTCGTTCCTAACATCACCATCGGCCCTCCGGTGGTGGCATCGCTTAGACCGCACTCCCGCCTTGTCTTCGACGTACACCTGATGATAGAAAAACCGGATTATTATATTGAAGAATTTATTGCTGCAGGGGCAGACCTGGTAACGGTACACGTGGAAGCCTGTACCCACCTTCACCGCACCGTTACCCGTATCAAAGAAAAGGGTGCGCTGGCCGGGATAGCGTTAAACCCGGCCACACCTTTAGCCCTGGTGGAACCAATTCTTCCCACAGTGGACCTGGTACTTTTAATGACAGTAAACCCCGGTTTCGGGGGGCAACGCTTCATTGGCGAAATTGTTTCAAAACTGGAGGCACTGTGTGATTTGCGGGCAAAATATGCCCTAAAATTTGAAATAGAAGTTGACGGAGGTATAAACGTAAACACCGCACCGGCGGTTGTCCGGGCCGGTGCGGGAGTACTGGTGACCGGATCAGCCATTTTTACCGCCCCGGATATTGCGACCGCCATACATGACCTCCGGGCGGCGGCACACTCCACCTTAGTCTGCATCAAGACTTGAGGATGAAAGTACAAAATAAGTAAGTTCAAATTGCCGGTGGGTGACACACCCGGCGGGCAGGCAAAATTAACGAAATGGACGGCACATATCTGCAGCGATAACGGTGCGGTCATAGAAAACTTTACTCAATTCGCTTACGTAGGGGGGGAATGAGGTGAGAAAATGTAGGACTCTCATTGTAGATGATGAGTATGCTGCCCGGCAGGAACTGCGTTACCTGCTCAGCCAATTTACTGACATTGAGGTGGTTGGTGAGGCTACCAACGCCCGGGAAGCTTTGGCATTAATCCGATCCATTGACTACCATCTTCTTTTTCTGGATATTATGATGCCGGGAATGAGCGGGTTGGAACTTAGTGCTGCCATCCGTCGCTTACCGCGCAACCCCCACATTATTTTTGTAAGCGCTTACGAAGACTATGCCGCAGAAGCCTTTGACGTGGATGCCGTTGACTACCTATTAAAACCTGTTAAGGAAGAGAGTTTGCGCCGCATCCTGCAAAAGGTACGCCAGCGGGTCGGTGTAAAAGACGTGACTGCGCAGGTCCACGTCCAGGCTTCCGGCATTGACCGGATTCCGGCCCAAACCCCGGCCGGAAAAATGGTTTTAGTGCCAACCCGGGATATTGTATTTTTATATACCGAGCAAAGTCGTATATATATTCAAACGCATAACAAAAAATTTGTCACCCGCTTAACCTTGGATGAACTGGAAAGTCGCCTCAAACCCCTGGGATTCTTTCGTGCTCACCGGTGTTACATTGTTAATTTAAAAGACATCAAAGAGATTGTGCCTTTTGCTAAAGGGACATATAACCTTGTATTAAATGATGTACAGCGCAGTGCGGTTCCACTTTCCCGTCACAGAGCGAAGGTGTTGAGGGAAAGCCTGGGCTTGAGCCGGTTTCGGTAGGCGGAAGAAACCTGGTCCTGGAACTGCCATGTACATGGGAAACAGTTCTCTCTGGAAAAAATAATTTTGAAGGGTATGAGATATATGGACCGCGAACTGGCTATGGAGATTGTGCGGGTTACCGAAGTGGCTGCCATAGCTGCTGCCCGCTGGATGGGCCGGGGCAAAAAAGAAGAAGCAGACCAGGCAGCAACCAGCGCCATGCGGGCGATGTTTGATTCAATAGATATGGACGGTACGGTGGTTATCGGTGAAGGTGAAATGGACGAAGCTCCAATGCTGTATATCGGAGAAAAATTGGGACAGGCATCGTCTCCCAAAGTGGACGTGGCTGTAGATCCCCTGGAGGGAACCAACATGGTGGCCAAAGGTTACAGCAATGCCATGGCAGTGGTGGCCATTGCTGACCGGGGAGGCCTATTGCATGCCCCTGATATGTATATGGAGAAAATTGCTGTGGGGCCCAAAGCGGCAGGGAAAATTCATATCGACGACCCCATTGACCATACTTTAAAAATAGTGGCCGAAGCCAACAGTAAAAACATAAGTGACTTAACGGTGATGATACTGGAGCGCCAGCGCCATCAACAGATCATAGAAGCGGTGCGCAGAGCAGGCGCCCGGGTGCGGTTGTTTGGTGACGGAGATGTTGGCGCAGCCATTGCCACAGGGTTGGATGAAACCGGCATTGACTTGTTTGTAGGTACCGGCGGTGCGCCGGAGGGTGTTATCGCTGCTGTTGCACTGAAGTGTCTGGGTGGAGAAATGCAAGCCCGCTTAGTGCCGAAGGATGATGAAGAGTACCGCCGCTGTGTGGAAATGGGTTTGAAAGACCCGAGGCAGATATTGTACATGGAAGATCTGGTAAGAAGTGACGATGCTATCTTTGCAGCAACCGGTGTAACGGATGGTGAACTTCTTAAGGGTGTACGTTTTTTAAGTAACGAGCGTGTTGAAACCAATACCATCGTAATGAGAGCCAAAACCAAAACAATGAGGTTTATTAGGGCAATTCACCACCTGCCAAACAAACCGCACCTGGTGATGGAGTAAACTTCATATTTTATGAATTATTCTCTATGTTATTAAAAATATTCTTAATCTTATAATTTGAAAGGAGTTGCTTGTTGCCAATGGGGTGAAAATCGGTATTAACGGTTTTGGGAGAATAGGTCGCCTTGTACTACGGGCTGCTATAAAAAACGGGGATATTGAAGTAGTTGGGGTTAACCATAAATCACGCCGCATTAAAGCCCCGGAGCAGAAACCCGGACTTGATTATGCGGCAGTAAACGACCGCACATACTCTGAAACTCTTAAGCATCTGTTGAAATATGACTCTGTACACGGAACTCTTGACATGGATGTTGAAGCTATTGAAGACTCTTTGATTATTGGTGGCAAAGAAGTCAAGATATTTGCTGAGGCTGACCCGGAAAAACTTCCCTGGGGGGACCTGGGCGTCGATATTGTTATTGAATCCACCGGACGGTTCACCTCACGGGACGATGCTGCCAGGCACTTGAATGCCGGCGCTAAAAAAGTAGTTATCACTGCTCCGGCTAAGGAACCTGATGCTACTATCGTTATGGGTGTAAACCATGACAAGTACGATCCTGCCAGCCATCATATTATTTCCAATGCTTCATGTACCACCAACTGCCTGGCACCGGTTGTAAAGGTTATCAACGATAACTTTGGCATTGTTAAAGGTTTAATGACTACAGTACATTCGTACACCAACGACCAGAATACCCTTGATCTGCCACACAAGGACTTGCGCCGGGCCCGGGCAGCGGCTTTATC
>JBFMCH010000082.1:0-4108 GCA_040754595.1 Bacillota bacterium
TAAATATTTCCATGTCGCAAAGACACGCTGTGAAAGTCGGGCATGGAATACTATCAATCCAGGTGGAGGTAACACCTTCTCCGGGCAGTACGTTTGCTTTAGGCAGCGGCGGGGAACCCTGCGGGGTTGATCCACCCGGAACATAAGCGAGAGCTTATGGCCTAGCAGTTGAATCCTGTGATACTGCCTCTCGTTAGTCGACGGGAGAGAAAGCTAAATGAATCTGGATTATCCTGTATAAATCAGATATGTTTAGCTTTCAGAAACCAGGAACTGCTTACTAAAATAAAGGCCCTGCCCAATGTGAAAGAGACCAATACCGGGTAGGTGGGCCCTGTCATCGGCGTACACACCGGGCCGGGACTGATCGGGGTATGTATCTGTAAGGTTTAATAAAGTAGAAAAGGGGTCTGAACTTTTCAGGCCCTTTTTCGTGATGAAAACAGTAAATTACGGTTCCAAAGATTCCTGTAAAGCTTCCGCTGCCTTCAATGTTTCCTGATAAACCCGGCTGATGGGAATACCGTACGTCTTTGCAGCGGCTTTACAATCTTCGTATTCCGGGGTAATCCGAAGGACAGGTTCCCCGGGGGCCAAACGGGCAATTTTTATACCGATGGGTCCATAGGAGGTATTTACTTTGGCGGTTTCCCTCAAGGCGATAATTCTGTTTTGATAACCAATGCGCACCCCCAGGGAAGATGTCTCTTTGAGAATCAACTCCGCAAAAATCTTGACATCACCGGGCTTACAAAGCACCGATAACTTCGTGCCGAGCCGGCCTTTTTTCATAATGATGGGGGTAAGAAAGACATCCAGGGCTCCCTGGCTGAAATATTTTTCCATAATATAAGGAAAAAATTCCGGATTCATATTGTCGATGTTGGTTTCCAGGGCAGCAATTTCGTCCGAGTAACGGGTGGGAGTATCTGTCCGGCCAAGCATCACCCTGAGCAGGTGTGGAATGGGTAATGAAAGCCCGCCCTTTCCATAACCAATGACCAGGGGTGTCATCACCGGCAGCGAAGCAAACTCATCCACCAGCACATTGATGAGAGACGCCTCGACAGGGCGGACCAGTTCGCCCTCCACCGGGCCTATTTTCACCGGCAGCCCCTTCACCAGTTCAGCAGTGACAGGGGTGGGCACCGGCAGCCAGGTGTCATTGTTTTTGACCAGACCGGAACCCAGGGGGAGGGATTGCATGATAATTTTATCCGGAGCCAGGTGTTCGATACAGGCGGCTATGCCAACAAGCAATATCAGAGAATGTAGTGAATTTTCAATAGCAATCTGTTCCAACGGCTGCCCGGTCACCCTTGCCTGGGTCATGGTCAGACGGAGGAATGTCTCCGAGGTAATTTTTTTTACAAAAGGACTGAGACCGCTGTTTTCCAGCAGGCCAATGATCTGTTGTGGACGATCATCAGGGGACGGGTCAACGCACGACACCTCAACCCGTTTTGCTGTAACCGGCAAGCTTTCTTCGTCATAAAATTTGATACGGCAGCTGCCGGTAGAGATCTTGGCCAGTTGAGCCTGTAAAAAGTCTTCTTCAACACCCAGCTGCAGCAGCGCCCCTAAAAGCATGTCCAGGGTAAAGCCGCTAAAGCAATCGATAAATAAAATTTTCAAAAAAACACCCCTGTTAATTATTTTGGCTGTTGTAGTTCAAAATTCTTTGGTATAATGTTCCTCGGATGTTATTTAGTAATCCTTATCAGGTCCTTGCAGACAAGTTGTGCCAACATTAGTATAGCGCAAAAAATAAAAGGGTGGTAACGCCGTGAATAATTTATGGCAAATAATTGAAATAAATTCATCCATTATTATTTTGGTGCTGGCGGTGATCATTTTTCTTCTTTTCATCAGCCAGGTGATCCTGTTCCGCCGTTTTAAGGATGTCAACCGGCGGTACCGCCTTTTAACACGGGGGCCTTCCGGTGCGGATTTGGAAGAAATTTTACAAAATTACGCCGGCGATGTTAAAAAACTGAAGGCAAAAGAACAGGAGCTGAAACGGGAACAGGATATTTTAAAAGAACAGGTGGCGCAGTGTGTTCATAACCCGGGCTTGATCCGTTTTAATGCCTTCGACAACATGGGCAGTGACCTGAGTTTTTCCATGGCATTGTTGGATCGCAGAGGGGACGGGGTGGTCTTGACCGGTCTATACGGCAGGGATGAAACCAGAATTTATGCCAAACCCATTCGAAAGGGTACATCAGATTACAGCCTGGCCGATGAAGAAGTAAAGGCCGTTCAGAGATCCCTTGAAAAAGTCTGAATAAGAAACCCCTGATTGGCCCACCTTATTGATACAAGGAGGGTTTCTTTTGTTTAAAGATCGGATTGATGCAGGACAAAGGTTGGGCGAGGCCCTGAAAAAATTGCAAATTCAGGACGGTATCGTTATCGCCGTTCCCAGGGGAGGTGTGGTGGTGGGAGCCCAGGTGGCCCAGATACTGGACATCCCCCTTGACATTATCATTCCCAAAAAAGTGGGGGCGCCACAAAATCCCGAGGTGGCCGTCGGAGCCGTTACCGAAGACGGTACGGTGATCTATAATGAAAATTTACTGAGCCGGCTTGACCTGTCGGAAGAAGATTTGGCACCCACTGTCAAAAAGATTATCAGTGAAATTAAACGAAGGATGAAGTCCTACCGGGGGACCGGCAAACCACCGGCTTTGGAGGGCAGGCATGTCATACTGGTAGACGACGGAATTGCCACCGGATCCACCATTATCGCGGCTCTGAGGTCCATTAAAAATTCCGGTTGCAAAGCCGTCACACTGGCCATCCCAGTGGCCCCCCCTGACACGGTGGAGCGATTGGAAAAAGAAGTGGACCATTTGGTCTGCCTGGTATCCGAGGAACCCTTTTATGCAGTGGGACAGTTTTACCGTAATTTTAACCAAATCCGTGATGATGAGGTCATATCCATTTTCAAAGGATATAAGCATATATTGGAAAATGTCGGCGCAGCCACAGGACGCCAGTAAGCCTTTAATTTAAGTATAAAAATAATCAATCCCGAAGTTAGCAACTCCGGGATTGATTTTGCATTATTTGAGCGGCTTTCAGCAGGCCGTCTGCAATCAGGTTGGCCAGTCTCATTACCAGGTTCAAGCGGGTGTTTTGCAGCACCATAAACTCCATAAAGCCTCCCACGTTGACCACACCGGTAATATGCAGCTGTCCAACGGCGGGCAGCGACTTATTCACTCCGGCCCCGGGCAGCAGGGACCCGTCACCGATGTTTACACAACCTACATTTTCCAGGTGACCCAGGCAGGCATCCACAGCAACAATCAGCGCGTCGGGGTGCCTGGATTGAATTTCCGCCAGCCTTTCATTCATATTGCTGGCATGCACAGGTTCGTCCAACGTACCGAAGACCTTAAAATGGTGGTCGGAGCTGGCTGCCATTTTGGTTCCCACCAGGGGCCCCAGGCAATCACCGGTGGAACGGTCGGTACCGATGCAGACGATCACAACTTCAGCGTCACCCTTTACTCCATAACCCTGCAGCCGGTTGACCAAATCCATACTAAAGCTATCCACAGCGAGGGGATCCTCGACACTGATTATTGTTTTCAGGGGTAAAACTGCTTGCTGGTGTAGTGTATTCATGTTAACTGACATCCCATCACTTCCTCTCAAAGCAAACATACTATATATATTCCCCGCTTATTCTCGGTTTATTCCCAAAAAGTTGATTTCGTAAAAATAAATCATATCCTGAGTGATATACAGTGGTTTTTTCATTTTTTGTTCAGCCCACCGTCTTTTTAGCATAGGTATCTAGGGAGATTGAGAACACTCATCTCTTACTTCTCACATCTCACTTCGCAAAAAGAGGGTGGCTCAATGATAAAGCGGGAAGGCATCGGGCTGTTAATAAGATTGGTGGCAACCTATGTGGGGGCAGTGATCGGAGCAGGTTTTGCGTCGGGGCAGGAGATTTTGCAATTCTTCATTTTATTTGGTTACCAGGGACTGCTGGGTGTACTGGTGGCGACGGTCCTATTTGCCTATCTCGGCGCCGTGGTGCTGTATCTGAGTGTTAAATTACGTTCCGGCAGTTACCAGGAACTGCTTTCTT
>JBFMCH010000083.1:0-100464 GCA_040754595.1 Bacillota bacterium
AGACTTCCCTTCGGCGCCACTTTAATTTAAGTTAACCTCTGGGGCTCACCAAGAACATTTTAGGATAACAAGGGGAGCTGTTATTTATTTCCAAAGTGTCAATACCTTGACAACTTAATTCAAATTAGACCTATGTCCGATGGTTAGTGTGGGAATTTTAGGTTATTTTACAATAAAGTCTAAGAAATATTAGATATCGACTGGTATTGCAAAAAAACTTAGTATGCGAAATCTGATGAACAAAGACAAAGAAATAAACGTCTGTGCTTGTATGGTACAGACGTTTTTTAATGATAAAAAGTGAAATTAAAAACATGATTATAGTGTAACCATAAGAAGGGTTTTGTTGCAAATTGTAGAATTTTTTAAGGTGGTAAAATGTCTTTGTTGTTATTTTAACCTTACTCCAACAACTCCTTAACCATTATATCGTAACATTGGGAGTGGAACTTTAGCCCTAAGGCAAAAAAATTTGAATACCAAGGGATGATAGTATGAATATTTTTGACAGCCCAATCATGAATGTAATGCAAAAGGGTTTGGATGCCAGTGCTTTGCGGCAGAGGGTGATTGCCAATAATGTAGCCAATCTTAATACTCCAGGGTTTAAGAAATCCTATGTCAGTTTTGAAGATCAATTAAAGGCAGCCATGAACGGCAGCGGGGGGCCCCTTAAAGGAACCCATTCGTTGCATATCGGTGTTTCTAATGTGGAAATTAAACCAGAAGTCAAGCAGGTCAGAGAAACTACCATGCGCTACGACGGCAACAACGTTGATGTAGATGAAGAAATGGTAAACCTGGCCGCCTCCACTATTCAATATGATGTGATCGCTCAAGGGTTGATTGATCGTTATAATATCTTAGGGATCGTAATCGGTGGCAGGAGGTAAGATGGATGGGATTATTTGATACCTTTCGCATTAGTGCATCGGGGATGACTTCCGAGAGACTCAGACTTGACTTAATTGCCAACAACATTGCCAACATGAACACGGCCAGCCGGCCCAATGACCCCACCAGTCCTGTTTATCGCCGCAGGGTCCCTTTATTTGCAGAACAGCTTCGTCAAACCATGGCAGCCAACGGGACAGAGCCTAAAGGAGCCGGAGTAAAGGTTCAGGCCATTGTGGAAGACCCTGCTCCCCCAAGAATTGTCAACCAACCGGATCACCCGCTGGCAGATGAACAGGGTAACGTTGCTTATCCGAACATTAACATTGTCAATGAGATGGTCGACATGATTACGGCCAGCCGGACCTATGAGGCCAATGTAACAGCCCTGAATGCAGCAAAGAGTATGGCCCTCAAGGCTTTGGAAATTTCTCGGGGGTAGGAGGGATAACCGATGAAAATAGTACCGCAAGCGGTGCCTTTACAAATACCGGAAACTGTCTCTAAAATCAAATACGCTGAAGATGCCGGTTTTGGAGGGTTATTGAACAAGGCCATTGACAAGCTTAACCAGACCGAAATAAAAGCCGATGAAGTTACGCAAAGGTTCCTGGTTGGCGAAATTCAGGACATTCACCAGGTGACCATCGCCTTGCAAGAGGCAAAACTTACGATGCAGTTGGCCGTCGAAGTGAGAAATAAAATTGTGGAAGCATATCAGGAAATATCTCGGATGCAGTTATAGTCCCCTTTGAGGTGGTATTGTGAATTTCAGAGACCTGCTGGATAAAGTAAAGCAGCGGTGGCAGGAAACAAGTCAAAACAGAAAAGCGCTCATTATCCTGGTCAGTGCAGTTATTCTGGCAGGTTTAGTGTATTTGGGGGCGACACTCACCCGACCCAGTTATGCCCTACTGCTGGGGGATTTGGAACCCAAGGATGCCGGAGATATTGTCGCCCAGTTGGAAAGTCAGAAAGTTCCGTACCAGTTAACAAACCAGGGAACAACCATTCTGGTCCCCAAGGAGCAAGTGGATGAGATAAGGGTTAAACTGGCCAGTGACGGATTATTAACAGGTGTTGGCCACGGCTTTGAGTTGTTTGATAAAAGTAAGTTCGGCGAAACGGACTTTGAACAACAAATCGCCTACCAGAGGGCGCTGCAGGAAGAACTCAGGCGCACCATCACCAAGGTGGAAGGGGTCGACCAGGCCAGGGTTCACCTGGTGATTCCGCAAAAGAGTGTCTTTATAGAGGAAGAAGGGACAGCCTCTGCCTCGGTGGTGATCAAACTAAAACCGGCAGCCAAACTCAAACCTGAACAGGTTAAAGGTCTTAATGACTTGATTGTCGGTAGTGTGGAAGGGCTAAAGGCCGAAAATGTACATATCATTGACACCGAAGGGAATGTCTTAAACGAATTTCTTAAAGATCCGGCCGGAATAGGCAGCGGTGGCTTTGCCGGAACCGCCGTAGAACGTCAGCAGCAAATTCGCCGGGCCTTTGAAAAGGAACTGGAGAACAGGGTACAAACGATGCTGGCCAAAGTGATGGGGCCCAACAAGGCTGTGGCCATGGTGACCGCAGAACTGGATTTCAATCAGCAGCAAACCAATACCACAGAAGTAGTCCCCGGTCAAATAGTCAGCGAACGAAGCACCAAAGAGAATGGAAGCGACGGTAATGGCGGGGGGGTCCCCGGATCCACCACGCAAATGCCGGGACAAAGTATCCCCGGACAAGTTACCAACGGTCAGAGCAGCTATACAAAGTCTGACGACATTAAGAACTACCAGCATGGCACGAAGGTAGAATCCGTGGTTCAAGCCCCCGGTAAAGTTCTTAAACTTTCCACCGCCGTGGTGTTGGATGAATCGATTAAGAATCTGGATAGAGCCCAGGTTGAACGGATTGTCACGGCAGCCATTGGTTTTGACCAGCAGCGGGGTGACCAAATAACTGTTTCCACCATGACCTTTGACAGGAGTCAATATGATTTGGGTCAGGATTTGGAGAAAACACAACCGGGTAATGAACAGTTATACATGATGATTGCAGCTGCAGCGGGCGGTATACTGTTCCTGTTAGCCCTTATAATCTTCTTTATCCGTCGCCGCAAGAAAAAGACAGAACCGCAGATTATAGAAACCCCGGGCTTACCGGTTGATGAAGCGGCTAAAACCGAGGAAGAGGAAGAGCCTGTGTGGGAGATTCCTCCTCCCAAGGATAAACAAAAGCAGTTAAAGGATCTGGCAGAAGATCGACCTGACGATGTCGCCTCGGTATTAAAAGTATGGCTTAGGGAATAAGGTGATAAAACCATGAATTATGATAAACTTACCGGAGAACAAAAAGCAGCCATATTACTTATATCCCTGGGAGCCGATATATCTTCTAAACTCTTAAAGCATGAATTCACGGAGGACGAGGTTGAACGAATTACCGCATCCATTGCGGAAATGGATAAAGTTCCTAATGAAATTCAAAAACAGGTCATTGAGGAATTTATCTATTTGATTCAGGCCAGGGATTATCTGTTAAACGGTGGCGTTAACTATGCCAAGGAACTGCTGGAAAAGACCTATGGCTATGAAAAAGGCTCCGAGATATTAGACAGGATTAGCTCCACCATGCAGTCAATGCCCTTTGGCTCCCTTAGAAAGACCGACCCCAGACATATTTTGAGTTTTATTAGGGAGGAACACCCGCAAACCATTGCCTTTGTCTTGTCCTATTTGAAGCCCGACCAGGCAGCAGTTATCCTGGCCGAGTTGAACCCGCAAATACAAAGCGAGGTTGCCAGGCGGGTGGCTATTTTAGACAGAATTTCACCGGAAGTCGCCAAAGAGGTGGAGAAAGTTCTGGAGAAGAAGCTGGCCTCGGTGGCCCAGCACGAGGAAACGGTGGTTGGCGGCGTGCAGTGTCTGGTTAATATTTTAAACAGGGTAGACCGTGCCACCGAGAAAGCCATCTTCGAGCAACTGGAGCGGGCCGACCCCAACCTCAGCGAAGAGGTTCGCCGCATGATGTTTATCTTTGAGGATATTGTCAAGCTTCACGATATCTCCATTCAAAAGGTGCTGCGTGAAGTGGATAATAAAGATCTGGCACTGGCTATGAAGGGCGCCAACCAGGAGGTGAACAACCGGATTTACAAGAACATGTCCAAACGTGCTGCGGACATGCTCAAGGAAGAAATCGAATACATGGGACCTGTTCGACTAAAGGAAGTAGAAGAGGCCCAGCAGCGCATCGTAAATGTCATCAGGCGTCTGGAAGAAGCCGGAGAAATCGTCATTTCCCGTGGTGGGGAGGATGCGATACTTGTTTAAGGTGATAAAAAGTGCCCCGGTGAATCAGGCCGATCAGGTTTTGCCGTTACGGCAGCTTTCTCTGCCAAGTTCCGTGGAAGACAGTACTCCCACTCCTGAAGAACTTCTAATGACAGCCAAGCACCAGGCCGAAGAAATGATTGCCAGGGCCAAGCACGAAGCAATTCAAATAGTTGAACAGGCAAAAGCGGAGGCTGAACTTATCGCCCGGCAAATAAAGGAGCAGGCAAAGCAGGAAGGCTGGCAGGAAGGAATCAGTGCTTCTGAAGATGAGGCTGAGAGAATTCGCCAACAAGCCAGGGAGGTCTTACAGCAGGCCCGGGAGATATACCGGCACACCCTGAATAAAATGGAACCCGAAATCGTTGACCTGGCGGTGGATATTGCTGAACGGGTGGTCATGACTCAGCTTGCTGTTGAACCACAGACGGTGATGGAAATCGCCAGGGAATGTATGGAATTAGTTAAGAACAGGCCCTTAGTCAATCTCTATGTAAATCATGCTGATCTTCACATTGTAGAAGAAGGCAAGAATCAACTGCTTCAGGGATTACCAGGAAAAGTGGAACTAAACATCCTGGTAGACAACGGTGTTAAGCCCGGGGGCTGCCTTATCGAAACAGACCAGGGACAGGTGGATGCCACCATGGATACCCGGTGGCAGGAAGTATTGAAGGCTTTATACGGCCAGGAGGAATAAACCGATGGAGATTAAGGTTGATATTAACCTTACTCCTTATAAAGAAAGGGTAAACAGGGCCAGAGTTATCAAGCCCATTGGTAAAGTAACCCGGGTTATCGGTCTGATGATTGAGGTTCAGGGGATCATTGCCCGCATTGGAGAGGTCTGCGACATCGTAGTACAGGGAGAACTTGAACCTGTAAGGACTGAGGTGGTGGGCTTCCGGGACAAGCATTCCCTGCTAATGCCACTGGGTGAACTGAGAGGCATTTACCCGGGCTGTGCCGTGGTTCCCACCGGTCGCAACCTAACGATTAAAGTGGGGAAACACTTGTGGGGAAAAGTGTTGGACGGCCTTGGGAGACCCCTTGAGGAAGACGTGAACTTAAGCCTGGGTGAAGAATTTGCCGTGGATAATCGTCCTCCCAATCCTCTTAAACGCCGGCGTATCGACACCGTACTGCCTACCGGTGTTCGAGCCATGGATGGATTGCTCACCTGCGGCAAAGGTCAGCGCATTGGTATTTTTGCCGGCAGCGGTGTAGGAAAAAGTACCCTCTTAGGGATGATTGCCCGGCATGGTAGTGCCGATGTAAACGTGATCGCGCTGATTGGGGAGCGGGGGCGTGAGGTGCTGGAATTTCTCCAGGAAGATCTGGGTCCCGAAGGGATGGCCCGGTCAATTATTGTGGCCGCCACTTCTGATCAGCCGGCTCTGGTGAGGCTTAAAGGTGCTTTTGTAGCCACCGCCGTCGCTGAATACTTTCGCGATCAGGGTCTGGATGTCATGCTGATGATGGATTCAGTAACCCGTTTTGCCATGGCCCAGCGGGAAGTGGGCCTGGCGGTGGGGGAACCGCCGGCCACCAAAGGCTACACCCCGTCTGTTTTTGCTTTACTGCCCAAACTATTGGAACGTTCCGGGATGGGACAACGGGGTTCGATTACTGCTTTTTATACGGTTCTGGTAGATGGTGACGACTTGAACGAACCCATTGCCGATGCGGTACGCGGTATTTTGGACGGTCATATCGTTTTGACCAGAACCCTTGCTTCCCGCAACCATTATCCAGCCATCGATGTGCTGCAAAGTGTAAGCCGTCTGATGCCGGATATTGCTTCGGAAGAACATAAGGCTCAGGCCGGGATCATTAAAGACTTACTGGCTACCTACCGGCAGTCGGAGGATTTAATTAATATCGGAGCTTATGTTAAGGGGTCTAACCCCAAAATCGATGAAGCTATAGAAAAATATGACAGGATCCTAAGCTTCTTGAAACAATCTCCATCCGAATACAGCGGATACGAGGAGACCTTAAACGGTCTGGCCGATCTGGTGGCAGGGGGTAGATAGTCGTGAAAAAGTTTCAATTCCGACTGGAGCAGGTCCTACAGCAAAAGATAACCAGGGAAGAGCAAGCCCTGCTGGAACAAGTGAAAGCGCAACAGGAATGCAGCCGTTGTGAACAAGAACTGCTGACTACCAAACAAAAGTTAGAGGAAACGCTGTATTACTCCCAAAGGGTTATGGAACCCGGTGAACAAATGCAAACTTTGATGTACCGGGAGCATTTACTTTTAACCATAGACCGCCAAAATAGAAGTTTGCGGCGAGCCCAGGATATATTCCGACTTCGTAAGGATACAGCCATAGCAGCTCGTCAGGAACGCATGGTTTTGGAAAAATTAAAGGAAAAACAATTTGGAGAATATAAAGAACTGGAAATTTATTTGGAGCAAAAAGAGATAGACGAGCTGGCCACCCTCGGTTACTCCCGTAAAGGTTATTAAAAATTTTCAAATGATTGAAAGGAGGTGAAACATGTGCAGATAGGTAAGGTCATGGAAGATTTGGGAGGCTATTTACAGGAAGACGGGTACAGCAAGGTCAACGGGGAAGGGTTTGCCGACCTGCTTCAACTAATGATGGGTTTGGTATCTCAAAGTGACGTTCAAGGGTTGCCGTCATCAAATACGTTACCGTTGGACGGAAAAGAACAGGGATTTCCCGTAACGGCCGAAGCTGGACCAGAAGAAGATGACTTCAACAAGCAAAATAATTTAACTCAAAATAATATTCTCGTTGCAAATCCCGTTTTCTATAACCTGTGCAGCATTGTTCCAGTTAACCAGCCTACGGATATTCAAAGAACTGCCGAAACCTCTCCCGGAGCAGAAGTACCTGCGGGTGGGACATTCGCCAATTTCGGCGGCAATAACTTGACCTCTCAACAAGCATCACAGAACCGTGAGCAATTAGAAATGATGGTAAACCTCAGTCCCTCCGGCAATGAGGGAAACGTCACAATCCAGTCTAAAGCCCTGACTTTGGAACAGGGAAGAGTAACCGGTATTCCCTCATACGACGATGCGGAGCTGACTACATCACCTAAACAAGCGGGTCAAGGAGTTCTGTCACAACCATTGGTTGAGGGGAATTCGCCGTTACAGCTAAATAATGACATACCGCTGAATAAAACTGTTCTGTCTCCAGGGCTGCCGGAGAATAATCAACTCCTGATAACACCTCAAGTGAAAGACGCTACACAACAGGTTGTTTGTGTTTACGATTCCAGCCCTCGCCCCGGAGTATTTGTACAGGAAGCTGATACAGTTATTCGGCCGGTGGAACAAACAGCAACCCCGGACTCTATGGAAGGAAACGCTTTTACACCCGTTAAGGAACGTGGACATTTTACCGGTATTCCCGGTCAAGAAGGCTCAAAATTACAACCTCTTCCCGGAAACATAGATGAACCGGGCAGTGCTGTTGAAATAACAAGAGTTTCCGCAGGCAAGGAGAAGCCGCTGGAGAAGCTGTTAGGACAGGAATCAACACCGAATCTTCCAAACGATCAGGAATTACAGCAGGCAGAGTCCCGGAAAAATGGAACGTCAGTGGTTCCGTCACAGCCTGTCCTAAACCCAAAGGATGAACAACAGGTTGATGCCGGAATAACCCGGGGAAAACCTTCTCTGTCCGTTGATCAACTGGTTGAAACGGGGGATGCAGGGAACCAACCAAATGGTGACCTCTCCGGGGGAAAACAAAACTTAGATCGATCAGCTAAGAAAGAAACTGTTCCCCAAAAGGAAGGGGTTTCGCCAGAGGTAAAATTGCACTACGCTCAGGAAACGATCCATAGTTCTGCTGCCAAGCCGGTGGAACAAAACAACATTTCTTTTTTGAACAGGGAGGTGCCGATAACACACCTACCGGTCCGACTGACTGAAATGATCCGGGCCATGCTGGTTCAGCAAAGCGCCGGGGAGACAACGTTAAAAATGAGGCTTAAGCCTGAACAGTTAGGTGAAGTTACTGTAAAATTGACCTGGTCTAAAGGGGAGCTTACCGCCCAATTTGTTACTTCTTCCGGCATGGCAAAAGAAGCATTGGAGTCTTCCTTTCCTCAGCTAAAGGAAATTTTGGCTCAACATAACATCCGGCTTGGTGAAGCGGCGGTGTTTGTGGGACAGCAGAGTGGGCAAGGGAACCAACACTCTTTCAGCCAGAGTCAACTATGGTACACCAAAGGACAGGGTAAGTATAAAGGGGGATACCCCGGCATCCAAGTTCAAGAGGAACCAACCTCTACCGGTCATATCTTAAATGAGGATACAGGGGTCAATATTGTGGTGTAAGGAGGTGTGGTATGGAAGTTAATCAAACAAACAACAGCAATAACAGCGATCTTTACCTTTCCAATAAAAAGCAGAGGGAACCGATCAAGACCCTGGACAAAGATGCCTTCCTGCAAATTATGATTGCACAGCTAAGGTACCAGGACCCCAGCAGTCCAATGGACAGCAGTAAGTTCATTGAACAAATGGCAGCATTTACCACCTTGGAGCAAATTACAAATTTGAACAGCCATATGGAAAAGTTATATTCCTTACAACAATTCAGCCAGGCTTCGTCCTTGATGGGGTGCGAAGTGACTCTGATGAACGGGGAAGAACCACTTACCGGCACGGTTGAACGGGTTACCATGGGCGAGAAAGACATAAAGCTCTGGGTAAGCGGTATGCCCTACACTTTGGAGCAAGTGATCGCAGTAGAAAGGAGGGCCACTGATGGATCTGAAGAATTACTCCAATTACTCACCAATACTCACCAACAGCAGGCCGGTAGCACCTCCGAAGGCGAATCAGCCACAGACGAGGAAGCCGGGGCAGCCGAACCAACCTCATAACGTCTCCTTTGATGAGCTGTTACACCGGGAGCTAAACTGGCAGCAGGAAGTAAAATTATCCGCCCATGCGGAAAAAAGGCTTAAGGAAAGAAACATCTCTTTATCGCAAGAGGACTTCAACAAAATAAACAAGGCCGTTCAACAGGCGGCAGCCAAGGGTTCCAGAGATTCCTTGATTTTATACAGGGATATGGCCCTGGTAACCAGTATTACAAACCGAACAGTCATTACAGCCGTAGACGGCAAGAGTATGGAAGAGCATGTTTTCACCAATATTGACAGTGCAGTAATTGTCAAGTAGCGCAGCTGGCCCGAAAGGAAGCTGCTGAATTCCACTGACCGACTGAAGTGGAATCAAAAAGGAGGATAAATAAATGATTCGTTCTTTATATTCCGGTATTTCGGGCATGAGAAACCACCAAATTCGTATGGACGTGGTGGGTAATAACATCGCCAACGTAAACACCACCGGTTTTAAGGCCGGTCGGGTAAACTTTCAGGATGCCTTGAGTCAGACAATCCGTTCCGGCGGAGACGGCACCAACCCCGCACAGGTGGGTTCGGGAATGTCTGTGGGATCTATTTCTAACAACTTTTCTCAAGGCCCCAAACAGAGCACCGGCAGAACCCTCGATATGGCCATTGATGGCAATGGTTTCTTTGTAGTTAAGGATAGCGCCAACAATGAGTATTACACCAGGGAAGGTATCTTCTTTATGGACGATGAGGGCTACCTGGTAAACGGCGACGGGTTGAGAGTTCAGTCCAGCCAGGGGGATATCAGGGTGTATAACGGCCCCATTTCAACCATTAGCGTTGGCCCCAATGGCGCCATAACCGGTACAAACACTTCGGGAGATCCCTTGATGTTTACTTCAGGTGCCTCAGTTAAACCTCAACCGACCAAAGTTATAGAAGCAAGCCTGGTAGGGGGGGCAATAACAAACCCTGTACCAATTGTTTCATCAAACGGTTCATTAGCTGGGGATGCTATTGTGCCAGCTGTACCTCCGGTAGAGGCAAAGGTAGCCGGCAATAGTGACGGCGTTGTGCAGCTGGGCATATCTTTACCACCGGTTGATATGTCAGGCGCAGCCTATGAACTTACAATTGAGTATAATGACGGTAATACTACAATAGGACCTATTACTCTTAATGGAGGACTAAATAGTGTGTCGAGTTGGCAAGATTTAGCTACCAAACTACAGGCTGCTATCGACGGGTCCGCTATTGGTCCCAATAAGGTTAAAGTCAGCTATAATGAAAGCCCCTTTGGTAGTTTGGTATTCGAGACGATAACTGATCCGGATGCTACTAACGGAGCCGGGGATCCTATTACACCGAGCATTACCTTAGGCGGTGCAGGTGTTGCTAAATATATGGGAAGTGTCACTAACCTAAGTAATGCAGGTACTGCTGTGGTTACCAAAGATTGGTCAGGAAGAACATTTTCCGTTGACGTTGGAGACGGATGGCATAATATAACCACAGATGCTTCCTTTAACGCTATTACAAGTGGTAATGACCTTGCAAGTAAACTTCAAGCTTTAATTGATGCGCAAGCTGGGGGTGCAGGTAATGCAAAAGTAAAGGTAACATGGGATACTGACCACTTGGTCTTTACACCTGCTTCCGGGTACTCCAAAATAACTCTTGGCGGGCCCGATCTCCCGGATTTCGTTGGAGCAGCTTCTACAGCACAAGAAAATAACATGGACTGGAGTAAAAAGGATATCTCCGTTAATTATAACGGGACAACTTACACCTTCACTGAGTATGAAATGAAAATGGCAGGGCTAAATAGCATTACAAGCGGAAGCGCCCTTGCCGCTGCAATGAAAAAACTGATCAATACTAAAATAGGATCCGATAAGGTTGACGTTACCTGGTCTACCGACCACCTTGTTTTTAATACTAAAGATACGACCGGCTTAGGTATTAAGCCTAATATTACTATAACCGGGGCGGATGCCGACGACTTTATTGGAAATAGCCCTATTATCAAAGAAGGAACTGCCAGCATGTTACCGCCACCGGCTTCTCAGGAACCTAATAATGTTATTAAATTGGCTACCTTCCAGAATCCGGAAGGGCTTACCAAGGCAGGCAGAAACTTGTTCCAAACTTCTGCATCATCAGGGACGGTAACTTACGGAAGAGGAAACTCTCCCGGCTACGGTACCATCCAATCGGGTTACCTGGAAATGTCCAATGTCGACCTGACAGAAGAATTCACCAACATGATCACCACCCAGCGCGGCTACCAGGCCAGTGCCAGGGTCATCACAGTATCTGACACATTACTTGAGGAACTTATCCAGCTTAAACGGTAGTCCCGTAAGTAAACCAAATTCAAACATGTAAAGGGTGAGTAGAAAGTGGCGGCAGCACCGCAGCAAGCAGCACCGCAGTTGCAGAAAAAGAAATTCTTTACCGTCAAGACCTTGCTGATTATCCTAATTATCCTTTTATTATTAGCCGGTCTGGGTGTAGGGGGCTATATCTACTTGAAAAGCACTCTCGCCAGTGAAAAAAAATCAGGCCCGGACCCTGAAAAATTGGTTACTTTCAGTATGGGCAGCCTGCTGGTGAACCTTGCTGATCCCGGTGGCAGCAACTTTATGCGACTCACCCCGGTATTGGAATACGAGGAAAACAAGAAACTTGGAGAGGAACTCACCAAGAACAAAGTAATTCTGCAAGACTGTATTATACGGGTCATCCGTAAAAAGAAGCTGGCGGATGTTCAACCGCCGGACAGCATTGATAAAGTGGCAGATGAGTTAAAGGCGGAGATTAATAAAAACCTCCACCAAGGCAAGATTCACCGGGTTTATTTTTCGGAATATCTCACTCAGTAAGGGTGATGCATGATGATGACGGAAAAAGAAATAGAGCAGTTTCTGAGTGAGCTGAACGGAACACAGAGCGGGGGGGAAGCGGCCGTGAAAAAGGTCCGCTTTCCTCCCCTGGATTCCTTGCGCCAGGAGAGAACAATTAAAACCAGTTTGGCCCATATTGAAGATGTTAAAGTGACCATCAGCGCTGAACTGGGAGAAATAACGTTAAAGTTTCGTGAAGTGCTGAACCTGGATGTTGGTTCCGTAATTGACCTTGAAAAGTCCGCCGGTGACGCTATTAATGTTTATGTCAATGACAAAAAAGCAGCTCTGGGGGAAATAATTGTAGTAAACGACAGTTTTGCTGTAAGGATAAACAAGCTTATACCCCCGAAAAAGGTCAGGCGAGAGAGTGAATAATGGATAGCGAAACTCTATGGCTGTTTATAAGAATGATCATTCTATTACCTCTGGTGCTGGTGCTGGCCTATTTTACCATTAAATACGGCTTAGCCCGCAACAAAGGGTTTACCGCCGGCGCCCGGCACATGAGGGTTGTGGAGCATTTGCCCCTGGGGCCGAAGGGCGGGCTGACCCTGGTGGAAATCGGAGGACGCTATTATCTGGTGGCCTTCCAGGAAGACAGCATTTCTCTATTAAAAGAATTTGATTCATTACCGGAACCGATCACCGGCACTGGGGCTGGCCCCGGGTCGGTAAAGGATTTTAAAGAAGTTTTGTCCCAGCAGATGAAGCAGTTATCACAACAATACCTGACCGGGTTGCGCCGGCAGGGAAAAAGCGGGAGTGGGTGTCCGGAAGGTGATCAGGAGGAAAAAAAGTAGCAAATTCATTCTATTGATTCTTACAGCGCTGTTTCTATTTATGCTGCCAACCGGGGTTTTTGCGGAACCCCTGATTCCGATACCCAATATTAACTTAAATGTGGAGACAGCCAACCAACCCCAGCAGGTGGTAGACAGTGTCAAGCTGTTAATCTTTTTAACCCTGCTGTCGCTGGTCCCCGCCTTTTTAATAATGCTGACTTCCTTTACCCGGATTATTGTGGTGCTTTCTTTTTTACGCAGTGCCCTGGGCACCCAGACACCGCCCAACCAGGTGTTGATCGGATTGGCCCTCTTTCTTACGATTTTTATCATGTCGCCTGTTTACCAGGACATGAACCGGAATGCCATTCAACCTTATTTAGCCAATCAACTGACCTATGAACAGGCCATGGATAAAGCAGCGGAACCACTGAGGAACTTTATGTCCAGGCAAACCCGGGAAAAGGACCTGGGCTTGTTCCTCGGTGTGGCCAAGATGGACAAGCCCAAGAACATCAATGAAGTTCCCATGTCCGTTCTGGTGCCTGCCTTTGTGATCAGCGAGCTGAAGACGGCCTTTCAAATTGGTTTTATTCTATTCGTACCGTTTCTGGTTATTGACCTTGTGGTGGCCAGCGTCCTGATGTCCATGGGGATGTTTATGCTGCCGCCGGTCATGGTTTCCTTGCCCTTTAAACTGCTGTTGTTTGTGATGGTGGACGGCTGGTACCTGGTGGTTAAATCCCTGGTGGAGAGCTTTAGGTAGGAGGGCTTGCTGTGACTCAAACATACGTATTGCACCTGGCTCGGGAAGCCTTAATGATGGTGGTAATTCTTTCCCTCCCCGCCCTGGGAATGGCTATGCTGGTGGGTCTGATTATCGGTATTTTACAGGCCACCACACAAATCCAGGAACAGACCCTGTCCTTTGTGCCCAAGATGGTGGCGGTCTTTGTAACTTTAATTGTGGCCGCAGGGTGGCTTTTGAATATTGCCATCAGGTTTACCACCCGGCTGTATGAGCAGATCCCCAATCTGGTCCGCTAGGAGTGCAGGAAGTGCTGAATCTTGATTTTATCACTGTTTTCTTTTTGGTATTTATACGGATGGCCTCCTTTGTCTTCTCCTGCCCCCTTTATGCTGTGCCGGGGATTCCCCCGCTGGTAAAGGCCGGACTTTCCTTTATCCTGGCGGTGCTGGTGACTCCCCTGGTGCAGCCGCCCTCCCTGGAGTTTCCCGGCGGCATGTGGGGGTTTGGCCTGGCGGTGTTCAGTGAGGTGGGTGTGGGACTGGCCCTGGGCCTGGTATGCACCTTTGTCTTTAACGTAGTAAAAATTGCCGGGCAACTACTGGACTTTCAAATCGGCTTTGCCATGTCTGCCGTAATGGACCCCTTGAGCGGCAGTATGAATACCCTTATTTCCAAGTTTCTTTTCTTTATGACACTGGTTTTATTCATGAATGTGGACGGGCACCATGCCCTGATCAGGGCGCTGATCAAAAGTTACGAGATGGTCCCTTTAACAGCGGCAGGGATTAACGGGGAAGTCACGCTTTTAATCATACGAATTTTTACCGATACCTTTGCCCTGGCCATACAAATCTGCGCGCCGGTGGTGGCAATTTTAGTCATTACCGACCTGGCCATGGGTCTGATTGGTAAGACAGCACCTCAGTTGAACATTTTCCAACTGGGCTTTCCTTTGAAGATTGCGGTGGGGGTTTCGTCGCTGGCCATCCTTTTACCGGCCCTGACCTCCGTCTTTAAATATTTGTTTGATACCCTGCAGAAAGATCTCTTACTCTTAATGAAGGGGTTGGCCTGATGCCGGAAGGTTCTCAGGAAAAAACCGAACAGGCGACGCCCAGGCGGTTGCAGGAGGCCAGGCGGAAAGGTCAGGTGCCGAAAAGCGCCGATCTGAACGGGGCTCTCCTGCTGCTGGTGGCCGGATTGTTTGCGCTGTTGTCCAAGGACGATCTGATCACCCAAACCCAGAAGTATTTCTATACATACTTTAACAGCTTTGTGCACCGCCAGCAGCCGGATTCTTATTTAGTAGAACTGCTGATTGGATTTACGGTGAATGTTTTTGCTGTTTTCGTTCCCTTCTTTATCATCCTGATGGTGGTGGCCCTGGGAGCCAATTTGGCCCAAATCGGTTTTTTGTTTGCCCCCGAGGCCATTAAGCCCAGGCTGGACAAATTGAACCCGCTGAACGGCCTGAAAAACATGTTCAGCGGCCGCGCCATGTTTGAGTTGGTTAAATCACTGTTTAAAATTGTTATAGTGGGATGGGTCATTTACGCAGCGGTGATGGGTGAACTGGCCAACCTTCTGGCCATCTTTCACTCGCCCCCGCAAACCATGTTCAATCAGGTCTTGACGGTGGCTCTCAAAGTACTTTTATGGGGTGCCGCGGTTTACCTGGGCATCGCCTTGCTGGACTTAGTCTACCAGCGGTATGCCTTCCAAAAGCAGATGCGGATGAGCAAGCAGGAAGTAAAGGATGAGTATAAGCAGACCGAAGGAGATCCGCAAATCAAGGGCTGGCTGCGCAGGCGCCAGCGCCAGTTATTGATGAATTTGGTCCGTAAGGAAGTACCCCGGGCCACGGTGGTTGTCACCAACCCCACCCATTATGCGGTGGCGTTAAAGTATGAACAACCCATGGCGGCTCCGCTGGTGGTGGCCAAGGGTACAGACCAACTGGCCAAACAGATTCGGCAAATCGCCAAGGAACATAACGTTCCTGTTATAGAAAACGTCGAGGTAGCCCGGTTTCTTTATGCCCATGTGGAGATTGGGCAGGCCATCCCGATAACAATGTACCAGGCAGTGGCAGAAATACTGGCCATGGTATACCGGTTAAGCAGAAAAGAAGGTATTTTTAAAGATAAAGGCAACAAAAATGGAGGTTTGCAATAAGTGGCAGCACCCACATCCCTGGCAGCCAATTTAAAACAGTATAGCGACCTGATCATTGCCGGTCTTGTTATCGGCATTGTGCTGCTGATTATTATTCCCCTGCCCCCGGGCATGCTGGATTTTTTCCTCATTCTCAGCATGTCGTTGGGTCTGGTGATTATGTTAATCACCATGTTTACCACGGAGCCCCTGCAGTTTTCGATTTTTCCGACACTGCTGCTGGTGACCACGCTGTACCGGCTGGCCCTTAATATTTCTTCCACCCGCCTGATCCTGGGGGACGGGGCCGCGGGAAAGGTCATCGAGGCCTTTGGCCAGTTTGTGGTGGGCGGCAATTATGTAGTCGGCGCGGTGGTCTTTATTATCATCACCGTTATTCAGTTTGTGGTCATTACCAACGGTTCAGGCCGGGTGGCGGAAGTGGGTGCCCGTTTTACCCTGGATGCCATGCCGGGAAAGCAGATGAGCATCGATGCGGACCTCAACTCCGGCTTAATTACCGAAGATGAGGCCCGGGCCAAAAGGGAACGCTTGCAAAGGGAAGCGGATTTCTTTGGGGCCATGGACGGTGCCAGTAAATTCGTGCGCGGCGATGCCATTGCCGGTATTGTCATTCTACTAATTAATATTTTAGGCGGCTTTGTCATTGGTGTGGTCCAAATGGGCATGCCCATGGACGAGGCCTTAAAAAGGTTCACCATCTTAACCATCGGTGATGGACTGGTGGCCCAGATACCGGCCCTTTTAATCTCCACGGCCGCCGGTATTTTGGTGACCAGGGCCACTTCCGACGGCACCTTTGGCAAGGATTTGTCCAGGCAATTTCTGAATTTCCCCAAGGTGCTGTTGCTGGCGGGGGTTATTCTGGGCATTATCGGCTTGATTCCGGCCATGCCCAACCTTTTAATCCTGTCCATGGCGGCGGTGCTGCTTTACTCGTCCCTGGCCATTACGCGGGAAAGAAACAAGAAAACCTTGGCCGAGCAGCAGGCCCAGGCATTACAGTCCCAGAAGCAGCAAAGACGTGAGCCGGAAAATGTTTTCAGCTACTTTCAGGTGGACCCGCTGGAAATTGAAATTGGCTACAATTTGATTTCCCTTACGGATGAATCCCAGGGCGGCGACCTGCTGCAGAGGTTGGCTGCCGTTCGCCGGCAGTGCGCCTCCGAAATGGGCATTCTTGTGCGGCCTATCCGTATCCGGGATAACATGCAGCTCCCTTACAACGCTTATGTCATTAAAATCCGCGGCGTAGAAGTGGCCGGCGGGGAACTGATGCCGGGGCATCACCTGGCCATGGACCCCCTGGGACAGGACCTCAAGTTCAACGGCATTCCCACCACAGAACCCACCTTTAACCTGCCCGCCTGGTGGGTGACCGGGCAGGACAGGGAGTTTGTGGAGCTCAATGGGTTTACGGTGGTTGATTGTTCCACGGTTCTGGTGACGCACCTCACAGAAATTCTCAAACAGCATGCCCACGAACTGCTGGGCCGGCAGGAAGTAAAAGAATTGGTTGAGGTGGTGAAGGAAAAGAACCCGGCGGTGGTGGAAGAACTGGTGCCGGATATGCTTTCTCTGGGTGAAATCCAAAAGGTGCTGCAAAATTTACTGAAAGAAAGAGTTCCCATTCGGGACCTGGCAACCATTTTGGAAGCCCTGGCGGACGGGGCCAGGTTAAACAAAGACCCGGATTACCTGACAGACAATGCCCGCCAAAGCCTGTCCCGGACCATTTGCCAGCGCTATGCCGACGGGCAGGGCAAGCTGTCTGTTATTACATTGCATCCCAAGTTGGAGCAAAATGTTCAGGAGGCCATTCAGCAAACGCAATTTGGCGCCTACCCTGTCCTTGAGCCCCGACTGGTGAGAAAATTACTGGATAAGCTAAATGCCGTGGTGGAAGATGTCACGATGCGGGGTGCCAACCCGGTGCTGCTTTGCTCCCCCAGGGTACGTTTACCCTTCAGGCGGTTAATCGAAAGGTATCTGCCGAACCTGGCGGTGCTTTCCTTAAATGAAATACCGGCAAATGTAGAAGTGGAAGCCATTGGGACGGTGAGCATTGATTGAAAATAAAAAAATATACCGTCAGCACGATGCAGGAAGCAATTCAGCTCATTAAACAGGATTTAGGTCCTGAGGCAGTTATTGTCAGCAGCTATAAAATAAAAGGCCCCGGTTGGACGGGCTGGTTTCGAAAGATACTGGAGGTTACAGCGGTGCTGGATGACGCCCCGGTACTGGAAGTAAAAAAACTGCCCCCGGCGGCGGAACCGGAGGAAAAGTTAAACTTGAAGCCCCAGCCGGAGCCCCCGAGACCAACCTATTATACAAATTACCAGGTGATACGAAGCCAGGGCACTGCTTATGATACCTTTAACGGCCGCGTTGAGCGGGTGAAACTACCGGAAACCAATTTTCAACCTTTACTGGACGAGGCGCTGCTGCAGATGGCGGAAATAGACCTTGGAACGAAGGTGAAAGGCATGGAACTACATGGCAGAAACAATCATGTATACCAGCGCTGGCTTGACAAACTGCTGGATATGGATATCCAGGAGGGAGTGGCCAGGGCTTTGCTGGAGGCAACCCTGCGGGAAGTCAGAGAGTACGTGTCCGATGATATGATCGAGCTGTCATTGATAAATAAGACCGCCGAAATTTTAAAGTCCGCTTGCCGTAGAGAAGAGGACGCTCGTTTTATGACCTTTGTGGGGCAGCCCGGCGTTGGAAAAACTACCACTCTGACAAAACTGGCTACCCGATTCCAGCTGCTGCAAAAGAAAAAAGTGGTTCTAATTACCATTTATACCTATCGATACGGTTCTACCGATCAATTAAAGGTCTATGGGGAAACCCTTGACGTGCCGGTGGAAGTGGTCATGACCCCTGCCGAACTGCGCCAGGCCATTGAAAAACATACTGATAAAGATCACCTTTTAATTGATACCGTTGGCCGTTCTGCCAAAAATACCGGGCAGGTACTGGAACTGAAGGGCTTTTTGGAAGTCATTCCCAATGAACAGGATATTTTCCTGGTTCTTAATGCCAGCACCAAGGACCGGGATATGTTCCGTACCATCAAGGACTTCCGCATTGCCCATTTTAATAAATTTATCTTTACTAAGACTGACGAAACCGAAACACTGGGCTCCATATTAAATGTGGTAAGCCGCACCGGGTTGCCCATTGCATATTATACGGACGGGCAGAGTATTCCCGATGACCTGGAAAAGGCTCATCCCAAAAAGTTAGCCAATTTATTGTTTAGGAGTGCCGATCGTTATGAGGAGTCCGGATCATAACTTGCTTCAGACAGTCAACCGAAGAAGTGACTCCGGGTCCAGGGTTATTGCAGTAACCAGTGGTAAGGGGGGCGTTGGGAAATCCAATCTGGTGGTAAACCTGGCCGTAGAACTCAACCGGCGTGGCTACCGGGTGGCTATTTTTGATGCCGACCTGGGAATGGCCAATGCCGAGGTGCTGTTGGGGATTGTCCCAAAGTACACTTTATACGATTATTTGTTTAACGGAAAAAGCATTGATGAAATTCTGGCGTCTTCCCCCCAGGGAATTGAGATCATTTCAGGGGGTTCCGGCTTTGTGGAACTGGCCAACCTGGACCATCAGGCTAGAAAGCGGCTGGGGCGAGGACTGCAGGAACTTGACCGCAAGTTTGACTTTGTACTGGTGGATACCGGTGCCGGTATTTCCAGGACAGTCCTGGGATTTGTTGCCGCGGCGGACGAGGTCATTGTCGTTATTACGCCGGAGCCAACCTCCCTTACGGATGCCTATGGATTAATTAAAGTTCTTTCAAAATATAATGTTCATAACGAAATGATGGTTGTTGTTAACCGGGCCACCGACGAAAGGGAAGCCCAGCGAACCTACCAGTCTATGGAATCAGCCACAGGTCAATTTCTGCAAGTTCGCCTGATCAACCTGGGTTACCTGCCGGAAGACAGTACGGTAGTCCAGGCAGTAAAACACCAGCAACCTTTTATCAAGATGGCTCCTGCCGCCCCGGCATCACAGAATTTGGCAAAAATCGCCAGCCACCTGATTTCAGGCAGAGAGGAAGAACCCATGGGGATACAAGGTTTCTTTGGTAAGCTAATTCGTTTGTTTGGTAAAGGGAGCTAAAAGTATGAAAGTAGAAAAGTTAAAAATCGGACAGAAGGTTACCATTTTTCCTGTGGATCAGGACGAACAGTATGTGAGTTCGGTATATGACATTGATGCCAGAGGCATTTATGTACCTATCCCCTTTGCCGGTGCTCGCCCGCTGGTACTGACCCACGGGCATAAGGTTCAGTTGAAATACCTGGGGGAAGGCAGTGCCTACATTTTTGTTACCGAAGCCATCGGCAGGAAAAGTGAGCAGGACAGGCTCCCCATGTACATATTTAAACATCCCCCGGATTCGGAAATCAGAAGAATCCAAATGCGGGAATTTGTCCGGGTGCCTGTTACGATCAAGGTGCAATATGCCCCGCCCCATGAAAAGGATACAGCTGTTCTCAAAAAAGCTTACACCGTTGATATAAGCGGCGGTGGAATGAAGGTTGCCGTTAAGGAGCCCATTAACAAAGGGACCATGGTTCTGTTAACCTTTACGCTGAATATAAAGACCAAGAAAAAACAGCAGGAATTTAAGTTACCGGCCCAGGCTGTTCGATGCCAGTTGGTTGATGAAGATACAAAGGTGTATCACGTGGGATTCAAATTTCTGGATATCAAGCCACCCCAGCAGGACTTGATAATGGCTTATGTTTTTGAGCGTATGGTGGAGATAAAACGCAGACAGTAACTGGAAGTGGAAAGTATGTCGATAAACCTGGCATGGGAAAAGTTTATAACGACCCGGGATGAGGAAGCCAGGCAGAAACTTATTATTCACCACCTGCCTTTGGTCAAACATTTGGCCGGCCGGGTGGCGGTAAAACTGCCCGCCCTTATTCAACGGGAGGACCTGGAAAGTTATGGAGTCATCGGACTGATGGAGGCACTGGACAAATATGACCCTGCCATGGGGAACAGCTTTGATTCCTATGCCTACCACCGCATAAGGGGGGCCATGCTGGATGAAGTTCGCCGGCAAAACTGGCTGCCCAGGACCGCCTGGCAAAAGTTTCAACTTTTGAAAAGCACCCGGGAGCGTCTGGAAGCAGAACTGGGACAAGCTGTTTCTGATGTGGTGTTGGCCAGAGAAATGGGGATACCCGTGGAGGAGCTGCACCAGTTGATTTTTCACGCCAACCGCATGTACTTGCAGTCACTGGACGAAGAACTGTCCGGCAATGACGGCAGTCTCATGAGCAAACTGGATTTGGTGGAAGACATAAACAGCCCGGATCCCTTAAGCATTGTGGAGGAGAAGGAAAATAAGAGGCTTTTAACGCAAGCCATCGAGATGCTGGGAGAAAGGGATAAGCTGATCCTGTCTCTTTACTATAGTGAAGGTTTAACTTTAAAAGAAATTGGTCAGGTGTTGGAGGTATCGGAATCCAGGGTTTGCCAGCTGCATACCCAGGTCATGAAAAGGTTGAGAGAAACCCTGCAGGATATGCTAAATCGTTAGTTCGGAGGGGAAAGAAATGCTGCGAGGTCTGTATATCACCATGAACAGCCTGGACGTTCAACAGGCGAAATTAAACAATATCTCGAATAATTTGGCAAACCTTGCCACAACCGGATACAAAAAGAACAATGTGGTGGTAAACCAATTTTCCGAAACCCTGCAACT
Source organism: Bacillota bacterium (assembly GCA_040754595.1). Taxonomy (GTDB): domain Bacteria; phylum Bacillota; class Desulfotomaculia; order Desulfotomaculales; family Desulfotomaculaceae; genus Desulfotomaculum; species Desulfotomaculum profundi. Next base: position 21,447 of record JBFMCH010000083.1, read on the forward strand.
GGCTTTGGAGGCCAACGGTCCCGGCGGCAAGCGTCAACCCATCGGCCAGGGCAACCTGGGCAATATGGTTACCCAGGTGCATATCGATTATAAACCGGGCCCCCTGACAGAAACCGGCAATTTAACGGATTTGGCCCTGGAAGGGAAAGGATTTTTTGTCGTGGAAAACGACAACGGCGACCAGCTCTATACCCGGGACGGTTCCTTTCATGTGGATGCCGAAGGCAATCTTTTGAGCAGTGAAGGATACCGGGTGCTGGGCGAAGGGGGACCAATAACCCTCGAAGACCCGGAACACCTGGCGATACGGGAAGACGGCACCATTTTTTCGGGCGAGGGTGAAGAGGTCGAAGAAGTGGATAAACTCCAGATCGTAGAGTTTGCAGACCCTGCTTTGTTAAAAAAGACAGAAGGCAATTATTTTACCGACCCGGAAGGGTCCGCTGAACCGGCTGTATCCACCACGGTGGTGCAGGGATGGCTGGAAAGATCCAATGTGGACCCGGTGCAGGAAATGATTGATATCATTCCTGTGGCCCGTATCTATGAGTCCAGCCAGAAATTGGTTCAAGTGAACGATGAACTGCTGGATAAGGTCATCAACCAGGTAGGGCGTGTCAAGTAGACTTGGGACTTTATCATATAAAATTTTTATAAGCGGGTGATCGAATGATTATTAAGACCCTGGCCAGCGGAGCCTCCGGCATGCGGGCCCACCAAGTAAAGTTAGACACCATCGGCAATAACATCGCCAATGTCAATACCACCGGCTTTAAAAGAAGCAGGGCCAATTTTGCGGATATCGTCCGGCAGGCCTTAGGAGATGAAGGTGTTCCTACCACCGATGATCCCAGGCCTGAGGGAGGTTCCGGGGTAAGGATGGTGTCCATCGCCAGAATCATTGATCAGGGGGACTTGATGCAAACCGGTCGTGACCTGGATTTAGCCATTGAAGGGCAGGGGTTCTTCAAGGTGATGCCTGCCAGCGGAGAGGATGATAAAGAATACTATACCAGAGACGGTTCCTTTTACATTACTACCGTCGATGACGAACCGAAATTAGTAAATTCAAGCGGTTATAAGTTGGACTGGGACGGTGAACTGGACCCGGAAACCTATAAAGTCTATACCGTAGACGAAAAGGGTAAGGTCTGGGGCCAAAAAATTGCAGATGGCAAAATGGAGGAGTTAGGGACCATTGAACTGCATACCTTCCCGGCTCCAGGCAATCTACTGAATAAAGGCAACAACCTTTATATTCCAACTGAAGCCAGCGGCGAGGCTACATCCGGGGCACCCGGCGAAGAGGGGCTGGGATTGATACGGTCGGGCTATCTGGAACGCTCCAACGTGGACCTGGCCACGGAAATGATCGGCATGATTGAGGCCCAGCGGGCCTATGCGGCCAATTCCCGCACCATTCAAACAGCTGATGAAATGTGGGACCGGGCCAATAATTTACGAAAATAAGGTAAATCTGCCTTAATATAGAGAGATTGGACATGATATCATAGCCTAAAGGGGGGCAGACATGGAGCTGTCAAAGGGAAATGCGGAAATCCAGGTCGGCATCGCCGACTACAAGGTCGCAACTTCCCCCCATCGACTGATAACCCTGGGTCTGGGTTCCTGTGTTGGGGTGGCGCTATACGATTCTGTTACGAAGGTAGGGGGGCTTTTACACATCATGCTTCCCGACAGTACACAATTTAACAACGTAACCAAGCTGGCGAAGTTTGCGGATACAGGGATTCCGATCATGATCGAAGACATTAAGCGCAGGGGCGGCAACCCGAGCCGGTTAACCGCCAAACTGGCAGGGGGAGCCCAGATGTTCTCGGGGCTGGATGAAAAATTTGTATTAAACATCGGACAACGAAACTCAGCCATGGTCCGTGACATCTTATGCAGAATAGGGATCCGCATCCTGGCCGAAGAACTGGGCGGCAACCGGGGCCGAACCATGATCTTTGATACTTCCAACGGGCAGGTAACGATACGAACAATCGGATCTCCCTTAAAGGTGATATAAAATGACAGACTTTGAACGTTTTAAGGAGAGGGTTTATCAAACCTTTGGTCTGGATCTTAACAGTTATAAAGAGAACCAACTGAAAAGACGTTTGGATAATTTATTAACCCGCAAGCAATATGCAGATTGCCAGGTTTTCTTTAACTACTTGAATAGCAACCGAAATGCCTGGCACGAGTTTTTGGACTATCTGACCATCAATGTCTCGGAATTCTTTCGGGATGTTAAAATGTTTCAAACCTTGGAGTCCAAAATATTGCCGGAGCTGTTGCAGAAAAGGGGCAGTCTGAAAGTCTGGAGCGCAGCATGTTCCAACGGGTGCGAGCCCTATACCATCTCCATCATTCTGGAGGAGATCGCTCCCGGAAAGAGACATCAAATCGATGCCACTGATATCGACAGCACCATCCTGCAGGCGGCAGCGGTGGGCAGCTACGGTGCGGATGCGGTAAGAAATGTGGCAAAGGAACGGTTAGCCAGATATTTTACCCTGGAACAAGGGAAATATCACATTTCCAGTAAAATAAAATCGAAAGTTACCTTTAAGCAGCATAACCTGTTGGCCGATAATTATCCTAAAGGCTACGATTTGATTGCCTGTAGAAATGTGACCATCTATTTTACCCGGGAAGCCCAGGATAAGGTGAACTTCAAATTTGCCCAGTCCTTGAACCCCGGAGGGTACTTATTTATCGGTGGCAGTGAAACGATCTTCAATTATGCAGAAATGGGCTTTGAAAAGGTTTCTCCGTGTTTCTACCGAAAAAAATAACCAGTTGACGGTGGCTGAAAGGATGGGATGAAATGGCCGGTAACCGGGTTTTGACAGATACCCATATGGACGTACTGAAGGAAATTGGCAATATAGGTCTTGGTAATGCAGCTACCGCTTTGGCTACCATGGTCAATAAACGTATCAATATGGCAGTTCCCCAGAGCAGGTTCCTGTCTCTGGAAGAGTTGATGGAGCTGGTGGGCGGTTCGGAAGAAGTAGTTTGCTGCGTGAGCCTACGGCTGGAAGGAGATGTGCCGGGACAGATCCTGTTTTTATTCAACCTGGAAAGCACACTTAACCTGGTGGATATGCTGATGGGCCTGGAAAAGGGAACTACCCGGGAACTGGATGAAATGGGAGAGTCGGTGGTCAAGGAAATAGGTAATGTTTTAACAGGCTCTTTTCTCAGCGCCATCGGTACCATGACCGGGCTGAAACTGCTGCCCACCGTTCCCATGTTTGCCACCGATATGCTGGCTGCGGTGCTGAGCGCTTCGCTGGTTGCCGGGGGTTACGTTGAGGAGCATATTTTGATGATTGAAACATTGTTGTTTGAGGACCAGGAACAAATCAGGGGGCACTTTTTCCTAATTACTGAACAGGGCTCACTGCAAACGCTATTTAGTTCTTTAGGGCTCACACTATAATTATTAGGGGGATTAGTAGAATGAGCAAGCGTATTCTTATTGTGGATGATGCTGCCTTTATGCGTATGATGATTAAAAATATACTGACCAAGAATGGTTATGAGGTTGTGGGAGAAGCTGAAAACGCTGCAATCGCACTGCAAATGTACAAGGAACTAAAGCCGGATTTAGTAACAATGGATATTACGATGCCCGAAATGGATGGCATCCAGGGTGTAAAGGCCATCCGGGCAGTGGATCCCAACGCAAATATCATTATGTGCAGTGCCATGGGCCAGCAGTCCATGGTTATGGAGGCCATTCAGGCCGGAGCCAAGGACTTCATTGTTAAGCCCTTCCAGCAGGACCGCATTCTGCAGGCCATTGAACGTGTACTTTCCCGGGGTTAATCTGAAAAGTATCCTGGTTTAGAGGGGGTGTAAAAGTTGTCCAAGGAAGTTCTGAGCCAGGGGGAAATAGACTCGCTGCTGGCGGCGTTAATGGCAGGAGACGTACCCCGGGAAACCATGGAAAACAAGGAACATAGAAAGTTAAAGCTCTACGATTTCCGGAGGCCTAATAAATTTACCAAGGAACAGCTGCGCACCCTTCAGGTATTGCACGAGGGTTTTGCCCGGCTGCTCTCCAACTTTTTATCAGGTTATTTAAGATCTTCCATCTCCATTGAAGTTGCTTCCATGGGGCAATTTACATATGAGGAATTTATAAATTCAGTCCCCAGTCCAACGGTGATGACGGTCTTCAGCCTGGCGCCCCTTAAGGGAACAGCCTTGATGGAAACCAACCTGCAGTTTTTATTCCCGGTGCTCGACCTTCAATTCGGCGGGCCAGGAGAATTGCCCTTTAAAATGAGAGAGCTGACGGATATTGAACTTTCTGTGGCCAACCGTATTATCAAAAGACTTTTGGATCATTTAACCATCACCTGGAAAGATATTGTCAGCATTACGCCCAAGGTGGAATCAATCGATGCCAACCCGCACCTGCACCAGTTGATGTCGCCCAACGATATCGTTGCGGTGATCACCTTTTCCGCCGGTGTGGGAGAGGAAGTGCGGGGACTTATCAATCTCTGCCTGCCTTACAGCCTGCTTGATTCCGTACTTTCCAGATTTTCTATGGCCAACCAGTTTACCAGGGAGACCGAGCAGGAAGAGAAGGACCTGCAGGCGCTGGAGTTCTGGCTGGGCGAGTCAGACGTAGAAGTCAGTGTCATTGCAGGACATGCAGACATTGCTGTAAAGGATTTCCTGCAGCTTCAGGTGGGGGATGTACTGCCCTTGAACAGAGGTTTTACCCAGGATCTTGATCTGTATGTGGATGATGAACTTAAATATAAAGTCCAAGTGGGAACGGTCGGCCAGAGCCTGGCGGTTCAGGTGACCTCACTGGCCGAGGAGGCGTGGGAAATTGTCTAAACTGTTAAGCCAGGAAGAAATTGATGCTTTAATGAGAGCCCAAATAACGGGCAGCAACCCGGACTTGTCACCGGAAACAGAGGCGGCGGTGGAAAGTGCCGGGGCCCTGCCCGAGGAACCGGCAGGCATCGCGGCCATGCCGGGAGACCAATTGGAAAATCTGGATATAACCGGATTAATGACCCCTGAGGAAATGGACGCCCTGGGGGAAATCGGCAACATATCCATGGGGTCTGCTTCGACCACCCTATCGGAAATTTTAAGTCAGAAGGTCAGTATAACCAGCCCGCGAGTTAGAATTCTAACCAAGAAGGAATTATTTGATTCTTTTGTTGTTCCTTATCTGGTGATTAAGGTTGATTTTAGCGAAGGGCTGAGTGGATATAATTTATTGGTCATTCGTTTAAATGATGCTGCCACCATGGCCAGCCTGATGATGGGGGGAGACGGCACCCCCATGTCCGAGGAAATCTCGGACCTGGAAATCAGTGCAGCGTCCGAGGCCATGAATATGATGATTGGTACGGCCGCGACCTCCCTGTCACAGATGTTCCACCGTCCAATTAACATTTCACCGCCTGAGACCAATCTTTTGAGAACAAAGGAAGATCCGCTGGCGCACCCGCCGGAAAAGATAGAGGACATTATTGTTGCTGTCTCCTTTGATATGAAGATCGGTGATTTGGTTGATACCGAGATCATGCAGATCATGAGTGTGGAGACGGCCAAAGAGGAAGCGAACCTTCTCTTAAGGGACATCATGGGCACACCGGAACCACAGCCTGAGGCAGCCAAAGAGGAATTATCCGGTGTACCCAGCTCGGATAAGTTGGGCGAACTGGTAGGCATGTTACCGCAGGAGAGTACCCCCCCGCCGGCCCCGGCGCCTGTAGCGCCGCCGCCCGTTGTCCAACCGGAATATAAACCCTTGTCTCTGGGATCCCTGGAGCAAAGGAACCTGGATTTGATCCTGGATATCCCCCTGCGGGTCAGCGTTGTTCTGGGAAGAACGAAACGCCCCATCAAGGATGTATTAAAGATTGCTCCCGGTTCAGTGGTTGAATTGGATGCCCTGGCCGATGAACCGGTGGAAGTTTTGGTGAACGGAACTTTGGTGGCCACCGGTGAAGTGGTGGTTGTCAACGAAAACTTCGGCATTCGCATTACCAATATCATTAGTCCCATGGAGAGAATTAAGAGGTTGGGCAATAAAAGATTTTAAAAAGAACAGTTAGAGGTGAGACGGGTAATTCGGTAAACGGATTCCCTTCTCACCTCTTTTTGCTTGACTGATTGGAGATTGCCGTCAATCCGGTGACGGACAGCTATTCATTCAGTATGAAGACGAACGAATATTGGGCTTCATCTACGGCTTTCAGGGCGGAGGCCAGGTCTTCGGTGTAAGTGACATTTTCCCCTTGCTCCCGGGGGTCCAGGCCCAGGATACCTTCCAATACCTCCTGTTTAAAGACAGCCAGGGTTTTATCCTTTTCATTGGGAGAAATGGTTTGTAAAAGGCTGCTTTTTTCCTTTAATGTATTGATGAACGAGCAGTCTCCTCCCGCGAATAAAACAAAGACCGGCCGCTTCTCGCCGTCGGCACGCCGGCTGAGGGCATGTATTCTGCTTAACAAAAGGTCAAGGTTCCGGTATTCCTGGTACAAGATAAAATCCTCTTGAACAAAGTCCCTGGTTAGCCTGTCCAGCAGGGAAAGGGGATGCATGCCGGACTGTTTAATTAAAGCCGCCTTAGCCATCTGCATCTACCTCCGTATACATTATTCTTCCTCCGGCTGGATGCGAGTCCAGCGGTTGCTGTCCCGCTGCCGGTATTTCTCCATCATTTCCTGAAAGGCCTTGTCCAGATCAATATTCAATGAATTGGCGAAACAGCCGACGATAAACAAAATATCCGCTAACTCCAGATCGAGGTTACCCTCCGGTTCCCCTTCCTTTTTGGGCTTTTGGCCATACAGGTGGTTAACCTCCCGGGCCAGTTCACCCACTTCCTCGGTCAAGCGGGCCAGCATGGACAGGGGGTGCCAGTAGCCCTCTTCAAACTGGCTAATCCATTCGTGTACATTCTTTTGCATGTCTTTGAGACTCACAGAACCCCTCCCGATTAGACAAAATCAAACAGGTATATTATACCATTGACTCCCTTTTATTGTTACCCCTGGCGTCTTTTTCATGTGATATTGGTATAAAGTAGAAGTCTCAACAGTATTATTTAAAAAGAACTTAGCCTGGGGGGATTTTTGTGCTCACACCGAGATGGATATTTTTAAACAGGCGCAGGCTCGGCCCGATGGCGGCCGTGGCAGGAATTATTATTGGCATTGTTTTTTTAAGCAGCTGGTTGTTTTCAGGGACCGGCCAGGTAGATGAGGAAAAAACCTTTGAAACAGCCCTGGATAACACCTTCGCCAGCCGGAGCTTTCGCTTTGTGGTGGAATCAAAGCTCCTGGGGGAGAATGAGTTTTACAGCAAGGTGGAAGGCGAGCGGGTGATGCCCGATAAGGTTCATATCAAGGGCACGGTCCTGAAAACACCGGTAGAATTTACCCAGGTTGAAGACAATACCTATATGAAGGATCCCTTCTCCGGCAAATGGCTGACCCTGAAGGATTTAAAGCTGTCGCAAACTGAATTGTTTATTTCGGAGTTAAACCCTTTGGCCAATTTTAATTTTAAAGATATCCCGGAACTGGCCCTGGTTGGTGAGGAAAGGTTGGACGGGGAAAAATGCCTGGTCTATGAACTGAAGCCCAATGTGGAGAACGTGTTTTTAGAAGACCAATTTGATGATTTTTATTATAAAGTTTGGGTGGATAAAAAAGATACAAACATTCGCCAGGCCATGATCAGAGCAAACAAGATGGACACGAATACCGGTGGACTGGAAATGCTGATCAAAATATGGGATTATGACCGTGACCTGAAGATTGAGGTCCCGCCGGAAATACGAAAAACTCTGGAGACTCAGCCCTAGTAAAGTTTTCTATGCCGTTCCCAAAGGGAGCGGCATTTTTTATCCCGATATCGGAAAATCTAAACAGTGGAACTTGGACATCAACTATTGACGAAAAAAAGGTTTTTTTGTTATGCTCAGTTGGTAGGCAATTACTGGCAAGGAGTGAAGATGATGCATCCCCATGTGGAAAAAATACTTTTAGACGAGAACCATATTAATGAACGGGTAAGGCAGTTAGGGCAGCAAATCACACAGGATTACCAGGGTGAAAGCATCCTGATGGTCGGTATCCTCAAGGGTGCCATGATCTTCCTGGCAGACCTGGTGCGTCACATCGAAGTAACCACTTTTTTTGATTTTATGGCCGTTTCCAGTTACGGTGCCGGCACCATTTCGTCCGGAGTTGTACGGATATTAAAGGACCTGGACAAGAGTATTGAAGGGAAGCACGTCATTATCGTGGAAGACATCGTCGATACCGGGCTGACCCTGCGGTACATGGTGGAAAATATGAAATCCCGGGGTCCGGCCAGTCTAAAAATTTGCACGCTCCTGGATAAGCCCGACCGCCGCAAAGTGGAGGTTCCCATCGATTATAACGGGTTCAGCATCCCGGATGAGTTTGTGGTGGGTTACGGTTTGGACTACAACGAGCGTTATCGTAATTTACCTTACATCGCTGTACTGAAGCCGGAAATATACAAGGGCTAATTCGAGGTTCGATTAATGTAGGGAGTACAACTTCTTAACAAGAGTTTTACTGAACGGAGGAATAACTTTATGTCTTTAGCTGAGCAGGAGCTCATCTTGGTCCTGGATTTCGGTGGACAGTATACCCAGCTCATTGCCCGTCGTATTCGGGACTGTAATGTATACTGCGAAATTGAACCCCATAACGTTTCCATTGACAAGATCAAGGGGAAGAATCCCAAAGGCATCATCTTTTCCGGCGGCCCGTCCAGTGTTTACGTGCAAAACGCACCCACTGTCGATCCGGCAGTTTATGAACTGGGCGTACCCGTACTGGGCATTTGTTACGGCATGCAGTTGATGACCCATCAATTGAGGGGGAAAGTGGTTTCCGCCGAACAGCATGAGTACGGCCGCACTAATTTGAAAGTAATGCAGTGCGACAATATTTTTAAAAACCTGATGGCCGATGAGGAATGCTGGATGAGTCATGGCGACCGGGTTGAAGAGGCGCCGCCGGGCTTTCAAGTCACCGCCAGAACCGAAAAAGCTCCTGTGGCTGCCATGGCCAACCCGGAACAGAAGTTATATGCCGTTCAATTTCACCCGGAGGTCGTTCATACTCCCAAGGGAATGGAGATTCTAAAGAGCTTTTTGTTTGACATTTGCGGCTGCACCGGCTCTTGGAACATGGGTTCCTTCCTGGAGGAAGCCGTGCATGACGTCAGGCAAAAGGTGGGGGATCGCCAGGTATTGTGTGCCTTAAGCGGCGGGGTGGATTCTTCCGTTGCCGCGGTGCTGGTGCACAGGGCGGTGGGGGACAAGTTGACCTGTGTGTTTGTGGATCACGGGTTGTTGAGGAAAAACGAAGCACAGCAGGTGGTAAATACCTTCCGCAACCAGTTTAATATTAAGCTGGTACACGTGGATGCCTCGGAACGGTTCCTGGGGAAACTCAAGGGTGTCACCGACCCCGAACAAAAACGTAAAATCATCGGCACCGAGTTTATCCGGGTGTTCGAAGAAGAGGCCAGAAAACTGGGAGAAATCGATTTCCTGGTCCAGGGGACCCTGTATCCGGACGTAGTTGAGAGCGGCACCGCTACAGCGGCGGTGATTAAATCCCACCACAATGTAGGCGGCCTGCCGGAAGATATGAAGTTTCAACTGGTTGAACCCCTGCGCTGGCTGTTTAAGGATGAGGTGCGCCGGTTAGGCGAAGAATTGGGCCTGCCGGAGGAGATTGTCTGGCGTCAGCCCTTCCCCGGCCCCGGACTGGCTGTCAGGATCCTCGGGGAGATTACCAAGCCAAAATTGGAGATTTTAAGAGAGGCCGACTTTGTGGTGACCGATGAGATTAAAAGGGCCGGCCTGTCCAGAGAGATCTGGCAGTACTTTGCGGTGCTGCCGGATATGCGCAGCGTTGGCGTAATGGGTGACGGGCGTACCTACGCCTACGCCATCGTGGTGCGGGCTGTTTACAGCCACGACGGCATGACTGCCGACTGGGCACGCATTCCCCACGATGTACTGGCCAACATCTCCACCCGCCTGGTGAACGAGGTGGAAGAGATAAACCGGGTCGTCTACGACATCACTTCCAAACCTCCGGGAACCATTGAGTGGGAGTAGGTCGGTAGAGGCGTGGTGCCTCGAATTGAAAGTCCTTAAAGCATTATGAGTTATTATTACTGGTGGTTTTGATTTCTAAACAATTTAGGAGATCAAAACCACTAATAACTAAATTGTTGGGATTTTGCCAATTAATTCCATAATTTTTAGGAGTTTAGAAGAAAATACGGGTTAAACAAATACTATTTGCAGTGGAATTATAGTTAAACTATTATACCGTTTCTCCTTTGCTGAAAATACCCTTGTTAGTAAGCTTACATCCGCAGATTAAGCACTGTAAAATTTGTCCTAGCTCGTTGACAAATTTACACGGTCTTGCTAGTATTGGATTGTACAAATCAATCGTTCCGTATATGCTTGGGAATTGGCCCAAGTGTTTCTACCAGGCAACCGTAATTGCCGGACTACGGGAGGGAAAGTGTACCTAGGGTTCCACAACCCATGAGGGTTGGTTTGGTCCAAGCGGTACAGGCGTTTTGCGCTACACCGATAGGGATAAAAGCCCAGGCGGTAGGTTTCACTCTGCTTTAGAATGAAACCTATCGTTCTGGGCTTTTTTGACTTTGTGTGGCTTGTAAAAACCTGTTAACGCATTATAAATTTTCTAGGGGTAATAATAATCTAGAAAAATGAACCCGGGACACTGTGAATCTCATTTAAATAAGGAGGAAGTCTGGAAAGTGCTGGAACAGCTATTCAAGCTCAAAGAGAACAAAACCACCGTAAGGACAGAAGTGGTGGCAGGTCTGACGACTTTTATGACCATGGCCTACATTTTGTTCCTGAACCCCAACATCCTGTCCGCCACCGGTATGGATAAGAATGCTGTGTTCTTTGCCACAGCCGCGGCAGCCGGTTTGGTAACCATTGCCATGGGTCTGTTTGTTAATTTCCCCATCGCCCTGGCACCCGGTATGGGTCTTAACGCGTTTTTCGCCGCCGTGGCCGCCCAGCATGTAGGTATGCCCTGGCAAGTGGCCCTTGGCGCTGTGTTTATTTCCGGTATTATCTTTGTTATTCTTACGGTGACCAAGGTGCGCCAAATTCTGGTTCTGGCTGTGCCAAACTCCCTCAAACGGGCCATCACCGTTGGTATTGGCTTGTTTATTACCATTATCGGTTTGAAACTTTCCGAACTTACCATTGTTAAAGCGGGTCCCGTTATCCCCCCAACATTGGAGGCCCTGCAAAAAGGCGGGGTAGCCACCCTGAAATTCTTTGAATGGAACAGCTTCCTGGGATCTTTTCATAACCCCGCCACCATGTTAACCCTGATCGGTCTCGCCATCACTGCGGTTTTAATGGCCAACCGGGTGAAAGGGTCCCTGCTGATCGGGATTCTGGCTTCCACCCTCATCGGGATTCCCATGGGCGTTACCGTAATTCCTGAAAATTTTACTCCCTTTGCTTTACCGGATTTCGGCAATCTTTATGTGGGTGAACTGGACATTCTGGGTGCCTTGAATATGGGCATCTGGACCGTTGTGTTTACCTTTACCTTCGTAGAACTGTTTGATACCTTCGGAACCCTGGTGGGTACCGCCGATAAAGCCGGTTTGCTGGACGAAAAGGGCCAGTCCCCGAAAATCGGCAGGGCCATGCTGGTTGATGCTCTGGGTGTTTCCTTCGGCGCTTTTATGGGCACCAGTACCGTCACCGCCTACGTGGAAAGTGCCGCCGGCATCGGTGAAGGCGGCCGGACCGGTCTGACTGCCGTCACCACCGGTGTTCTGTTCCTGCTGGCCCTGGCCCTGGCGCCTCTGGCCGGTCTGATCCCCAGCGCTGCCACAGCGCCGGCTTTGATTATCGTCGGGGTGCTGATGGTTTCCGCTGTACGGGATATTAACTTCGATGACTTTACCGAAGGCTTTCCGGCCTTTATGACCTTTGCTTTAATGCCCTTTACTTACAGCATCGCCAACGGCATTGCCGCAGGGATTATTTTCTACACCGGTTTAAAGGTTCTCTCCGGGCGTGCAAAAGAAGTTCACTGGATGATGTACATTCTGTTTGCCCTGGTGGTTACCCGCTTTATTTTCCTGGGCGGTGAATAAAAATTGAAGGAGGTTTCGCCATGACAGCCCTGGTTGGTATTGTACTTGGCAGCGATTCTGACCTGCCCCTGATGAAAGACGCTGTAAAAACCCTTGAGAAATTCGGTATCCCCTATGAATTGTCCATCTCTTCCGCCCACCGGGCGCCGGATAAAACCGCCGCCTATGCCCGGACCGCCGAGTCCAGGGGATTAAAGGTACTTATTGCCGCCGCCGGCCTGGCAGCGCACCTGCCGGGTGTCGTGGCAGCCCACACTGTTCTGCCGGTCATCGGGGTACCGGTTAAATCCGGCGCCCTGGACGGGGTGGATGCCCTTTATTCCATTGCGCAAATGCCCCCGGGCATTCCGGTGGCATCAGTGGCCATTAACGGGGCGAAGAATGCTGCCATCTTAGCTGTGCAGATGATCGCCCTATCCGATGACACCGTCCGGGAAAAACTACACCGGTTCAAGGAAGAGCTGGCCAGGGAAGTGGAGGCCAAAGACGCCCGGATCAAAGAACTGGGTGTAGACGGTTACCTGGCCGCCAAATAGGGATTGTAAAGGAAACGGAGGACTCTTTTGCCATATGATTGAACGTTATACTTTACCGGAAATGAAGCATATCTGGTCAGATCAAAATAAGTTTCAAAAATGGCTGGACGTAGAGATTGCTGCCTGTGAGGCCATGGCAGAGCTGGGCCAGGTGCCGGCGGAAGCGCTGGCGAACATCAAAGCCAGGGCGGCCTTCAGCGTGGAACGCATCCTGGAAATCGAGGAAGTCACCCGTCATGACGTAATCGCCTTTTTAACCTGCGTGGCGGAAAACGTCGGGGAGGACTCTAAGTATATTCACATGGGCCTGACATCCTCCGACGTAGTGGACACCGCCCAGTGTGTGCGCATGAAAGAAGCTGGCGAACTGATCCTGAAAAGGTTGGAACGCTTGCGTGAGGTGCTGCTGGAAAAAGCCAAGGAACACCGGAATACCCTGATGATCGGGCGCACCCACGGCATTCATGCCGAACCCATGACTTTCGGCCTTAAGATGTTGCTCTGGGTGGCGGAGACCGAACGAAATATCGAAAGATTGCAGCATGCCGTTAAGACCGTCAGTGTCGGCGCCATTTCCGGCGCTGTGGGCACCTATGCCAACATTGATCCCAAAATTGAAGCCTACGTTTGCAAAAGACTGGGGCTGAAACCTGCCAGAGTATCCACCCAAATCCTCCAGCGGGACCGCCATGCGGAATATCTCTGCACCATGGCTGTCATTGCCGCCTCCCTTGATAAGTTTGCCACAGAAATTCGCAATTTGCAGCGGACAGACATTCTGGAAGTGGAAGAATACTTCAATAAAGGGCAAAAGGGCTCCTCGGCCATGCCCCACAAGCGAAACCCCATTACAGCGGAAAACGTGTCCGGTCTGTCCCGGGTGGTCAAGGCCAATGCCATGGCCGCCCTGGAGAATGTAACCCTCTGGCACGAGCGGGACATCACCCACTCCTCCGCCGAGCGGGTGATTATCCCGGACAGCACCACCGCCCTGGATTTCATGCTGTACAGGTTTACCGGCATCATGGAAAAACTGCTGGTCTACCCGGAAAACATGAAACGAAACCTGGAAAAAACCCTTGGCCTGGTCTTTTCCCAGCGGGTGCTGCTGGCCCTGGTGGACAAGGGACTGACCCGGGAACGGGCCTACGAACTGGTACAGCGCAACGCCATGGAGGCCTGGCGTACCGGCACCAAATTCCTGGATCTTTTAGAGGCCGATGCGGACATTAAGGCCCATTTAACCTCCGAAGAACTGGCGGGACTGTTTGATTACAGTTACCACTTGAAACATATCGACGATATCTACTCCCGCTTTGGACTGTAAGCAAAACGAAATTTGGTAGAGGATAAATATTAAGAAGTGTAAAGTGAGGGGTAGAAGTTTTAAGTATTAAATCTCACCTCTAACCTCTCGCATCTCACTTCTCATTTTAAGGGAGGAGTTCACAGCATGCAAAAACTGGAAATGATTTATGAAGGCAAGGCCAAAAAGGTATACCGCACCGACAACCCCGATTATTTCTGGGTGGAGTACAAGGACGACGCCACCGCCTTTAACGGGCAAAAGAAGGGCACCATTGACAACAAAGGGGTGGTCAACAACAAAGTATCGGCGGTATTTTTCAAACTGCTGGAAAGCAAAGGCATCCCCACCCACTTTGTGGAGCTGGTCAACGACCGTGAAATGATTGTCAAGGCTTTAGATATCATTAAGGTGGAAGTTGTGGTCCGCAACATTGTGGCAGGTTCTCTGGCCAAAAGAGTGGGTCTGCCTGAAGGAACCATTCTGCCCAAGACCGTGCTTGAATATTATTATAAAGACGACGCCCTGGGCGACCCCTTAATCAACGCCTCGCACATCGCAGCACTGGAACTGGCCACCCCGGAACAAATGGCATTGATCAAGGAAATGGCGCTGAAAGTGAACGAAATCATGCGGGAGTATTTAGCCCCGGTAAATATTGATCTGATTGATTACAAACTGGAGTTTGGCCTGCACAAGGGCCAGGTGCTTCTGGGAGACGAAATCTCCCCGGACACCTGCCGCTTCTGGGACAAAACCACCGGCGAGAAACTGGACAAAGACCGCTTCCGCCGGGACCTCGGCAACGTGGAAGACGCCTACCAGGAAGTTTTAAGGAGATTGACCGGGGAGTAGATTCGCTTACGGGCATTGCTTCGGGGTCCGGCCCTCAGCCATCAGCCTTCAGATTTTTTATTTAGCTGTTGGCCATTGGCTATCAGTATGATGGCAAGGGTGTTTATCTTAACTGGATAATTTGAATAGAAAACAATTGAAAAATATGGGACTTAATCATAAGAGTAAAACATTTTTATAAAATGAAACCTAAAAAAAGCCGACGTCTGACGACCGACGACCGACGTCTGAAGAAGGAGGGTTTGACGTGTTTCAAGCTAAGATTTACGTAACCCTTAGGAAAAGTGTATTAGACCCGCAGGGCAGCGTGGTGCGGAAGTCTCTGTTCGCCCTGGGCTACCATAACGTGCCGGAAGTACGCATCGGACGTTATATGGTGGTGGATCTGGAGGTTGCCGACCGGGCCGAAGCGGCAAAACAGGTCAAGGACATGTGTGATAAATTGCTGGTGAACCCGGTGATTGAAGACTATACTTTTGAACTGGTGGAGGTGTAAAGCGTGAAATTTGGAGTGGTGGTGTTCCCCGGCTCCAATTGTGACGCCGACTGCCTGCATGCCATTCAAACCGTAACCGGGCAGCCGGTGGAATACATTTGGCATAAGTCCGGCAGTGTCGATGGGTTTGACTGCATCGTACTGCCCGGCGGATTTTCTTACGGAGACTACTTGAGATGCGGTGCTGTGGCCAGGTTTTCGCCGGTGATGACGCCGGTGATTGAGTTTGCCCAAAAGGGAGGCCTGGTGATCGGCATTTGCAACGGGTTCCAGGTCCTGACCGAGGCCGGGCTGCTGCCCGGCACGCTGCACCGCAATAAAAACCTGCAGTTCCTGTGTCATGACACCTTTTTACGAGTTGAAAACAATACCACCCCCTTTACTTGCCGGGCTTCCCTGGGACAAGTCATCAAAGTTCCCATTGCCCATGGCGAAGGAAATTACTATGCTGGCCCTGAAACGATCCGGCAGTTGGAGGAAAATAAACAAATTTTATTCCGCTACTGTGACCCCCACGGGGAAATCACCCCGGAAGCCAATCCAAACGGTTCTCTCAACAACATCGCCGGCATTTGCAACGAACGGGGCAACGTGCTGGGCATGATGCCTCACCCCGAGCGCTGTGCCGAGTCAGTTCTGGGCAATACCGACGGACAACTTATCTTTCAATCCCTACTGGATTTCTGGCAGAGGAGGTGCGGCTAGATGGCGATGGACCCCAAAGTAAGGCGAGAAATGGGCCTGACCGACTCTGAATATGAAAAAATTGTAGAAATATTGGGCCGGGAACCTAACTACGTGGAAGTGGGCATTTTTGCCGTCATGTGGTCGGAGCACTGCAGTTATAAAACCTCCCGACCGGCTTTGAAAACGCTGCCCACCGAGGGACCGGCCATTTTACAAGGGCCTGGCGAGAATGCCGGCATTGTGGATATCGGCGACGGACAGGCCGTGGTCTTTAAAATCGAAAGCCACAACCACCCGTCTGCCATTGAACCTTACCAGGGCGCTGCCACCGGCGTGGGCGGCATTTTACGGGATATCTTCACCATGGGGGCCAGACCCGTGGCAGTGCTGGACAGCCTGCGCTTCGGGGAACTGGACAAGCCCAGGGTACGCTACCTGTTTGACGGCGTGGTGGCGGGCATCAGCGGTTACGGCAACTGCATCGGTGTACCCACCGTGGGCGGTGAAGTGTATTTTGCCGACAGTTATGAAGACAATTGCCTGGTCAATGTCATGTGCGTGGGTCTCATTGACCAGAAGGATATTAAAAAAGGGCTTGCTGCGGGCATCGGCAACCCGGTCATGGTGGTGGGCGCCAAAACGGGCCGCGACGGCATCCACGGGGCCACCTTCGCCTCCGAGGAGTTATCGGAAGAAGCGGCCGAAAGACGCCCCGCCGTTCAGGTGGGGGACCCCTTTATGGAAAAACTTCTGCTGGAGGCCTGCCTGGAAGTCATCAAAACCGGCTACGTGGTGGGCATTCAAGATATGGGAGCGGCGGGTCTCACCAGTTCTTCCTGTGAAATGGCCAGCCGGGCCGGCACCGGGCTGGAAATGGACCTGGCCCTGGTGCCCAGGCGGGAAGAGGGTATGACCCCCTATGAATTGATGCTTTCGGAATCCCAGGAGCGGATGCTGCTGGTGGTAGAGAAAGGCACTGAAGAAAAGGTAAAAGAGATTTTTGCCAAATGGGATCTGGACGCCGTGGTGGTGGGTCAGGTTACCGGTGACGGTATTCTTCGTTTAAAGGAAGGCGCCCAGGTGGTGGCGGAGATTCCCGCCAGGGCTTTAACGGAAGAGGCGCCGGTTTATCACCGTCCCACCCGGGTGCCGGCTTATCTGGAAGAAGTGCAAAACTACCCGGTGGATTCCCTCAATATGCCGCACGATTATAACGAAGTGCTGCTGAAATTACTGGCTTCCCCCAACATTGCCAGCAAGGAATATGCTTACAAGCAATACGATTACATGGTGGGTCTCAATACGGTGGTACAGCCCGGTTCCGATGCTGCGGTTCTACGGGTGAAGGGCACCAAAAAGGGGATTGCCATGACCACCGACTGCAACGGTCGTTACTGCTACCTGGACCCCAAAACCGGCGCTGCCATTGCGGTGGCGGAGGCTGCCCGCAATCTGGTCTGTTCCGGCGCCAGGCCCCTGGCCATCACCAACTGCCTGAACTTTGGCAACCCGGAAAAGCCGGAAGTCATGTGGACCTTCTGGCAGTGCATTGAAGGCATGGCCGAGGCCTGCCGGACTTTGGAAACCCCGGTAACCGGCGGCAACGTGAGTCTATACAACGAAACCAGGGGCAACGCGGTTTATCCCACGCCCACCATCGGCATGGTTGGCCTGGTGGAAGACCTGGATAAAGTTTGCACCCAGGGCTTTCAGCAAGAGGGAGATGCCATTTTCCTCATTGGCGAAAACCTACCGGAACTGGGTGGCAGCGAGTACCTGAAAGTTCATTTCGGCCTGGAAAAAGGAAAACCCCCGGTTCTTAATTTAGAGTTGGAGAAAAAAGTGCAAAAGTTTGTGCTTGAAGAAATCCAGAGCGGGCTCATAAAATCTGCCCACGACTGCTCCGAAGGTGGGTTGGCGGTGGCCCTGGCCGAATGCTGCATTTCCGGCGGCATTGGCGCGGAAATCACCATGGTGCGCCGTTTCAGGGGCGATGCCCTGCTTTTTGGCGAGTCCCAGTCCCGCATCATAATTAGCGTTAACAGAGACAAAGGCGTTGAGCTGGTGAAGAAACTGGTGGACGCCGGCGTTCCCTATACCCAGCTGGGCAGCGTGGGAGGCGACTCACTGGTCCTGAATGTGGTGAATCCCGGCTGCACCGGCTGCGGCGGCAATTTAGTAAACCTGCCCGTGACAAAGATGGAAGAAACCTGGCTGGGGGCGATACCATGTTTAATGAAGTAAATCCCTTTGTGCTGCCGGACAAACCCGTTGAAGAGTGCGGTGTTTTCGGGCTCTACGCTCCCGGGCTGGATGTGGCCAGGGTTACCTATTACGGTCTGTACGCCCTGCAGCACCGGGGACAGGAAAGCGCCGGCATTGCGGTGGCGGACGGCAGGCAGGTACAGCTGCACAAAGGAATGGGCCTGGTGCCGGAGGTGTTTACCGAGCATACGCTGGATCAATTCTGCGGCCATGTGGCCATCGGTCATGTCCGCTATTCCACCACCGGCGCCAGCCAGCCCCTCAATGCCCAGCCCCTGGTGTTTCGCTATGCCAAAGGCATGCTGGGTTTGGCCCATAACGGCAATTTAACCAACATTACCGACTTGAGGGCACAGCTTGCCTCCACCGGCTCGGTGTTCCAGTCCTCCACCGACAGTGAGGTGCTGGTGAACCTGATTGCCCGCTACAATGCCAACAGTCTGGAAGAAGCCCTGATGAAATGCATGATTGATGTTAAAGGGGCATACTCCTTGCTCATTATCACCGAGAACGCCCTGTACGCCGCCCGGGACCCCCACGGCTTCCGGCCCCTGTGCCTGGGCCGTCTGGGGGACAGCTATGTCGTCGCGTCGGAATCCTGCGCCCTGACCACGGTGGGGGCCACCTTCCTGCGGGATGTGGAACCCGGGGAGATCATCCGCATTGACCGTGCGGGTCTGACCTCCACCCGGGGCTTTCAAGCGCACAACCCGGCCCACTGTATTTTTGAATATATTTACTTTGCCCGGCCGGACAGCACCATGGACAGTTTTAATGTGAACAAAGTACGCCGGGAGATGGGACGCCAGTTGGCCAGGGAGTACCCGGTGGAAGCGGATATTGTCATTCCGGTACCGGACTCCGGTACTGCCGCGGCCAGGGGCTATGCCGAGGAATCCGGCATACCCTTTGAAGAGGGGCTGATGAAAAACCGCTATATTGGCCGCACCTTCATTCAGCCCACCCAGGAAATGCGTGAAATCGGTGTCAGATTGAAGCTGAACCCCATCCGGGAAGTGCTGCAGGGGAAGCGGGTGGTCATGGTGGATGACTCCATCGTGCGGGGCACCACCAGTCAAAAACTGGTGGCCATGCTGCGGGAGGCCGGAGCCAGGGAAGTGCACCTGTGCGTCAGCTCCCCGCCGGTGCTGCGGTCCTGTTACTACGGCATCGACACCTCGGATGAACAGGAACTCATTGCGGCCCAGAAGCCTCTGGAAGAGATCCGGCGCAGCATCAATGCGGACGGTCTGCATTACCTGAGCCTGGAGGGGCTGCTGGACATCTTTGCGCCCAAGCAAGACCACTTCTGCACCGCCTGCTTTAACGGCAACTACCCGGTGGAAGTGCCCAAGCCAAAGGAGAGCGGCAAATACAGTTTGGAATAGGGGAGTGTACCCATGTCTTTGCAAAAATTACAACCCCTCACCTACGCCGGAGCGGGGGTGGACATAGAAGCCGGCAACCGGGCGGTGTCTCTTATGAAGCAGGCGGTGCGCAGCACCTGCCGCCCGGGGGTGCTTACCGACATCGGCGGTTTCGGCGGGCTGTTTGCCCTGGACACCGTAAAATACAAGGAACCGGTCCTGGTCTCCGGCACCGACGGCGTGGGCACCAAACTCCGGGTGGCCCAGCTAACGGGTATTCATAACACCATCGGCGTTGATGCGGTGGCCATGTGCGTCAACGATATTCTGGTGCAGGGGGCGGAACCGCTGTTTTTCTTGGATTACCTGGCGGTGGGGAAGCTGGTCCCGGAAAGGGTGGCGGACATTGTCAGCGGCGTGGCCGAAGGCTGCCGCCAGGCCGGCTGTGCCCTGATCGGCGGGGAAACCGCCGAGATGCCGGGCTTTTACGCCGAAGAGGAGTACGACATTGCCGGTTTTGCGGTGGGTGTCGTGGACCGCAGTAAAATCATTGACGGGAAAAACATAACTGCCGGGGACGTGGTAATCGGTCTGCCCTCCTCGGGACTGCACAGCAACGGTTATTCCCTGGCCCGCAAGGCCCTGCTGGAAGTGGCGGGCTACCAGGTAAGCGATTTTGTGCAGGAACTGGATCGTACCGTGGGGGAAGAACTGCTGACCCCCACCCGCATTTATGTGAAAGCGGTCCTGCCGCTGCTGGAACAATTCAAGATCAAGGGGTTGGCCCATATTACCGGGGGCGGCCTGACCGAAAACATTCCCAGGATTCTGCCCCGGGGGGTGAAGGTGGTGCTGGACCGTGCAGCCTGGCCGGTGCCGCCTGTCTTTCAGTTGATCCGGCAGATTGGCCAGGTGGCGGAAGAAGAGATGCTGCGCACCTTCAACATGGGTATCGGCATGGTCCTGGTGGTGTCCCCGGAGCAGGCCCCGTTGGTGCTGCAAGAACTGGAAAACCTGGGTGAAACTGCCTACCGCATCGGCAGGGTTGAAACAGGAGACCCGGTGGTAGAGTATATTCGAGGTTAGAGGCTCGATGTTCGAAGTTTGACTTTTACTTATTACTGTATTTGTTTTTTGGGAGATAAATCATGGGAAAACTACGTGTAGGTGTGCTGGCTTCCGGCCGGGGATCCAACCTTCAATCAATCATGGACCAGTGCCGGCAGGGTTTAATCCCGGCGGAAGTGGCGGTGGTCATCAGTGACAAGCCCGGGGCCTATGCCCTGGAACGGGCCAAAACGGCGGGCATTCCTGCCTGTTTGGTAGACCTCAAGGCCTTTGAGAGCAAAGGGGACTACGAAAGAGCCGTGGTGAAGATTCTACAGGACCACGGGGTTCAACTGGTCTGCCTGGCGGGCTACATGCGTTTGGTGGGGGAACCCCTGCTGAAGGCCTTCCCCAACAGGATTATGAACATTCATCCCGCACTGCTGCCTTCCTTTCCCGGCCTGCACGGTCAAAGGGACGCCCTGGCTTACGGGGTAAAGATCTCCGGCTGTACCGTTCATCTTGTGGACGAAGGCATGGATACCGGTCCCATTATTTTGCAGGCGGCGGTGCCGGTTTTGGATGACGATACGGAAGAAACCCTGGCAGCCAGGATTCTCGAGCAAGAGCACCGGCTCTATCCCGAGGCTGTCAAACTGTATGCCCAGGGACGTTTGCGGGTGCAAGGGAGAAAAGTGTTTATAGATAAAAATAAGGGGCGTGGTATTGGTGAAAATTAAACGCGCTTTACTTAGTGTATCGGATAAAACCGGGCTGGTGGAATTTGCCCGGGGGCTGTCAGCCCTGGGGGTTGAAATTGTTTCCACCGGCGGCACGGCAAAAACCCTGCGGGAGGCCGGCGTGCCGGTGGTCTATATTTCCGATGTAACCGGTTTTCCGGAGATCCTGGGTGGTCGGGTGAAAACCATGCACCCCAATGTGCACGGCGGCATCCTGGCCCTGCGGACCGAGGAGCACTTAAACCAGTTAAGGGAGCATCAAATTACCCCCATCGACCTGGTGGTGGTCAACCTCTATCCCTTCCGTGAAACCATCGCCCGGCCCGGGGTGACACTGGCCGATGCCATCGAAAATATTGATATCGGCGGTCCCACCATGGTGCGGGCGGCCGCCAAAAACCACGCCTATGTGGGCATCGTGGTAAATCCGCAGCGCTATGGCCAGGTGCTTGAAGCCCTGGAGAAGGAGGGAGAACTTGCCGCTCCCCTGCGCCTGGAGCTGGCCGGGGAAGCCTTTGCCCATACAGCCGCTTACGATACGGCCATTGCCAACTACCTGAACGGCGTCATTGGCACAGAGGAATTTCAGCCGGAATTCAACCTGTCCCTGGTCAAGGCACAAAACCTGCGTTACGGGGAGAACCCCCACCAGAAAGCGGCTTTTTACAGGGACCCTGCCATTAGCGGCCCCTGCATTGCCAACGCGGAACAACTCCATGGCAAAGAACTTTCCTATAATAATATTCTGGACGCCAACAGTGCCCTGGAACTGGTGCGGGAATTCAGCGACCCCTGCGCCGTGATTATAAAACATAACAATCCCTGCGGCACCGCTACCGCTGAATCTCTGGTGGCGGCTTATAAAAAAGCCTTTGAAACGGATCCTGTTTCCGCCTTTGGCGGCATTGTGGCATGCAATAGAAGCGTTGATGCCGACACCGCCAACGAGATGTCTCAAATTTTCCTGGAGGCCGTGGTGGCCCCGGATTTTACCGCCGATGCCCTGGAGATATTAAGGAAGAAAGCAAACCTGCGGCTTCTCAAGACCGGCGATTTGACGGAACAGACCCGTGATGTTCTGGAAGTGAGAAAGGTAAACGGCGGTCTGCTGGTGCAGGAGGCAGACAGGGTGGTTGCCGATCCGGCTGAGCTCAAGGTTGTGACCGAACGCCAGCCTTCAGCGGAAGAGTTAAAGGAAATGATCTTCGCCATGGCGGTGGTAAAGCACGTTAAGTCCAACGCCATCGTGCTTTCCAAAGACGGTCAGGTGATCGGGGTTGGCGCCGGTCAGATGAACCGGGTGGGTTCCGCACGCATCGCCTTTGAACAGGCCGCTGACAAGGCCAAAGGAGCTGTACTGGCCAGCGATGCCTTCTTCCCC
Source organism: Bacillota bacterium (assembly GCA_040754595.1). Taxonomy (GTDB): domain Bacteria; phylum Bacillota; class Desulfotomaculia; order Desulfotomaculales; family Desulfotomaculaceae; genus Desulfotomaculum; species Desulfotomaculum profundi. The sequence goes on from JBFMCH010000083.1 coordinate 44,349, forward strand.
TTCCGGGATACCGTGGATGAGGCAGCCAAAGCAGGTGTTACCGCCATCATTCAGCCGGGCGGCTCCATTCGGGATGAGGAGTCCATCCAGGCCTGCAATGAGCATGGCATCGCCATGGTGTTTACCGGCCTGCGGCATTTTAAACACTAATTTGGTCATCGTAACCTTAATTTAAGGCTAAAAAATAAGTGGAGTGGTACATGCAATGAAGATATTGGTGGTTGGCGGCGGCGGCCGGGAACATGCGCTGGTATGGAAACTCCGGCAAAGCCCCAGGGTGGATCAGGTCTTTTGCGCGCCCGGCAATGCCGGGATCAGCAGTTTGGCCACCTGTGTGAACGTTCCGGCGGAGGATATCAACGGCCTGCTGGAGTTTGCCAAACAGGAGCAAATTGATCTTACAGTGGTGGGACCGGAAATACCTTTGACCAATGGCATTGTGGATTTGTTTGAAAAAGAGGGCTTGAAAATATTCGGTCCTTCCAAGGCAGCCGCTGAAATTGAGGGCAGCAAAGCCCTGGCCAAGGACCTGATGGCGAAATACAACATCCCCACGGCCCGTTACGCCACCTTTGACAGGGCGGAGGAAGCCCGGGAGTATGTTAAAAAGTACGGCGCTCCCTGCGTCATCAAGGCCGACGGCCTGGCGGCGGGCAAGGGCGTCATTGTGGCCATGGACGATGAGACAGCCCTGGCGGCTGTGGACATCATCATGGCTGAGCGGGCCTTTGGCCGGGCCGGGGACAGGGTGGTTATTGAAGAGTTTTTGCAAGGTGAGGAGGTCAGCGTGCTGGCCTTTGTGGACGGGGAAACCATTGTTCCCATGCTGGCCTCCCAGGACCACAAGCGGGTGGGGGACAACGACACCGGCCCCAACACCGGGGGCATGGGCGCCTACGCGCCGGCGCCGGTCTACACACCGGAACTGGCGGAAACAGTGGAGAGAGAAGTTCTCTATCCCACCGTCCGGGCCATGGCTGCCGAAGGCAGGCATTACCGGGGCGTTTTGTATGCCGGGCTGATGGTCACCCGGGACGGGCCGAAGGTGCTGGAGTTCAATGCCCGGTTTGGTGATCCCGAGACCCAGCCTGTGCTGAGCCTGCTGGAGACAGACCTGGTGGATATCATTGAAGCCATTTTGGAGGGACGCCTGGCCCAACAGCCGGTCCAATGGAAAGAGGGAGCGGCGGTCTGTGTGGTTATGGCTGCCGGGGGATACCCCGGCAAATATGAAAAGGGAAAAGAAATCAAAGGTTTCGACCAGGTGCCCGCCGGTGTGGAGGTGTTTCACGCGGGAACTGCCCGGCGGGAAGGCAAAGTCGTTACCGCCGGCGGCAGGGTGCTGGGTGTCACCGCCACCGGCAGGGACATTCCCGAGGCCATTACCCTGGTCTACCAGGGAGTGGCGGCCCTTCATTTTGAAGGGGCGCATTATCGGAAGGATATCGGTCAAAAGGCGATCAACAGGAGCTAAAGAAAAAGGGGCGTTAAGCCCCTTTTTTGTTTAGGAAATTATAATCTTAATAACTTAAGTACCTGGTACCTAAGTTATTCGCCCAAAAGCGAATTTGTTCTTTTGTTCCTCGTTTATTCCTTTGTTTCTCATAGCCAAAAACCTCGCCTCGTGCCTGCTAACCATCGCCAGGGTGTGATAATTGTCATGTCCCAAGTCAGATAACCTCTTCCTTGTTTCCTCGCAGTACTCAGTCAGCCTGGCAGTTTGCTCGTAGATGCTATTATATAACCTGTCCGACCCTATTCATAGACTTTTTCCTGAGTTGTATGAAAAAATTTCAGTACAGCATTTTCTTTCGTTACAATAATAAATTAATAAAGGATTTAACTCTTTAACGTCGAAAAGGGGAATAGAAAAGATGGGGAAGGCTTTTCCTGGTCATAATAAAAGATAACACAGGAGGGATTTCCTTGGAGTATACTGGGAAGCTAAGAGATAAATTAAATGACCGCCTGTTCCAGGCTATTCTTACCTTGAAAGATATCGACGAGTGCTACCGGTTCTTTGAGGACATCTGTACGGTTTCCGAGCTGCGCTCTCTGGCCCAGCGGTTGGAGGTGGCCAAGATGCTGGAGGCCAACCGTACCTATGGCGAGATTGCCGGCAAGACCGGTGCCAGCACCGCCACCATCAGCCGGGTGAAACGTTGTTTGAACTACGGCGCCGACGGCTATAAGCTGGTACTGTCCCGGCTGCCGGATCCCGGCCCACTGAAAGAGGATAATTAGGATAAGAGGTGAAGCAATGATATCCAGCAGATTTGGACGTTTGGCCCCGGGGGTAAGGGATGTCCTGCCGGCGGAGGCCCACCGGATGAGGGGACTAAAGGATCAGTTTAGCAAGCTGGTTGAGGGTTGGGGTTATAAAGAGGTGGTAACCCCTACCTTTGAATATATGGAGAACCTTGCTTCGGAAGAAATCCAGGAAGACAAATTTTTTAAATTTCTTGACCGCCAGGGCCACCTGATGGCCCTGCGACCGGATATGACCCGGCCCATAGCACGGCTGGTGGCCACCCGGATGAAGGGAGTTACACCACCCCTGCGGCTGTTTTACCTGGCCAATGTGTTTAATTACGAGCAGCCCCAGGTAGGCAGGCAGAGGGAATTTAACCAGGCCGGGGTGGAATTGATGGGAACCTCGTCACCGGAGGCAGATGCCGAAGTGGTGGCGCTGGTGACCGAATATTTAATGAAAACCGGGCTGGGAGATTTTCAAATCAGTATCGGCCATGTGGGGATCTTCCACGGGCTGGTGGAGCAGTTGGGTTTACCCAAAGAGGTGGCCCAAGACCTAAAGGAAGCTCTGGGAAACAAGGATTTCGTAAAGGTAGAAGAGATTTTCGCCTCCCATGCCGCTACCCCGGAGGAAGCCAGGCGGGCGCTGGATCTCATTGAATTGCGGGGTGGACCGGAAATTCTGGACAGGGCGACGGAACTGGCCCAGGAGGGCCCGGCCTCGGATGCCATCGAGAACCTGCGGCAGTTATACCAGGGGATTGCCTGTTACGGGGTGGAGCGATATATTACCCTTGATTTAGGGCTGCTGCGGGGACTGGACTATTATACGGGCCTGGTCTTTGAAGGCTATACCGTGGCCATGGGCTTCCCCATCTGCGGCGGCGGCCGGTATAATCAACTGCTGGCGCACTTTAGTTATCCCATGCCGGCCACCGGCTTTGCTGTCAACCTGGAGCGGGTGCTGGTGGCTTTGGAACGGCTGCAGGGACCGCCGGAGGAACCAATGACGGACGTACTGGTGGCCTGGGAGGATGAAAGTATGGCCAGGGCCCTGGAGGCTACCCGGGAATTAAGAAAGCAGGGACTCAAAGTAGTGACCGCCTTGTTTGAATATCCCCCCGCCAAAGCCAGGTCCGAGGCCAGAATTCTTGGCGCTTCCCGTGTGATTTATTTTTACAACAACGGCACCAGCGAAGAATTCGCTCTTTAAATAGAGAATGTAGCTGTTATCAGCAAGCTAAACGCCGGCCTCCCGGCGTTTTTTGCAAGTCAGAATGAATACTTTTAGTTTTGTACAAAGGGAATTAAAGCTGGTGCCTGCGCTTTAGGGCACGGAGCCAGCCAGTTTTTTCTAATAACCTGAGAAATTTATTCTTGACAGCACTATGATGCTGTTTTACCATGTTATTGTGTTAGTAATTTAATAAACTAAAGAGGTGGTTTCCTTGGTTGCAGCCCGAGATCTTTTAACCATTGCCTTGCCAAAAGGAACCCTATATCATGAATCCGTAAAATTATTAGGTCTGGCAGGTTTGGACATAGACTTTATCAAAGAGCCGGGACGCCAGTTGCTGCTGTATTCGGAAAAGGACGCGGTTCGCTTTATTATTTGCCGGCCCACGGATATCCCCACCTATGTGGAATACGGCGCTGCGGATTTGGGCCTGGCGGGAAAAGACACCATTGTGGAGCAGCATAAAGATGTCTATGAATTACTGGACCTAAAATTCGGCGGCTGCCGTTTTGTGGTGGCGGTGCCGGAGGGAAAGGAACAGGACCTTCAATACTGGAACCAGACCCGGGTGGCCACAAAATTTCCCCGTATCGCAGAGGAATTTTTCCGCCAGCAGAGCATGCAAATGGAAATTATCAAGCTCCATGGCAACATTGAACTGGCCCCCATTGTGGGTCTGGCTGAAATGATTGTAGATTTGGTTTCCACCGGCCGCACCATGAGGGAAAATAAGCTGGTGCCGGTGGCGGATGTGCTCAGTTCAACCACTCGCTTAATCGCTAACCGGGTCAGCCACCGGCTGAAAAGTGAACGAATCAATCCCCTGGTGGAAAGGATCCGCCAGGTGGTGGAGGAGGGGAGTTTCAATGGATGTTGTTAGAATTATTAAGTCTTCTGAGGAGACGGAAATAAACTCCTTACTGGAAAGCCGGGCCACCAACCAGGCAGCGTTTGCCGGTCGTGTGGCAGCCATTATGGAGGAGGTACAGCAAAGGGGAGACGATGCCCTCTGCGGTTTTTCCAGACGCTTTGACGGGGCTGATTTAAAACCGACCCAATTAAGGGTATCCCAAGAAGAAATCGATCAGGCCTACCGGGAGGTTGACAGTGAAGTCCTGTCCTCCCTGAAACTGGCCAAAGACAGAATTGAACGCTTTCATCAAAAACAGCTGTCCCGTTCCTGGTTTCAACCGGAGCCGGACGGCACTGTCCTGGGTCAGTTAATTATCCCCCTGGACCGGGTGGGCATTTATGTGCCCGGAGGTACGGCTTCCTACCCCTCTTCGGTATTGATGAATGCAGTCCCTGCCAGGGTGGCCGGGGTAAAACAGGTTGTTATGGTGACACCGCCCACGTCAGAGGGGAAAGTAAACCCCTACACCCTGGTGGCCGCCGCAGAAGCCGGGGTGGATGAAATTTACAAAGTGGGCGGCGCCCAGGCCATTGCTGCACTGGCTTATGGTACCGGGACCATTGCCCCGGTCGACAAGATCACAGGGCCGGGGAATATTTATGTGACGCTGGCCAAACGGATGGTTTACGGCCAGGTAGGCATTGACATGCTGGCCGGGCCCAGTGAAGTTCTGGTAGTGGCGGATGCCTCTGCCAACCCCGTGTATGCTGCGGCAGACATGCTTTCCCAGGCGGAGCATGATACCCTGGCATCGGCCATTTTACTTACCCACGACCAGACCCTGGCCCTGGCGGTCAGTCAGGAACTGGAGCGCCAAGTTGCGGAACTGCCAAGGCAGGACATCGCCCGGCAAGCCCTGACTAACCACAGCGCCATCATTATCACCGGAGGTTTAAGCGAATCATTGGAACTGGCCAATCTTTTTGCGCCGGAACACCTGGAACTGCTGGTGGAAGAACCCTTTCAATGGTTGGGTCAGATCCGGCACGCCGGGGCTGTTTTCCTGGGTCATTACTCACCGGAACCGGTGGGGGATTACCTGGCCGGTCCCAACCATGTACTGCCCACCGGCGGCACCGCCCGCTTTTACTCTCCCTTAAACGTGGATACCTTTATGAAAAAATCCAGCGTTATTTCCTTCTCCCGGGAGAGCTTAAACAAGTTGGGACCGGACATCATCCGGCTGGCGGAGGTGGAGGGGCTGCAGGCCCATGCCAATGCCGTCAGGGTGCGGTTAAAGGGATAATTTTGTGCGGCGGTTGTTAAATATAAGATTTTAGATAAAGGAAGTGATTGGGTTGCGTGCCCCCTTTGCTGTTACAAGTCTCATTCGTGAAGGCCTGGATAAACTGATTCCTTATGATGCGCACCTGTACCCCGGGGTTATTAAACTGGATGCCAACGAAAACCCCTACCCCTTTCCGGAGGAAGTGTCACGCCGTATCGGGCAGCTGGCCGCCGGGGACCTGTTAAGCCGTTATCCGGACAGTGAAGCCAGCGAACTGCGCAGGGCCATCGCGGCATACGCAGGGGTGACACCGGAGCAGGTGATGGTGGGCAACGGCTCGGATGAATTGATTTTAAACATTCTGTTAACCTTTGGTACCGAAGGCCGGGTGCTGATCACCAACCCCACCTTTTCCATGTATAAAATTCACTCCCTGGTGGCCGGGGCCAGACCGATACCGGTGCCCCGCCGCAGTGATTTCTCCGTAGACGTGCCGGCCCTGGTCTGTTATGCCAGGCAGCCGGAGTCCCGGGTGATCTTTATTTGCTCCCCCAACAACCCGACGGGCAACGCCTCCACCCTGGAAGAAATCGAAAGTGTGCTGCAGCAGGTAAGTTGCCTGGTGGTGGTAGATCAAGCCTATCTGGAATTTGGCGGGGAAGACTGTGTATCCCTGTTAAACCGCTATCCCAATCTAGTGATTATGCGGACCTTCTCCAAGGCCTTTGCCCTGGCCGGCCTCCGGGTGGGCTATATGCTGGCCAACCCGGATGTCCTGCGGCAAATCAAGAAGGTAAAACAACCCTTTAACTTAAACTCCTTTTCCCAGGCAGCTGCCAGGGTAGTATTGGAGTACCGGGACCTGTTCAGAAAACAAATCCAGGATATTCTTCAACAGCGGGAAGAGCTCTGGCAAGGGCTGCAGAATATTGAGGGGGTCACCGCCTATCCTTCGGTAGCAAACTATATCCTCTTCCGCACCAACCACGAGAGCAAAGCAATTTACCAGGGGCTTTTGGAGAAGGGGATTTTAATTCGCAGGCTGGGCGGACCGGAACTGCCCGGCTTCCTCCGGGTATCCGTGGGAACACCGGAGGAAAACAGACCTTTTTTACAGGCACTGGCCGAAGTACTGAAGCAGGCAGGGAGGGAGTTGCAATGATGCAGCGGCAGGCACAGGTGGAACGCAGGACCGGTGAAACGGACATAAAAATTGCCATTTCTCTGGACGGCTCAGGAGACTACCGGATCAAAACGGGCGTTGGCTTTTTAGACCACATGCTCTGCCTGTTTGCCAAACACGGCGCCCTGGATTTGACCCTGGAGGCCGCAGGGGATACCCATATCGATGATCACCACACCGTTGAGGACATCGGCATTACCCTGGGCCAGGCCATCCGGCAGGCCCTGGGTGATAAACGGGGAATCAACCGCTACGGCCATGCCCTGATCCCCATGGATGAAGCGCTGGTGCTGTTGGCCCTGGATGTCAGCGGCCGGGGGCACCTGGAGTTTGATTTGCCGTTGCCGGCAGCCAAAGTGGGGTCCTTTGACACCGAACTGGTGGAGGAATTTTTCCGGGCCCTGGCCCTCAACGGCGGCATTACCCTGCATGTTCGAATGTTAAGCGGGCGCAATACCCATCATATTATCGAGGGGACCTTCAAGGCCCTGGGGCGGGCTTTGCGCCAGGCGGTAACTAATGATGAAAAAATACCAGGCATACCTTCCACCAAGGGGGTGCTGTAAATGATTGCCATTATTGATTACGGTATGGGCAATTTACGCAGTGTACAAAAGGCTTTTCAACGGGTGGGCTGCCAGGCGGAGATCGTCCAGGATCCGGCGGCCGTCGAGGCGGCCCCGGCAGTGGTACTGCCCGGCGTCGGGGCCTTTGCAGACGCTATGGAAAACTTAAAAAAGTCCGGTATGATTGAGGCCATTCACCGGGCGATTAATTCGGGCAAGCCCTTTTTGGGCATCTGCCTGGGCCAGCAGCTGCTCTTTGAATCCAGCGTAGAATTTGGTACCACCCGGGGACTGGGGATTTTTCCCGGCACCGTCAAGCGCTTCCCCGGGGGAGACCTGAAGGTGCCTCATATGGGCTGGAACCAGGTGGAAATCGCCAAACCCTCCCCGCTGCTGGAGGGAGTTCCCGCTGGAGCGGCCTTTTATTTTGTGCATTCCTATTACGTTGAACCCGCCGACCCTGAACTGGCCGTTACGCTTACGGAGTACGGGTTGAAATTTGCCTCGGTGGTGGGCCGCAACAATGTTTTCGGCATTCAGTTCCACCCGGAAAAGAGCAGCACCCTGGGGCTTCGTATTCTCGAAAACTTTGGAAAGATGGTGAAGTCATGATCCTGTTTCCCGCCATAGATTTAAAGGAAGGCCAGTGCGTCCGCCTGATTGAAGGCCGCATGGACAGCGCCACCGTATATTCCCATGACCCTGGCAGCACTGCCAAGGCCTGGCAGGAGCAGGGGGCAGCGTTTATTCACGTGGTGGACCTGGACGGGGCCTTTGCCGGGCAGCCACGCAACCGGCAGTCCATTGCTCGGATTGTACAGTCCGTGGACGTTCCGGTACAGGTGGGCGGCGGCATCCGGGACATGGAGACCCTGGAGGACCTGCTTTCCCTGGGCGTGAACCGGGTCATTCTGGGCAGTGCGGCCATTTTAAGGCCGGCACTGGTAGCCGAAGCCTGCCGGAAGTACGGCGACCGGGTCCTGGTGGGCATTGACGCCCGGGACGGCCGGGTGGCCATCCAGGGCTGGGGTGAAACGGTGGAGAAAACCGCCCTGGCCCTGGCACTGGAAGTAAAAGAGCTGGGCATTGGGCGCATTGTTTTTACCGATATTCGGAGGGACGGCAAACTGACCGGACCGAACCTGGCTGCTACCGGAGAGCTGGCCAGGGCCAGCGGCCTGAAGGTGATTGCCTCCGGCGGGGTGTCCTCCCTGGAGGACATCCGGGCACTGAAATCGCTGGAGCCGGACGGGGTGGAGGGGGCCATCATGGGCAAGGCCCTTTATTCCGGAGCCGTCAGGCTGCCGGAGGCCCTGGCCATTGCCCGGGGGGAGGATTCAACATGCTGATGAAAAGAATTATCCCCTGCCTGGATGTAACCGGCGGCAGGGTGGTGAAGGGAACCAATTTCGTCAATCTAAGGGACGCCGGCGACCCGGTGGAACTGGCGGCGCTGTATGACCGGGAGGGCGCCGATGAACTGGTCTTTCTGGACATCACCGCTTCCTCCGACGGCCGGGCCACCATGCTGGACGTGGTGCGCCGGACTGCCGAAGAGGTGTTTATTCCCTTTACGGTGGGCGGGGGCATCCGCACCGTAGAGGACATGCGGCTGATGTTAAAGGCCGGGGCGGATAAAATCGGCATCAACACCGCCGCCATTAAAAATCCCCAGGTCATTTCCGAAGGGGCCGTCAAGTTTGGCAGCCAGTGCATTGTGGTGGCCATTGACGCCCGGCAGGTGGGTCCGGATAGATGGGAAGTCTATATTCACGGGGGCCGCACCCCCACCGGCCTGGATGCGGTGGAATGGGCCGTTAAAGCAGAGGAACTGGGCGCCGGTGAAATCCTGCTTACCAGCATGGACCGGGACGGCACCAAGGAAGGTTTTGACCTGGCCCTGACCAGCACCATCGCCCGGCATGTGAAGATTCCGGTCATCGCCTCCGGCGGCGTCGGCAACCTGCAGCACATCGCCCAGGGCCTCACCGAGGGCCAGGCTGACGCCGCCCTGGCGGCCTCCATCTTCCACTTCGGCGAATACACCATCCGGCAAACCAAAGAATACTTAAGGCAACGTGATATCCCCGTCAGAATATAACAATTCAAATTGGGGACGGTTCTTGACTTGAATTCGGATTAAAGTTATTTGTTAAGTAAGATAAAAAGCTGGTGATTGGAATATGCAGTTCAATATAGAGACCCTGAAGTTTAACGAAGCCGGGTTAATCCCGGCTATCGTTCAGGATGTATATACAAAGGAAGTTTTAATGATGGCCTGGATGAACCGGGATGCGGTGGAGAAGACCCTTGGCACCGGGGAAACCTGGTTTTACAGCCGCAGCCGGCAGAAAATGTGGAAGAAGGGCGAGACCTCCGGCCATGTGCAAAGAGTAAAAGGTTTTTACTACGACTGCGATGCGGACACCCTGCTGGTGCTGGCGGAGCAGGTGGGAGGGGCCGCCTGCCATGAGGGCTACACTTCCTGCTTCCATAATCAAGTACAGCCGGACGGTTCCGTTACAGTAGCGGGAGAAAAAAGGTTTGATCCCTCCGAGGTCTACGGACAGGGGCAGCAGGCGGGGGTTTCCACCAGTCCCGCCATCATTGATGAGCTATATGAGGTGATCCTGAGCCGCAAGGCGGAAAGACCGGAGGGTTCCTACACCACCTACCTTTTTGATAAAGGGATTGATAAAATTTGCAAAAAGGTAGGGGAAGAATGCGCCGAAGTGATTATCGGGGCCAAGAACAGCAAAGAGGAACTCGTATACGAGTCCGCTGATCTCATCTACCACCTGCTGGTCCTGCTGGCCAACCAAGGGGTAGCCGTTGAAGAAATCTACCAGCAGTTGTCCAAAAGAAGAAAGTAGAAAAGGATTATTGGGGGCGGTTTGAAAGCGCCGGGATAAACCGGCTGTGGTCAATAGGACTCCCCTAGCCCGTAATGTCATGGCCGCTGCAATACATATGTTTTAAAAAACAAGTGGAATCCTCACTGCTATGTGATACAATAAGGAAAATGGTGGAAGGGAAATTGTTATTGCTTGGTGCTAAACTTTCGTGACTTAACCAGATTAAATCCGAAAGGAGTAGACCGATGAGTGAGGTTTTATTAAAAGAAATCCTTAATGAACTCAAGGGCGTGAAAACCGAGCTGGTTTCTCTTAACCGGCGTGTGGGAAAACTTGAAGAGGGGCAGGCCAGACTTGAAGAAGCACAGTCCAGACTTGAAGGGAACCAACAAAAATTAGAAGTCAAGATCGAGAATGAAGTGATAGATAAAATTCGTGCTTTGTTTGATGACAGAGAAATGCAAAACCACAGGCTCGACCGCATTGAAGTAAAGTTAGAGAATGTTATTGTTGATCTGGGCTATCTGGTAACAAAGGTGGCCAGAATGGAGAGAATGGCCTAGTAATTATATAACTGGTTCTTAACCTTATTAAAGTGAGACATCAGAAAGAGAATGTTCACCAAGGATGCTTGGACGTTCTCTTTTTCTTTTTTAGAGTGTGGAGAAAAGAAAAACTAAATTTGAACCATGAATTTCTAACTTTGAACCTTGGATGTGATATAATGTAGAGTGTTTTCTTTATAACATTTTCCAAACGGAGGAAATAATGGACATTTTAGCGAATCTTAACCCCGCCCAGGCAGAGGCGGTGCAGTATACCGAAGGCCCCCTGCTGGTGCTGGCCGGCGCGGGCTCAGGCAAAACCCGGGTGTTGACCCACCGGATCGCCCGGATCCTGAGCCAGGGGGTTCCTCCTTATAACATACTGGCCATCACCTTTACCAATAAAGCGGCGGCAGAAATGAGGACCAGGGTGGAAAACCTGGTGCCGGAGGCGGCCAGGGACCTGTGGGTCACCACCTTTCACAGTGCCTGCCTGCGTATCCTCAGAAGGGAAATTCAAGCCCTTGGTTACGGCTCCAACTTTTCCATTTACGACGATGCGGACCAGCAAACGTTAATCAAGGAATGCCTCAAGGAACTGGAGATTGATGAAAAGCAGTTTCAACCGCGTGCCATGCTGGGGGTCATCTCCGGGGCCAAGAACAAGCTCCTGACGCCGGACCAGTATGATCGGCAGGCCTTTGATTACTTTGAACAGGTGGCCGGGCGGGTCTACCGCTTGTACCAGGAGAAGCTGTTTAAAAACAATGCGGTGGATTTTGATGACTTGCTGATGCTCACGGTACGGCTGTTTAAAGAGCATCCCCATGTGCTGGGCTACTACCAGACAAAGTTTAAATATATCCTGGTGGACGAGTACCAGGACACCAACCATACCCAGTACGTCCTGGTAACCATGCTGGCGGAGCGTTACCGCAATGTCTGCGTGGTGGGGGACCCCAACCAGTCCATTTATAAATGGCGGGGGGCGGACATCAACAACATCTTAAGCTTTGAGCGGGATTACCCCGAGGCAAAGGTGGTCAAGCTGGAGCAAAATTACCGCTCCACCGGCAACATTCTGGAAGCGGCTAATACCGTTATCAAAAACAACACAGAAGCCAAGGACATGAAACTATGGACTGCCAAAGGGGCCGGCCGGTTAATTCATGTCTACCGGGCGGAGAGTGAGCGGTTTGAAGCCCATTATGTGGCCGACAGGATCAAGGACCTGCGCTTTTCCCACAATCGAAAGTACCGTGAGATGGCGATTCTTTACCGGACCCATGCCCAATCCCGGGTCTTTGAAGAAGCTTTCCTGCGCCTGGGCATCCCCTATACCATTTTCGGGGGGCTCAAGTTCTATGACCGCAAGGAAATCAAAGATCTGCTGGCTTACCTGCGGGTACTTGTTAACCCGGCGGACGGCCAGAGCCTGTTCCGCATTATCAATGTGCCCAAACGGGGCATCGGGGCAGCCTCCCTGGAGAAAATCACAAACTTCGCCCTGGAGCGGGGTTTAAGCCTTTTACAGACCCTGGCCATGGCAGATGACATCCCGGGGATTCCTGCCAAAGCCCGCAAACAGTGCAGTCTGCTGGCGGACCTGGTCGACAGCCTGGCAAAACAGGCCGAGTTCCTTTCCGTAACAGAAATTACCGAAGAGGTTCTCAGCCGGACCGGCTACCGGGCGGAACTGGAGGCCGAGGATACTGTGGAAGCCAGGACCCGGCTGGAGAACCTGCAGGAATTCCTTTCGGTGACCAAGGAGTATGACAAGCAGCAGGGAGAGGAAGCCGGTCTGGAGGATTTCCTCTCCACCATCTCGCTGGTGACCGATCTGGACCGGCATGACCCGGCAGCCGACCAGGTGGTGCTGATGACCCTGCACAGCGCTAAAGGCCTGGAATTTCCCGTGGTATTTTTAACTGGTATGGAGGAGGGTGTCTTCCCCCACAGCCGGGCCCTTTATGACCAGGAGGAACTGGAAGAGGAGCGCCGCCTGGCCTATGTGGGAATTACCCGGGCCGAGGAGGAACTCTATTTGACCCACTGCTGGGAGAGGACCCTCTTTGGCCGCACCAACATGAACCCGAGATCCAGATTTTTGGAAGAAATCCCAATCGAATTAACGGCGGGACAAAAGCCCTTGAAGAAGCCGGTAACTTCCGGCGCCGGAGTAAGCAGCGGCAGCACGGCCGGCACCCGGCCTGCGGCATCTCCCGAAACATTTTTACTGGGAGACAGGGTGCGCCATCGCAAATGGGGAGAAGGCGTTGTTGTCAAGGTGAAGGGTGAAGGCGGCGATGCTGAACTGACGGTGGCTTTCCCGGCACAGGGTTTAAAAACCCTCATCGCCCAGTTCGCGCCACTAGAAAAGGTCTAATCTGGGAACACTAATGGCGGAGGAAAAAAATGGACCGCTTAATGGCAGTGGTGGTTTTAACCGCCATCATACATTTGATTAATACTTTGATCTTTGCAGTTCGACCGGCAGGGGTCATGACCAAACGGCTGGCTACGGCCTATTCCCTGTTTAATGTAATCTTCCTGATTGCCCAAACTGCCAACATGCTGCAGGCACCTTTGCTGGGTTCCATTATTGACCTGGCCATCGAGCGGGGCATGCAGGCGGCCGGTTCCGCAGTAAACCTGTTAAGCACCCCTGTCTACCAGCAGGAACTGCTGATTCTGGATTACCAGATCCGGACCATTATTTTAGGAGCCACCGTCGGTACCCTGATCGGAGCCATCTTTATTCCCACGTTTATTACCTTTTTTATTAAAGGGATTGATGTCTTTTACCAGGTTAAATCGGTACCCAAAATGATCGGCATGGTGATTTTCTCACCGGCAAAGGTGGCCCGCATGGCTAAGTCTGCTGTGCGAATTCCCAACAGGGAATTTTTTAAACAGGCCATTTCGGAGAAGTTAACCATCCCCAAAAAGTTTCTGGTATTGAATGTTTTTGTGACCGGCATTTATACCACCTCGGTTCTTTCAGCGGTGTATGCCTGTGCCCTGTATCCGGAATTTCGGACCACAGCTTCGATGCTTTCAGGCATTATCAACGGCATTGCCACCATCCTGTTTGCCACCGTGGTGGATCCCACCGCTGCAGGCATTACCGACCAGGCCCTGCGGGGAGAAAGACCGGAGAAGGATATCAAGCAAATGTCCTTTTACCTGGCGGTCACCCGTCTAATAGGAACCGTCCTGGCCCAGCTTTTCTTTGTGCCGGCTGCTCTGGTTATTAAGTACGTGGCACAGATTATCGCCCGTGGCGGTTTTTAAAGAAACTAAATTCAAGTTAAGAACCGTCCCCACTTGAATTAGTGAGGATAGGAGGGAAAAATTGTGTCGGAGGTTACCCGGGAAATCAAGGCCAGGGTGGAAGAACTGCGCCGGGAGATCAATCATCATAATACTTTGTATTACGTACTGGACAAACCCAGCATCACCGATGCCCAGTACGACCGGTTGATGCAGGAATTGATACAACTGGAAGGTGCTCACCCGGAACTCATCATACCGGATTCCCCTACCCAGCGGGTGGGGGGGCAGGTGCAGCAGGGTTTTCAGGCAGTCCCCCACCGGGTCCCCATGCTGAGTCTGGGCAACGCCTTTGGGGAGGGTGATTTACGGGAGTTTGACCGCCGGGTGCGGACCCTTTTACCCGGTGAAGAAGTTGAATATGTAGTGGAACTGAAGATCGACGGGTTGGCTGTCTCCCTCTGGTATGAGAACGGGCTGCTGGTCAGGGGGGCCACCCGGGGAGACGGCGAGTATGGCGAAGACATCACCGCCAACCTCCGTACCGTAAAGGCTATTCCCCTTCGCTTAAAGGAGGCTGTTCCCTTCCTGGAGGTGCGGGGCGAAGCCTACATGCCCAAGGATTCCTTTGCCCGTCTCAATGAAGCCAGGGAAGAGGCCGGGGAACCGCTCTTTGCCAACCCCCGCAACGCGGCGGCGGGCAGTTTGCGGCAGCTGGACCCCAGGGTAACGGCTTCCCGCAATCTCAGCATATTTATGTATGCCATCGGCTACCTGGAAGGAGCCGACCACCGCAGCCATGGCGCGGGACTGGCCTGGTTAAAGCAACAGGGCTTCCGGGTCAACCAGCAGTACAAGGTTTGCCAGGATATCGACCAGGTGCTTGATTACTGTGAAAAGTGGCAGGACAAACGGTTCGACCTGCCCTATGCCATTGACGGGCTGGTGATCAAGGTCAACTCCCTGGACCAGCAGCAGCGGTTGGGAGCCACCCTGAAAAGCCCCCGCTGGGCCATCGCTTATAAATTCCCGGCGGAGCAGGCAGTGAGCACCATCAAGAACATTATTCTCCGGGTGGGTCGTACGGGAGTTCTTACGCCCACCGCCATCCTGGAGCCGGTCAAACTGGCGGGCACCACCGTCACCAAAGCTACATTGCATAACGAAGACATCATCCGCCAGAAGGATATCCGCATCGGGGATAAGGCCCTGGTACAGAAGGCCGGGGATATTATCCCGGAGGTGGTGCAGGTTTTTCCGGAGCAGCGAACCGGTGAAGAAATAATCTTTACCATGCCCGCCACCTGCCCCGAGTGTGATGCTCCGGTGGTGCGGCTGCCGGGGGAGGCGGCCCACCGCTGTACCAACCAGAACTGCCCTGCCGTCTCCAGGGAGGGGGTCATTCACTTCGTCTCCCGGGGGGCCATGGACATCGTGGGCCTGGGAGAAAGCATCGTCACCCAGTTGATCAGGGCAGGCCTGGTCAAGGACCCGGCGGACCTCTATGACTTACGCTATGAGGATTTAATCAAACTGGAGCGCATGGGCGCCCGTTCTTCCCAGAACCTGTTGAACGCCATCGAAGCCAGTAAAAACAATTCCCTGGCCCGGCTTCTGTTTGCCCTGGGCATCCGGCACGTGGGTGAGCGGGCAGCCAAAATCCTGGCCCAACAGTTTGGCTCCATGCAGGCCTTAATGGCAGCCACAGTGGATGATTTAACGGTCATCCCGGAAATAGGACCCAAAATTGCCGAGAGTGTGGTGGATTATTTCTCCCGGCAGGAAAACCGGCGGCTTGTTGAACGGCTGGCCGACGCCGGCGTCAACCTGCAGGAGGAACAGGGGCAGCCGGACCCGACCGGCCAGCCCCTGGCCGGTAAGACATTCGTGGTGACCGGCACCCTGGAGGCATTCTCCCGGCAGGCAGCCCAGGAGGCCATTGAAAAATTGGGCGGCAAGGTCGCCGGCAGTGTCAGCAAGAAAACCGATTACGTGGTGGTTGGGGAAAATCCCGGCTCCAAGTATGACAAGGCCCGGCAGCTGGGTATTCCTATCCTGAAGGAAGAAGAATTTATCGCTTTACTTGACAATCAGTAACACTCATCCCCGGTTTCGGAAAGAGAACCGGGGATTTTTATTTAAGACGCTCCCCACAGCGTCCGATAACCTTTATAAACAGGGACATCCTTTGCCGGGGAAGGAATTTCCAGCCGGGTTAAAGAAATATGTCCGGGGGGGTTGTACATGAGATTTTTTACTGCCATGCTTCTTATGCTGGTTTATATAGTCATGTGGTCCGGTCTGGCGGAAGCAGGTTATACCTTTTATCCCTATGGCCAAATAAAATGGAAGCAGGAAAAAGTAGGGAAATTAACAGCCGACATGACCTTGACAGACAACGGACTGCTGTACATGCCGGTGGGTAATAAAATTGCCTGTTATGACATCCATACCGGGAACAAACTGTGGGAGATAAAATTGGACCTTACGGGCAAAATCAGCGAGCCCCTGCTGGTGGACAACGGAGCCGTTTACGCCGCAGGAATCGACGGCATTCAGCAGATGAAGCCCAACGGCAGTGTAACCTGGCTTTACCGCATTTATCCCAAAGCCAAGGGGACCAAAAGCAGCGGGGTGGTTGCCACAGGCCCCGGAGGTCTCATTTACCTGGGGGTGACCGATGGCCTCTATGCCCTGGAGCCCCGGAAAAATTATAAATGGCGCTACTCAAACGAACAAAACGTTGTGGCCGCCATGGGAGATCGGGAAGCGGTCTACGTTTGTACCGGAGATAAAAATGAGGGGTACGGGCTGCGTGCCCTGGACAGCAAAGGGGAGCGGGTCTGGCACCGGGGATTGGGGGATATAAAGGATATTCAAATGACCTTCGGACCGGACGGCCATTTGTACGTGATTACCAACCCTACCAAGGTGGAAAGAAACACCTCCGGCAAAATTCAATGCTTCGACCGCAGCACCGGAAAGGAACGCTGGACTTATTCCGTAAAGGCAAATGACCTGACGAAGGTTTCTTTTTTGGAGAACGATACCCTTTTCTTTTGCAGCCAAAACAAGGTTTTTTCCATCAATATTAAAGACGGAACCCTGCGCTGGGATTTGCCGCTGCTTAATGTGGTTTCCGGTGTGGCTGTTGACAAGGATAAACAACGTCTCTATGCCGGCAGCACCGACGGCAGGATCTACTGCGTAAGCTTTGCCGGAAGACTGATCTGGGAAAAGGAAATGGATAAAACCACCGGCCAGACCCTGCACAAGGACGGCGGCATTATGATCGATACCTGCAAAGATGAAAAGGATGCCATCAGCAGGGCGCCTGTGATGCTTAAGGACGGCGGTATTTTGGTTTATACTGACAAGGGTTTCCTGGTGAAATTTGTTGATGTTAAATAAGGAGCGGTAAACATGCGTTGTTTCCTCAAAACATTGGTGCTGGCTGTGCTGGCGGCTGTTTTTCTGCTGCCCGGCACCGGTTGGGCAATGAACAGTCCTGCCGCTGAAGTAGATTTTACCGATATTAAAGGCCATTGGGCCAAACAAGCCATCGAAAAAGTATATGCCACCGGGCTGGACAAAGGGTTTCCTGACCATACCTTCCGGCCCAACCAGCCGGTTACCGGTTTGGAGGCCGTTCATCTAGTGTTAAACGGGGCGGGGTTCAGCGAGCAGATCGCCAAAATAAAACGCCCGAGAAATGCGCCTCCCAGCGCTTATCCGGTGCCCTGGGGACAAAATTACATGGACTTTGCGGTCCAGCAAAAATTTATTCCCGAAGATATGCTACAGAGCTTCCGACACGACCGTCCCATCAACCGGGGTCAGCTGGCCGTTCTCCTGGCCAGAACCTTGTATTTAACCGGACCGGGCATCGCCATTTCCTTCACGGACAGCAAAGATATTCCCCCGGAATATCACCAGGCCATACAGGCTGTGGCTGTCAGCGGCATCCTGTCGGGTTATCGGGACGGCAGCTTTCGCCCTCTGGGGCAGGTTTCCCGGGGGGAAATGGCGGCCGTTTTGGGGAAGCTCTATGACCAGGGCTGGGTGAAAATAGACAGCAAAAGAAAGGTTGAAGGCTGGGTGGCTGCCGTTTCCCAGGGAAAAAACGGTATTGAAATCCAGTTAAACTCCCTTAAAGGTACGCAAAAAATGATGGCCACTGCCAATTGCAAGGCTTACTTCATGGGACAGCCCATGCAGCTGCAGCAGATTGTAAACTACCGGGTGGCGGGAATTCTGGATACAAAAAGAAAACTGGCTTATCTGGAACTGCTGGAGAGAAGGAATTTTTCCCCCGTGCTCCGGGACACCTATGCCAGTTACCTCCGTCATGCCGAAGGAGAGCCGGTGCTTCTCACGGTGAAGGACCTGCTTTGCGAGGAAGTGGATTATCCCGTGGCCTGGGATGCTGAAATCGTTGATGAAAAGTCCAAGAGCAAGACCAGCAAGGACCTTCTTAAAAAATTGAAGAGCGGTCAATTTATTAAACTGGGTTTAACCTCCAACGGAACGATTAAATCCATGACCCTTTTGGACGTTAAGAACATCACCGGCCAAGTGGACCGCATTGACAGGGCGCTGTATTTGGTGAAAAAAGGCAGCGGCAGCAGCAAGAAGTATGTGCCCGACCATTTCTGGGGCTGGGACTTCGGTCGGTTGGTGGATAAAGAAGGCGAAGAAATCAGTTCCATCCGGGCCGGTGACAAAGTGAAGATCTTTTACATCGGGGAACCCTTTTATGAAAGGGTATTGGAGATCCAAAGGCTGTGATAAAAGGCTTCTCCCCGGTGGGATGCCTGAAGAGACTGTTTAGCGGAGAAAAATGCCGGGTAGGTTAGCGCAGGATTGGATAGTGCCGGGTTAGCAGGAAATACCCGTGTTTAAATAGAATATAGCTTTAGGCTGGAGCCGGTTCCAGGGAACGCCGGGTTTGGGCCTGAATGTCACCGGTAACAATGGCTCCGCTGGCAGGATCAATGGGGATTTGCCCGGAAGTAAAAATAAGGGGGCCGAAACCAACGGCCTGGGAATAAGGACCAATGGCGGCGGGGGCGTTATCGGTACAGATGGCTCTTTTTGCGTGCATGGGTCGTCCTCCTTTAGTAAACAGGCAGAATTTATCTTATCTAGCGTACCCCAAAATGCCCGGAACCATAAATTTATACCCAGGGGAATGAGAAATTTGGCCAAGTTGCGCTGGTTTAGCAAACTTTGGTATAATATTGTCAGTTTTGAGCAAAGGAAGGTGTACCTGGTTGATTAGCAAACAAGATGTGGAACATGTGGCCCTGCTGGCCCGTTTGGAGTTAAGCGAAGAGGAAAAAGAGTTGTACACCCAACAATTAAATAAAATCCTGGACGCAGCCCGGGCATTGCAGGAGCTGAATACCGATGATGTGCCTCCTACCGCCCACGTGCTGTCCATTCAAAACGTCTTCCGGGAAGACCGGGTGGGCCAACACATTGACCCCGAAAAAGCCCTGGCCAACGCCCCGGACCGGGAAGAAAATTTCTTCAAAGTACCGAAAATAGTATAGGCTTATCCTGCATTACTATCGGGTCTAGCCATCAGCCTTCAGTCCTGTTAAAGAAAGCTGAGGGCTGACGGCTGACAGCTGAAGGCTTGACCCCAAAGGAATACAGCATTAGCACTTAGGAGGGAAAGTTTTGGATCTCTTTCAGCGGACAGCCCACCAACTCCATGAGATGCTGGTAAGAAAAGAAATCTCCGCCTCGGAAATTACAGCGGCCGTTTACCGGCGTATGGAAGAGGTGGAAGAAAAAGTAAAATCATATCTCACCATTACCCGGGAACATGCCGAGGCAAAGGCCCGGCAGGTGGATGAGAAGATTGCTGCCGGTGAGCCTGTGGGCCCCCTGGCGGGCATCCCGGTTGCCGTAAAAGACAACATGTGCACAGAGGGCATCCGTACCACCTGTGCATCCAAGATACTCTACAATTTTGTTCCCCCTTATACAGCCACCGCTGTGGCCAAGATGGATGCCGCCGGCATGGTGATGGTGGGCAAGACCAACCTGGACGAGTTCGCCATGGGTTCTTCCACCGAAAATTCCGGCTTTCATTTAACCCATAACCCCTGGGACCTGGAACGGGTCCCAGGCGGGTCCAGCGGCGGCTCCGCCGCCGCGGTGGCAGCCGGGGAAACCGTTGTTTCCCTTGGTTCCGATACCGGGGGGTCCATTCGCCAGCCGGCTGCCTTCTGCGGCGTTGTGGGCATGAAGCCCACCTACGGCGGGGTTTCCCGTTACGGGCTGGTGGCCTTTGCGTCCTCCTTGGACCAGATCGGCCCCTTTACCAAGGACGTTACCGACATGGCCCACATGCTGAATGTCATCTGCGGTCACGATCCCATGGACAGCACGTCGGCCAATATTCGGCAGCCTGATTTTACCCAATTCCTTGTCAATGACATCAAGGGCATGAAAATCGGGGTGCCCCGGGAATACATGGCCGACGGCATCGACCCCCTGGTAAAGGAGCGCATCAAGGAAGCCATACAGAAACTGACGGAACTGGGGGCCTATGTGGAGGAAACCAGCATGCCCCATACAGACTATGCCATGCCGGCCTACTATCTCATTGCCACCGCCGAAGCAAGCTCCAACCTGGCCAGGTACGACGGGGTTCGCTACGGGCTGCGGGTGGAAGATGCCCGGGATGTGGTGGACATGTTCATGCGCAGCCGCAGCCAGGGTTTTGGCGATGAGGTAAAACGCCGCGTCATGCTGGGAACCTACTCCCTGTCCGCCGGCTATTATGATGCCTATTACCTGAAGGCCCTCAAAGTCCGTACGCTCATTAAACAGGATTTTGACAAGGCCTTTGAAAAATATGATGTCCTGCTAAGCCCCACCTCCCCCTCCACCGCCTTTAAGATTGGGGAGATGGTCGATGACCCCATTCAAATGTATTTACAGGATATTTGCACCATTCCGGTGAACATGGCAGGGATTCCGGCCCTTTCCATTCCCTGCGGGCTGGCCAATAACCTGCCGGTGGGTTTGCAGCTGATGGGCAAAGCCTTTGCCGAGGGCACCCTGCTGCGGGTGGCCTACACCCTTGAACAAAACATCGATTTTACCAGGCTGCGGCCGGTTATAGGGGGTGGCGTGAAGTGACACAAGCCTATGAAACCGTCATTGGTATCGAAGTACACGTGGAGTTAAAAACCAACACCAAAATCTTTTGCAACTCCACCACCGAATTCGGCGGCGATCCCAACCATCATACCTGCCCCGTGTGCCTGGGGCTGCCCGGCACCCTGCCGGTGTTAAACAAAAAGGTGGTGGAATATGCGGTAAGGGCCGGGCTGGCCCTCAACTGCCAAATCGCCAATTTCTCCAAGTTTGACCGGAAGAATTACTACTACCCGGACCTGCCGAAAAACTACCAGATCTCGCAATATGATTTGCCCATCGCCGAACACGGCTATTTGGATATCGAGGTGGACAACCAAACCAAGCGCATCGGCATTACCCGCCTGCACATGGAAGAGGATGCCGGAAAACTGGTGCACCAGGGCAACATTGTCACCACACCCTATTCCCTGGTGGACTACAACCGCACCGGGGTGCCCTTGATTGAAATTGTCTCCGAGCCGGACATGCGGTCAGCGGAGGAAGCCAGGGCCTATGTGGAAAAGTTAAAGGCCATTATTCAATACACCGGTGTTTCGGACTGCCGGATGGAGGAGGGCAGCCTGCGCTGCGACGTCAACGTGTCGGTACGGCCCGTGGGCCAAAAGGAATTCGGCACCAAGGCGGAAATTAAGAACCTGAACTCCTTCCGGGCGCTGCAAAGGGCCCTGGTCTTTGAAATTGAGAGGCAGATCGGGGTTCTGGAGTCCGGCGGCAGGATTGTCCAGGAGACCCGGACCTGGGATGAGGCCAGGGGCATTACAGTTTCCATGCGCAGCAAGGAACAGGCCCACGACTACCGTTACTTCCCGGACCCTGATTTGGTGCCCCTGGTACTGGACAACCAGTGGATTGAATTCATCCGGGAGTCCCTGCCGGAGCTGCCGGACGAGAGGCGGGCCAGGTACATTCAGGAATACGGCCTGCCGGAATATGATGCCTCCATTTTAACCCTGACCAAAGAGATGTCCGATTACTTTGAGGAAGTGATTCGGCAGTACGATACACCCAAAACCGTGAGCAATTGGATGATGGGAGAAATGACCCGTCTCTTAAACGCCAGCGGCCTGGAAATATCCCATTGCCAAATCAAGCCAGGCCAGCTGGCGGAACTGCTCAAACTGATCGATAAAGGAACCATCAGCGGCAAGATTGCCAAAACCGTCTTTGAAGAGATGTTTGCCTCCGGCAAAGATCCCGACACCATTGTGAAGGAAAAGGGATTGGTGCAGATCTCCGACGAGGGCGCCATCGCCGCTGTGGTGGATGAAGTGATTGCAGCCAACCCCAAATCCGTACAGGATTACCGGGCCGGCAAAACACAGGCCATCGGCTTCCTGGTGGGACAGGTGATGAAAGCCACCCGGGGGAAAGCAAACCCGGATCTGGTCAACAAGCTGCTAAAGGAAAAACTTTAATAATATAGTTTTAAGTTCTATTTGGAGATTGTTTCCATTTTGGCTGCCTGTAATTTAGGCCCGGGTTTTTTACAAACCCGGGTTTTTACTTTGACTAAGAATGTCTAAATTATTATACAAAAATTAAAAGTGTCCAAAACAAACGTGCAATGAATTAACCAGAATGAGCAAGACGAAAACGTAAGAAATGTTGAGGGAATTGAAATAATTGGCACTTAATTGAACTATACAGAATAACTCAATGTATACAGTATAAATACCCTTTTCGCATATCCTTGACAGCGCTGGTTATGGTAACATAAACAAGTAAGTTATTGTTTGTTGGAGGTGTCATGATGGAAAAGAGAAAAATTTGGATTGTTGATACAACCCTGCGGGACGGTGAACAAACCGCCGGTGTCGTTTTTGCCAACCGTGAGAAGGTCCGTATTGCAAGATTTTTAGATGAAATGGGTGTAGATCAAATAGAAGCGGGGATTCCTGTCATGGGAGGCGACGAACAGGAATCCATCAAGCAGATTTGTAAACTTGGCTTGAAATCCAGTATCATGGGCTGGAACAGGCCGGTGATCAGAGACATTGAAGCTTCCCTTGCCTGTGGTGTGGATGCAGTGGCCATTTCCATTTCCACATCCGACATTCATATCAAACATAAATTAAAGACCAGCCGTGAATGGGTGCTGGAACACATGGTCCGGGCCACCGAGTTTGCCAAGAAGGAAGGCATGTATATTTCGGTAAACGCCGAGGATGCCTCCCGCAGCGATATGAATTTCCTCATTGAGTTTGCCAAAGCAGCCAAACAGGCCGGCGCCGACCGCCTGCGTTACTGTGATACCGTAGGGATTCTGGAACCCTTTACCTGCTATGACAATATCAAAAAGTTAAAAGAAGCTGTGGATATCGAGATTGAAATGCACACCCACAACGACTTCGGGATGGCCACCGCCAATGCCTTCGCCGGGGTGAAGGCAGGGGCCAACTGGGTTGGCGTAACCATTACCGGCTTGGGTGAGCGGGCAGGCAACTCTCCCCTGGAGGAAGTGGTCATGGCCCTCAAGCACCTGTACGACATCGATTTGAACTTTAAAACCGAAATGTTCCGTGAAGTGGCCGAGTATGTTGCCAGAGCCTCCGGTCGTGAACTGCACTGCAGCAAGGCCATTGTGGGTTCCAACATGTTTGCCCACGAATCCGGCATCCATGCCGACGGGGCCATCAAAAACCCCAAAACCTACGAGGCCTTCCAACCCGAAGAAGTGGGCCTGGAGCGCCAGATCGTCATCGGCAAGCACTCCGGCACCGCCTCTTTGCGCATGAAGTTTGCCGAGTACGGCATTGATTTGTCCAAGGAAGAGGCCGAGGAATTGCTGCCCAAGATACGCTCCGCTTCGGTCTCTTTAAAGCGGTCCTTATTCGATAAAGAACTTGTATACATCTACGAAGACCATTTCGGAAAGAGGGATTAATTTGGGCAAGACAATCATAGAAAAGATCCTTTCCTCTCACAGCGGCCAGGACTGCCGGGCCAACGATATCGTGGTGGCCCAGGTGGACTTTGTGATGGGACAGGACGGCACCTCGCCGCTGGCCATCCGGGCCTTTGAGAATATGGATGGTAAGGAGCTGTTCGACCCGGACAAGGTGGCCCTGGTCATTGATCACAGCTCACCCAGCCCCCTAGAGGGAGTTTCCGCCCTGCACAAAATTATGCGGCAATTTGCCAGGCAAAAGGGCTGCCGTCTTTACGACATCGGGGAGGGGGTCTGTCACCAACTGGTGCCCGAAAGCGGCAAGGTGGGCCCCGGCAGCCTGGTCATCGGCGCCGACAGTCACACCTGCACCTACGGGGCTCTCAACGCCTTTTCCACCGGCGTTGGTTCCACGGACCTGGCCGGTGGGTTAATTTCCGGTAAGATGTGGTTTAAAGTACCGGAGACTATCAAATTTGTCTGTAACGGCGTACTTCCTGCGGGTGTCTACGCCAAGGACTTAATTCTTTATTTGATTGGTCAGGTAACTGCCGACGGTTGTACCTATATGGCTGCCGAGTATACCGGCGAAGCTGTCTCCGCTCTTTCCATGGAGGGGCGTTTCACCGTCGCCAACATGGCCATCGAGATGGGGGCCAAAGCAGGTTTAATGGAAGCGGACGAAAAGACCTTTGACTGGCTCAGAGCCTATACCGATCAAGAATTTACCCCGGCTGCCGCCGACCCGGATGCCGTGTATCATAAAGTTTTGCAATTTGACGTTTCCTCCCTGGAACCCCAGGTGGCCAAACCCCACCGGGTAGACAACGTTTCTCCCCTTTCCGAGGTCCAGGGCACCCCTGTTCACCAGGCCTTTATCGGCACCTGTACCAACGGTCGCCTGGAAGATTTACGGATTGCAGCCTCCATCCTGGAGGGCAAGCAGGTTCACCCGGACGTCAGGCTGATTGTGGCCCCGGCGTCCCGCAAGGTCTACCTGGACGCAATGGCCGAAGGGGTCATCCAAAGGCTGGTGGCTGCAGGAGCAGCAGTGGTCACTCCCGGCTGCGGTCCCTGCGTGGGCACCCACAACGGTGTTCCTTCGGACGGTGAGACCGTGATTTCCACCGCCAACCGCAACTTTAAGGGCCGCATGGGCAACAGCAACGCGGAAATTTACCTGGCTTCCCCGGCAACTGTGGCAGCCTCGGCGCTGACCGGCGTGATCACCGACCCCAGGGAATTTTTAAAGTAGCTGCTCAGAACCGTACGAAATAAGTAACCCCCGGAGTAAAACTTTACGATAGTGTAGGTGAAAGCCATTGAAATTTCAAGGGAAAAGCCACAAGTTTGGCAACGACGTCAATACCGATTACATTATCTCAGGTAAATATAAATTTAAGACCCTGGACATGAACGAACTGGCCAAGCACGTCATGGAAGACCTGGACCCGGACTTTTACAGCAAAGTAACACCCGGTGACTTTATCGTGGCCGGCAGCAACTTTGGCTGCGGTTCTTCCCGGGAGCAGGCGCCCCTGGCCATTAAATATGCCAACATCAGCGCCGTGCTGGCCAAATCCTTTGCCCGGATTTTTTACCGCAACGCCATTAATACCGGTCTGCCGGTGCTGGAATGCGATACCGACCTCATTGATGCCGGCGATGTCCTGGACGTGGACCTGACCAACGGCGCCATCATCAACAGAACCAAGGACATTCGCATCGCCGTCAAGCCGCTGCCCCAGGTGATGATTAAAATCTTAAATGACGGGGGTCTGGCTCCCCATTTCCGTAAATACGGTGGATTTAATTTTGACTAGGGAAGGTGTTTCAACTTGCACAGCATAACACTGATCCCCGGGGACGGCATTGGGCCGGAAATCACCGAGGCGGCCAGGCGGGTCATCGAAGCCACCGGTGTAGACATCCAATGGGAGATTGCAGAGGCCGGGGCGGACATGATTTCCCGTTACGGCAAGCCTTTGCCGGACCACGTGCTGGATTCCATCCGCAAGAACAAGGTGGCCTTAAAGGGCCCCATTACCACCCCGGTGGGCAAAGGGTTCCGCAGCGTCAACGTAACCCTGCGGCAGGAACTGGACCTGTATGCCAACCTGCGCCCGGCCAGGACCATACCCAACATTCCCAGCCGCTACCAGGGGGTCGACCTGCTGGTGGTGCGTGAAAATACCGAGGACCTGTACGCCGGTGTGGAACACCGGGTGGGGAAAGATGCCGCCGAGAGCATTAAAATTATCACCCGGGAGGCTTCCGAGCGCATCGCCCGCTTCGCCTTCGAGACAGCCCGCCGCCAGGGCAGAAAAAAGGTGACGGCAGTTCATAAAGCCAATATCATGAAGCTGTCCGACGGGCTATTCCTGGAAAGTGTCCGGTCGGTGGCGGAACATTACCCGGAAATCGCTTATGAGGAAGTTATTGTGGACGCCATGTGCATGAAGCTGGTGCAGGAACCGGAGAAGTACGATGTCCTGGTGCTGCCCAACCTGTATGGCGATATCGTATCGGATTTATGCGCCGGTCTGGTGGGAGGACTGGGCGTGGCCCCGGGAGCCAATATCGGACTTGCATGTGCGGTCTTTGAAGCGGTTCACGGCAGCGCCCCGCAAATTGCCGGTCAAAACTTGGCCAACCCCCTGGCCATCATCCTGTCCGGAGTCATGATGCTGCGTCACCTGGGGGAAAATGCCTGCGCCGAATTGATTGAAAATGCGGTGATTCAGGTGCTGGCAGAAGGCAGGGAATTAACCGTAGATTTGGGCGGTACAGCTACAACCCAAAGCATGGCTGAGGAAATCATCAATAAAATAAAAGAAAACAGGTAAAAGTCACCACCGGTGGCTTTTACCTGTTTTCAAGTCATTTATATTGGGATACGGGTTAACATTCACCATTCTACCCGTTTAAAAATAATTTTCAACCAGAGATTCCATACCAAATTTATTCACATTTTCAGTAAGAGCCGGTCACCCGGTTCTTCTTGTTTCAGAGAGCGGCAGTGGCGAGGTTGCCCAACTTAATAAGAACAGGTATGATAAAAAACCCTAAATAAGCAAATTTTGGCAAACAAAAAATGGCTGTGACTGTACAAACCAATAATATTTACCTTCTATAAATATCGTTGCAGTTTCAGATAATAATGATGAACCCCAATGCTGAAAAAGGAGGTGTTTTCATGGCCAACAGAACCAATTTTGGTGAACCAACCATGGGAGCCTATCGTTTAAAAGAAATGCATGATGCTCAGTTTCCCGGCGGTGTTGTGGTGGATCCCACACCCATTACAGCCGGGCAGGAAGCGGTGGTTTTCTACAACGGGCTGTTAGCTGAAAGCGGCGCCCAGGAAGTTTATTTACACTGTGGATTCGGTAGAGACGATCGCTGGCACGCTATCCAGGACACGAGAATGGCCAAAACCGGTTACGGATTTGTCAAAGCCGTAACCATGCCGGACACTCATACCCAATTTAATTTCTGCTTTCACGACAATGCCATGAACTGGGATAACAATTCCGGTAAAGACTGGAGTTTTCAGGTTCACAACGGCACCATGAACGGTCATTAATCCTTTTCCCTGCCGACCAAGCCGGCAGGGATTTTTTTGCTGTCACAAAATAACTTAATAACTTAAGTACCAGGTACCTTTTTGGGGTCATCGAAGCAGCGTTTTCGCATCATAAAATTCAGAAAAATGGTAAATACTAGCCTGGAATGCACAAAAAGTACGGTTTGAAGGGTGCGTGAAAATTTGAGGGTAATTGTATTTTCCTGGGAATACCCGCCCTTAAGTGTGGGTGGGCTGGCTCAACATGTCTTAGATTTAACCAATGCCATGGCCAAACAGGGAGATGACATTCATGTGATAACCCGTGGCAACCCCGGTACGCCGGAGTATGAAAGGGTAAAAGGGGTCCATGTCTGCCGGGTGAATCCCTTCAGGGTCTCATCAACGGATTTTGTTACCTGGGTGATGCAGTTAAACATGGCCATGATCGAACGGGCCATCCCGCTCATGGGGAAATTGGGCAAGGTAGACATTGTTCATGCCCATGACTGGCTGGTGGCCTATGCGGCCAAGGTATGCAAACATGCGTACAAAATTCCTCTCATCGCCACGATCCACGCCACCGAATGGGGCAGGCACAACGGCTTGCACAATGACGTGCAGCGGCACATCAGCGACATTGAATGGTGGTTAACCTACGAGTCCTGGCGGGTGATTTGCTGCAGTCAATATATGCAGGGACAACTGAAGCACATCTTCCAACTGCCGGATGATAAATTAAAAATTATTCCCAACGGCGTTGATCCGGAAAACTTTAAATATGACCCCCGGGCGAGGACACCGGTGAAAAGAGAAAATTACGCATCCTCGGAGGAAAAGATTGTTTACTATGTGGGGCGGTTGGTGCCGGAAAAGGGCGTTCAGGTCTTGCTGGAGGCAATCCCTAAAATTCTTCAGTACCACCCCAATACGAAATTTGTGATCGCCGGTAAGGGGGCCTTTGAAGGCGAATTAAAGTATAAGGCTGCCTGCCTGCGGGTTGACAACCGAATTTACTTTACCGGGTATGTTAACGATGTCACCCGCAACTGTTTGTATCATTATGCGGATGTGGCGGTGTTTCCCAGTTTGTATGAGCCCTTTGGCATTGTGGCCCTGGAAGCCATGGCCGCCCGGACGCCGGTGGTGGTATCAGACACGGGCGGACTGGGAGAGATCGTTGATCACCGAGTAAACGGCATGAAGGCCTATACCGGCAATGCCAACTCCCTGGCGGACAGCATTTTACACTGCCTGCTGGACCCCAATTCCGCCAGGAAAATGCAGGAGCGGGCCTACCGGGATGTGATTGAGAAATACAATTGGCAATCCATTGCCCGGCAAACCAAAAGGGTTTACCAGGAGGTCATTGAAGCGGACCAAAAAGCGCCCTGGAAAAAATCGCAGGAAAAAGGAGGGCTTTTCGGCAGGGTACGGTTGGCTGTCCATTAAGTGAGATATGAGAAGTGAGAGGTTAGAAGTGGGAAGGAAAGGGTATCCTGTTTCTAATCTCTTACTCTCTTTGAAAACGTCAGTTTTAATAAGTTAATTTTTTTATCAGTATCTCAATCAGGAGTGATGTTTTTTGAAAGCTATTATCATGGCCGGTGGTGAGGGGACCAGGCTGCGGCCGCTAACCTGCGGGCGCCCCAAACCCATGATGCCGGTGGTGAATCGCCCCATGATGGAACATATCGTGACATTGTTAAAAAAGCATGGCATTCATGAAATCGGCGTAACCCTCCAGTACCTTCCGGAAGCCATTCGGAGTTACTTTGGCAACGGCGCGGACTTTGGCGTCCATATGCGTTACTATGTGGAGGAAGTTCCCCTGGGCACCGCCGGCAGCGTGAAAAACGCCCAGCCGTTTCTGGACGAAACCTTTGTTGTGATCAGCGGGGATGCCTTGACAGACCTCGACTTAACCCGGGCCATGGAGTTTCACCGGCAAAAGGGCGCCGTCGCCACCCTGGTATTAACACCGGTGGAGATTCCCCTGGAATACGGGGTGGTCATCACAGACCGGGACGGCAGGATTACGCAGTTTTTGGAGAAGCCCGGTTGGGGTGAAGTTTTCAGCGATACGGTGAATACCGGCATCTACATACTGGAACCGGAAGTGTTGAATTATTTTGCACCGGGCCAGAAATTTGACTTCAGTAAAGACTTATTCCCCATTTTGTTAAGGGAAAAACAGCCCCTCTTTGGTGTATCCCTGTCCGGCTACTGGTGTGACATCGGCAACCTGCAGCAATATGTGCAGGCCCACCAGGACTGCTTAACAGGTAAGGTGGCCGTAACCATTCCGGGCAACCAGGTGGCCCCGGGCATCTGGGTAGGAGAAAACAGTGAGCTCCCTGCGGGGACAACCGTCAACGGACCGGTGCTCATCGGGGACAACTGCCGCATTGGCACCGGCGCAGTCATTGACGCCTATACCGTGGTGGGAAACGGCGGCATCATTCAGGACCAGGCTACGGTAAAACGCAGTGTTTTATGGGACAATGTTTTTATCGGCACCAGGTCTGCCGTCCGTGGGGCCGTGGCGGGCAGCCGGGTAAAAATAAATGCCAACGCCTCGGTTTATGAAGGTTCGGTGATTGGCAGCGAGTCGGTCATCAAGGAAAGGGCATTATTAAAACCGGATGTTAAACTCTGGCCGGGTAAGGTGGTTGAGGCCGGCGCCACGGTAGAAAGCAGCCTGGTCTGGGGGACAGCAAAACCCAAGAACCTGTTTGGCATTGAGGGCGTCACCGGCCTTACCAATATTGATATCACCCCGGAATTTGCCTGCCGTTTGGGCACCGCCTTCGGTACCAACCTGGCAATTGGCGCCCGGGTCGGGGTCTCCAGTGACCGTTTTCCGGCATCCCGCATGATTAAAAAAGTGCTGGCCTGCGGGCTGCAGTCCGCCGGTCTGGAAGTGCTGGATTTCGGGGACGGCATTACTCCCCTGCATCGTTTTGCGGTGCAGGCCAGCGGCTGTCAAGGGGGCATTCATGTCAGAATCAGTTCCCAACGGGCGGATAAAATTAACATGGTCTTTACCAATGAAAGGGGCGGCAACATCTCCCGCAGCCAGGAACGCAAAATTGAAAATACCCTGGCCCGGGAGGATGTGCGCAGGGTGGAGGCCCACCGCATCCTGCCCATCGTACCGGTGCCGGATATGGCGGACGCCTATGTGAATCATCTGACGGAGAATATGAACGCAGAAGCCTTGAGGGGGGCAAGCCCGCAGCTGGTATTGCTTTATGACAGGAGAAATCTTGAACCCATCCTGACCAAAGCATTTGCCTCGCTGGGAATTACCTCTGAAACGATGGAAACCGGGCCGCTGGAGGAACCCGGGGCCTGGCAGCGGCACCGGGAACTGCTGCAGGATTTGGCTGCGACCGTGAGAAGGAAGGGCAAAGCTGCCGGGGCCATCATTGATCCCAACGGGGACCAATTAATCCTGGTGGATGGCCGGGGGAATGTGGTCAGTGAAGAAATGTTAACTGCTCTCATTTCCTTAATCATCTTAAAGGATCAAGCCGGGCCGGTGATTGTCCCGGTAACCGCGCCCAGAGCCATCGATGAACTGGCCGGCCGGTACAAGGGAAGGGTGGTCCGTACCAAAACCTCCCAGCAGGACTTTATGGACAAGATTATTAACCATCATGTCCAGAGCGGGGGCGCAGTTCAGCATCACTTTATGAATTTTGACGCTCTCCTGACACTGATTAAAGTATTGGAGTTCTGTGCCAGGGAGGGTATTACCATCGAAGAACTGGTGGGAGAAATCCCTCAATTCTTCCTCGACAAAAGGGATGTGGAAGTGCCCTGGGAAGCCAAGGGCAGGGTGATTCGCCGGCTCATCGAAGAACAAAGTGGCGAATTGGAGCTGCTGGACGGGGTGAAGGTCTATCACCCGGAGGGCTGGGCCCTGGTATTGCCGGATCCGGAAGAACCGGTTTGCCGTATCTTTACCGAGGGAGCCTCGATGGAAGCAGCCGAGGAACTGACCAACTTTTACACCAGTAAAATACAGCAAATCACAGCCACCTAGCCGGACAAACGGCTAGGTTTTTTTCAGAGGGGGAAGTGAAATTGTCTTTTATCCTACATTGTCACCGGCTTGTCTAGATTTCTTTGTTAAAAATCGATAAAATTGGCGCAGACGACAACAAGGAATCTAACAATCCCTGTCGAATAAGTGCGTAAATTCACAAGTCAGGAGAGGAGATGGCCGGTTTGCAAGGGATTTATCAGGTAGATCCTTACCTTTTACAATATCGCACAAAGATTACAGGAAGCATTGAAGATAACGGTAGAACCGGGATCCTGTTTGAAGAAACCATTTTTTATCCGGAAGGGGGCGGGCAGCCTTCGGACCGGGGTACCCTGGTATGTGATACCCATCGTTCTTCCCATGAAGTGCTGCACGTGGAACAAAGGCCGGAAGGGATTGTCCACTGGATTGCCGGCACAGTTCAACCTTTCATCGGCGCCGTGTGTTATTGACCGTGGATGCCGAGAGACGCAGGGATCATATGCAGCAGCACCATGGCCAGCATATCTTGTCGGCGGTTTTTGAACGAAATTATGGCTGGGATACGGTGGGTTTTCATTTAGGAGAAGAAACCTGTACCATCGATCTCAATGTTTCCTATGTGCCTCCCGAGGTAGTAAGGGAAGTGGAAACGGAAGTTAATCGTGTTGTGATGGAAAACCTGCCGGTAAAAATTGAGTGCTGCCATCGTAAAGATCTGGCGCCGGAATATCTCAAGAAACTTCCCCCTGATCAGGAGGAGGTCCGCCTGGTGATTATTCCGGGTATTGATGAAAATGCCTGCTGTGGCACGCATCCCCGCTTCACCGGGGAAATGGAAATGCTGCGGGGCGTAGCCGCCGCCTGGTGCGCGAAACCAATTCAAGTCAAGAACCGTCCCCACTTGAATGGATTTCAAGTTGGGGACGGTTCTTGACTTGAATTCAGAAAATTGAAACTTGCTGTTCTGGGGGCCTATTTCATGTTGGGAAAGTTGTGTTGTCTCAGGGCTTCGTAGATGGCTACGGCCACCGAGTTGGACAGGTTTAAAGAACGTACCTCACCCAGCATGGGAATTCTTAAGCAATACTCGGGATTTTGGGCTAACAGTTCCCTGGGTAAGCCGGCCGTTTCCTTGCCGAAGACCAGAAAATCACCGGCTGCAAATTTAACCTCGTGGTAGGGTCTGCCACCCTTGGTGGTAAAATACCAGAAGCGACCGTCGGGATATTTTTCCTTTAAGGCAGTGAAATTTTTATGATAATGCAGGTCCAGCAGGTGCCAGTAGTCCAGCCCGGCCCTTTTCAGATAGCGGTCGTCGGTGGAGAAGCCCAGGGGTTCCACCAGGTGCAAGCTTGCTCCGGTGACAGAGCAGGTGCGGGCAATATTGCCGGTATTGGCAGGGATTTCCGGCTCCACTAAAACGATATGCAAGAAATTTCCCCCTTTTTACCGGCCTCTGGGCAGTGGTCCTTCAAAAAGCACTCGGCGCAGCGGGCCCTGCGGGCATCGCAGACCTTTCTGCCGTGCTGAATCATTTGGTGGTGGAGCGGCTGCCACAATTCAGGCGGTATCAAAGCGTATAATTCTTTTTCAGTCAGTTCCGGTGTTTTTCCGGAAGCCAAACCAAGGCGGCGGGCCACCCGGTGAACATGGGTATCAACCGGGAAAGTATGCTGGCCGAAGGCAACCCCCAGAACGACGTTGGCCGTTTTCCTCCCCACACCGGGTAACTTCTCCAACTGTTCCCTTACCTCGGGAACCTTGCCTTGATAATCCTCCACCAGGATCCGGCTGGCCTCCACGATAAACTTGCTTTTATTTCTAAAGAGTCCGCAGCCTTTGATGTGCTCGGCCAGTTCCTCCGGCGTCAGCCGGGCAAAATCCTCCGGGGTGCGGAATTTTTTGAACAGCTTTTCCGTAATTTTATTCACCTGGGCGTCGGTACTCTGGGCCGATAGGATGACCGCCACCATTAGTTCAAAGGGTGTGGAGTAATTTAAATCCGTGGTGGCATTGGGGTAGGCCTCCTCCAGCAGGGCCAGGATCTGTTTCAGCCGCGCGGAGAGATCCCCGGAGGGCTGGTTACACCTGTTTTCCATCGTCCAGCAGCCTTGCGTGTTCTACCTTGATACAGCGGTCCTGAACGAACTCCAAACCGGCACCGATAGCCATTTGGGCTGCCTGATCGTTGATGATGCCCAGCTGCAGCCATACCGCCATTGGTTTTAAGGGAATTGCCTCCTGCACCACCGGCGGCGTCTCCTCACTCTTTCGAAAAACATTGACCAGGTCTACCTTATCCGGTATTTCCGCCAGGGTTTTATAGGCCTTTTCCCCCAGAACTTCTTTCACCCTGGGATGCACAGGGATAATGCGGTATCCCTGGCACTGCATATACTCCGCCACTTTAAAACTGTCCCGGTGGGGTTTGTCCGACAACCCCACCACCGCAATGGTTTTGCACCGGGTTAACAGTTCTTTGATCCTGCCGTCACTGGGATTATTATACATTTAAAATCCTCCTTGAGCATTGGTTATTGACCCCTATTTTTAGGTCGTACTAAAGTAGTAGTGCTGGATCGTCGGTGATCAACATGACCTGGATCATTCCGGGTTCCGTCGCCCTGGGTTTGGCCCTGGGGCACTGGGTGTTACCCGAACAAATGGCACAGCATTTGGATACTGTGACAACAACGGCCCTGTACCTGCTGCTCTTTGGCATAGGAATCGATTTAGGCCGTCAAAAGGAAGTATGGGTCCGGCTCTGGCATCTGGGCTGGAAGGATGGCTGAAGGCTATTAAACCTACATAGTGATAGTAACATAAATTTAGGGATTTATTCCAGCCTTAACATAAATAATCCAACCCCTCGCTTCAACTCCCCAAATACACCATCAGCAACCTGCTGCTGTTCACCAAACCGTGGGCGATGATCCCCGGTAAGAGAGAGCCGGTAAGATGGTAAATGACCGCCAGGCCCGCTCCCACCACGGCAATTTGGACAAACCATATACCACTGAAGTGGGCCAGTGAGAAAAAAAGCGCGCTTACAAGCAGCCCCAGTACCGGTCCCCACCTGCGGGCGAAGGCGGCAAAGGCCATGCCCCTGTAGTAGGTTTCCTCGGTAACAGGCACCAGAATGCCGCCAATCAGGATCGGCCACAGCAGGTCCGCAGGGCTTTGGGCGCCGGCGGCTGCTTTCACCAGCGGGTTGGTGCCGGTGTCCGCTGCCAGCAGGGAGACCAGTGCCCGCTGGGTTTCTTCCGCCAAAAAGAAAAGAAAAACCCCTCCCACAACCCCGTAAAGGATTTGCCTGCCGGGACGATCAAAACGAAACCCCAAGTTTTGCCAATCGCTTTTGCGTAAAACAAAAAACAGGGTTAGCCCAAACAAAATAGCACGGTCCAATACCTCCACCAAACGGGGAGAAATGCCGGGAAGCAGGGGAAGCAGCCCTCTGCCCAGCAGGTAGACCAGGGCCAGCCGTAAGACAAAGACCATAAGAACATCCGAAACCCCCCATAGACTGTTGACCCGGTTCCGTTTAATCATATTTTCAAACCCCCGCCTCAACACTTTACACCTTATTCCATGAATGACTGTTACTGGTTCCTGCGGATTGATAAAACCATTGAAAAAACATTATAAAGCCAAAAATGCTGGGCAATACTAAGGAAAGTCATGAGTTATGTTTTATTTCCCTTATTTTTTCCTTATTTCTATAAATAACGCCTCATTTTAATTGTAATATCTTCCAAGGAGGGGTAAAAAATGGAGAATTTGTGGCCCTGGCTGTTGGGAGCTGCTCTGGTCTTACTGGCCGCAGTCCTGGGTGGGTTGCTGCTGCCCAGACTGCGGAAACCGGCCTCAGCCCCCAGAAAGCCAGACATTCCAGGGACAGAGCCAAAGGAGGAAATGGCCGAAGAGATTTCCCCCATTGCTCACCCGGTCAGGCGGGAAGGGGAGGATCTTTTTATTCCCCACCGTTATGGCGTGGACAGAATGGTGGTTTTGGCGAAGGACCCGTACTGGCTTCATGCCTACTGGGAAGTCTCCGCCACCAAATACCAGGAATTCGTTAACCGGCACGGTCATGAGGCCTGGAACACTTCCCATCAGGTGATACGGGTCTATGACATCACCGGCCTGGATGAAGAGAGCCCTTTCGCAGCCCACAGCTATCAGCAAATATTTTTGGACCCCTTTGCGGACAACTGGTTTATCGAAGTGGGCCAGCCAGACAGCAGTTTTTTCCTGGAGCTGGGGCGCCTCCTGCCTGACGGAAGATATGTCAAACTTCTTACCTCCAACCGGGTGAGCACTCCCAGAGCTTCGGTGTCTCAAAGGATTGATGAAGAATGGATGTGGATTGAAGGAATTTATAAAATCATAGGTCGGGTACCTCATGGAAACAGTTCAGAGCTGCTGGTGACGAAAAAGGAACTTGAGGGAGGAATTAAACCTCTCGGCATAAGTTCTCCTGGTTTTAAACAATAAAGAGGGGGATTGTCCCTTGGCTAAAGGATACCTGTCATTTGTCTTACATGCCCATTTACCCTACGTAAGACACCCGGAATGTGAAAAATATTTGGAAGAAAAATGGTTTTACGAAGCGGTTACGGAAACCTATATACCCATGATCGATGTTTTTGACAGGCTGGTTTGGGACAACATCCCTTTCCGTCTGACCTTTTCCGTCTCGCCACCTCTCTTGTCCATGTTGACCGACCCGTTGCTGCAGGAACGGTATGTACGGCATTTAGAAAAACTGATGGAGTTATCCTATAAAGAAGAAGCAAGAACCTACGGCAGCCCCTTTCACCAGGCCGCCTTGATGTATAAGGAAAAATTCCGGCGAGCCTATGAAATTTTTGTTCATCAGAACCAGTGTAATTTGGCAAAGGCACTGAAAAGGCTACAAAACCAGGGCCGCCTGGAAATTACCACCTGCGCCGCCACCCATGGTTTTTTACCCCTGATGATGGTTAACAGGCAGGCGGTGAGAGCCCAAGTTGAGACAGCGGTTCATCTCCACCAAAAGCACTTTGACTGTTCTCCCAACGGCATCTGGCTGCCGGAGTGCGGCTATACCCAGGGCGTGGATGAAATTCTTAAGGAATACGGGCTAAAATTCTTTTTTACCGACAGTCATGGCGTGCTGTTTGCCTACCACCGGCCCCGCTTCGGAATTTTTGCCCCTGTTTACTGTCCCTCCGGTGTTGCTGCCTTTGGACGGGATGTAGAGAGTTCCAAGCAGGTCTGGAGCGCCGATGAAGGGTATCCAGGCGATCCGGATTACCGGGAATTTTACCGGGATATCGGTTATGACCTGGACCATGAATATATCAAAGAATATATTCATCCCGACGGCATTCGCACGCATACCGGCATGAAATATCACCGGATTACCGGTAAGGTTGATTTGGCGGACAAACAGCCCTATTACCCGGAATGGGCCAGGAACAAGGCGGAGATCCATGCAGCCAACTTTATGTTTAACCGTGAAAAACAAATTGAATATTTATCCGCCTTAATGGAACGACCGCCCCTGATAGTCGCCCCTTATGATGCGGAACTTTTCGGACACTGGTGGTTTGAAGGTCCCATGTGGCTGGAGTTTCTGATTCGCAAGATTGCAACAAGCAAAACCCTGCAACTGGTAACTCCGTCGGATTACCTGAGAATGCATAAATGCAACCAGATCACCAAGCCCTGTCCTTCCACCTGGGGCAATGCAGGATACAATGAAGTGTGGCTCAATGAGAAAAATCACTGGATTTACAGGCACCTGCACATGGCGGCGGACCGCATGAATGAACTGGCAGACATGTTCCCACAGGCGGAGGGCAACCTGCGCCGGGCATTGAACCAGGCCGGCCGGGAACTGCTGCTGGCCCAAAGCAGCGATTGGGCCTTTATCATCTCCACCGGGACCATGGTCTCCTATGCTGTTAAGAGGACCAAAGAGCACATCGCAAATTTCCTGAGGCTGTATGACGATATTAAATACTGCCGCATTGATGAAGGATTTGTGTCTCACCTGGAATGGCAAAACAACATCTTCCCGGACATTGACTACCGCTCCTGGCGAACCCGGGAAGGAGAATACCAGTCGGCAATTTGCTAAAGGCTGCTCAGGCAGCCTTTTAGACTTTGGGGAGAGGATTTTTTCCCCCACCCATCGAATTACTACCCAAAAGGGGTTGGTTAAGGTTTCTAAGATTGATGTGATGGCCGTTGGCGCCCATCCCGATGATGTAGAAATGGGTGCCGGTGGCCTTGTGGCTACGTTTGTAAAATCAGGTCTTAAAGTGGGGATTGTGGATTTGACCGCCGGTGAACTGGCCACCAACGGTACCGTCGAAGAAAGGCAGGAGGAGGCCCGGAGGGCCGGGGAGGTGCTGGGGCTCGCCTGGCGCAAGTGTCTGGGGACCCCCGATCGAGGCATTACCACCGGCAAAGAAAATCTTTTGCAACTGGTGGAGGTGATCCGGGAAAGCCGGCCCAGGCTGATTTTATGTCCCTACTGGGAGGACCGGCACCCGGACCATGTCCATGCCTGCCGGCTGGTGCAGGAGGCCTGGTTTGACGCGGGTTTAACCAGGATTGGGTGCCCCCTGCCGCCCTTCAGGGCGGGACAAATATGGTATTATTTCTTGGCCAGGGCCGCTGAACCCACATTTATTGTGGATGTATCAGCCTGTTACCACACCAAAAGATCGGCCATCATGGCCCACGAAACACAATTCGGGAAAAGTCTCAACAGTACGGAGACCTTTTTAAATGCCGGACCGGGCAGCTTGCTGTCCATCATCGAAAGCAGAGACCGCTATTTTGGTTCATTGGCCGGTTGTATGTACGGGGAAGGGTTTACCACCGGGTCTCCCCTGGCCATTCACAATCCACTTGCTTTGCTGGGGGTGAAGGATTGAAGATCGGCATCCTGTGCCACTCCACCTACGGGGGGAGTGGGGTGGTGGCTTCGGAATTGGGTAAGCTTCTGGCCAAACGGGGCCATGAGGTGCACTTTGTAACCGTGGGGCGCCCCTTTCGCCTGGCCACCTACCGGCACAATATTTTTATCCACGAAGTGGCGGCCTTTCACCACCCGCTGTTTGAAGTACCGCCCTATTTTCTGACCCAGGTGAACAAGACCGTGGAAGTCCTGCGCTGCTACCAACTGGATGTTCTGCATGCCCATTATGCGGTGCCCCATTCCCTGGGAGCCCATTTGGCCCGGCAAATCTTTGGCAAACAGATTCCGGTCATCACCACGCTTCACGGCACCGATACATCTCTGGTGGGAGCGCACCAGGAGTTCTACGAAATTACACGCTATGGTCTGGAAGCCAGCGATATGGTAACGGTTGTTTCTTCCTTTTTGGCGGAACAGACCCGCAAAACCTTTCATTATGCAAAGGAATTGCCGGTCCTTTATAATTTTGTGGATACCGGTGTCTTCACACCTGAGGCCGCGGCAGACAGAAACCTCATTACACCAGGGGACGAGGCCCTGCTGGTCCACCTTTCCAATTTCCGGTCTCTCAAACGGGTGCTGGATGTGATCGAGGTATTTCACCGGGTCCGTCAACAGAGACCCGCTCGCCTGGTGATGATCGGCGACGGGCCGGACATGCCCGCTGCACAGAAATTAGCCCAGTGTCTGGGGGTATCGAAGGACATTCTGTTCCTGGGACAACAGGATACCGTGGCCCCCATTTTGGCTGCCGCGGACGTCATGCTGTTTCCCTCCTGCTGCGAAAGTTTCGGCCTGGCTGCTCTGGAGGCCCTTTCCTGCGGCGTGCCCGTGGTGGCCACTCGGGCAGGGGGCGTACCGGAGGTCATTGAACATGGCCAGGTGGGCTTTTTGACCGGGGTCGGAGAGGTGGAGGAAATGGCCAGGCTGACTTTGCTGTTGTTAGAGGACCGGTCCCTGCGGAAAAAAATGTCTGCCCGGGCCAGAAGTCATGCCATAAACAAGTTTAATGCGGACCAATGGGTGGTAAAATATGAACAACTTTACCAATCTGTTTTAAGCAATTGATACGGGGGGTAAAAACTTGAAAGTTATCACATTTGGCAAACTTCAGGCACAGGAAGGCCAGGGCGATTCGTTACTGGAAATCATTCAGGAACATATGAACTATATTAATGAGCAGCCAGGACTGGTCCACGGCTACGTGGCCAGGTGCAACGGCAACAGCAACAAATTCCTGGTTGTTTCGGTCTGGGAAAATGAAGAGGCCCAGCAGGCAGCCATGACCAAACTCAGTTCCGACCCGGGCGCTACCAAAGGTTTTCTCCAAATGATGCAGCTGCTGAATGGACAGCCGGATTTTGGAAATTATACCGTGGAAAGCATAGCCAGGTAAACAAGGGAATATGGTTTAGGTAAAACCGGCAAAGGAGTGATTCCATGCCTGATCTGCGGGAAGTTGAAGCCGGTACCACCGTGGTTACGGCCGTGGCCGTAACCGATGTGCTGGAGCAGCCGGAGGAAGGAATTCCCCTGGTAACACAGCTTTTAATGGGGTGGCCGGCGCAGGTTATGGGAGTGGAGGGGGACTGGTTCCACATTCAGGCCCAGGACGGTTCACCGGGGTGGGCAAAGGTGGATCACTTCTGCTTGCCCCGGTGGCCGGCTCCATCAGAGGTTGTGCAAATCGTGCGGGCAACGGCCGGTTTAACCACGGCAGCTGGTACCGTCGGAGACCGGTTTTGCACTCTGTTTTTGGGTAGCCGACTGCCTTTACTGGAACAAGGGAAAGAATTTCTGCGGGTTGCTCTACCCCGGGGCAGCAGCGCCTTTGTGCACAGGGAGGATGCCCAAATCATCTCTTCCAATCAACCGGTTAACAAAAAACAGGTCCTGGCGGTGGCCGGCCTGTACGCCGGAGCACCTTACCTGTGGGGTGGCATGACGGCACGGGGTGTGGATTGTTCCGGACTGACGTACATGGCTTATTTTGTCAATGGTTTTCAACTGCCCAGGGATGCTCAGGATCAATTTAAGGCAGGCATCCCTGTGGAAAAGGAGGATCTGGAAACCGGTGACCTGGTGTTTTTTTCAACCATCGAACCGGGGCCTTCGCACGTAGGGATTTACCAGGGGGATGGCCTGTTTATCAACGCCAGGACCAAGGAAGGGGTAACGGTTACCTCCTTTCATGAACCGTTTTTTGCCGGACGGTATTTAGGAGCAAGAAAATATTTGTAAATTCATACAATTTGACTTTGGTAAAGTTGTCCTCACCAGTTAACATTTGTAGTATAATAGGGTTAACATTCAATGGTGGGAGCGTAAAGATTATGCAAGTGAACGAAGAAATGATTTTTCATGCCAAGGTGACTTGCCCTAACTGCGGCAAAGATTTTCTGCATCCTGAAGTAAAAACTAAATACATTGCGTTAGAAAAACAAGACAGTGATCTTTGCGGTCATTACAGCGGCATTAATCCTATCTTTTATGATGTTATGATCTGCAAGCATTGTGGTTACGGGTTTACCAAGGAAACAAACATCCCCCTCAGTGAACCGGAGAAAGCCTCCATCAACACCATCCTGTCCGGCTGGCATACCGAGGGCTCCCAGTATACCGGCTTAAGGACGCTGGAGCAGGCCATCAAAGCGTATAATTTGGCCATTCTCTGCCAGGAACTGAGAAAAGCCAAGGACTCTGTCAAGGGCTCCCTGTATCTCCGGTTGGGATGGCTGTACCGGTACCAGGGCCATAAGGAAAACGAAGCAAAATCCCTGCAGCGGGCCCTGGAATTTTTAAAAAAGGCCTATGAAAAGGAGTCTACATCCGAAGTTAAAAAGGAACTGCGCATGATGTATTTGATCGGGGACCTGTCTTACCGCGACGGTAATATGAAGGAAGCCGTCCAATGGTTCTATGCGGT
The DNA here is from genome assembly GCA_040754595.1 of Bacillota bacterium. GTDB lineage: Bacteria > Bacillota > Desulfotomaculia > Desulfotomaculales > Desulfotomaculaceae > Desulfotomaculum > Desulfotomaculum profundi. The sequence goes on from JBFMCH010000083.1 coordinate 85,971, forward strand.
CACCCGGCACCCGGAAGTGGACCGCTACCCGGTCTTCGCCCGGATGTCCAGGGCCCGCTGGCAGGAGATTCGAGCCGAATTAAAACAAACAGAGTAGGGATCTTGAGGTAAACGGGATTGTCCCCGGATACCTCTTTTTTGTGCCCCTTTCCATCACGACGTGGTAAAATGGTACAAAGAGCAGGCTTATGCAAAAAGGGGTGATTGGACTGGAACATCAATTTGTCCACCTGCATTTACACAGTGAATACAGTTTGCTGGACGGGGCAACCCGCATCAGTCAGGTGGCCAAGCAGGCCAAGGAGAGCGGCATGAACGCCCTGGCCATTACCGACCACGGGTGCATGTTTGGCGTGATCGACTTTTATAAAGCCTGTCATAAAGAAGGGGTTAAGCCCATCCTGGGCTGCGAAGTCTATGTGGCGCCCCGCCGCAGAACCGACCGGACACCCAGGTTGGATGACCAGCCCAGCCACCTGGTCCTGCTGGCGGAAAATCAAAGGGGCTATAAAAACCTGCTGAAACTGGTCTCCCTTGGCTATACCGAGGGGTTTTACTATAAGCCGAGAATTGATAAGGAACTGCTGGCCCGCTACAGCGACGGTCTGATCGCACTAAGCGGCTGCCTGGCCGGGGAAGTGGCGGATAAAATTTTAAACAGCCAGCCGGACAAAGCCCGCCGGTCGGCCCAGGACTACCTGGAGATTTTTGGCCGTGACCGTTATTACCTGGAACTGCAGGACCACGGCTACCAGGAACAAAGGACAGTCAACCGGGAACTCTTAAAGATTGCCGCCGAGTTGAACCTGCCGCTGGTGGCCACCAATGATGTCCATTATTTAAAGCGGGAACACGCGGACATTCAGGATGTTTTGCTGTGCATTCAGACGGGCAAAAGCATTAACACCCCCGGTCGGATGAAATTTGAATCCCAGGAAATGTATTTAAAGAGTCCCCGGGAGATGAATTTACTGTTTGGGGAAATCCCGGAGGCCCTGGCCAACACCGTAAGAATTGCCGAACGCTGCCAGGTGGAACTGGAATTCGGCAACCTGCACCTGCCCTATTTTACAGTGCCCGAAGGGTATACACCGGCCAGCTACCTGAGAGAGAAGTGCCTGGCCGGCGCCGTTAAACGCTACGGTCATTGTGACGGGCCGGTCCGGGAACGCCTGGATTATGAATTAAAGGTTATCGGCCAAATGGGCTACGAAGAGTATTTTCTCATTGTCTGGGACTTTATTCGCTACGCCAGGGAGCGGGGCATCGCCGTGGGGCCGGGACGCGGTTCCGCCGCCGGCAGCATCGTATCTTACGTTTTGCAGATCACCAATATCGACCCGCTGCAATACGGCCTGCTGTTTGAGCGGTTTTTAAATCCGGAACGCATCTCCATGCCGGATATTGACATTGACTTTGATTACGAGCGCCGGGGCGAAGTCATCGAATATATTGTGCAAAAATACGGCACGGAACGGGTGGCCCAGATTATCACCTTCGGTACCATGGCCGCCAGGGCGGCCATTCGGGATGTGGGGCGGGCACTGGACATGCCCTACGGGGAAGTGGACCGGGTAGCCAAACTGGTGCCCATGGAATTGAACATGACCATTGATAAAGCCCTGGCCAATTCCCCAGACTTAAAGGGTGTTTATGACCAGGACCCCGAGGTAAAACGTTTGATCGACACCGCGCTGGAATTGGAGGGCATGCCGCGGCATGCCTCCACCCACGCCGCAGGTGTGGTGATTTCACGGGAACCCCTGGTGGAATATTTGCCCCTGAACAAAACCTCCGACGGTCTGGTGACCACCCAGTTTCCCATGACCACGGTGGAGGAACTGGGTCTCCTCAAAATGGATTTGCTGGGACTGCGCAACCTGACGGTCATCGGTGAGGCCGTCAACCGGATTGAGCAAACAAGGGGGGAACCACTGGACATCAACGCCATCCCCCTGAACGATCAGGCCACCTTTGAGATACTGTCCCGGGGTGAAGGCATCGGCGTCTTCCAGCTGGAAAGCAGCGGCATGCGCAGCATCCTGAAAGAACTGAAGCCCAATGCCTTTGAAGACATCGTGGCCCTGGTGGCCCTGTACCGCCCCGGTCCCCTGGGCAGCGGCATGGTGGAGGATTTTATTCAGCGCAAGCACGGGCAGACCCGGGTGGATTATTTTCACCCGGATTTGGAACCCATCCTGCGGGAAACCTACGGGGTGATTTTGTACCAGGAACAGGTCATGATGATTGCCCGGGTGATGGCGGGTTATACTCTGGGACAGGCGGACTCCTTACGAAAGGCCATGGGCAAGAAAATTACCAAGATTATGACCATGCACCGGGAATGGTTTGTCAACGGCACCGGTGTGGACGAGAAGGGGAATCCTCTCAAAAGCCCTATCCCGGGGGCGGTGGCCAGGGGCTATGACCGCCAGTTGGCGGAGAAAATGTTTGACCTGATGGAGTACTTTGCCGGCTACGGCTTTAATAAATCCCACTCGGCGGCCTACGCGCTGGTTTCCTACCAGACGGCGTACCTGAAGGCCAACTACCCGGTGGAGTACATGGCCGCCCTGTTGACATCCGTGCGGGACAATACCGATAAAGTGGTTTTGTATATTGAAGAATGCCGCCGCATGGGAATTCAGGTCCTGCCGCCGGATATCAATCAGAGCCGGGAAAACTTCACCGCCCTGGAGGGGCCCATCCGCTTTGGTCTGGCCGCGGTGAAGAACGTCGGCTTGAATGCGGTGCAGGAAATGATGCAGGCCCGGGAGAAGGGAGGAGCATTCACCTCTTTTTCGGACTTCTGCAGCCGGGTGGATCCTCGGGTGGCCAACCGGCGGGTGCTGGAGAGTTTGGTCAAGGCCGGCGCCCTGGATGCCTTTGGTCACCGGGCACAGCTTTTGGCAGCACTGGACACAGGTCTGGAATATGCCGCCAGGGTCCAGAGGGACCGGGAGCAGGGCCAGGTCAACCTGTTTGATTTGATGCCGGACCTGCCGGAGCAGGCCGCAGAACTGCAGCTGCCGGAGGTTCCCAAACTGAGCGCCAAGCAGCAGTTGGAGTTTGAGAAGGAAGCCCTGGGTTTATATATTTCCGGCCATCCCTTATCGGAGTTTAACTGGGTTCTGGAGGACCTGGAAGTCCAGCGGACGGTGGACCTGGCGGATGCCCCGGACGGCCAACCCCTGCTGCTGGCGGGCATGATTTCCACCATCAAAAGGATCACTTCCCGCAAGGGGGACCCCATGGCCTTTGTCAACCTGGAGGATTTAACCGGTAATTGTGAGGTGGTGGTATTTCCGGAGGTCTGCCGCCGTTATAACAAAGCCCTGGACCCAAGGGTGCCTCTTTTGGTAAAAGGCCGGGTCAATAACAACGGCGAAGAGGCCAAGGTACTGGCCGAGGAAATCATGCCCCTGGACAATATCGACTGCCAACTCTGGTTAAGGTTCAATGACGGTGACGCAGAGGCCCTCAAACAATTGGAAGGGATATTAACCCGGCATCCGGGGAACACGCCGGTTTACCTGTTTAACCCTGACAATAAAAAGATATCCCAACTGGAGAACGGGCTGCGGGTCAATCTGAACACCGAGTTAAAAACGGCTTTAACCAGGCTTTTGACCATAGACAATATCAAGATTCGTTTCAACCTGCCCGGGAAGGCCCCGGTGGCTGCCGCCAGGGATCTGCACAAAACAGATGCGCCGCCTCAGACTGCCCCGGTAACAAAGAAAGAAACACCGGGCCCGGCGCATCAAGGGGTTCATGGTGTTACCCCGGCCATGCCCACCGGTTCCTTTAACCCGGATCTCTATCCCGTACCGAACAGTTTGCTGGATCTATAGGCTTTAACACATACGATCAGGGCTGCAGGAATCCCCTCAGCCCTTTTTTATGTCCCGTTCTTAGGCTGCCCTGTCAACTTGTGTCAGGCCTTGTCCCGCTGATATAATCATGTCACGGGATCAAAGGGGGTATGAAAAATGAGCTTGATCTTTTTGGTGTGTTTCATCCTCGTCCTTGTTATTATCGTAGAGATCTCTGCCATTGCCTTAAAATTAACGGGCATGGACCTGCACGTAGCCCGTTTTCAAGCCCTGTCGGCCCTGGTCACCGTAGGTTATACCACGTCGGATTCCGAAGCGGTGGTAAAGCACCATGTGCGCCGGCGCATCATCATGGTGCTGATGGTGCTGGGGTACCTGGGTACCGCCACCATTGTGACGGCGCTTATCAACATCATGCGTCACCCCCTTACCCTGCTTCAGGTGGGCACCGCCATTATGATTGTGCTGCTGGCGATCAGCCTGGCTTCCAGCCGCAAACTGCGTGTTCATTTGGACCGGGGTATTGAACGGCAGTTGTCCCGCCACCACTCGCTGCAAAAACGGTCCGTGGAGGAAGTGTTAAAGTTAGACCGGGAGTACGGCGTGGCAGAGGTGGTGCTGAAAGAGAATAGCTTTTTGGTGGGCCAAACCATTGCCGACAGCAAAATCCGGGATCGGGATATCTTTATTCTGGCCATTGAACGGGGCGATAAATTCATTCATTCCCCCCGGGGAAACCAGACCTTACAAGCGGAGGATAAACTTATCGTGTACGGGAACATGCGGAACATCCACCTGCTGCTTTGTTGGGATTGCACCAGGTAGACTTACGGGTATTCCTTTGGGGTCCTGTTGCTAGTTGTCAAACATCCCTAAATATGATATGATTGGTACTGTTAAAAAGAGGAAGTTAATATGGGGTGAATCCTATGGCGGAAAAATTTGATATAGTGGGTGATTATGTTGTGGTGAAGGCCCTGGAAAACGGGGTTACCATCATTGGTTTAACCCGGGGCGGCGTAACCAAATTTCACCACTCGGAAAAGCTGGATAAAGGGGAAATCATGATTGCCCAGTTCACCGAACACACCTCGGCCATCAAGATCCGGGGACGGGCGGAATTGATGACCAAACACGGCAAGATCCGTACCGATACCGATTAAAATAAGGGTATCGCTGGGTAAGCCGGGAGCTTCATAAAAGTAAGCAACAGTATCCAGAGACAATTCTCTGGATATACTTATTTTTGTGGGGAAAAAGAGGAATACCAAGGGAATGAATAGAAACATCTATCTATGCTGGATTAATATTCATATTTTTTTATTAAGTAAATTCGAGGGGGCCTATAACAAGTGTGGACGGTGGTATATATTGCGCCCAGCAGAAAACAAGCCGAGCGATTACAACAAGCTTTGCTACAGGAGGGCTTGTTGGTTAAATTACGCAATATCGGACTGCCGAATGGCAATGAAAATGGAGCGGTAGAGATTTTGGTGCCTGAATCTGAGGTCGACGAAGCGTTAGAAATCATAAACACCGTATAATTGCATGACAGTTAAGGGAGAGGTGAGTCTTGGTTTTAGAAATTTTTCGTAAGCCAAAGTATGTAACCGTACGACCGGAAGGTACCCAGAACGGCGAAAAAAGAGATATACCCGAAGGTTTATGGGTGAAATGTTCTCGCTGCAATGAAATTCTTTATACCAAAGAACTGGATAAAAATTTTAAGGTTTGTCAAAAGTGCAACTTTCACTTTCGCCTGAATGCCCGGGAAAGAATCCGCATGACCCTGGACGAAGATTCCTTTAAGGAATATGACAATGAGTTAACTACAATAAACCCGCTTAATTTTCCGAATTATCCCGAAAAAATGGCCGCCGCCCAGGAAATCACCGGTCTCAAGGAAGCTGTGGTTACCGGGGAAGGAACCATCGACGGGTTCCCGGCGGTGGTTGGCATCATGGACTCCCACTTTATCATGGGCAGCATGGGTTCGGTGGTAGGAGAAAAGATCGCCCGGGCCATCGAGCGGGCCATTGAAAAGAAACTGCCGGTGATTATTTTTGCCACCTCCGGGGGTGCTCGCATGCAGGAAGGAATTTTATCCCTCATGCAAATGGCCAAAACCTCTGCTGCTCTGGCCAAACTGGATGAAGCCGGGTTGTTATTTGTTTCCGTCATGACAGACCCCACCACCGGTGGGGTTACAGCCAGTTTTGCCTCCCTGGGGGATGTCATTATCGCCGAACCGGGGGCGTTAATCGGTTTTACCGGTCCCAGGGTGATCGAGCAAACCATCCGTCAAAAACTGCCGGAGGGTTTTCAAAGGGCGGAATCTATGCGCCAGCACGGCATGGTTGACATGATTGTGAGCCGCCCGCAAATGAAAGAAACATTGGCGAAAATTCTTTCACTACATAAAAGTTAAAAGGAGGCATGTATGGCGCTTGATTTTGAGAGGCCCCTGCTGGAGCTTGAGGCCAAAATCGAAGAATTAAAACGTTTTACCAGGGAAAAGGATATTGATTTTTCTGATGAAATTGTCCTGCTGGAGAAAAAATCCAGGGAAATGAAGGAAAATATCTACAACAACCTCACTCCCTGGCAGAAGGTGCAGATCGCCAGGCACGCCGCACGTCCCAACACCCTGGACTACATCAAAGCCCTGTTTGCGGATTTCCTGGAACTGCACGGGGACCGTCTCTACGGCGATGACCCGGCGGTTATGGGCGGCATCGGCCGTTATAAAGGAATTCCTGTGACGGTGATGGGACACCTGAAGGGCCATGATACCAAGGAAAATGTGCAGCGAAACTTTGGCATGGCCCACCCTGAGGGTTTCCGCAAGGCCCTGCGATTAATGAAGCAGGCCGAGAAATTCGGCCGCCCGGTGATCTGCTTTATCGATACAGCCGGTGCCTACTGCGGCATGGGAGCGGAAGAAAGGGGCCAGGGGGAGGCCATCGCCAGGAACCTGATGGTTATGTCCGCCCTGAGAGTGCCGGTGGTTTCGGTGGTTATCGGCGAGGGCGGCAGCGGCGGGGCGCTGGCCCTGGGCGTGGCCAATAAAATTCTCATGCAAGAGCATGCCATCTTCTCCGTCAGTTCTCCCGAAGCTGCTGCCAGCATCCTCTGGAAAGACGGCACCAAAGCAAAGGAAGCGGCGGAAGCCTTAAACCTGACCGCCCAGGACCTCTTAAGACTGGGCGTGATAGACGAAATCGTTACGGAACCGCTGGGCGGCGCTCACAGCGACCTGACAACCGCCTGCCATCTCCTGGACCAGGCCCTGGAGCGTAACCTGAAAGAACTGCTGGAGAAGTCCGCAGAAGAGCTGGTTGAGGCCAGGTATGCCAAGTTCCGGGCCGTGGGACAAACTGGATAAAAATAAAAAATTTTAACAAGGATAAGCCTGTCGCTTTGCGGCAGGCTATAGGTGTATGATGAGGTTTTGTTAAGGGGGATCGATTGAATTGCAAAGAATTGGCGTTTTAACCAGCGGCGGAGATGCCTCGGGAATGAACTCTTGCATTCGTGCTGTGGTCCGCAAAGCCATTTACCACGGGTTGGAAGTGATCGGCATCCGGCGCGGTTACAGCGGTTTTATAGACGCAGACATGGGACCGATGAGTCTTGGTTCGGTGGCGGACATCATCGGCCGGGGCGGCACCGTTTTACATACGGCCAGGTCAGAGCGTTTTATGACCAAGGAGGGCCGGGCGCTGGCCATGGAAAACGTGGAGCGGTTCGGTATTCAGGGCTTGATTGTCATCGGCGGGGACGGTTCCTTTACCGGCGCCAGTATTTTTCACCAGGAACACGGCATTCCTGTCATCGGTGTGCCGGGAACCATTGATAACGACATCCCGGGAACCGATTACACCATTGGTTTTGACACCGCGGTCAACAATGTGGTGGATGCCATCAACAAAATCCGTGATACAGCCACTTCCCATGAACGTACCTTTGTCATTGAGGTGATGGGCCGCAATTCAGGCAACATCGCCCTGGCAGCCGGTTTGGCCGGCGGTGCGGAAACCATTTTGATTCCGGAAATTCCCTTCAATGTGGAGGATATATGTAAAAAATTATTGAGCGGCATCAAGCGGGGGAAACTCCACTCGGTAATTTTGGTGGCCGAAGGGGCCGCCAGCGGCATAGAGATCGGGAAGAAAATAAAAGAACTGACAGGCTTTGACACCAAGGTCACTATCCTGGGTCATTTGCAGCGGGGGGGTATTCCCACGGCCTTTGACCGCATTTTGGCGGCCAGATTGGGCGCCAAGGCGGTGGAACTGCTGATGGCCGGCGAGACCAATAAAATGGTCGGGATTCTGGCCGGTGAAATTATAGCCACTGACTTAACGGAAGTGCTGGGCAAGCCAAGACCCATCAACAAAGAAATGTACGATCTGGCAAAAATACTGTCTATTTAATTTTTCCTTAAAAAAAGGGGGATCGAACATGAGACGCACTAAAATTGTCTGTACCATAGGTCCGGCCAGTGAGAATGTGGAAACCTTAAAAAAGATGATGCTGGCGGGCATGAATGTAGCAAGACTGAATTTTTCCCATGGTACCCATGAAGACCACGGCAGGAGAATTGCTGCCATACGCCAGGCAGCCGGTGAAGTGGGCAAGAATATCGCCATCATGCTGGACACCAAGGGTCCGGAGATTCGTTTAAAAAAATTTGCCAATCCGCCTGTTACATTGGAGCCGGGACAACGCTTTACCCTGACGACCCGGGAGGTGCTGGGGGACAATACCATCGTTTCGGTCACCTACATGGATTTACCCAAGGATGTGCGGCCGGGCAGCAAGGTGGCCGTAGCCGACGGTTTAATTGAGATGGAAGTGGAGGCCATTGATGGTCAGGATGTCCACTGCCGGGTCATCAACGGTGGGCAGCTTTCCAACCAGAAGGGTGTTAACCTGCCCGGCGTTAATGTTAACTTGCCCTCCATCACCGACAGGGACATCGCAGATATTCGCTTTGGTTTGGAGCAGAGGGTGGATTTTATCGCCGCCTCCTTTATCCGCAAGCCATCCGACGTTATTGCCATCCGTCAAATCGTGGAGCAATACGGCGCAGACGTTGACATTATCGCCAAGATTGAAAGCCGCCAGGGTGTGGAAAACCTGGCGGATATCATCAATGTTGCCGACGGGATTATGGTGGCCAGGGGTGACCTGGGTGTGGAAATTCCTGCCGAAGAGGTCCCTGTTTTACAGAAGACCATGATTGAAATGTGCAACCTGGCCGGCAAGCCGGTTATCACCGCGACTCAAATGCTGGAATCCATGACCCAAAACCCCAGGCCCACCCGTGCCGAGGCCAGTGACGTGGCCAACGCTATTTTTGACGGCAGCGACGCCATTATGCTATCCGGCGAGACGGCGGCTGGCAAATACCCGGTACAAACCGTGGAAACCATGGCCCGCATCGCCCAGCGGGCGGAACTGGCTGTGGACTTTGATGACCTGCTGGTGGCCCGGGGTGCCGCTCTGCAAAGAACGGTCACCGGCGGCATCAGCCATGCCGTGTGTACTATTGCCAAGGAACTGGGTGTTACCGCCATCATTACCGCCACTGCCAGCGGCCATACTGCCCGGATGATTGCCAAATACCGTCCCAAAGTCCATGTGGTTGCCGTTACCCCGAGGGCCAATGTCCTGCGAAAACTGGCCCTGGTCTGGGGAGTGGAACCCCTATTGATCGGCGATGTGGTGGGAACGGACGAAATGATTGCCAGCTCGGTGGAAGCCGCGCTGGCCTCGGGACTGATCTCCGCCGGCGACCTAGTGGTCATCACCGCCGGTGTGCCGGTGGGCGTACACGGCACCACCAACATGATGAAGGTCCATACCGTAGGTACGCTGCTGGCCAGGGGCACTGGCATCGGCAGGCGGGCAGTTACCACCGGTAAAGTACGGATTTGCCGGACGGTGCCGGAGGCACTGGAAAAGGTGCAGCCCGGCGATATTCTGGTTACCGTGGCCACCGACCGGGATTTTGTGCCTGCCATGGAAAAGGCAGCGGCTGTCATCACCGAAGAAGGCGGTCTAACCTCCCACGCTGCCATTGTGGGACTGGAGTTTGGCATCCCGGTCATTGTGGGTGTGGAAAATGCCACCGATATTCTGCCCGACGGCGAAATTATCACCGTAGACGGCCAGCGGGGACTGGTCTACGGCGGCGTGGCAAGGGTGTTATAATTGGCTTTTGGCCATTGGCTTAGAAAATGGAAACCACCTGTAGGGTATTCTTACAGGTGGTTTTTGGGTTATTGGAAATGATTTACAGTTAGCGCTTTTTTAAATAGTTAACGCCCTGCCCGGCCATAATAAGCCAGGGGAGGCAGAGAATTGGCTGACAAGATTTTAGAAATATTAAGCAGCCTGGGTTTGCCCGGACTGTTTGTGGGAGTTTATCTGGAGGCCCTGGGAATACCCTTTCCGGGCAGCGTCCTGGTGGCCCTGGCTGGCTTCTTATCCAAGCAGGGAAAGATCAACATTGTCCTGGCCTGGCTGGTGTCCATGCTGGGCTACATCCTGGGGTCCGCCTCCGCTTTTTTAATCGGGCAGCATGTGGGGGAACCCTTCATCAAAAGATGGGGGAGATACCTGCAGCTTACGCCGCAGCGGTTTGACCGGGCCCAGCAATGGTTGAAAAAATCCGCCCCGGGATTCATCATCGGCGGCCGGTTTATCCCCACCGTAGGTAACGTTACTCCCTACGTGGCCGGTATCAGCGGCATTTCCCTGGTTCAATTCCTGCTGTATGACATCATCCATGCCCTGCTCTGGTTAACCACCTTTTTAGGCGCCGGGGCCCTGCTGGGCAAGAATTGGCTGCGGCTGGTGGACGGGCCCTGGTTCAAGTGGCTCTGGGTGGCAGGCGGCCTGTTCCTTCTTATTTATATTTTCCGTCATATTAATGTCCATAGGTAGGTTTAGATGAGCCGTACTTTTTCCCATTATCTGTGAGTACCCGCTGCAGTTTTATACCCATAGATTCGTAGCGGTTATTGGCATATTGCAGAAAATCAGCGGTAGAATCGGCTGTCTTATCAGTCGATAACGAGGAGAAGAATTTTGTCGTATTGTGTTAGAAAATGTTGGAAAAATATGTTACTATTTTGCAGGTTTTTTTGGTAGAATATTTTTTTAAATAATTTACTTAGGAAACATTTCAAAACGTTTGCTGCAAATATATGCATAAGACGATGTTAAATATCTAAACATAAAACAGGAGGAAAATGTTACATCATGGAAGAATGTATTAGCTGTGAACCAAATGAAAACCTGCTGCTGGGAGAACAACGTTGTATTTGTAAAAAGCTAATCTGTGAAATCAAAAACAACGTAATAGAAATAAAGTGTAACAAATGTAAGAGGTTTATCAGGATTATTACCAAAGGAATAGATGATATACAAATTATATAATACAGCTTCTAGTCAACAAAAGCCCATAGAGGCAATTGAAGGGAGCAACCAAGTTTATTCATGGTTGTGCTCCCTTTTTTTATTGCCGTGAATTTAGAAACGGGGACTAAGTAAATGAAATCCATCTTAAAGAAGTTATTAAATATAGGTAAAGATGACGGGCAGATAGACCAATTTAAAGAAATAGCCTGGTTAGTTGATAAACATTCTGAACAAACCCAGCAGTTAAAAGATGAAGATTTAAAAAATAAAACACTAGAGTTTAAGAATAGGATTCAGCGGGGGGAAAGCCTGGATTCTGTTTTGCCGGAAGCCTTTTCGGTTGTTCGGGAGGCAGCCGCACGGGTACTGGGCTTAAGACCATTTTTTGTTCAAGTACTTGGTGGCATAGCTCTGCACCGGGGCAATTTTATCGAAATGAAAACCGGGGAAGGGAAAACCCTTACCGCAACCATGCCTGTTTATCTCAATGCACTTACCGGTGAAGGGGTTCATGTGGTTACAACAAACGAATACCTGGCCCGGCGGGACAGTGGGGAAATGGGTGAAGTTTACAGGTTTTTGGGCCTGTCAGTGGGCTGTATACAAAGCCGTATGAACCAACTGCAAAGACAGCGGGCTTATCAATGTGATATTACTTACGGAACCAATAGCGAATTTGGTTTGATTACCTTAGAGATAACCTGGTGAACCGGATTAATAAAAAGGTTCAGCGCGGTCTTTGTTTTGCTGTAATTGACGAAGTGGACAGCATCCTTATCGACGAGGCCCGGACTCCTTTGATTATTGCCGATGATACATTATCCAACATAAACCTTTACTTAAAGGCAGATAGGGCAGTACGCCGGCTGAAAGAAAAGCTTCATTTTGAAGTTGACCCAAAAGAGAAAAACGTAGTTCTTACCGAAGAAGGCATTGCTGCCTGTGAGGAAATCTTTGGACTAGATAATCTGGCCACCGTTAAAAACATGGAAATCTACCACCACCTTATCCAGGCCCTCAAAGCCCACTGGGTCTTTAAAAAAGACGTGGATTACGTTGTTATCTCCGGTAAAAACGGTCCGGAGGTAGTTATCGTTGACCAATTTACAGGACGCCTTATGCACGGGCGCCGTTATGTCAACGGCCTGCACCAGGCCATTGAGGCTAAAGAAGGGGTGGAGATTCGTAAAGAGAGCAAGGTGGTGGCCACCATCACCTTCCAGAACTATTTCCGTAAATACCGGAAACTGGCAGGTATGTCCGGCACCCTTGTACATGAAACAAAGGAGTTCCGGGAGATTTACGGTGTGGATGTGGTAGAAATACCCACTAACAAACCGATAATCCGCCGGGATTTAGAGGATCAGGTTTTTATCACCGAACAGGCTAAGTGGAAGGCCATAGTAAAAGACGTAAAGGAAAAATACAGCCTGGGACGCCCGGTTCTGGTGGGCACAATTAATATCTGGAAGTCCGAAGAAATGAGCCAACTGCTGCAAAAGGAAGGAATTCCCCATGTGGTTCTTAACGCCAAAAGCCTGGAACAGGAAGCAGAGATCATTGCCCGGGCCGGGCAGCGGGGAGCGGTGACCGTGGCCACCAACATGGCCGGCCGGGGTACAGACATCAAGCTGGGGGACGGGGTAGCCGAACTGGGCGGTCTGCACGTCATCGGCACCACCCGCCACGATGCCCGGCGCATCGACGATCAGTTGCGGGGCCGGGCAGGCCGCCAGGGTGACCCCGGTTCTTCCTGTTTTTACATCTCTATGGAAGACGATCTGATTCGTAACCATACACCCGAACATTTGCTGGCTGAACTGGATCAAGCGGGACTTTCCGGTGAGGAAACCGTTGCAGATAAGAAACTAACCTTGCTGGTGGAAAAAGCCCAGAAAAGGATAGAAAATAAAAATTTTACCATTCGCAAATGGTTATTGGAATTTGATGATGTGATGAACCGGCAGCGGGATTTTATTTATGCCGAACGGGACAAAATCCTGGCCGGTGAAAACCTCCGGGAATATATTCACGCCATGATTAAAGAAACAGTAGAAGATTTGGTGGGTAAGCACACATCCCCTGATACCCAACCAGGTGAGTGGGACCTGATCGGGTTAATGCTGGAAATGCACCGCTATTTCCGCATGGCCAAAAAATTTGCCTTGACGAATTTGTCTAACCTGACCACACTGGCGCTAACCGAGGAACTGCTGGAGCAGGTTTTGGCTGTTTACCGGGAAAAAGAAACCATGGCCGGAGATGAAGCCATGCGTGAAAGGGAGCGGCAGGTAATGCTTAAAATCATCGACAGTAAGTGGACAGACCATATCGATGCCATGGATCAACTGCGCCAAGGCATCGGTATGCGGGCCTACGGCCAGATCAAGCCCATCTACGCCTTTTTGCGTGAAAGCCGGGATTTATTTGAACAAATGCTTAAGGAAGTGCGACTGGAAACCGTGACGACCCTGTTTACATTAAAGAGTTAGCTAATTAATCAGCTTTTTGGGAGGTGATGGTTTCAAATAAATAAAAACTTTTGGGTAAGGAGTTGTGTTTTAAACTTATTTTTCCGATTTATCTTCGATGTAAGTTTTGGTTAATTACTTAGGTCATACAAAGGAGGGTATTAAGTGAATTTAAACGATAAGAAAACCAAAAAGGTTGTTGCAGGTATTGTGGCCGGAGCCATGGGCATGAATATTGTTCCTGCCATGATGCCGGTGGTGGACAGTGATTTGGTAGGGATGTTTGGGATTAGAGCGGCGGAGGCGGCTGTACCGACAGAACTGGCCCGGAACGTAGCATTTACAGATACGGACACCAATGGTGGGCAGATTGCCGGTAATGTAACCTGGGAGGCTGCGGCAGATGAAAGCAATATCACTGATTACGTAGTATATTACTTGGATGCCAGTGACCAAAAAGTAGGTGAAGCTATTGGTACAGTGGCTAAAGGGGGCACCTACTCCGTAACCATAAATGCTGATACAGCCATTCCGACAGGAGCAACCCAAATTGGCGTATTCTCCAAGAATACTGAAGGAGAAAGCGCAACTGCTGCTAAAGTGGCCATTGTGGATGATAAATCTGGGGATGCAAACAACGCACCGACCGTAGCTAACCCAATAAATGACATCACAGGAACAGCCGGCGGTGAAGCTGTAACAATAGATGCCAGTGGAACCTTTGAGGATCAAGATGGGGACAGCCTGACTCTAACC
>JBFMCH010000083.1:100564-101140 GCA_040754595.1 Bacillota bacterium
GACTGTAACAGTAAACGGAACCGACATAGTTGTTACCCCCGTGGCAGAAGGTACAGCAACGATTACAGTAACAGCTGATGATGGAAATGGCGGTAAAGTTAATACAACCTTTGGTATTGTAGTAAGTGCTGCTCCTGCTCCTGCAAACAACGCACCGACCGTAGCTAACCCAATAAATGACATCACAGGAACAGCCGGCGGTGAAGCTGTAACAATAGATGCCAGTGGAACCTTTGAGGATCAAGATGGGGACAGCCTGACTCTAACCGCCGCCTCTTCTGACGAAAGCATTGCGACTGTAACAGTAAACGGAACCGACATAGTTGTTACCCCCGTGGCAGAAGGTACAGCAACGATTACAGTAACAGCTGATGATGGAAATGGCGGTAAAGTTAATACAACCTTTGGTATTGTAGTAAGTAACGCACCGACCACTGGAGACGGTACCGGTGAAGACGGCACCACTGGTGACGATACCGCCGGTGACGATACCACTGGAGACGATACCGCCGGTGACGGTACCACTGGAGACGATACCGCCGGTGACGGTACCACTGGAGACGATACCGCCGGTGA
>JBFMCH010000083.1:101240-117761 GCA_040754595.1 Bacillota bacterium
GACGATACCGCCGGTGAAGACGGTACCACTGGAGACGATACCGCCGGTGAAGACGGTACCACTGGAGACGATACCGCCGGTGACGATACCGCCGGTGACGATACCACTGGAGACGATACTAAGCCTTTCTCAATCACTGCTAAAGGTGACCTTGACAGATCAAGCGGTATTAAAGCGACTGTCAATGTAGACCGTATTTCTGCTGCTCCGGATCATGACGGTAGTGAAGTAGTTATTTTCCAACTAATGAAAGGCAATGAACCGGTAAGTATCGTTGCTTTGGAAAAGGATATTCAGTCCCCGGAAGGATTAACAGCCCACTTTAATGTGGATGGCTCGGACAATAATTATTGGGTAAAAGTATTTGTTTTTGATGAATTTAACAGCGACACAAACAGCGTACAAACCAACCTGGCTCAAGCACTTGAATTAGGCAAAAATTAGGCAAATAATTCTAAACAGATATAATCGAATCTGGGTTGACCCCCAGGTTCGATTATATCCTTTGAAAGTGAGGATTGATAAAGTGAAGAACCGCATACTGAGTATCTTAACAATTGTAGCGCTTTTACTTACACTGGTTCCCTTTTCTGCCTTTGCAGATCAATCGGTAACCCTTAATACTATTTCTGCGAAGACACCCGGCAGTGAGGTTACAATAGCCGGAACAACGTCATTAACTGAAGTTAGCATAAAAGTTATTCGACCCAACAACACTGTTTTATATGTAGATGTTGCAGATGTTAGCAATGGTTTATTTACAAAAACCTTTAAATTGGCCAGTGATGCAGCTACAGGAACATACACTGTCGTTGCAGGTCAGGGTAACGTTGTTGCTACAACAACATTTACAGTACAAACAGGACAAACCGGTGGCGGAGGAGAACAACCCAGCAACAACGCTAACCTGAGTAATTTAACTATTAGCTCCGGCAAATTAGACCCTGCCTTTAACTCCAATACCACAAGATACAAAACTATCGTTAGCAGTACCACCGCTAGCGTTACTGTTACTCCCACAACAGCAGAAAGTCATGCCACTGTGAAAGTTAACGGCAGTACAGTAAACAGCGGAAGTGCCTCACAGGCCATTATTCTAAGTGAAGGCAGAAACGACATAAACATTCTGGTAACCGCCCAGGACGGTACTACCACCAAAACCTATACCATTACAGTAATTAAGCTGCCGGAACCTACTACGGTAGCTTCCGGCCAAACTGTGTCTGTAAGTGATACCACTACTCCGATTGCGGTTACCGTACCCGCCGGGGTAACCGAAGCAAAAATAAAAGTTACAACTCAAAGCACAGCACAAGGCAAAGAGGCAACTATGCCGCTGGTAGTTGTCCAGGCCCAGACCACCCTGGGAACTGTTGCAGTTGAAATTCCTGACGGCACCACAGTAACCGGCCCGGCCGGCTGGGATGGCACCATTAAGCTACCTACTGTCCAGGCTAATAACAGTGTTAGTGTAAGCAATGGTAATGTAAGTGCGGTGGTTGAAGTAGGTTTGCCCGATGTGGAACTGAAATTCAGTCATGCAGTCAGACTGCTCATTCCAGGACAGGCCGGAAAATCAGCTGCCTTTGCCAGAGGTAACGGCACTCCTACTGTTATAACAAGAGTTCTCAGTGCCGACTCCCAGTCTGTAGCTGACAGTGAAATACCGGCCTATGGAGATGCCAAAATTAACGTGGGATCAGACCTGGTCATCTGGACCAAGCACTTCACCAAGTTCATAGCCTACACACCCATCAGCAGCAGTGGCGGCGGTGGCGGTGGCGGTTCTGTATCGTCAAATGAAACCACCGTTTCAGCAAAGGATGGTGGTAAGGTAACCGCTGCGGGTGTCACCATTGTAATCCCTGCCAATGCCTTGGCCAGCGATATTAAGGTTAAAGTAGAAAAGGTAACCAGCACATCCGGCCTGCCTTTGCCTGCTAAGAGCAAGCTGATTAGTGATGTAGTTGAGATTACCAAAGATAAATCCGGTGATTTCAAAAGGCCCGTAACTATTACTTTAACCTTTGATAAGTCAAAGGTTGATGCCGATAAATATGATGTAGGTATTTACTGGTTTAATGAAGAAACTAAGACCTGGGTTAAATTGGATAACGCAACCGTAGACCTGGCAGCAGGCAAAGTAAGCGGTGAAGTTGACCACTTTACCAAGTTTGCAGTGCTGGCCACTGAAAAGGCAACTGAGAAACCCGCTGAAACATCCACTTCTACATTGCGGGATATTACAGGCCATTGGGCAGAAAATACCATTAAGCAAATGGTAGAACGTGGTATTGCCAAGGGATATCCCGACGGAACCTTCAAGCCGAACAATAACATTACCAGGGCCGAATTTGCAGTCATGCTGGTACGTGCCTTCAACCTGGCCCCACAAAACGGCAAAGTCTTTGCGGATACCGCTGATCACTGGGCCAAGAATGACATAGCCACAGCTGCAGCCTACGGCATTGTCAATGGTTTTGATGCCAATACCTTTGGCCCCAACAACTTAATTACACGTGAGCAAATGGCTGCCATGATTGTAAAAGCCGCCAAGCTTACCGTGGTTAACGACGATACAACCTTTGCTGACAGTGCAAGCATTTCCAGTTGGGCTAAGAGTTCCGTTGCCACTGCAGTTAAAAACGGTATCATGAAGGGCTATCCCGACAACACTGTTAAACCCAAAGGTAATGCCACCAGGGCAGAGGCAGTTACCGTAATCTTTAATGCTCTAAAACTTTAAACAAATAATAAAAATGATACCCCTTAAGAGTTTTCCCTCTTGAGGGGTATTTTTTGTGCAGAAGTAAACCACCTCTGCATATAAATATACCAGGAAGTGGCAGCAGTGATAAAAAAATTCCTGCCCTGAGGAAGGAGTGTACAGGATTTTGTTTTTGTGTAATTGGATTATTCCCAACCCCTTAAATGTTTTGCAATATTTGATGGATTTGGAGATAACATGCCCCCTTTGTACCGGCAACACCACAATGCACGGCAGCTACGACCGGCATGTACAGAACGATGATACGGTTGAGTGGAGAATCATATATAGGGTTAAGTGTGAAGCCTTCGGCAGGACACATGCGGTAATCCCAGATTTCATAATGCCGTATAAGCATTATTCAGTCTGTGAACGGCTAAAACTTCCGCTGGTGGCGGGATTTAAACGGCATATCTCAAAGGAGACCGATTTCTCTGATAACCTCCTCCGGCTCTTGGAGATGGAGGCGCCGGAGGGAAGCCTTGACAGACGGGGACCCCACACGTAGTAAAATGGAAATCCGATGTGGACATTAAACATTACATGTTTCCCGGAGCCGCCCCGTCGGTAATAAACCATAACTACGTGTGGGGTGGCTGTCAAGGCCCATGCCAGATATCGTACGCATAGCTTTACATAGAAAACCGGGGTTCGCGTGGACCTCGGTTTTCCTCTTTTATAATACTTTTCCCACCCGGTACCCCAGATAAGCGAAAAGGACGCCAAGTACTGCACTGGATAAAAGGTAAATTAAACACAGAAGAATTTTATTTTTGCGCACTAATTCGTTGGACTCCAATTCAAAGGTGGAAAAGGTGGTATAGGACCCCATAAAGCCGGTGCCGAAGAAAAAGAAAACCAGCGGGTGTACCTTGTTTTGGGCAGATAGAATACCTAAAAGAAATGAGCCGGTCAGGTTAGTCACAAAGGTGCCGAAGGGAAAGGCCGTGCGGTGTTTGGACTGTACGAAGTTGCCCAGGGTAAAACGGCAAATGGCTCCGAGAAAACCCCCGGCAGCCACCAGAAGTAATGTATTCATTAGCCCACATCCATCCTAACTTTCGGCCGGTTCCGGCTTCTCGAAAAGCCCGATGGCCAGCCGGATACCCGCCCAGGACAAGAAAAAACCAGCCACCAGACTGATTATTTGGTAGAACAGGGCAGTTATGTATTGTTCCTGCAAAATCAAATTCATGGTTTCCACCGAAAAGGTGGAGAAGGTGGTAAAGGAGCCCACGAAGCCCGTATTAACAGCCAGCAGGTAGTGCCGGGGCAAATTCCAGCGCAACAGGCTGCCGTAGGCCACAAAGCTAAGCAGAAAGCTGCCCAATAAATTTACCGTTAATGTACCATAGGGGAATATTGACACACTGAGTTTGTGGGCCAGGGTGCCGATGCCGTAGCGGCAAAGGGCACCGAAGATTCCCCCTATGCCCACTGCCAGAATATCCATGTTCATCACCTTACTTTACAATTACCACCGGGCATTTGGCCAGTTGTACCACCTTGTGGCTGACGCTGCCCAGGAAGATCTCTTTTATTTCACTCATGCCCTTGCTGCCCATGACAATTTCATCATAGTCCCCTTCAATGGATTTTTTAACAATGGTTTCCCCGATGTCACCCTGGGCGATGACATATTCTGCCCGGAGGTTTTTAATTCCCTCAAACAGTACTTCGTAGCGGTGGAAGACCGGGCGGGTTTTTTCTCCCACCAGTTTATAATACTCCTCCTGGTCCATACCCAAATAGTTAGCCATATCTACTGTAAATGGAATTACCGAGAAGACAGTTACCTCCAGGGGGATACCGGTGGCGGCCAGTTTAACCACATATTGCCCGGCCCGCAGGGCGTTTTCCGAATTGTCCACGGCCAGTAAAATTTTCATACAAACACCTCTTTACAAAGGGTTCTGTTTTTTGTATTACCATACCACGGTTTTTCTGATTTGGCAAAGGACGTTCGATAAAAAACGATAAAAAACATGACAAAAGTTTCTTGCCTAATAAACCATTTGTGATATAATAAGGTAAAATTGAACGGCGATGGAGTTCGCCTAACGCTGCGAAGCTGATGACTCCTACCCTTGTATGTACATGGGTAGGAGTTTTTTATTTACGGTAGGAGGAACAAGTCTGAAAGAAATTCTTTCATGACGTTTTGTGTCTCAAGAAAGGAATGGTTATAAAAATGAACCATTTTAGAGCAAACGGAGAGGAACTGCTGGCCTGCCTTGGCGAGTTGGCGGCGCTGGCCCGGGAAAGACAGCAACCTGGTCTAGCAAATTACCTGGAGCAGCAGGCTCAAAAACTCCGGGACAACCGGTTTCACCTGGTGGTGCTGGGAGCCTTCAAACGGGGCAAAACCACCTTTTTAAATGCCCTGCTGGGTCAGGATATTTTGCCCACAGCGGTGGTTCCCCTTACTTCCATTGTGACACTGCTGGAGTACGGAGAGCATTTACATATTCAGGTGGTCTTTAAAGACGGGGCTACCCGGTCAATTTCCCCGGAGGAACTGCCGGGATATATCACCGAGGAAGGCAACCCCAAAAACGAAAAAAATGTCCGTCACGTGCAGGTGAAGTACCCCTCTGATTACCTGAAGGATGGCCTGGTGCTGATTGATACCCCGGGGGTGGGGTCCATCTACCAGAACAATGATGACGAAACTTACCAGTATCTCCCCCAAATGGATGCGGCCATTTTCCTTTTAACAGTGGACCCGCCCATCAGCCAGGCGGAGACGGATTTTTTAGAGCGGATTAAACCCTACGCCGCCCGTACCTTTTTTATCCTGAATAAAATTGATTACTTGGACGAACAGGGGCTCCGGCAGGCCCTGGAATTTTCCCGGCGGGTGCTGGCGGAGCGGGTGCATTTGGACCGCCCGGTGCTTTGCCCCCTGTCGGCCCGGCTGGCCCTGCAGGGGAAAATCTCCGGCAGTCAGGAACTGCTGGAGAAAAGCGGGCTGCCGCAGTTCGATCGTAGCCTAAGGCAGTTTCTTATGGAAGAAAAGGGTCGGGCTATCCTGGAAGCTGCTGTTACCAAAGCCCTGGGAGCCGCAGCAGAACTGCAGCTTCATCTCAGCCTGGAGCTAAAGGCCCTGCACACTCCCCTGCAGGAACTGGTGGAAAAAATCGGTCAGTTTGACCGGGCCCTGGAGGAAATGCGGCAGGAGCAGCAGGATCACACCTTTATCCTGGAGGGGGAAATCAACAAGTTGCTCCGGGAAACCGAGGCAGCCATCGGGTCCTTTAGGGAAGAAAAAACCCGTGAACTACAGCGGGAGATTGACCGGCTTAATGAAGAAAAAACGAACCTTTCCGCCCGGGAACTGGCAGAAACCATCAAGCAGGCGGTCAATGAGCAAACAGAAAAGTTTTTGTCTGCCTGGCAGCCGGAATTAGAGAAGGAAACCATCAGAAAGTATGAGCAAATCGTCAACCGCTTTGTGGCTAAAACCAACCGCCTGCTGGATGATGTGGTGAGGCGGGCCGCCGAGATTTTTGCCATCCCGGTGGAGGGCTTCAGTAAATTGGAAATTGTCCCCGGCAAGGACCCGCTCTTTCTCTCTATCGGTGAAGAAATCAGTACTATGTTTTATGTGGACCCCATGAAGGTGCAGGTGATGCTGCCCCGCTTTCTCAGCGGGCCGGTGATTGTCCGGGAATTAAAAAGACGGGCGGAAGAACAACTGGATAAGAACTGCGGACGTATCCGGCACTACTTGGCCGAAAAGGTATGGCTCAGCAGCCAGCAATTTAAGCTGTCCCTGGAGGATAAAATCCGGGCGGCCAGTCAGGGCACCCGGGAGGCCCTGGAACGGGCGGTTACCCTGAAGCAGGCCAGTGAACCGGAGGTTCGGGTGGCGGCAGCGACACTGGAGGAAGCCGCACGGAAGTTGGATGAAATAAAGCATAAGCTGTTAACAATAAAGGAGAATATTAACACCATTACATAGGAGGAATCACCATGTCAAAAATTCAGCAAGTCATAGCCAGAGAAATTCTTGATTCCCGGGGAAACCCCACGGTGGAAGTGGAGGTAGTACTGGAAAGCGGGGCTTGGGGCCGGGCGGCGGTGCCCTCCGGTGCCTCCACCGGCACCCGGGAGGCTTTGGAACTGCGGGACGGCGATAAAGACCGCTTCCACGGCAAAGGGGTTCTCACCGCGGTGGGAAACGTCAACCGGGAAATCGCCCCGGAGGTCATCGGTCTGGATGCCCTGGATCAGCGGGGA
Organism: Bacillota bacterium; assembly: GCA_040754595.1. Classification (GTDB taxonomy): domain Bacteria; phylum Bacillota; class Desulfotomaculia; order Desulfotomaculales; family Desulfotomaculaceae; genus Desulfotomaculum; species Desulfotomaculum profundi. The sequence goes on from JBFMCH010000083.1 coordinate 108,250, forward strand.
CTGGATCAACTGATGATTAAACTGGACGGCACCGAAAACAAGGAACGCCTGGGAGCCAATGCCATCCTGGGGGTTTCTCTGGCGGTGGCCCGGGCTGCGGCGGATTTTCTGGGGCTGCCCCTTTATCAATACCTGGGGGGCCTGGGAGCCTGGGAACTGCCGGTGCCCATGATGAATATTGTTAACGGCGGCCGGCATGCCGACAACATTATCGACACCCAGGAGTTCATGATTGTACCGGCGGGCTTTACCGATTACAAATCTGCCCTGCGGGCCGGGTCTGAAACCTTTCACAGCCTGAAGGCTTTACTCAAAGAACAGGGCCACAGCACCGCCGTGGGGGATGAAGGTGGCTTTGCACCAAACATCGAGTCCACCGAAAAGGCCGTTCAATTTATCGTGCAGGCCATCGAAAGGGCGGGCTACCGACCGGGCCAGGATATTTTCTTGGCCCTGGATGTGGCGGCCAGCGAGTTTTACAAAGAGGGCGGCTACCATTTTGAGGGCAAGGTTCTGGACAGCGGGGCAATGATCAATTATTACGAAGAACTCCTTAACAAATACCCCATTGTCACCTTAGAAGACGGCCTGTCCGAGGAGGATTGGGACGGCTGGGAAAAACTTACCCAAAAACTGGGCCACAAAGTTCAACTGGTGGGGGACGATATTTTTGTCACCAACCCGGCCATCTTCCGGCGGGGCATTGAGCGGGGCATTGGCAACGCCATTCTCATTAAGCTGAATCAAATCGGTACGTTAACCGAAACTATGGAAACCTGTAAATTAGCCAGGGACCACCGTTACCGCACCGTGGTCTCCCACCGTTCCGGTGAGACTGACGACACCTTCATCAGCGACCTAGTGGTGGGCCTGTCCTTGGGGCAGATCAAGACCGGGAGCTTAAGCCGGGGCGAGCGGGTGGCCAAATATAATCAACTGCTGCGCATTGAAGAGCAAATCCAAAACCCGGCCTTTGCGGGGCCTGTTCTGCTGAAAGAATTAAAGCGAGTTTAATAAGTGTGGTGATTTTGTGTTTAACATCATCCTAACCGGCTTAACCAGCCTGTTTACCGATATCGGCAGCGAAATGATTTATCCCTTAATCCCCCTCTACCTGGTCAGCCAGCTGGGGGCCACCCCGGCCATTGTGGGGGTGATTGAGGGGTTTGCCGAAAGCTTGGCCAGCCTGTTAAAGGTATTTTCCGGGTACTATTCCGACAAGCTGGGCCGACGCAAAAACCTGGCCATCGCCGGTTACAGCCTGTCGGCAGCGGCTAAGATTCCTATCATTTTTGCTGCTTCCTGGGCCTGGGTGCTGTTTGGGCGAGTGGCGGACCGCTTCGGCAAAGGCGTCCGCACCGCCCCCCGGGACGCCATCATCGCCGATGCGGCGGAGGAAGGGCAGCGGGGTCGGGCCTTTGGCCTGCACCGTGCTTTAGACACACTGGGGGCGGTGATCGGGGTGGCCCTGGCCTACCTGTTCTTCACCTCCTACCACGGCGACTACCGGACCGTCTTTTTCTGGTCCCTGGTACCGGCCATCCTCGGGGTGGGTATCTTATTCGGCGTGCGGGAAAAGGAGCCCAAGGGCCTGCCCAAGAAAGTCTTGTCTCTCAAATGGTCGTCCCTGGACCGGCGGTTAAAGGGTTTCCTGGTGGTGGTTTTCCTCTTTGCCCTGGGTAACTCCTCCAACCAGTTCCTTTTGCTGCGGGCCCACGACCTGGGTTACTCGGCGGCGGATGTGATTTTGCTTTACCTGGTCTATAACCTGGTTTACGCCGCGGTGTCCTACCCGGCGGGGCGGCTGTCGGACATTCTTGGTCGGAGAACCCTGCTGGTAATGGGCTATCTCTTTTACGCCCTGGTTTACCTGGGCTTTGCCCTGGTGACCGAAAAACAGATGTTATGGTATTTGTTTGCCACCTACGGCCTGTATACCGGGGTCACCGAAGGGGTGGAAAAGGCCCTGGTGGCGGACATTGCCCCGACAGACCAAAAGGCCACCATGATGGGGCTGCACGCCACTCTGGTGGGTATCGGCCTGTTACCCGCTTCCCTGCTGGCCGGGGCATTGTGGAAGTGGTTCGGTCCCTCGGTAACCTTTTATTTTGGTGCCGTCACCGGTATACTGGCTGCCGCCGGGCTGCTGGCGGTGCTGGGGCAGTTGCCGGGCAACCGGAAGTTACAGGGCATGTAAGGTGGGATTATAAACAGGCATACCAGCAAGTGAGGTGAGTACGGTGAAAGGTAAAAACAGAAGCAAGGCTGAATTTTTATGCCAGTCTTGTGGGAGACCGGTGCCGGAAGCAAAGGTCCGGTACAAAAGCGGGCAAGTGCTTTGCCTGGACTGTTTTGAGTATCTTGACATCGTAGAACTCTGCCTGGAAAGCCTGCAAAGTAAAGCAAACGAGCAAGGGGCGGACCTGCCAACGGTTAGCCCAACAGAACAAAAAGAACGCTGAAGAAAATCCCAACAACCAGAGTAAGGGGGTCAAAAGCATGACAAAGGACATGATGAAAGGCCTGTTTGAACGGTTTAAGGTGGGAAATTTCACAGTAACTTTTTGGGACGGTGAGGTCTGCCGGTACGGGCAGGCACCGCCGGTTGTCAACATCATCTTCAAAAAACCACTTTCCTCAACCTTTAACCCGGACAGCCCGCTGCTGTCCCTGGGTGAAGCCTACATGGAAGGGGACTGGGACTTCACAGGGGAATTTGAAGAGATTATCCGTATCATTGAGGAAAACAAGGACCAGTTAAAGCCCGCCGGAATCACCGGAAAACTTACCGGCTTGTTTCAGACGGTGGCCGGTAAGCGAAAACAAAAGCAAAACATTGAGCACCATTACGATTTGGGTAATGACTTTTTCAGCCTGTGGCTGGACGAAACCCTGAGTTATTCCTGCGCCTATTTTAAACAACCTGACGATTCTCTGTACCAGGCTCAAATCAATAAGATTGACCACATTCTTAAAAAACTTCAGCTAAAGCCTAGCGAGCGCCTGCTGGATATCGGCTGCGGCTGGGGTTGGCTGGTGATCCGGGCAGCCCAACAGTATGGTGTCCGTGCCCTGGGCATTACGCTAAGTGACCAGCAATACGATGGTGCCCGGCAGAGGGTACGGGAATTAGGGCTGGAGGGGCAGGTAGATATTCAACTGGCTAACTACCTGGATCTTTCTGAGCGGGATTACCAATTTGACAAAATTGTCAGTGTGGGCATGTTTGAACATGTGGGGAAAGACAACATACCGAGTTATATGGACCAGGTTAACAATCTGCTGGTGCCCGGTGGGCTGTCACTGCTGCACACCATTACGGGCATGACCGAGGAACCGGTCAACGCCTGGATCGAAAAATACATTTTCCCCGGTGGTTATATTCCTTCCCTGCGGGAGATTATCGGGCTGCTGCCGGAATACCGGTTTCACCTGCTGCACGCTGAAAGCCTGCGGCTGCACTATGCCAAAACGCTGGATCACTGGTATGCCAATTTCACCCGCTGCTGCGACAAGGTGCGGGAAAAGTTCGACGAGTGGTTTGTCCGCATGTGGGGCCTTTATCTAAGGGGTTGCGCCGCTTCCTTCCGGGTCTCCGGGCTGGATATCTACCAACTGTTGTTCAGCAAGGGGTTAAATAACAGCCTGCCCATGGAATATAGCTTTATCTATAGGGACTAAGAACCCCAAAAAACTTAATAAAATCTCCGAGCTTATGGACCTGGTGTGAGTGGTCTGGCCCATAAGCCGTTAGGGTTTGTTTGGAAACGGACAGGCCTCCGGGAAGCAAGACTGGGTCTCCTGGCTGCTGTTATGGCTGGTTTCGGAGGGGCTATCTCAGAGGTGGGGCCTCCATGATGGTAGGGGGCAACCTGGTTATGGTAGCTGTTTTGGTGACCCAGCAATGAGTTACATAATTTCCAGTAGTAGAAGGTGCTTTAGCCATGAGTATAGATAAATTATCGAAACCCTTAGTAAGGTTTGTTGCGTCTTCTGTGGTTTTTCTCTCTGTGTTTACCGGGATATTTATAAAGCTTGCCGATGAGTTGAGGGAACAGGATTTATACCGGTTTGACTATCCAATTATTCAGCTGGTTCAATCGTATATCGACCCGCAGTTAACTGGTGTGATGAAGTTTTTTACTTTTATTGGTTCGGGCAAAGCCATTGTGGTCTTGCTTATTATATCGATGTTCCTAATGGTTCGCCGGAAGAAAAATTGGGAAGCCGTTTTTTTGTTAACCGCAGCATCAGGTGGTGCCCTTTTTAATCTGCTGCTTAAATGGTACTTTCATCGAATCAGGCCAAGTATTCATCCCTTGATTAAAGAAACAGGATACAGTTTTCCCAGTGGCCATTCGATGGAGGCAATCATTTTTTACGGGATGTTAGGATACTTTCTTTGTTTGTTTTTTGAATCAAAGTTTCTGCAACGTCTCAGCGTAATGGGAGCGACCGGAATCATTCTTCTCGTGGGCTTAAGCCGTATTTACCTGGGGGTTCATTATCCCAGCGATGTGTTGGCGGCCTACGCCGCCGGTGGGGTCTGGCTGATTATCTGTTTAACAGGGTTGAAAATCATTGTAGAAGTACGGCAGCAGAACATCCGGCCCGGAGGGGGATATAGAAAAAATAATAATTGAATGGTAACTATCAAAAAAATAGCACCTTTTAGGTGCCACAGTAAGGGGGTTGCAACAATGAGGGGTGTTGCAACGATTTATAATTAAAGCCCAAGGGTTTTGTTTAGCCTTTTGGCCAGTTCCAGATAAACTTCCTGGGCCGGAATTTTCCGCTCGGCCATTAGAACCAGCAGGTGATAAAGTAAGTCTGCTATCTCGCAAGAGATTTCCCGGGGACTACCGTTTTTGGAGGCAATGATGACTTCTGCCGATTCCTCACCGACTTTCTTACAAATCTTATCAATTCCTTGTTCGAACAGGTATCTAGTATAAGAACCTTCAATATCTTCTTCTTTACGGGTTAGGATGATCTCATACAATATGTCAATAATGGATGGTCCAATGTCATGTTGTTTTTGATTTTGTTCACGAATGGACACCGGGAGTCCCCCTCTCTATTTTATTGCGTTTCTTATACTTTCTTGATTCTGCAGATAGACTCCAGAAAACCGAGAGGATGATCAGAGACAAGAGCAACCAGCCGCCATATTCACCTAGATCATATTTTAAATTTAGCAAGTAGCAAGCAATTACGGATAGAATTGTTCCCAGAGCCAGTCGGAGGTCATCAATCAGGAGTCCCCATATTACTAAAAACGCCTTTTTCATTACTGATCCCTCCCTTTAACAGTGGCACAAAGGCTAAAGTATTTAATCTGGAATAAAGAAAAAATAAGCAAAACAGCGAGTACAACAAGAATGGACAAATCACCCTGCCACCATTCAATTCCAATTGCTTCTCCTACCCAGATTACCCCAAAGCAAGTTAGCATGATTCCTACCGCAAACTTTAGCATGTTTTCCGGGATCATGGATAAGGGCTTTTTGAGAAGGAAACCCAGTAAACAAACTAAAGCAATTGCGATTAAGGCACCGGCAACGGCAGAGGGCATGGAATTGGCCGCGACCCCGAAGGTAAGTACAATAAAGGCCGCCTCAAGCCCCTCCAGGAATACCCCGTTAAAAACAGTGGTAAAACCAAAAATATCAATACTTTTACCTTTTTCTACATGAGTTTTTTGTTTTTCTACTTCTTCCAAATAGGCCTTCTCCTCATCGTGCATCTCTTTTAAACCCGCATACCGGGCAATTGCCTTCCTGAGCCAGCGGACCCCGAAGAGTAACAAAGCAAGACCGATTACTAACTGGATGGTATGAAAGGGTACGAGTTTCACCAAGGGGTAGCCTAAGAGACCAACTAGTAATGCGAGAATTACAATTGCCGTAACCGCACCATAGATGGCTGTCTTCCAGCCCTTGGTGAACCCCACAGCTAAAAAAATCGTAAGGGCTTCAACAAATTCTACGGCTGTCCCGAGAAAGCTGGCTGTGACAGTATAAAAGTTCATCCTATTCACACTCCTTAGGTGGTAGTTTAATCGAATTAAATATCCTTGGATGTAGGATGGGTAGGAGAGAATTGCCCCTCCTACCCGGAGAAAGGCTGTTTAAGCCATTATTTTTTGAAAACCGCCATAATGGGGTAATGATCCGATGCGAAATCCGTTATGGGATTTTTAATGACCTCGTAGGAGACGGCTAAAGCTGACAGGGCTTTAGTGGTTAAAATGTAGTCCGAGCGAAAAGGTACAAATTCAGTCCCGGTAAAGTTTGCGGCAGGTACTGTTGTATCGCCGTGTTTTTCCAGTAAATGAGCGATGTCAACGAAGCCCGCCTGGTACAGTGTTTCTAAGGTTCTGCGGTCCACTTTTTTACCGTCCGGTTTGACATATCTGGCCCGGAAGTGGGATGGGAGATTATCCAAACCAACAGGATCAGGGTCATAGGGAGACACTGAATTAAAGTCCCCGGCCAGTAACGTGTATTGATCGGCAACGGCGTAATTGGTTAGGTAATAGACTTCTCTTAAACGAACATGGGGTCCGAAGGGGCAGAGATGTGCGCTGATGACAGTTACCGGCTGATCAAGGTTTGGAACATCAAGCTTGAGGATGGCAACCGCATGATGAAAGTGCACGGAATCAACTTCAAAGGATAACGGTTTAATTCCAGGGCCGATGAATACCCCGGTATTTTGGCCGGTGTGAGGAGCGGGAGCAATAAATCCTCTCATATTAATTTGGTTTTCCATTTCGTACATTAGCTTCATACCGTTTTGGGTAAAATTTTTGGCCTCCTGAATCAATAATACATCTGGTTTGATCTCGTTAATTAGCTTAATCTGAGCATTAAATCTCTTGCCATCGTTTCCATCAAAGCCCCCAAATAAGGTGTTGTAGGACATTACTTTCATCATTCTTCCTCCTCATTTTTTATATAGTCCGTTAGATTACATTAAAGGTGCCTGTAATCGCCGAGTACAGGAAATAGATTCCATAAATAACCAGCATGATACTGGCCATAAGATCAAGATATTTCGGCGGGATTTTCTCGAATATACCGGCTTTGCCAAGCAATAAGGCCACAATGCCGATAATACCCAGGCCGATTACAACACCTAGCGTGGCGGTGGCCATTCCCTGCTTTAATGCAATGGCTAACCATACCACAGCAATTTCAAGACCCTCGGCAAACATTCCCCAGGCGGCCACCGAAACCCCGGCCCAGTTAATGGGTTTAGCGATGTTTTTCCGTAGGACTGCAGTCGCACTTTCTCCGGCACCTGAACCACTTATCTCAACCCCCCTGTCAATGGAGGCTGCTCCTTCTCCCTTCTTGTGGGCGCTCCAGAATTCGTAGAATAACCATAAACCAAAACCCAGCAGCAGAACGGTGGAAACCCAATCCAGAATATGCATTGGGATTTTAGAACCGGCAGTGCCAAGGATGAAGCAAAGGATTGCCACAGCAACTGCACCTATGACAGAACCGAGAGCTGCGCTCCGCCAGCCATTTTTATAACCCACCGAGGCAATCACTGTAGAGGCGATGAACAGTTCTGTAAAGGTTACCTGTAAGGTGATGAGAGCACCAATCAATGAAATTTCCATTTTCCATTCCTCCTCAATTTCGTACTTAGAAGGCCTTTTGCCAAACCAGATAGGTTTACGTAACGGCACCACCTCTCTAAATATAACGATTGTTATTTTTGATAAATATATTATAGTTAAAAAATAAAATCAACCATTGTTTAAATAAAAAATAACAAATTTATTTGACATTAATAAACCATCGTTTTATATTGAGATCAAGAAGCTTTTAGGGGGGTCCTAAATGAACGACTGGCTACTGCTTGTTTATAAAATACCGTCGGAACCTACTAAGTTGAGGGCGGCTGTTTGGCGTAAGCTCAAAAATGTAGGGGCCTTTTACATGCAAAACTCCGTTTGTCTTTTACCAGATAATAAAGAATCGGAACGGTATTTCCGCCAGTTAAGAAAGGAAATAGAAGAGATGGGCGGGGAGGCATATCTTTTCCGAAGTCATTCAGTCGGAGCGGAGGAAAAGCTACTTAAACAAATTAACCAGGCAAAGGATGAGGAATACGCAGAGATCATAGATAAATGTGAAGATTTTTTAAAAGAAATCGAAAAGGAGATTAACGCAAGGCATTTCACCTATGCGGAACTGGAGGAAAATGAAGAGGATCTGGAAAAATTAAAAAAATGGTATAAAAAATTAGTGGCCCGGGATTTTTTAAACGCTAGCCTGCAGCAAAAGGCCGGAGAATTGATCATGAAATGCAGGGAACAATTAGACGAATTTAGTGATTTGGTCTTTGGACTAGAAGATAATGCCTAGCATTATTTCATGTTATAGTGAAGAAATTCTTATGGAGGGATACCTTTGATTATATTAAAATCAAAACAGGAGATTGCTATCATGAAGGAGGCCGGGAAAATTGTTGCCGAATGTCATGCAATTCTCTCAAGAAAGGTTAAGCCGGGTGTCTCTACACAGGAGTTAGACTGTGTTATTGAGGATTATATTCGCCAAAGGGGAGCCACGCCAAGTTTTAAGGGTCATGAAGGGTTTCCCTCCTCCATCTGTGTTGCCCCCAATGACGTCATATGTCATGGTATACCAGGCCCTGCCAGACTTACTTCGGGTGATGTCATTACCATTGATGTGGGAGCCTTCTATAAAGGGTATCATGCTGACTCCGCATGGACCTACGCCATTGGCGAGGTGTCACAGGATATGATCAACTTTATGGAGATTGGGCGGCAGGCATTGTTTGTAGGTATTGAGCAAGCGCAGCCGGGGAACCGGATTGGGGATATTGGTTATGCCATCCAAACCTATGTTGAAAGACAAAATATGGGGGTAGTTCGGGAATTTAACGGTCATGGTGTGGGTCAAAAATTGTGGGAAGAGCCGCCGGTACCTCATTTTGGTAAACCCGGGAGGGGTCCCTCCATTGAGGTTGGTATGGTCCTTGCCATAGAGCCGATGATTACCTTGGGTAGTTGGAAAGCCAGGATTGATCGTGATGGGTGGACCGCCAGAACCATAGATGGCAGTCTTTGTGTACAATACGAGCATACCATTGCCGTTATGGAGGATGGGCCAATAATCCTAACCCAGTTGTAACCGTTAAAAAGATGTTATAAGATCTGGCGTTATACTGGTTACGCCGGTAGCTTGTCTATCTAAGAATTATCTATAAAGACCAGCGGTAAATAGTCAATAGCCGATTCTATGAAAATTGGAAAAAAATTAATGTTAAAACAGCCTTCATACCTAAAAATGGCAATAACAAACTAAACCCGTTAATATTAAAAACGGATTTGAGAAAAGGTTATCTATCAAAAAGAGATTATATCAACTCCTTTTGCTAGCGTTATAGAGCTGATTGTTGCGCAGCAGAGCAAAAACCAGCCGGACGAATTTCCTTGCGGTAAGGACGAGTGCTCTTTTGTGTTTATG
>JBFMCH010000084.1:0-56659 GCA_040754595.1 Bacillota bacterium
AGGAATTTTTCCAGGTAGCATTAAGGCGCAAAAGATATTTCTCTGTAGAAGAACTCCAGTCTGACCTGAACAAATTTTTGCTCTATTATAACTGGGAACGCCCTCACCAAGGACGTCGTACCAGGGGTAGAACACCGGCACAGGCATTCTTTGTACCATATACTGATCAACTACTCCTGCCAGCCCCGAAGCTCGCTGCTTAAGATGCAAAAAATCAGTGGAACAAAGTGGCGGTCTTGACTGCCACCCCGCGTGTGGTCAGCTTTGACTACCGACGGGGCGGCTCCGGGGACATTGCTTTAACAGATTGCGCCCCTTTTATAATACTTAATATTATTGCTTTTATCATATAAAAAATAAGTCCCGGTGAAATTCCGGGATGTCAAAATTTTAATTCCTTCACAATATCATCTTGTGCGGTAATGCAGTGGTGTCGGAGGCGGGACTTGAACCCGCACGGTTTCCCACACGCCCCTCAAACGTGCGCGTCTGCCGATTCCGCCACTCCGACATGTCTCTTAATCGCAAGTGTTATTATAGCATGACGGGTATCCAGAGGCAAGAACTTTGAATAAGAAATATGTGTAAGGGGTTAAAATTTTAGGGTTTTTTACAAAGTGATGAAGATACCTTATTCCAGTGATTGCTACCATATCCATTTCGACTTATTTTTAGTACCCTTTGTATAAAAGAAATACAAAGGGGGGCCTGGAATATGACCGGGAAAAATAAATGGATGAAATGACGCAGGGAATTAATGGACAGCTGCGGACAGTGTGTCGGCTTCCGAGCCAAGGGTTTGGAACTGCCGGAAGCGGAGGAGAGGCATGTTTGTAAACCGAATGACGCCTGCCCCAGGCATTGCCCCGGATTCCAGTCGGATTTCGATGAGATCGCAAGGGAAATAGCGCCGGAACTGCTCGCAGTCACAACTAAAAATGAACAAATTGAAGCTGTGAATGAAGAAATAAAATCTGATACCCTGGTGCAATGTTCCAGGTGCGGCAGAACCGATGACGCTGGTTATTTGTTACCGGTTCGGCATAAAGGCAAAAATCATTGGATCTGCACCAAATGTCTTCCGGGATTAATTCACGGTTAAACTAGAAGAATGTAGGAGGGTTTCTCCTACATTTTTTTATTGTGGTATGATTTAGATATTGAAATCTTAAGTAAAATAGTTCACAATTAATATGTTTGTTTAAATGATTTTTCTAAAAGTAGGGAGTGATACCATTGAAAAATTACGATGTGATTGTGGTTGGTGCCGGCCCTGCTGGTATTTTTACTTGTTATGAATTAGCTTTAAAGGCTCCTCATCTGAAGGTGTTGTTAATAGATAAGGGACGCAACATTTACAAGCGTCAATGTCCTATTCTGCAAAAGAAACTGGTGAAGTGTCCGCCGCCCACTGTAAAAAAGGAAACCGCAGGCTGCATGCCCGCCTGTTCGGTGACCAACGGGTTTGGGGGAGCGGGCGCCTATTCCGACGGGAAGTTCAACATCACCACGGAATTCGGCGGCTGGATGACGGATTATTTGTCTCCCTCCGAGGTTTTGGAACTAATCAAGTATGTAGATCAAATCAATTTAAACCATGGCGCCACAACGGTGGTTTCCGATCCTTCCACACCAACTGTAAAGGATATTGAAAAACGGGGCCTGGGAGTGGGCTTAAAATTATTGCGGGCAGAAGTAAGGCATTTGGGAACTGAGCAAAACCTGGAAATATTAAAAAGCATCTTTGAATATCTCAAAAAATACATTGACATGATGTTTGAAACCGAAGTAGAGGACATCCTTATAGAGAACAAGGATGATAGTAAATATATTAAGGGTATTATCACAAAAACAAAAGAGGTATTTAATGCCAGTAAAGTCGTTATAGTTCCTGGCCGGGACGGCTCTGAATGGTTAACCGGTGTCCTAAAGAAGCACAACTTGGAAATGGACAATAACCAGGTGGATATTGGGGTTCGGGTAGAGACTCTGGATACCATTATGGAAGAAATCAACGAAAATCTCTATGAGGGAAAATTTATTTACCGCTCCTCCACCGGTACCACCGTAAGAACCTTCTGCAGCAACCCGTCCGGACACGTGGTAATTGAGAACCACAGCGGCGTTATGCTGGCCAACGGTCATGCCTATAAAGACAAAAGCCTGGGCAGCCAAAATACCAATTTTGCTTTACTTGTTTCTCATAAGTTTTCCTATCCCTTTGACAAACCCATTGAATATGCAAAATCCATTTCCCGGCTGGCCAATGATTTATCCAATGGTAGCGTGTTAATTCAAAGGTTTGGTGATATTTTAAAGGGACGCAGGTCAACGGATAAGAGAGTAAAGGAAGGATTTGTGGAGCCCACCTTAAAAGAAGCCGTGCCGGGCAATTTAGGGCTGGTATTGCCCTACAATACAATGAAAAGTATTATTGAAATGATACAGGCCCTTGACAGTGTAACCCCGGGTATCGCATCCGAGCACACCCTGCTTTATGGTGTAGAGGCAAAGTTTTATTCTTCCCGCCCGAAGTTAAATGACCGGTTTGAAACCGAAATAGAAGGGTTATATTCAGGCGGCGACGGTGCCGGCATTACCCGCGGCCTGGCCCAGGCCGGGGCCTGCGGAGTCCGTATTGCAAGGGATATCGTTGAAAAATTAGTATAACGTATAATACGGTCACCCGAAGACCGGGTGACTTTTTCATTGCGAAATACTTTAACGAAGAAAGGTTTACTTTAGATTAACCAGTAAATTTCCCGACGTATCAAGTTCCACCAGGGAAGTCTGTGCCAGTAAAAAGAAACAAAAGGGCAGTTAACACCGCCCTTTTTTCCGCGTTTTACTGCATCATTGCCATGGATGTTCCGGACTGGTAAGTATTCGCCATTGTGTTGGTGGTCCGGTCAGCCAGGGTGGGAACCTGGTACATGCCCTTTTGGTTCATGTACTGGAATAATTCATAGGCCTGGTTGATGGCAGACTGGACACAATTTGAGACCATGTTGCGAAGGGTGGGGTCTGCACATTCCAGGGCTGCGGTTGTGTAAAGACATGCAGAGGCTTTGGCGCATCCCAGCATACCGGAAGCAACGTCACGGTCGTCCATTTGGTTCATGCTGTTGTTGGGCTGCTGGGGCGAAGGATTGCGCAGGCCGTATTTGGGGCTGAATTGGCGCGGTGTCCGGTAGGGAACGCCCTGACCGCCCCCTTTGTTATGCATGTAATTGACTAAGTTCTGGTAGCTGTTATGCATATGCTGAATTTGGTTACTCCAAATATTTTGCAGTTGCGACTCTGTAATATGCGGTTGGTAAAGTTGGAACTGGTTAATCCCGTCAATCATGTCTGTCAGAACTTCATGGGTCATCAATACTTCATGGGCGCCTAAGTTTTGTCCCTGGGGGTTGGCCTGCATCCCTGGTATGTTCATCATTTGGGGAAACCCGGCCTGCTGCTGTGTTTGTTGGTACATTTGATTGTTCATGGGGAATTGCCTCCTTAATGGATTTACTGGCTTATCTTTAAGTCCTCTTTTCTACAATACGGGCATCGATCAGATAGCGGTGGAAGAAATATTCACCTATAGCCACTAATAAACCAAAGGTTAGGTAGGCGGTAGCGGTCAATCTTAAGTCTGCCGACATCAGATCCAACAGGAAAAGCAGACCCGCTCCCAGGATACCGTCAGCAACGGAGGCCGTAATATTTCCGTAGTTGGGAAGAATAAATGCATCGCCCACCAGGTAATTGACCGCAGTACCAAGAAACGCGCCTAACAGAGCCCAGGTCCATTCTTGATCGGCTACGAGTGTGACGGCAACCCAGGCCGCTACAAAGGTCATGACAAATTTAACGATAAGAGCAGTCAGAGTTCTCTTCAGGATATCACCTCCTCAGGCCGTTAACATTATGCTCAATTGCCTGAAAATGTATGTATGGAGGTCGTAAGGTAAATAACTTTCATAATAACTGCATCTTTTTTTCAAAAGCCATTCCTTAAAATGCTTAATAATAAAAATATTCCGGGGTTGTGCAACACAGGCTACATGTGTTATTACTGCTATAAGTTTTACGTCTGAAAAATCAAAAATGCCAGGCGGGGCTTAAACCCGCCTGGCATTTTTTAAAAATATTCCTCGGTGATGTCTTTTCCCCGGTCACGCAGGGTATTGATCATGTCTCTGATAACGTGGTGTTTATAGGCATAGATGGCGGGAACATTATCGCAGTCCAAAGCTTCGTTTTTGGCCATACCAACCATGATATGAATGCTGTCCGCCCTCTTCAGCAGGGCAGCCAAACGGCTGGCGCCGTCCCGGGCAGTCTTTAATTCCTTTAGACTGGTATTGCTCTTGAGATGCTCCAGGGTTTGCACCAGGGTAACCGCCCCCTCGGTAACCAGGTCAACCCCCGGCAGCATGCCCACAGGTGGGACTCCTTCGGCCACTGAGGACAGATCGATGAACACTTTGCGGCCCAGTATGCGGCCTACAATTTCCCCGGTGGTGCCGCCGCAGACCACTTTGGCCCCGGGAGCCTCCATGAGTTTCCTCACCACCAGCCTGTCATCTTCTTTCCTTTGGGGCGGGCCGATCAGCATGGTGACATGCACCGGCCGGCGGACCTTTACCACCACGACGGTTACGTCATCCCCCGGTTTTTCCCCGTATAAAGTATTGCACAGCCCGGCTATTTCCTCGGCCCAATCCTGGGCGCATTTATCTTCGGCATAGGAGTCTTCGATAAAGCTGCCGATTCTCTTCCAGTCCCAGCTTACATTCATACGACCGTTGGTGCCGGCATTTAATACCCCGTCGGAGGTTAAAACCAGCCAGTCCTGATCATCCACTTCAAGTTCATATTCACTGATTTTCTTGCCGGCGATCAATCGTTCCACCCGCCGGGGAGTAAACAGCTTGTTCCTGTTGCCGATGAATACCCCTGGGTTATCATACTCCACCAGATAAACTTTACCGTTGTTTTGAATTTGCAGAATGGAGAAGGTGCTGTAGGCGGCATTGATTGTCTTGTCGATGGGAAGGGTCCTGGCCACGGTGTCAATGACTTCATCAATGTGCCCGCCCCGCCGGAGCATGGCGGCAGCGGTTTTTGTGGTCAGGCGGGACAGGATGTTGGCCTTGACACCGCTGCCCAGGCCGTCGGACACCACCACCAGGTCAGCCTGGCCGGTGCGCACGATTTCCACACTGTCGCCGCACAATTCTTCCCCGAATTTTTTTAGTTGAGCCATACCAATGTCTAAACATATTCTCACAGGCGGCACTCCTCTCCTAAAGGGTTTCCTGCCGCATTAACTTAACCAGTTTACCCAATTGAACCTTGGTCTCTGCGGTGGCCTCGCCCAGCAGACCGGCAATTTCCTGGGCCACCATCATTTGTTTTTCGATGACTTCCTGGGCCTGCTGGATGGTCTGGCTCTTAATCAGGTCGTACTGCTCCTTCTGGCGGTTTTCTGAGGTAATGTCCACAAAGATCCCCACCACTGCATCCGTACCCTTTACAGGGAAGATAATCTCCCTGGTAATGATGCCCAGTTCCGGGTAGGTGCCGGTGGTATTGACCATTTCCCCGCTCTGGATCACCTTCAGGAAATTGTTGGCGGGCATGAGCGCCAAAATCCTCTGGCCCACCACTTCCGGGGCGGAACATTGGAACAGTTTTTCCGCTGCCGGGTTAATCTCCAGGATATCAAGATTTTTACCAACCACCACAATGGCGTTGGGCATGGCTGATATCACCAGGTTGGACATGGATTCCGCCCGCTTTCTCATATAGGGGATGCACATTTCCACCTCTGCTTTGCCCTGGTAAACCGCTACCGCCTTGTCCCGGCAGGAGTCGTAACCGCAATTGCCGCAGTTAAATTCCTGGGCCGGTGTATGCTTGCCGGTCCGGGCCAGGATGTCCTTAATTTCTGCTTCCGTGGGAATGGGCAAGGTTACTTTTCGATTGGTGAAATCCCGGGTGAGAGGGATCTCCGGCAGCTTGAATTCATCAATTTCAAAGACACACTCGCCGGAAGAATTATAGTACTCCAGCAACTTGCGTTGCCGCATGAAGAGGCTTTCTTCCAGGCAGAGGGAGAGGGGGCCGTTAATGCAGCCGCCCTTACAGGCCCATAATTCCATCAGCTTGGGCGGGTTAATAATTTCATGGTTGGATAGATGTTTGATAAATTCAATACAGTTGTCCAATCCGGACATGGTAATAAAGTTTTCTCCCGCTTCCCTCAATTCATCCGCCACCGTCCAAATCATGCCGCCTTCCACCGGATAGATCCGGTTGTGGCAGGGAGAAAAATTATGAAAGCCTGAAGGGGAGAGGTTATCAACGTCAATACCTTTATTCTGCACCCAATTCCACAGTTCATTGAAACCCAGAAAATAGTCAACGGTGTCATGCAGACCAAGAAGCTGGGCCTCGTCCCGTTTGGCTGCGCAGGGGCCGATGTAGACCACCTTGGCATAGGGATTAATGGATTTAATAACCCGGCCCTGGGCCACCATGGGTGAGACAACCGGCGCCAGCATAGGGATCAACTCGGGATAATGCCGCTCAATGAGATTCACGATGACCGGGCAATAACTGATAAGCATCGGTTTGTTAAAACCCAGCTCTAAATATTTTTTGGTCACCATACCCGCCCCAATGGAAGTTTCCTGGACTTCGGCAAAGCCCAGTTCCTGTAACAGGGTCGGTACCAGATCCGGGTTTTTCAGGGGCAGCGCACTGATAAAGGAGGCAGCCACCACCGCAACCACCGGAGTTCCTTCGGAAATCAACTGCTGCACCTGTTTTAAATCGGAAACCGGCCGCTTGGCCAGCTGGGGACAGGCCAGTATACACTGTCCACAGTGTACGCAAAGTTCATCGATCACCTGGGCGTGTAGCTTGCCTTTGGTGCCGGTGGAATTCATTCGAATGGCTTTCAAATTGCAGATCCTTACACAGCGATAGCAATCACGGCATTTGGCTCCGGTATAAATTAACCCCATAGTCACACCTCGTTTCTCGGGTATGCTTTTATTATCACTCATTCATTCAATTTTGGAAAGCGTATTTCCTTTTGAAAATTGAGTTTTTATCCAATAATGATATTGTTGTGGCCATCCCTGAGTGGTATCCTTAAACAAGGTAAACGAAAATAGTATTTATAGTTTAGCTAAATTTTACATTTTGCTGCTTAGAATGCTGCTATGGGGGGATTTGTAATGAAGAAAAAGCTTTTGTTCATTGTCCTGGTCCTTTTGCTGTTGGCCGGTTCCTACTGGGGTTATGAACGTTACAGCGCACAAGAAGAAAGTGTTTTGACGGCCACCGGTACCATTGAAGCCACCCGGGTGGAACTGACTGCCAAAGTTTTTGGCACCCTTGGCTCTTTGACAGTAAAGTCCGGGGACTCACTGAAAAAGGGTCAACTGGTTGGTCAACTGGTTCGCAATGACCTGGTAGCCCAGAAGGAACGGGATGCCCTGGGGGTGCTGAAAGCGGAAGCCCAGCTGAAGGACCTGACCTCAGGGGCCCGGCTGCAGGAGATAAAAGATGCTTCGGCAGCTGTTAACATCGCCCAGGCGGGCTATGAGAAGGCCAGGGCCGACCACCAAAGGGGAGAGCAGTTATTTAAGGAAGGGGCCATCCCCGCAGACCAATGGGAGAAACTGTCTTTGGATCTTACTGTAAGGCAGAATCAGCTGGAATCTGCCATGGCCAGGCTTAGCTTATTGGAATCCGGCAGCCGTCCGGACATCGTGAAAGCGGCGGCAGTGGAACTGGAACGGTCCAGGGCTGTTCTGAAGGCGTCGGAGGCGCTTTTGGAAGATACCAAAATTATTTCTCCCATTAGCGGCACCGTTTTATCGAAGAACCGTGAACCCGGTGAATTTGTCCAGGCCGGGGCTTCCGTTGCCACAGTGGCGGATTTAAACGACATGTGGATCAGGGTGTATGTACCCACAGATGATTTGCCGAAGATCAAATTAAACCAGCGGGTTCGATTTACCGTCAGCGGCAGCGAGCAGCAGTACCAGGGTGTTATTGAAGAGATCGCCTCCCAGGGTGAATATACCCCGAAGACCATCCAAACCAAAAAGGAGCGCACCAACATCGTCTACGGAGTAAAGATCAGGGTAAACAATCAAGACGGAACGTTAAAGCCGGGCATGCCGGCAGACGTGGTCTTTGAATAGAGGGATGACAATGATCAAAACCGGGAATTTGTGTAAAAAATTCGGACCGGTAACAGCGGTTGACGGAGTCTCCCTGCAGGTAGAGGCCGGGGACATCTTCGGGCTGGTGGGGCCCGACGGGGCCGGCAAAACCACGTTAATACGGATGATTTGCGGTTTGATTACACCTGACAGCGGCAGTGTACAGCTGAACATTTCCCGTGAGTTTGCTTCCGATCGAGGTTCCTTTGGTTACATGCCCCAAAAATTTAGTTTGTACGGGGACCTCACCGTGATGGAAAATATTAATTTTTTTGGCTCCATGTACGGGTTAAACCGGCAAACCATCCAGCAAAGGGCGGACGAAATTTTGCAAATTACCAATCTTATCGACTTTAAGCAGCGATTTGCCGATAACCTCTCGGGGGGGATGAAGCAAAAACTGGCGCTCACCTGCGCATTGGTTTCTCGGCCCGGTTTGCTGGCGCTGGACGAACCGACCTTTGGGGTAGACCCGGAGTCCCGCAAGGAGTTTTGGAAAATACTCTACCAGTTAAACAGGGAGGGAATGACCATCCTGGTATCCACTCCCTATATGGATGAAGCGGAGCTTTGTAAAAAAGTAGGCTTTATGAATAACGGCAAGCTGGTGGCCGTTGAGACTCCCAAACACTTGAAAGCCAGCTTTCCTTACAAACTGCTGGAAGTGAAGGCAGCCACCCGGGAACCGGAACTCTTCAGCCACCTGGCAGAGGTTATCGACATCAGCTTCTATGGCGACAAGTACCGTGCTGTTGTGAAGGATGTTGCCAGGGCCGAGGAGGCCATCATGACAATTTTGCGCCGGCGGGGCATTCAATTGCTGTCCTTACGAGAAGTAGCGCCCTCCATGGAGGATGTCTTTGTGGCGCTGGCAGAACTTGAGGTGGTGTAAATGGATTATGTGGTGACGACCAGTGAGTTGACCAAAACCTTTGGCAACTTTACCGCTGTTAATAAGTTATCCATTACTATAAGACCGGGAGAAATCTACGGCTTTTTAGGTCCCAACGGCTCCGGTAAATCCACCACCATCCGGATGCTATGCGGTATTTTGGAGCCCACCGCCGGTTCCGGCAGGGTGCTGGGGTTTGACCTGGCCAGGGAGGCCGAAAGAATAAAGCCGCATATTGGCTATATGTCACAGAAATTCAGTCTCTATGATGATTTGACGGTCAATGAAAATCTCAATTTTTATGCCGGGCTGTACAGTGTGCCCTGGCAGAGGCGAAAACCAAGAATTCAGGAAATGATTGAGATGGCCGGCCTCACAGGCCGGGAAGGGGAACTGGTGGCCAATTTGAGCGTTGGCTGGAAGCAGCGCCTGGCCCTGGGCTGCGCCATTATTGCCAAACCTGCCATCCTGTTTTTGGACGAACCCACCAGCGGCATCAGCCCCACCAGCCGTAAAATGTTTTTTGCGATCATTCAAAGGCTGGCCAACGAGGGGACCACGGTGATGGTAACCACTCACTTTATGGATGAAGCCGAGCGCTGCAGCAGCATTGCCTTTATTTCCGAGGGAAACTTGATTGCCAATGACACGCCGGATAATTTACGAAATAAAGTTATTGAAGGCGTCCTGGCTGAGCTGGAGATCGATGACCCCCTGGGAAAACTACAGCAAATTGAGCAATTACCCTACGTGAAGGAATGCTCCGTGCACGGCGCCCTGCTGCACGTTTTACTGGAAAAGGAACAACATCTCAAGGAGTTACAAGCTTTCGCAAAGACCCGGGTTAACAAAATCACCCCGTCACTGGAGGATGTCTTTATCGCTCTCTCCAAAAAGAAAAGGAGGGGATCTGCCGGTGAGCAGGATACTATCCGTGCTGTATAAAGAGTTCTTGCAAATGAAAAGGGACAGGCTGACCATTGGACTGATCTTTATGCTGCCCTTGGTGCAATTGCTGCTGTTTGGTTTTGCCATTCAAACCGAGGTGAAGCATATTCCCACGGTGGTCTTTGACCAATCCCTGTCCGGTGAAAGCCGTGAACTGCTGGAGTCTTTTAAAGCCTCAGGATATTTCGATATCACCGAAGTGGCGGGGAGTTATGAGGATGTCACCCGGATGATTGACAGAGGCACCGTAAAAGCGGGGATTATTTTACCGCCGGATTTTGCCAGGAGCGTCAGGCAGGGGGAGACGGCGCCGGTGCAGGTCCTGGTTGACGCCACGGACAGTATGGTGTCAAACTCCGCCATCGCCACCGCCAACGCCATCGGACTCCTGAAAGCGCAAAAAGTGGTGGTTCAGAAGGCCGGTATGGTAAACCCTCCCTATGACATCCGGGTACGCCCCTGGTATAATCCCGACGGTATTACTGCCTATTACATGGTTCCGGCCATTTTGGGGATTATTGTCACCATGACCATGGTGATGATGACTTCCATGGGCATCGTCAGGGAGAGGGAGAGGGGAACACTGGAACAATTGATCGTAACCCCCATTAAGTCCTATGAATTGATGATCGGCAAAATCATCCCCTACATCGCCCTGGGTTACGTGCAGATTACCGTGGCCCTGCTGGTGGGGACCATTGTTTTCGGGGTACCCATTCGCGGCAGCCTGCTGCAGCTGTATCTTTTAACCCTGTTCTTTATCACCGCTTCCCTGGGCATCGGGGTGTTGATCTCCAACCTGGCCAAAACCCAGATGCAGGCCATGCAGATGTCCTTTTTTATCCTGCTGCCCAGCATTTTGTTATCCGGCTTCATGTTCCCCAGGGATGCCATGCCGGTGGTAGTGCAGTACTTGAGCAACCTGATCCCCTTAACCTTTTATCTCACCATTATCAGGGGTATTGTATTAAAGGGCATCGGTTTTTCTTATCTCTTGCCCCAGGTGACAGCCCTGCTTGTGTTTACGGTGGTACTGATAGGGCTAAGTATCGCCAAGTTTAAGAAAAAGATTGCCTAGTCTTTCACAGGTGGTGATAACGTGGATACCCGGGAGAGAATTGTTCTATATTTTAAGGAATTGGCGGACGAAAGGGGCTTTTACGGGGCCACCGTAGACGAACTGGCCGCCCGTAATAATATGAGCAAACGGACCATTTACCGATATTTTAAGAGCAAAGAGGAAATCATCGAAGCTGTAGTGCTGGCAAAGGTGCAGGAAGTTGAAAGGGGAATTCTTAGCATCCTAAACAGCAAAGAGAACCCCGTTAAAAAGATGACCCAGTTTGTTAAATTCTTGTCCGAAAAATTACGATCTTTTAACCCCAGGGTTTACGGCGATTTACAAAGACATTACCCGGGGATCTGGGAAAAGGTAGAACAGCTTCGAGCTTCAAACATAAAATATTTGATTCAAGTCATGGTGGAAGGGAGCGAGCAGGGGTACTTCAAAGAAATCAACCCCACCATCGTTACAGCTTCCTTATTAGCCACCATCAGAGCGGTCGTAAACCCAGCCTTTATGCTGGAAAACAACCTGACGCCCGAAGAAGCCTTTCAAACAATCATGCACACCTTTTTGTACGGTATTGTGGCGGAAAGGTAGACAAAACATAATCCCCGTCCGGTGAGACGGGGATTATGTTTTATACAGCGGCTTTTTGCCTTCGCCGTATAGATAGTAATAAACCTTATAGTTCCAGAGGGCACGGCGTATGTATTGCCTGGTTTCCATAAAGGGTATCTGGTCAATGGTTTTGCGTTCGCCGGTCCAGTGCTGCTCATTTAACCAGTTTCTTACGTTGCCCCGACCGGCGTTATAAGCGGCAATGACCAGCACCGGATCACCCTGAAATTCATGAAATAAATCGGCAAGATACCAGGTGCCCAGGCTGATGCTGGTTTCGGCGTTATACAGTTTCTCCGGGGGTATCGGGCAGCCGCCGATTTGTTGGGAGATCCAATTGGCGGTGTCCGGCATAATCTGCATAAGTCCCCTGGCTCCTTTGGGGGAAGTGGCGCCGGGTTGAAAATTGCTTTCGGTTTTAATAACGGCAGCCACCAACAGGGGGTCAAGTCTGTTCACTTCAGCGTAGTGATAAATTAATTCCTGGTGCTGAAAGGGATACAACCAGCGGCCGATTTCCTTGTGATTAAACCACAGCAATACCAGTAATATGAGCAGCAGGAGCCTTCGTTTAATACCTCTGTTTTTTTTTCGTCGTAAGATCAAAACAATCACTCCTGCAATCCGGATCCTAATAAATTATACTCCAATAAATGGAAATTAATGCCCGGCATGAAGGTCCTGCCATATTTCTTTAACTTGCCTTTTCACATCTTCCGGTGAACCGGTGTTATGGATGACCACACGGGCGAATTTCTTTTTTTCTTCCTGTGGCATCTGGCTGGCGATTTTTTGCCGTGCCTGCTCCAGCGAAATCTTGTCCCTGGCCATCAGGCGCCGGAGCTGTTCCGCCGGCTCCACGGCAACCAGCCATACCTGGTCCACCTTTTTATGCCAGCCAACCTCAATCAATAAGGGAACTTCCAGTACCAGTATGCCGCCCGGGTGGGTTTTACTAAAAGTCCTAATTTGACGATTCATTTCTTCTTCGATGCGGGGGTGTGTGATTTTCTCCAGCCTGTCCCTGGCTGCGGCATCCTGAAAGATGATGGAGGCCAGTTTCTTGCGATTGAGGGTTCCATCATCATGTAAAACACCCGGTCCAAAGGAGTTGACAATCTCCTTTAGGGCCGGGGTACCGGGTAAAACCACCTGCCGGGCCACCTGGTCCGCATCAATGACCTGGGCGCCCAGTTCCCTTAAATAGTTTGCCACAGTACTCTTACCGCTGGCGATATTGCCGGTTAATCCAATAATCATTGAGCGACAACTCCTTGCCGGATGACAGGTCTAGCGAATTTTAAAAATTCCCATGGCGATGAGAATGCAGCCGGGCAGCATGGCGAGCTGCCGGCCAAGGAAGCTGCAGGCAAAGGATTTGCCCAGCAGCAGTCCTACATAGGTAAGAAGAATATGACCAATGCCGACCACAGCTGCGGTCAAGGTGGGACTGAAACCAAACATGGAGACGGCAAAACCGGCGCCAAGGGCGTCCATGGCCAGGGCAGCCCCCAGCAGCAGGGCCTCCCGGGCGGAAATTACACCCGACCGGTCCAGGTCGGCAATGGAGGGTTCCCGTAACACTTGAATGACCAAACCCAGGGATTTGATGCGTATCTGCATGACGGTCCGTTCAAGTCCCGGGCAGTCTTCCTGCCCTTCCTCCTGCCTGGCGTCTCGAATGGACTGCACCAGAATCCAGATGCCCACCAGCAGTAAAAGAATACCCCCCAACCTGTGGGCAAAGGCCGGTGAAATGAGCTGTGATACCATGCGGCCTGCGGTCATGGAAAACACAACCGTCAGAACAGACATACCGCTGATGATCAGGAGAGACGAAAACGGGATGCGAATGTTCCGAATCCCGTAGGCCACCCCGGTGCCCAGGGCATCCATGTTTAATGCCAGGGCAAAGGCAACCATCGTAAGCAAATCCATGTCTTTCCCCCCACTCGACATTATCTTTCATCTACAGTCTATGAGGGGAGTGACGCAGGAGTGCTTTCCACTATTTTGGTTTTTGACAGGACGGGCAATAGTAGGAACTGCGTCCCGCCACTTTTATTCGTTCAATGGGCCGGCCGCAATGGGAACAGGGGAGGCCTTCCCGGTTATACACCTTCAAATGATGCTGAAAACTACCCGGACGGCCCTCGCCGTCCACATAATCCCGGAAGGAAGTTCCACGGTGTTCGATCCCCCCGGCAATGACTTCTATAATGGCCTTGTGCAGGCCGGCGGCTTCCCGGGTGGTTAAGTCGGGGGCCAGGCGTTCTGGGTGAATTTTAGCGCGGTATAGGGCCTCATCGGCATAAATATTGCCCAGACCGGCCACAAAGCACTGGTCCAGCAGCAGTGACTTAATCCGGGTGCGACGGCGCCGCAGTTCTTTCTTCAAAAACTCCCTGGTGAATTCCTGGTCCAGAGGTTCCGGACCCATATCTTTAAGACCGGACAGTCCGGACACTTCAGCGGTGGGCACCAACTGCAGCCGGCCAAAGCGCCGGACATCGGCAAACCTCAATTGTTTCCCGTTATCCAGGTGGAAGATGACGTGGGTATGCTTTTCCATAGGCAAATCCGCCTCGCAGTAAATCAGGCGTCCGGTCATCCGGAGGTGAACCACCAGGGTGAGACCGTCACTTAAATGAATCAGCAGGTATTTGCCACGGCGGCCAAGTTTCTTTTGAAATTGTTTACCGGTAATCTGTTCGATAAACTGCTCCGGTTTGGGAGAACGGATGACTTCCGGCATAACCAGGTCCACAGCAGTAATGGTAAGTCCGGACAGGTGTTGCTCCAGGGAACGAACCACGGTTTCGACCTCTGGCAGTTCAGGCAACGGGTGAGCACCTCCATAAGACAGTAAAGGCATTAAATGGGTTTTGCTTCATACCAATTGGGTCCCAGTTTTATATCCACCACCAACGGCACATCCAGGGTTAACGCAT
The DNA here is from genome assembly GCA_040754595.1 of Bacillota bacterium. Classification (GTDB taxonomy): domain Bacteria; phylum Bacillota; class Desulfotomaculia; order Desulfotomaculales; family Desulfotomaculaceae; genus Desulfotomaculum; species Desulfotomaculum profundi. The sequence goes on from JBFMCH010000084.1 coordinate 14,710, forward strand.
TTTGCATGCAATCCCGCACCAGCACGATAAGAGGCTCAATTTCTGCTTCCGGGGCATCAAAGATCAGCTCGTCGTGCACCTGTAAAACCATCTGGGCAGCAAAATCGCGTTCCTTTAATTCTTTGCTGATTTTCACCATTGCCAGTTTAATGATGTCGGCCGCACTGCCCTGGATGGGCGTATTCATGGCGGCTCGTTCACCGAAATTGCGGATGTTGAAATTCTTACTGAACAACTCCGGCAGGTAGCGGCGGCGGTTCAGGAGGGTGGTAACATAGCCCCGTTCTTTTGCCTCCTGAATCACCCGGTCGATGTAATTCCGTACCCCGGGGCAACGGGCAAAATAGTTTTCGATATAAGTCCTGGCTTCCTTGCGACTCACCTTGAGATCCCTGGCCAGACCAAAATCGCTGATGCCGTAGACAATGCCAAAGTTTACGGCCTTGGCCCGGTTACGCATCTCCGGGGTTACCAGCTCCATAGGCACCCCAAAGACTTCCGAGGCTGTGCGGGCATGAATATCCTGGCCCTGCCGGAAGGCATCCAGGAAGTTTGCGTCCTGGGACATGTGCGCCAGAATTCTCAATTCAATTTGCGAATAATCCGCAGTCAGAATTAGATTACCCTTTTGCCTGGGAACAAACACCTTGCGGATGCGCCGGCCGGATTCCAAACGGATGGGAATATTTTGCAAATTGGGTTCCGCGCTGGATAACCTGCCGGTGGCTGTGACAGTTTGATGGAAGGTGGAATGCAGCCGGCCGGTTTTCGGGTCCACCAGTGCAGACAGGCCGTCGGCATAGGTGGATTTTAATTTGGCCATCTGGCGGTATTCCAAGAGAAGGGCCACAATCTCATGTTCCTCCGCCAGTTTTTCCAGCACTTCTGCATCGGTGGAGTACCCGGTCTTGGTTTTTTTAAAGACCGGCAGCTTTAATTTCTCAAACAGGATCTGCCCCAGTTGCTTGGGGGAGTTAATATTAAAGTTTTCGCCAGCCAGTTCATGTATTTTAGCCGCCAGAGCCTCGATAATGTCGTGCAGTTCGGCGGACATATCTTTAAGTCCCTGCTTGTCCACCGCAACCCCGGCGATCTCCATCTCGGCCAGTACGGAAACCAGGCGTAATTCCACTTCAAGGAAGAGCCTGTCTTCTTCCCGTTGCACCAGTTTCTTAAAAAGCTCCTCCGCCAGGCGGAGGATGGCCTCTGCCTTGGCGGCCATAGCCGTCTCTCCCTCCGGCGGGAGAACGATCCCCAGGTGCTCCAGGGCGATGTCCGTCAAAGCATAATTGGACGCCGTGGGATTGAGCAGGTAGGCCGCCAGCATGGTATCGGAGGCAATGTCCTGCAACTGAATGCCATGGTTGTACAGCAACCAGATGGCGTTCTTGGCATCGTGGAAATATTTTTCAATGGCCTTGGTTTCACAGAGAGCCCGGAGGATGGTTAAACTCCTGTCGGAGGAAGGATCTCCTTGGACCGTCAGTAGGTAAACGTCCTGGCCCGGTATCGCAAGGTAAATGGCCTTGATTCCCTTTCCCCGGTCGCCGTCCAGGAAAATGGCCGTTTTACCGGCATGGCTGGCCTGGATTAAAACTTCGTCATAATCCTCCTGGCCGGTAACGGTTTGGTAGCCCACCTGGTAGGTTTCCAGGGGCGGCAGGTCGCTTTCAAACTTATTCTTACCCTCCCTGGACGGCTTGCCGGCTGCCTGTTCAGAGGTAAGCTGCCTGATTAAGCTTTTAAACTCCAGTTCCTTAAAGATTTCCAAAAGCTTTTGGTGATCCGGCCCCCGCCAGGAGCATTGAGACAAATCCAGTTCCATGGGCGCATCTTGGATAATGGTGGCCAGTTTCTTGGAGAGAACGGCCTGCTCCTCCTTACCCCGCAGGAGTTTCTGGTACCTGGAAGACAAGCCGTCGATATTTTCAATAATGCCTTCCATTGAGCCATATTCTTTGATCAGTGCAGTGGCGGTTTTTTCACCGATGCCCGGGACACCCGGGATATTATCCGAGGCGTCCCCCTGGAGCCCCTTTAAGTCCACAATTTGGCCGGGGGTTACACCAAACTTATCCCAAACCTTTCCTTCATCGAAAAGTTCGATTTCCGTAATGCCCTTCCGGGTGAGCATTACTTTGGTTTTCGGGGAAACCAGCTGCAGGGCATCCCTGTCGCCGGTCAGGATCAACACGGTAAGGCCCGTGGCTTCCGCCTGGTTGACGATGGTGCCGATTAAATCATCCGCTTCGTACCCTTCCAGCTCAAAGTAGGGGATTCGCATCGCTTTCAGAATCTCTTTTGCGAGAATAAACTGGGGCCGCAGCTCATCCGGCGTGGCCTTGCGGGTACCCTTGTAGTCAGCATAGTCTTGATGGCGAAAGGTCACTTTGCCTTTGTCAAAGGCAACTGCCACCAGGCCTGGTTCTTGTTCCTTGAGCACCTTTAAAATCATATTGGTAAAACCATAAACAGCATTGGTAATAACCCCTTGACTGTTGGATAAAAGGGGAATAGCATGAAAGGCCCTGTGAATCAGGCTGTTGCCGTCGATAACGAGCAAGGTATCTAGGGACAAAGTAAGCACCTTCCTTATTTAGCATCATTAGTATTTTCAGCAGGGATGTGCAAAATACCTTCAGACATTGTAAATTTACCTGACGCTTATCAAAAGGAAGGACTTTACAGCGGTCGCCTCGAATGTATCAAAGTAGAAAAAACCTTATGGGGTGATGAGTTGTTTAGAAAACTGCTTGTAATTTTGACTGTTATCACTTTTTCCTGGTCTGTGCCTGCCTCTGCCGCCGAAAACGATAAGGCTCTGGCCGGAGCGTCTACCCTCGGCGAGGTATTTGGATATATCAGCCAGTACCATCTGAAACAGCCGGATGTTGACCAGTTAACCAAGGCAAGTATCAAGGGCATGCTGGATTACCTGAACGATCCCTATACGGTTTATTTTTCTCCCGGAGAACTGGAACAGTTCAGCGATGAGTTGAACGGGGACTTTGAGGGAATTGGCGCCGAACTGGAGATGCAGCAGCAGTACCCCTATATCGTCCGCGTATTAAAGGGTTCCCCCGCCGAGTCAGCCGGGCTGAAGAACGGGGATGTCATTGTGGCGGTGGACGGTAAGGATCTGGCGGGGAAACCGTTATACGATGTTGTAACCCTGCTGCGGGGTGAGAAAGGAAGCAGCGTCAGCATAACAGTGCGAAGGGCCGGTCAGCCGGACAGGCAGGTGACCATCACCCGGAACACCGTCAACCTGCCCACCGTGCACGGGAAAGCCTTGGGTCACGACATTGGTTTAATTGCTATCGAAAGTTTTGGCATGGAAACCGGAGAGGAATTTGCAAACGCACTGGGGAAACTGCAAGAGGAAGGTATCCAGTCCCTTATCATTGACCTGAGAAATAACGGCGGTGGCTATGTGGATTCTGCCGCAGAAATTGCTTCCTACCTGCTGGGCAAGGATAAGACGGTTTTTGTTACCGAGGACTGGGAGAAAAATAAGGATTCCTTCGTTACGGAACTGGACCCTTTAATTAAGGAGATGCCGGTGGTGGTGCTGGTGAATGAACAGACTGCCAGCGCATCGGAAATTCTGGCCGGAGCATTACAGGACTATGGAGCTGCAACCCTGTTGGGAACCCATACGTACGGCAAAGCCACCGTGCAGGATATCATCCCCCTGCAAAATGGAGGAGCGCTAAAACTGACCACAGCATTTTACACAACACCCAAGGGCCGCCTTATTGACGGGGTCGGACTGCAGCCGGACCGTTACGTCAGCACACCGGGGCTTCAACTATATGCTGCCAGGCAGCTGTTGCATCCAACCAAGCGGGTGATTCAATTTACCGGGGAAGATTCTAAGGTGATCATCAATGAGGAAACCTTTTATGTACCCGGAGGGGTGCTGAAGGAAAAGGGGGGGCATTTTATTGCCCTGCGTTTTACCCTGGAGGCCCTGGGATATGAGGTGAAATGGGACAGTAAATTAAACGACATTCTGGTGACTGGCAATGGACAAGCCTGGATGCTGCCTACGGATAATAAAAATAGGACCGTTAAGGGCAGCTCAAAACCACTTAGTCAGCCGTTAAAGAAAAAGAACAATACAACGTATATCTCTGTGTCAGACCTGGTCTCCATGGGAATTCAGGTTACCGTCCAGGATAACAAAGTCATCATTGATATGTAAATGTCAACAAACCGGAGGTTTCATCCTCCGGTACTATTTTTTCTGAATGGTTAATATACTTAAAGGGTGATGAAGGGAGGGGAATTTCGCTGGAATATTTAGAACCTTTACTGCACCAGGTGACCGTGCTCATTGCCGCTCTGGGCTACTGGGGTGTCGGCATTGGCATGGCCATAGAAAGCGCCAATATTCCGCTGCCAAGCGAAGTCATCCTACCTTTCGGGGGGTATCTTGTTTATGCCGGTCGACTGGATTTTTGGGGCACCGTAATGGCCGGCACAGTTGGCGGCACCATTGGCTCCATCGGGTCCTACTACCTGGGCATCCGCGGGGGAAGACCTTTTTTGCAGCGGTATGGCTGCTACCTGGGCATCACCGAACGAAAGCTGGCCATGGCAGACTACTGGTTTGAGCGTTATGGAGAGGCCACCGTATTTTTTACCAGGTTGATGCCCATTATCCGTACATTCATTTCATTGCCAGCAGGTATTGCCCGCATGAATTTTAAAAAATTTGTCATTTACACCTTCCTGGGGTCTTTACCCTGGAGTATTTTGCTGGTTTACGCCGGTTATGCCCTGGGGCAAAACTGGCAGGCCCTGAAACCCTGGTTCCACCGCATGGACTTTTTGGTGGCCTCCTTGCTGGTTGGCGTTTTCTTGTACTCCCTCTGGTACAGGTGCAAACGTAAACGATAAAAGGAAAGGAATTCCCCCGGGTTAATTTCCTGGGGGAATTTTATGTGGCGGTTTATTATTGTATTTAACATCGACATCGCTGCCCCGGTTTTTCTTCAGCATCCTGGAGATAAGAGGCCAGGCCACCAGGGTGAGCAGGATAAGCAGGATGGTAACCTTTGTGGCCATTCCTTCAGCCTGGACGAAACTGTGCCCGAGGGCTGTATAAATAACGATTTCCGGTAATTTCCCCACGGCGGTGGCGATAAAAAATCCCCGGAAGGCCATTTTACTCAAACCAGCCACGTAGCTGATGATGCTGGAAGGAATGACCGGTATCAACCGGGCCATAAAGACCATCCAGGGGCCTTCGCTGCAGCTCATTTTATCAACCTTTGCCATGTACGTTTGTTTCAGGCACCGGTAGACGATTCCCCTGCCAAAACCCCTGGCCAGATAGAAGGCGATGGATGCACCGAGGATGGAACCGGTTAATGTAATTAGAATGCCATACCAGAGACCAAAGATAAACCCGTTGGCGCCCGCCAGCAGAAACAGCGGCAGCGGTGTAAATAATGTCTGCAGCACCATCAGTAAAAGACTGACGACCACGGTCATAGCCCCAAAGGAGCGAAGGTACTGTGCCAGGTGTTCCGGGCTGGTAAAATGTTTTGCATCCCAGGCAGGGTGTAAATGAATGTCCAATCCATAAAAAACGGCGGATGCCACAACAAGGAAAATAACCGCTATCATCATTTTTCTTACTATCACCATTTAAAAAACCCCTAGCCTAAAGTTTGTGGCACAAATTTACTATACCAGAACCCGGTAACTTTGAAAAGCATAAGGAGTTTACTCCTTTATAGTATTAAATCCCTTGCGTAAAGGTTAGGAAGCATTATTGTAAAGAACAATTCCCTAATCAAATACCATCTGTTGTAAAGGTTTAAACAGGCAGGTTTTACCATAATCCGGCAGCCGGTTATTACTGCGGTCTGTGTCATTCTTTTCACCACTCTTTATAGACTCTCTATTTACCTTGCCCAAAAATTTTTTATCTATGTTACAAAATCCGGTCAAAACAAAAGGATTCGGGGTTTTTCATACCCTGAATCCTTTGTTTTTCTTAATCTATGGTGCCGGGGCCCAATTTTAAAAGTTCAGATACGGTAACCAGCTGGTAGCCCTCTTTCTTCAGGCCCTCCAGCACCTGGGGCAAAGCATCCGGGGTTTGCAGGCAGGTGTCACTGGCGTGCATCAAAATGATGGCACCGGGTTCAACCTTTTTCAGCACGTTTCTGGTAATGGCTGCTGCACCTGGCTTTTTCCAGTCCAAAGAATCGGCACTCCACTGAATGACCTTATAGTTTAATTCCTCCGCCGTGGTTAACACCATGTCGTTCCAGTCGCCGTTTGGGGTGCGAATAAGGTTGGGTTCTACGCCGGTCACTTCTTTGATTTTTTGGTGAGCAGTGAGAATATTTTTCTTTACCTCTTCCTTGGAGAGCTCGCTTAAATTCACGTGTTCCTCACCATGGCTGGCGACTTCATGTCCCTCAGCCACAATCCGCCTGGGGAATTCGGGGTGCTTGACAGCCCAGGGACCGGAAATGAAAAAGGTAGACTTTACATTGTATTTCTTTAAGGTGTCAAGTACCGGTCCGGGGACTTTGGTGCCCCAGCTGATATCAAAGGTTAAAGCAGCTACTTTTTTATCTGTTTTAACCTTATAGATTGCATATTTTTTGCCTGTGGTGGTTACCACCTGCTGCTGGTATATCAGGGCAGTAAAAAATACTGCGCATGCCAGGACGGCCCCCGCCAGCAGCAATTGTTTCTTAAATTTACGGTAGTCAAAGATATATACCTTCAAAATACACACCTCCCCTGTAATCACTTCTATAAATATTTACCAGCAATGGAATATATGAGTTATATTTTGCAAATTACCCAGAAATAATAATTCTTTCCTGTTATCTCCTTGGGGAATTAGAGAAAAAATAGTTGCGGAGGAGGGTGAAAATTGAAGCTGAACAAAGTTCTACCCGTCATTTTGCTTCTTTTAAGTTTTAACTTTTTTATTCCCCGCCTGGGAGCGGCGGATCCCAGGCCGGACGGCAAGCCTCCGAAGATAAAAGCCTCGGCCGCCTGCTTAATGGATGTGGCCACCGGCCGAATTTATTATGAAAAAGATGGGGACAAGAGGAGGGAACCGGCCAGTTTAACCAAAGTCATGACTGCCATTTTGGCCATAGAAAACGGCAATCTCAAAGACATCGTTACTGTCGGCAAAAGGGCTGCGGCTGTTTCCATGGGTCAGGATATCGGGTTAAAAACCGGAGACAGACTTTACCTGGAAGATTTACTAAAGGCGGCTTTAATGTATTCTGCCAATGACTCCACCGTAGCCATCGCAGAGCACATTGGCGGCAGCCATGACATGTTTGTAAAGATGATGAACGATAAAGCCCGGGTTCTGGGCATGAAAAATACCCGTTTCGCCAATACCAACGGGTACCACCACCCAAATCACTATACCACAGCCAATGACCTGGCCATTCTTACTTCCTACGCCTTAAAAAACAAAACCTTTGCCAAATTTGTGAAAACTGAAGAGGCAACCATTACCTGGCTGCCCGGAGAGGAAGACATAAAAACATCCAAGGATGTAAAAGATGAGCATCCCAAACAGCGTGTACTGCACAATACCAACCGTTTGCTTCGTTCGGACTTTGAAGGTATCGACGGCGTAAAAACCGGCACCACACCCAGGGCCGGCAACTGTTTAATTGCTTCCGCCACCAGGGAAGGGCGGCAGCTGGTGGCAGTGATTTTGCACAGCAACAACCGCTGGAACGATGCCACCAGGCTTTTGGAATACGGCTTCAATGAAATAAAACCGGTGGTCCTGACTGAAAAGGATGAAGTCATTACGGAACTGCCTGTACTTGATGGGTTGGACAAAAAAGTCAGTCTGGTTGCCGCCCAAAGGATAGAAGTCTATCTCCCGAGAATTGACGTTGACAAAGTGGAACGAAAAGCAACCCTAAATCCCACACCCACCGCTCCGGTGAAACAGGGAACCAAACTGGGAACTGCCACCTACTTCCTTAATGGTAAAGAAATCGCCTCGGTGGACCTGGTAGCGAACCGGAACATTGAGCGGGTGTCCTGGTTCAACCGCCTGTTTGACTAGATCTTCATCCTCAAAGCAAAAAAAAAAGCACTACCCCTGGCGGGTAGTGCTTTTTAAAAAATATTTATAGAGAGGAGGTGAAGTGGTATGACTAAATTATACAGAAAAAGACAAATTGTTTGTTTAGGATAAGTTAAATTTTACGTTAAAATCCATTAATGTTAAGTAAAAAAGAAATCAATCTTTCTCTTGACTTTTTATTTATCTTCGTCTATTATTTATTATGCAGCTTGGATGGGTACTCCGGCAGCGGAACGCCTACCGAAGAGGTACAGTTAATAATTATAAACAGGGGACGTTAGCTCAGATGGTTAGAGTGCTGCGTTGACATCGCAGAGGTCACTGGTTCGATTCCAGTACGTCCCACCAATATAAAGCCCTGCGGGGCTTTTTGTTGTTTAGGAAATTATGCTTTTTCCTAAAAAAGCAAATAACTTAATAACTTAAGTACCTGGTACCTAAGTTATTTTTCCTCTTTTCCATAGGGAAGAGGAATGTACTGGACTGAAGGTCTTCTTTGCGGGGGCTGGGGGTATAAGTCCATAATGGCAAATATTTCTGCAGGGAGTTCGGTCGACACGGGCAGCCCCAACTTCTTTAAAAATTCACAGTTAATGGGATAATCATGGGTCCAGCGACCGCTGCTTAAAATGTCTGCAATTTCCCGTGCTTTTTCTTCCCCCAGGTTATCGGTTAAGAGATAAGTGATAAAATCTCCGACCTGGGCAATGGCTTTAGCGGACATGTCTGCTAAGATCAGGGTATTGTCATCCACTTTTTGGGTACCTTTCAGCCTGACAGCCTCTAAAATAGACACAGCAGGATACTGGCCGATCTGCGGGTCAACGGGGCCCAGGACGGCGTTCCCGTCCATGATAATTTCGTCTGCCGCCAGGGCAATCATGGTACCGCCGGACATGGCATAGTGGGGCACAAAGGCTGTCACTTTGGCTTGATGATTTTCCAGGGCCCTGGCGATTTGTTCAGAGGCGAGCACCAGGCCACCGGGGGTATGCAACATGATATCAATGGGCATATCCGGTGGTGTAAGCCGGATGGCCCGTAATACTTGCTCGGAATCTTCAATATTGATGTACCTGGAAAAGGGGATGCCCAAAAAGCTAAAGGATTCCTGCCGGTGGATCAAGGTAATTAACCGCGACCCCCGGTGCTTTTCAAATTTCCTGGTCAGGTGAAATCTTTTTTGATTTATTTTTACCTGCTGCCACATGGGGCCTAACGCCATCATTAGAAAAAAGATCCATATTAAGGTGCCGAATGAAAACTCCATACTGTTCCTCCCTTCATGTTGTTGTCAAGTCTGTTTTTTCTGCCTGCTATGAGTTTTCTCTACAAATTAATATTTAACCTTTTAAAAAGTAAATACGTAAGGATTTGTTCAGTTTTTTGTAGTCTTTAAAGCTGTAGAAAAAAACACCCTTTGGGGGTGTTTCTTGTAAATGTACCGACGGTACATTTACCTGCAGCCTCAGCCGCCTTTGCCAATGATTTTAAAGATTAAAAAAATAATAATGGCCAGGGCCAGAAAAGAACCAATGCTTGTCAGATCCAAAGGGTTAACCCTCCTTTCTTTGTGTACAAAGATTCGATATGATTAGCCCAATTCCTTTTCCTTATATTGATATCCGCTAAATAAATGTTTATGATATAATATTAAATAAGGAGGGTTTGGTTTTGGATATTAAGTTTATTATAGGAATAGGATTCCTGCTCATCGCAGCATTTATCTACTTCACTCAGGTTGTCTAAAAATAACTCCTACCGGTCTACACTTATTATCGCAAAACGTAAAAACCGCTTAGGAACCACATGACGGTTCTTAAGCGGTTTTTATTATTCTATCACTCTTTTTCAGGTTTTGCCGTTATGTTCATCTGTAAACCTATAATGTCTTTTATATCGTTTACCACCGGAACAACCTGTTCCGTCAGACTCTCCAGTTTTACTAATAATTGCTGGATTTTTTCAATCTTTTCTTCTGCCTTCTGTATGGTTCCTTTTGCGTCCCAGCGTGGGAAAAAGCTCCCCCTGGCTGCCAGGATCTCACGTTTTAAAGACTTAATTTCGGCTTCACACCTTTGTTTAAGCTCCTCAATATCACTGAACATCAAAGTAACACCTGCCTTTTTTCCCATAATATTACTCGTTTACGGAATTGGTGTTTGCCCGGCAAAAGAAAAAGTTAAATTTAGATATCTGAAAATTTTAAAAACTGATATTTTCCCGGACTTGATTAATATACATTTTAAAAATGTTAAAAGCCAAAAGAAAAGGGGTGGACTTTTTGGCTAGGAAAAGAAAAAGAAACGCCAGGATAACCAAAGAGCAAACCAGGGAAATAAAAAAGAAAGACATCATCCTCTATAAAGCAGCCACGGAGCAGGTGATAATCCCTGATTTTGTACAGTTGTCGAAGAAGAAGCAAAGGGCAACCGGTGAGGCCTTTGTTCATACAAGTTGTGTTCAGGATCGAGTTTCTCTTCCGCTGGTTTGTGGAGCATGTTCGGTTCCTGCCAGGGAGGGTGCCGGTAAACGTAAACAACGCAGCAGGCAAAGCCATACGACCTCGAATCCCTTTGTTCCAATCAGTTGCATCACACCCTCCACAACCCCGGTGTGTCATTTTTACGGTAAAAGTGTAGAACAAACGAAACTGTCCTTACCTCCAAAGAAAAGGTATAAAAGGAAAAGATCCAGCGGAAACGCAGAATTTGTGCCGGCAAGCTGTATCACCGCCCACGTTTCCCCGGGCGGCTCCAGAAATAACCGGGCAAGACCCGGGAATAATTGCCTGTTCATCCCTGAATGCTGCATTACCGCGGATGTCTCCAAACCATATCTCCCCGCTGTAAAAACGGAGAAAAGTCCTGCCATAACCTATCGCTATATAGACCGTCCCAACAGCCCGGATATCCTGGGTCCTGCCAACAAAAAGAACAAAAGAAAAAGAACCAACGGGGTCCCCTTCGTACCCAAAAGCTGTACCATTGATACAGAAAAACCGGCCCCGGCGGTTCTGCCGAGAAATGAAGCGTTGGCAAAACCGGCTCCGGAGACCCAGCCGAGGGAAGCCAACTCCATTGGCTGGCTGCCGGTGGGAGCATTTGTTCTGGTCATTCTGGTAATTATTGGTTACCTTTTTTACAAATAATTTAATGTCCTTTGTGCCTGCATGTGAAAAGAAAAAATCCTCAATTACTCCAGCGTAAGGTTCGGACTATAATTTTTACATGGGATAGCAACATTGGTTTCTGCTTATACTGCAAATAGAGTAAGATAACTTTAATTTTTCGCCATTTTTGCTCCAGTATACAAAAAAATGCCTCTCATATACTAATAGTAAAGGAAGGGGTGATAGAGGAGATGAATCAATGTCTCTCCATAGGAGCCACCCAGCATATAGATTTGTTGAAGGACCGACTTGGTAGAGAGCTGCGCATGCATGAAGGCGATCATATACTCATCAAACTCACGGAAAACCCGGCGGGCAACATTACGTTTTTATCCTGCAACTTCAACGGAACATTATGCGGTGGCAGACAGCTTGATGATGAGTTGCTGTTCAGGCACTTTGTGGCCGATATTATTTCCGATCTTATCTTAAATCATTGGGAGAAGGCCATTTTACTGGACATTATTCGGGAGAATTATTACTACTTCAATGATGAAGAGAAAAAAGTCATCCTCCAATATTCCCTGGATTACACAAATGGCGAAAAAGTCTATCCCGGCAGGATGGACCGGCTGGACAGAAAAAACTTTATTATTAAAAGAATGGTAGAATTTCTGGAACAAAGTGACAGTATCGTCATTGACGGTTTTATCCGTTTCCGTCTCAAGGAATACATTAACGACATCAAAGAGGCCGTGGACCAGGCAGTGGATGAATTTTTGATGGAGCGAGAGTACCGGGAGTTTATTCAGCTTCTCAAATATTTTGTTGAGATTCAGGAACCCAAGGTTGACCTGGTCAACGTTTTGATAAACTCCAGAGGGACCTATAAGCTTTTTGATGAAAATCACAATCCCATCAGCAGTGATTTTCTGGAAGGGTTCATTTTGGACGTCATGGATCATGAAATCAATTATGAAGACCTGCTTATCAGCGCTTTGATTACCATGGCTCCTAATAAAATAGTATTTCACTCTGGTCCCCAATACAAAACCGGCTCCACCATTGAGACCATCAAGAATGTTTTTGAGGGCAAGGTAGCCGAATGCAGCGGCTGCAAATTATGTCAGAAACAGCAGCAGTAAAACAAACCAGGTGCCGGTTGTTGAATTCAACAGCCGGCATTTTAGTTTGTTTTTTTGTATTCCCTTGCGCCTCCTGTGACATTTTGATATAGTTAATGTCGTTGATTAACGAATGGAGGGAAACGCAGGATGCAGTGGTGGTCGGTAATCTTAATACCTGTTATTGGGGCCTTTATTGGTTGGATTACGAACCTCATTGCTGTTAAGGCAATTTTCAAACCATACCAGCCGGTGCGCATCTTTGGCCTGCCCTGGGCCATACAAGGCGTGGTACCGAAAAGAAGGGCGGAACTGGCCAGAAGTATCGGCCAGGTGGTGGAAAAGGAACTGTTAAAAGTAGAAGACCTGATCGACCAGATGAAATCCCCCGAGATTTTTAATAAAATTGTACAGTCCGCCAGCGATTCCATCCGCTGTATGGTGGTGGATCGCATCCCCGCCTGGGTGCCGACCACTGTCAGAATGGTGATTCTGGAAATGATGGGGGACATGTTGAATAAACAAATGCCCCAGGTGATTAGCCAGATTGTGGACCAGGCAGGGCACAGTGTCATCGAAAAGGTGAAGCTGGCCCAACTGGTGGAGGACCGGATGAATGCCTATGATATAAGGCACCTGGAAAAAATCATTCTGTCGGTGGCCGCCAGGGAACTGAAGCATATTGAAATGATCGGCGGTGTACTGGGTTTTATCATTGGGCTGGTGCAGGTGGCCATTGTATACCTGGCAACTTGACATTTCTTATAAGTGTCACTATAATTATCCCGTAGGTAAATATCTGCTATGAAGAGGAAAAGTAAGTCAGTACGGTCGTCTAGAGAGGAAGCGCCACAGGCTGTAAGTGCTTCCCGATGCAGCTGTCTGAAAACCACCTTGGAGCAGCTTGCTGAACAAGAGTAAGCAGGCCGGTCAGGCGCCGTTACCGTCGACGAGGTGGGAGATTTTTTCTCCAACCAGGGTGGAACCGCGGAAATATCCCGTCCCTGAACGATTTCAGGGGCGGGTTTTTGTTTTTTCTTGTTTGCATACTGAAAGGAGAGAATTTGCATGATTAAAGTAACGTTAAAGGACGGTTCCGTCAGGGAATACCCGGCAGGAACCACCGTGCTGGAAGTGGCCAAGAGCATCAGCCAGGGTTTGGCCAAAGAAGCTCTGGCGGGCAAGGTGAACGGCAAAACCGTGGATCTCCATTACCCGCTGCAGGAAGATGCTGCTTTAGAATTATTAACCTTTAATGATGAAGAGGGAAGGGCGGTTTACCGTCACAGTTCTGCCCACGTGCTGGCCCAGGCCGTTAAAAGATTGTTCCCCGAGGCCAAACTGGCCATCGGCCCCGCCATTCAGGACGGGTTTTATTACGACTTTGATGTGCCGCAGCCCTTTACGCCCGCCCAGCTTGAGCAAATTGAAGAGGAAATGAACAAGATTATTAAGGAAGACCTCCCCTTTAAGCGGGTGGAACTGTCCCGGGAAGAGGCTCTGGAGCACTTTAAAAAACAGGGTGAGCTTTACAAGGTTGAGCTGATTAATGACCTGCCGGAGGATGCGGTGATTTCCTGTTACCATCAGGGGGATTTTGATGACCTGTGCGCCGGCCCCCACGTGCCAACCACCGGTCGCCTGAAAAGCTTTAAACTGATGAACATTGCCGGCGCTTACTGGCGTGGCAGCGAGAAGAACAAGATGCTGCAGCGCATCTACGGCACTTCTTTCCCCAAGAAGGCGCTGCTGGACGAGCACCTGTTCCGCATTGAGGAAGCCAAACGCCGTGACCACCGTAAACTGGGCCAGGAGTTGGACCTATTCAGCATCCAGGAAGAAGGCCCCGGATTTCCTTTTTTCCATCCCAAAGGGATGATCATCCGTAATGAATTGGAAAATTTCTGGCGCCAGGAACACAAAAAGCGGGGCTACCAGGAGATCCGCACCCCCATTATTTTGAACCGCAGCCTGTGGGAGCAGTCCGGTCACTGGGCCCATTACAAAGAAAATATGTATTTCACCAAAATCGATGAAGGGGATTATGCCGTCAAGCCCATGAACTGCCCCGGCAGTATCCTGGTTTACAAAACCAGTTTGCACAGTTACCGTGATCTCCCCTTGAGATGGGGCGAGCTGGGATTGGTGCACCGCCACGAGCTTTCCGGCGCCCTGCACGGGTTGATGCGGGTGCGCTGCTTTACCCAGGACGACGCCCATATTTTTATGCTGCCCAGCCAAATTAAGGACGAAATTATCGGGGTTATCGACCTGTTTGATTATTTCTATAACACCTTTGGCTTGAGTTATCATGTGGAACTGTCCACCCGCCCGGAAAAATCCATGGGTTCCGATGAGATGTGGGAAACTGCCACCAACTCCCTGCGGAACGCCCTGGAAGCCAAACACATGCAGTATAAGGTTAACGAAGGGGACGGGGCATTTTATGGTCCCAAGATCGACTTCCACCTTACAGACAGCCTGGGACGGACCTGGCAGTGCGGCACCATCCAGCTTGATTTCCAAATGCCGGAGAAATTTGACCTTACCTATGTGGGGGAAGACGGTCAGAAACACCGCCCGGTCATGATCCACAGGGTTGTCTTTGGCAGCATTGAACGTTTTATCGGCATCCTGACCGAGCACTTTGCGGGCGCCTTCCCGGTTTGGCTGGTCCCGGTCCAGGTGCGGGTCATGCCCATCACCGACAAGCACCACGATTACGCCAGGGAGTTGGTCAAGAAAATGGAAGCCCTGGACATTCGGGCGGAACTGGACGCCAGGAACGAGAAAATCAACTACAAGATCCGGGAGGCCCAGACCCAGAAAATCCCTTACATGCTGGTCATCGGCGACCGGGAAATGGAGCAGGGCACCGTGGCTGTCCGCCAGCGCGGCAAAGGGGATATCGGGGCCATTCAAGCCGATGAGTTCATCAAAATGGTGCAAAACGACATCAAGAACAAGACCATCTTCTAGGTCCCGGGTTAGAGGTTGGAAGTTTGAATAGGGACCCCGTAGAAATACCTTTGTCAACTAGAACTTCCTTGGAGAAATCCTTGACTCATCAGGTAGAGTATGGTACACTAATTCAGGTACAATATAAAAGTGCAATGTTTTAAGAAGAAGCATCCGCTTCTCACCTTACAACCGTGGTTCGTAAGGTTATGAGGTTTATTACAATAGGTCTACCTTATTGTATTGCGTCTCTAAGCGGGTGATTTCACCCGCTTTTATTATTCTATCCTTATCTTACTATGTGGAGGTGATCGTGTATTTCCAAAGAGCAGCGCATCAATGAAGAAATTCGAGCACGCGAGGTACGGGTTGTAGACGCCAACAACAACCAGCTGGGTATTATGCCTGTTAAGGAAGCCCTTCGTATCGCTGAGGAAAGACAGCTGGACCTGGTGGAAGTTGCCCCCCAGGCCAAACCCCCGGTCTGCCGTATTATGGATTTTGGAAAATTCAAGTACGAGCAGAGTAAACGGGAAAAAGAGGCCAAGAAAAAGCAGCGTATTATCCAGGTTAAAGAGGTCAAACTGCGCCCCCGTATTGAGGACCATGACTATACAGTCAAAGCCAAAAATGCCGAGCGTTTCTTAAAGGATGGCGACAAGGTTAAGGTTACCATTATGTTCCGAGGCAGGGAAATCGTTCATACAGACCTGGGGAAAAAGCTGTTGGACCGTCTGGCCCAAGATTTGAAAGATCTCTGCACCGTGGAAAGGCAACCTAAACTTGAAGGAAAAAATATGATTATGATCTTAGCACCAAAAAATGAGAAGCAGGACTAGAAAGGAGTTGCCCTAGATGCCCAAAATCAAAACCCACCGCGGGGCTGCTAAGAGATTTAAGAAGACTGCCACTGGCAAAATCCGTGGTTGGCACGCTTTTCATAGCCATATTCTTGGCAAGAAGACTGCCAAACGTAAGCGTAACCTGCGCAAGTCTACCATTATCAGCGAGGCAGATGCTGGTCGTCTGAGCAGACTGCTGCCCTATTAATCGCTGGATACTTTGTTTCAACTAGAAGGAGGTAATAATCATGCCACGGGCGAAAAGCAGTGTGGTTTCTCGTAATAGACACAGAAAAATTCTCAAGCTGGCCAAGGGTTACAGAGGTTCCCGCAGCAAGCTGTTCAGGGTAGCCAACCAGGCGGTTATGAAGGCCCTGTTCTACGCTTACAGAGACCGTCGTCAGAAGAAGCGTGATTTCCGTAAGCTCTGGATTGCCCGCATTAACGCCGCTACCCGTCTGAACGGCCTGTCCTACAGCCGCTTCATCAACGGTTTGAAAAAAGCCGGCGTAGAAGTAAACCGCAAGATGCTGGCTGACCTGGCCGTCAACGATGCCAAGACTTTCAGCCAACTGGTAGAGGTTGCGAAAGCCAACCTGGCCTAAGGGTTTGTATAAAAAGATAAATTCGATTAACAATAAAGCATGGTCATACTGCCATGCTTTTTTATTTATCCTCTAGCATAAATTGTATGATTTGTTATAATTTATACGTTACTATAAACATTTTGGAAGAGGCGATCCTTTGCAAACCAGGAACGGGTTTCTCAGTCACCCGCCCAGGGTGCTGGTCACTGGCTTTGCTGTTCTTATCTTCATCGGTGCGCTGCTTTTAATGCTGCCGGTCTCATCGGCCAGCGGGCAGCCTACGGGTTTCCTGACAGCCCTTTTCACCTCCACCTCCGCCGTCTGTGTGACCGGGCTGGTGGTGGTTGACACCGGGACCTACTGGAGCACCTTTGGGCAAATCGTTATTATCAGTTTAATACAGGTGGGCGGACTGGGGTTCATGACCATGGCGGTTTTATTTTGGCTGATCATGGGCCGTCGTGTTACCTTCAGAGAACGCATGCTGATTCAGGAATCCCTGAACGTCATTGAACTGAGCGGTTTAATACGGTTGGCCAAGCAGGTGATCCTGTTAACCCTTGTGATTCAATTCATAATTACCCTGCTGCTGGCGATACGGTTTATTCCCCATTTTGGTTTTTTGAAGGGCATCGGGTACAGCCTGTTTCACGCTGTTTCCGGGTTTAATAACGCGGGGTTTGACCTGTTTGGTGAATTCCGCAGCCTGACGCAGTTTGTGGACGACCCCATCGTAAATTTTGCCATCGGTTCTGACATTATTTTAGGCGGCATTGGTTTTACCGTGATGGCGGACCTGCTGCGGTACAGAAAAAAGAAAAAACTGTCGGTCCATACACGCCTGACCCTGCTGGTGACCGGGGCCTTGCTGTTACTAGGCATGATCGTTATTTTTTTGTTGGAGTTTAACAACACTCTGGCCTCGCTGAATTGGAGCGGCAAATTGTGGGCCAGCTGGTTTCAATCGGTGGTTCCCCGCACAGCGGGCTTCAATACCTTGGATATGACAGCCCTGCGTCCGGCCACCCTGTTCTTCATAGTTATTCTAATGTTCATCGGGGCATCCCCCGGTTCTACCGGCGGCGGTATTAAAACGACCACCTTTGGCATGGTTATGTTAGCGGTGATCTCCATGGCCAGGGGTAAAGAGGATGCCGAGATATTTGGCCGCAGAATACCCAAGGAGCAAATCTACAAAGGTTTGGGAATTATCCTTTTGGCCATCAGCTGGATTGTTTTTGCCACGTTGGTGTTGGATGTTGTGGAAAAGGCGGACTTTTTGGCTGTTTTGTTTGAAGTGGTTTCTGCCCTGGCCACGGTGGGGCTTTCTGCAGGGCTTACCCCCAAGCTTTCCGGCGTGGGTCAGGTGATTATCATACTGACCATGTTCCTTGGCCGGTTGGGGCCTTTGACGGTGGCCTATGCGCTGGCCACCCGGCAGCAGAGAAAACAGCAATATCGCTATCCCGAGGAGCGAATCATCATTGGTTAGGAGGCTGCTCGTCATGAAACAGTTTGCCGTTATCGGACTGGGCAGGTTTGGCACCAGCGTGGCCATCACCCTTTCTAAGATGGGCTACGAGGTTCTGGCCCTTGACAGCGACGAAGAACGTGTCAATGAGATTATTGAGGAAGTGACCCACGGGGTTCAGATCGATGCCTTGGATGATCATGCCCTAAAGGCGGTGGGCATTCGCAACTTTGACGTGGTGGTGGTGTCTATTGGCCAGGATGTACAGGCCAGCATACTGGTTACGGTCATGCTGAAGGAGATGGGTGTTAAAAACGTTGTGGCCAAGGCCCAAAATGCCCTGCATGGCAAAGTGTTGGAACGGGTGGGGGCAGACAAGGTTGTTTTTCCCGAAAGGGATATGGGAGTCAAGGTGGCCCACGCCCTGGTTTCCAAAAACATCATGGAACAGATCTCCCTCTCACCCGAGTACAGCCTGGTTGAGATGCTGGCGCCCTCCCAATTTGTTAATAAAACCCTGGAACAGTCCGGCGCCAGAAACAAGTACGGTGTAAGCATACTGGCCATCCGGAGAGGCGAAGAAATGATTATTTCCCCCGGAGCCAGTCAAATGATTAAAGAAGGGGATGTGCTGATTGTGATCGGCAGGGCGGAAAAACTGCAGCATTTCGAGACGGTAGAGATATGATCATTACATCTGCCCAGAACCCAAAAATAAAATACATACGCAGACTATCCCAGCGAAATTTCCGGCAAAAGGAAAGAAAGTTTTTGGTCGAGGGTGTCCGCCTGGTGGAAGAGGCCCTGCACAGTCCCTGGCGTACCGAGTGTTTTGTTTATACTCCCCAGGTCATTCAGTCCCGGCGGGGAGCCGGTCTGTTGGAAGTCGCCATGAGTAAAGGGGTCGAAGTATTCCAGGTGCCCGACAGTATCATGGCGGAACTGGCAGATACCGAAACGCCCCAGGGTGTACTGGCGGTGCTCTGGCAGCCGGATTACACCCTGTCCGATGTGCTGCCGCCGGGGCAGCCGCCGCTGGTTGTGGTGGTGGACGGCGTGCAGGACCCGGGCAACCTGGGGACCATCATCCGTTCCGCAGATGCTGCCGGAGCCGGCGGAGTGGTTTTACTGAAGGGAACCGTGGACCTCTACAACCCGAAAACCCTCCGGTCCACCATGGGGTCCCTGTTTCACCTGCCGGTGGTGACGGCGGAGGATGCGACAGGAGCGTTGGGCTACCTGGCTTCGGTGGGGGTTACCCTGGTGGTGGGAAACCCCGTCGGCGGAGAGCCGATTTCTCATGTGGACCTCAAGGTTCCCGTGGGGTTTGTGGTTGGCAATGAAGGGGCCGGACCACGGGTGTCCGTCTATGAATATAAGCACCGGAAAGTTACCATTCCCATGCCCGGCCGGGCCGAATCCCTCAATGTGGCCATAGCCACATCCATCATGCTTTACGAAGCTGTCCGACAGAGGACTTAAAATTCAGTAAACTTCCTTGTTTTGCAAAATGCCATATGGTATAATCAGTGTCGAAAGGTCCCCAAAAAAGGATGAAAGGTCGTGGTTACATGCTGTTAACCGCCGAATTTTTTTGGAGGCTGTTCGAAGCAACTGGATCGGTAAATGCTTACATGATCTACAGGCGACTGGTTATACATTAAATATTGTTTTAAAGTTATGACGGGGAAAAGTACGTTGATTATTTCTTTGCAGGGAGAGAGGGTCGTGACTGGAAGCCCTCTTAAAGAAACTCTTCGGAAAGTTCACCCCTGAGCTGCGGTCTGAACGTATGGTTCCATACCAGTAGGTTGCGCCGGTGCTTCTACCGTTATCAGAAGAGGATAAATTGTGTTTTTATCCTCTAAGTGGTTCTTTACAGCGTTGAAAGAACAATTTGGGTGGTACCACGGAGACATTCCGTCCCTACATTCTAGGGGCGGTTTTTATTTTTTACAATGGATTCAACAGGAGGTTGTCATGGAACAGAGGTTAAGAGAACTGGCCCAGGAAGCATTAAAAGCCCTGGAGGGGGTCAATACCCTGGAGGAAATCAATGAGATCCGGGTGAAATACCTGGGCAAAAAAGGAGAAGTGACCCAGGTTCTGAGGGGCATGGGGGCGCTGTCCGCCGAGGAAAGACCCCGTATCGGTCAGATTGCCAATGAAGTGAGGGAAGAAATCGAATCTGCTCTGGAAGACAGAAATAAACAGGTGAAAGAGGGGCAAAAGGCCCAAAAGCTGGCTGCCGAAACCCTGGATGTAACCCTGCCGGGTGTTCGTTTTAACCTGGGCAAACTGCACCCCCTGACCCAGGTGATGCAAGAAATAGAAAATATCTTCCTGGGTCTTGGCTTCAAAATTGCCGAAGGCCCGGAGATTGAACTGGATTACTATAATTTTGAAGCATTAAACCTGCCCAAGGACCATCCGGCCCGGGACATGCAGGATACCTTTTTCATCAATCCCGAGGTGCTGCTCAGGACCCACACATCCCCTGTGCAGGTACGGACCATGGAAAAGACCGTACCCCATGTGCCGGTCAAGGTCATTTGCCCGGGACGGGTATACCGCCGGGATGACGATGCCACTCACTCCCCCATGTTCCACCAGGTGGAAGGACTGGTGGTGGATAAGCATATTACCTTTGCCGATTTAAAGGGAGTGCTGGCAACATTCGCACGCCAGATGTTCGGACCGGATACCCGTACCCGCCTGCGTCCCAGTTATTTCCCCTTCACTGAGCCCAGTGCGGAAGTGGATATTTCTTGCTTTAGCTGCAAAGGCAACGGCTGCCGGGTATGCAAAGGCAGCGGCTGGCTGGAAATTCTGGGTTCCGGCATGGTGCATCCAAGGGTGCTGGAGATGTCCGGTTACAACCCGGAGGAGGTCACCGGTTTTGCCTTTGGCATGGGGGTTGAGCGGATTGCCATGTTAAAATACGGTATTGACGATCTCCGCCTGCTCTTTGACAATGATTTACGATTCCTGGCGCAATTCTAAGATAAATCGGGAGGTTTACAGATAACCATGCGTGTTTCCTACAATTGGCTGAAAGATTACGTTGATGTTGACCTGACACCCCAGGAGTTGTCCGACCGGCTAACCATGGCCGGGCTGGCAGTGGACGCGGTGGATGAACTGGGGGCGGAAATAGAAAAAGTTGTAACCGGCCGCATTAGAAAAATAGAAAAGCACCCCAACGCCGATAAACTGCTGGTATGTACGGTGGATGTCGGCCAGGGGGAACCCTTGCAGATTGTTACCGGAGCCACCAATGTCCGGGAGGGGCATGTGGTGCCGGTGGCCATCGAAGGGGCTAAACTGGCAGGAGGGCTTCAGATTAAGTGCTCTAAACTGAGAGGCGTGGAATCCAGGGGGATGCTTTGTTCCGGTCAGGAATTGGGGATGGAAACCAAACTGATGTCCTCTGATATGGCCCATGGCATTCTGATCTTATCAGAAGATGTCCCTGTAGGTCTGGATGCCAAGGAAGTGCTGGGACTGAATGATACCGTGCTGGAACTTGATCTAACGCCCAACCGTGGAGATGCTTTAAGTATCACCGGTGTTGCCAGGGATGTGGCTGCTATCCTGAAGAAGGAGCTAAAAATGCCGTCTCCTCAATTTACAGAGGGTGAGGAAAAGATTGAGGATCTGGCTAAAATTGATATAGAGGATCCAGATTTATGCCGCCGTTACGTAGCCCGGGTGATCAAAGGAATTAAAATTGGCCCGTCACCCATGTGGCTGCAAAACAGGCTGCGGGCGGCAGGTATCCGGCCCATCAGCAACGTGGTGGATATCACCAACTATGTCATGCTGGAGTTGGGTCAGCCTCTGCACGCCTTTGACTACGATAAACTGACCAACGGTCATATTATTGTTCGCCGGGCTAAGGAAGAAGAAAAAATCGTTTCCCTGGATGGCGCGGAACGAACATTAAATCCGGACATGCTGGCCATTACCGATGAGTCAGGTCCGGTGGCCGTAGCAGGTGTGATGGGTGGCCTGGACAGTGAAGTGACCGGGGATACAGTAAATGTACTGATTGAGTCCGCTTATTTCCATCCCATTAATATTCGTCGCACCTCCAAGGCACTGGGTCTGCGTTCCGAATCCTCCATGCGGTTTGAAAAGGGTATTGATATTAACGGCTCCCTCCGGGCGGCAGACCGGGCCGTGCAACTGATCCAGCAATTGGCCGGGGGAACCGTAGTGGCAGGGGCCATCGATAATTTTCCAAGCCCCATTACTGAGAAAACCATCCAACTGAGACCCTGGCGAGTGAACTGGGTGCTGGGGGTAGATATTCCCAAAGAACAAATCAAAGATATTATGGAACGCTTACAGTTCAGAGTACAGGAGCAGGGGGATGATTTGCTGGTAACCATTCCAACTTTCCGACCGGACATCACCGGAGAATGGGACATGGTGGAAGAAGTGGCACGGTTGTACGGATTTAACCAGATTCCTGAGACCCTGCCCTTCGGGGCTTCTACCCAGGGTATCCGGACACCGGAACAGCAATTAACCTGGAATATGAGAAAAGTGATGACCGGCTGCGGGTTTACCGAAGTTATCACCTACAGCTTTGTTCATCCCAGGATCTTTGATTTGATGAATTTACCCCAGGACAGCAGGTTCCGTAACGTGGTAAAACTGCAGAACCCGCTGAGTGAGGAACAGTCCGTCATGCGTACGGTGCTGGTGCCCAGCTTGCTGGAAGTCCTGCAGCGAAACCTGAATCGCCGGGCCCAGAACGGGGCCATCTTTGAAATTGCCCGGGTATTCTACCCGGTGGAAGGACAGCCGCTGCCGGAGGAAGTTCCGGTATTGGCAGCGGTCGCCATTGGCAATACCCCGAAAACCTGGAACCAGCCCGCCCGACCCATGGATTTCTTCTTTATGAAAGGAGTCGCCGAACAGCTGATTGACTCTTTAGGCGTAGTGGGGGCGGAGTTTTTCCGTCATCAGGACCCCAGTTTCCACCCCGGACGCTGCGCCAAGATAGAAATAAACGGTCAATTACTGGGGGTTGTGGGGGAACTGCATCCCAACGTGATCGAGAATTACGACCTGCCTGCCAGGGCCGTGGCCATGAAGTTGGACTTGAATGTACTGAATCAAGCCAACCGCCCGGTTAAACAATACCAGGGTCTGCCCAAATTCCCCATGGTAGAACGGGATCTGGCTGTTCTGGTCAAACAAGATGTGCTGGCCGCAGAGATGTTATCAATCATCAAAAAGGCCGGCGGCAGCCTGTTAAGGGAGATAGACATTTTTGACTTGTACCAGGGTGCCCAGGTGCCGGAAGGTTACAAGAGTGTGGCCTTCTCCATGAAATTCCAAGCCCCGGACAGAACCCTCACCGACGAAGTAATCAACGACAAAATGCAGCGCATTACCAGTTCCCTGACGGCCCAAACAGGTGCCGAGTTAAGGAAATAGGCAAATTAAAACCCGGAAACAATCTGTCTCCGGGTTTCCTGTTTGCTTATTGGCGTACAATTAACATCACGCCGGCAATGACCGCTACAAAAGCTCATTTTGTTAGTTTGCCCGGATCGTTGCCAACAATAATCCTATCGATTTTCATTTTGTACAGTAAATTGTTAAAACATGAAGGAATTTGCAGGTTGACAGCGAATAGACATACAGCAAAGGTTTGAGGGGGTACGTTTATGTCCGATCAGGCAAACAGGGTGGAGGTCGAAATATTTGGTGAGTACTACACCTTAAAAGGCAATGAACCCCCGGAATATATGGTGACGGTAGCGCAGATTGTCAATAAAAAAATGGCTGAGATAAGCCAGCGGAACAGAAAATTATCCACCAACAAAGTGGCGGTCCTGACGGCTGTCAACCTGGTGGATGAACTGTTGAAACTGCAGGAGCAGTACAATAACCTGTTGCAAATGATGGATCCGGAAAAAGAAAACTCCAGCAACTCATGAACATTCATGAGTTTTATTTTTGTTAACTTAGGAAGCATAAGAAAAACGGAAGGCTTCCGCTTTCGCCGGCGTACCCACAGGGCGTACCCACAGGGCATACCCACAGGGCATACCCACAGGGCATACCCACAGGGCACAGGCAGGCAGGCAGGCAAGTAAGCCAGGTTTTTCTTAGTAACCTTTATAAGTTTTTCAGGTTCAGTAAAATATAGTAGTACGACAGAAACGGAGCGGTGTGAATGCAAAATATTGAAATTGCCTGGATTTTCACCGAACTGGCCGATCTGCTGGAGATAAAGGGCGAGGATTTTTTTAAGGTGAGGGCTTACCGCCGGGCGGCCCAAGTGCTGGCAAATCTGGAGCAACCGGTGGATGAATTGTACCGTCGGCGCCTGCTGTCCAAGATTCCGGGCGTGGGCAAAGCCATTGAAGGAAAAATAAAGGAAATCCTGGAGACAGGGCAAATGGCAAAGCACCAGGAACTTCTTAAAGAAATACCGCCAGGAGTTCTGGCCATTAAACAACTGCCCGGCATAGGTCCGAACCGGGCCAGGGTCTTGTTTGAGGAACTGGGCATCAGCAATTTGGACCAACTGGAGCAGGCTGTGAAAGAACGCCGGGTGCGTGCCCTGAAGGGTTTTAGTTCCAAACTGGAATGGGATATCCTGAACGGCATCGAAATGGTGCGCAACCGCCAGGGCAGGACCCGCCTGTCGGTAGCGCTGGAACTGGCGGAAGACATCATAAAGTTTATCAAACTGCTGCCCGGTGTGCAGGAAATGTCCGTGGCAGGCAGTACCCGGCGTTGGAGAGAAACCGTCGGTGACCTGGATCTGGTGGCCGCCGCTGCGGACACTGAACCACTGCTAACCGCTCTGGCCAGCCATCCCAGGGTGAAAGAAGTCATCGAGCAGCAGAGCAACCGTATCCGGGTCTATACCTGGTGGGGGCTGTCCGTGGACCTACAGGTGGTCTCCCCGGAGGAATACATACCCACCCTGCACCGTGGCACAGGGTCCAAAGCCCATTATACCAAACTGCAGGAGATAGCCCAAAACCGGGGCTTTAAACTGAATCACCATGGCCTGTTCGACCCGGCAGGGGAAAGCCTGCCCATTCAACAGGAGGAGGACATTTATAAAGCTCTGCAGATGGAGTATATTCCACCGGAGCTGAGGGAAGACCGCGGTGAGGTAGAGGCAGCCCTGTCCAATAGTCTACCGTCCATCATCCAGTTGGAGGACATTCAGGGGGATTTGCATATCCATACCACCTGGAGCGACTCGGTGATGGAATTGGAGGATGTGGTGAAACGCTGCCTGGAAAAGGGGTATGCCTATGCGGCCATCACCGATCATTCCCGCTCCCTGAAGATCGCCAACGGCCTGGAACCGGACCGGCTGCAGCAGCAGCACCGGATCATCCGGGAAATGAATAAAAAACTGAAGGATTTTACACTGCTCACCGGGGTGGAAATGGATATTCTGCCAAACGGCGATTTGGATTACCCGGATGAAATTTTAGAGCAGATGGATGTGGTCATTGCTTCGGTGCACAGCGGCTTCAAACAGGGCAGAAAAGAAATGACGGCACGTATTACCAGGGCCATGGAAAATGAACACGTAGACATCATTGCCCATATGACCGGCCGCATTTTGGGAAGAAGAGAGTCCTATGATCTGGATGTGGAAGCGCTCATTGAAACAGCGGCAAAGACGGGCACCATCCTGGAAATTAACGCGTCACCGGACCGGTTGGATATCAATGAAGTCTATGCTCGGATGGCCCGAGATGCGGGTGTAAAGATAAGCATCAATACAGATGCCCACGACGCCAGGAGACTGGATGAAATGCCCTACGGGGTGGCGGTGGCCCGCAGGGCCTGGTTGGAACCCCGGGATGTGGTCAATACTTTCGATATTGAATCATTGCTCGAGGTGCTGCGATAATGTTACTGCCGCTTCCTGTGGAGTTTTATGCCCGGGATACCACCCTGGTGGCCAGGGAATTACTGGGTACATTACTGGTCCATGTCACGGCTGAAGGGACCACCATAGGAAAAATTGTGGAAACCGAGGCCTACCTGCAGGGAGACCCCGCCTGCCATGCGGCCAGGGGTATGACACCCCGCAACAGCGTCATGTTCGGCCCGCCGGGCCGGGCCTATGTTTATTTCACCTACGGCATGCACTACTGTTTTAATGCCGTAACCGCTGCCGAAGGTGTGGGTGAGGCGGTGTTGATCCGGGCGGTGGAACCCCTGAAAGGGCTTGACTTAATGAGAAAACGCCGGGGCCGGGAGCGTCTGAATGAATTATGTGCCGGCCCGGCCCGGTTGGTACAGGCCTTTGGCATCACGAAAGAGCACAACAAGGCGGACTTGACCCGTGGGCCGCTGTTTATTGCCCCTGCCCCGGAACCGCCGCCGGAGATCTATGTGACCACCCGTATCGGCATCAAAGAAGGGGCAGACTTACCATTGCGGTTTTATAGTAAGGGCAATAAATTTATCTCCAAGAAGTAACTGTTGGTAGATAAAATGATAGAGAGGGGACCGATCAAGATGAAGTTAAAGGAAATCTACGATTTGATCATTAAAATGGGCATTGAACACGATCCCAGAGGTGTGCAGGCAGTTCAAAAACAGCTGGAAAAAGAAAGAAAGAAAATCGAGGAGCTCAAAGAAGAGGAAAAGAAAGAAGTGGACCAGGACCGCTTGTTTAATCCCTACACCGACACCAGGGTTCTTTACGGCGACCCGGACCGGGAGGTAAAACGAATCCTGGCCGGTGTTGATATGGAAGTGGGCGAGGTCGTCCTGGCGGACCGGCTGGGTGAAAAGGGCCGGCAGGTGGACTTAATCATGGCCCACCACCCGGAAGGAAAGGCAACCGCCGGACTGTATGATGTCATGCACCTGCAGGAAGACCTGCTGGCCCAGTTGGGTGTTCCCATCAACGTGGCCGAGGGAATCATGGCCGGGCGCATCGCCGAAGTCCGCCGGGGGTTAATGCCCTTAAACCACAACAGGGCGGTGGACGCGGCGAGGCTGCTGGACATTCCCATCCTTTGCTGTCATACCCCGGCGGATAACCTGGTGACCGAATTTGTGCAAAAGAAGATTGATGATAACAACTGCGAGACCCTGGGGGACATTGTCAGGGTCCTGAAGGAAATACCGGAATATGCCGAGGCGGTAAAAACCGGCGCCGGTCCCACCATTGTCGTGGGGGCCAAGGAGCGCCGGGCGGGCAAGATCTTTGTGGATATGACCGGTGGCACCAGCGGCTCCGAAGACGCCTACGCCAAACTGGCCACTGCCGGTGTGGGCACCCTGGTGGTGATGCACGTCAGCGAGAAACACCGCAAAGAAGCGGAGAAAAACCACGTCAACGTGATTATCGCCGGGCACATGGCCAGCGATTCCCTGGGCATGAACCTCATCCTGGATGAAATTGCTAAAAACGGCGTAGAAATTGTACCATGTTCCGGTTTGATCAGGGTAGAAAGATAATTTAGTTACCGGGCACCGGTAGGTTATTTTTAAAAACTGACGACCGCTGCCTGACGACTGACGACCAAAATAGGAGGAGACCCCATGACCCAACGACCCGAACTGCTGGCCCCGGCGGGTAGCCGGGAAGCCCTGGTGGCGGCCGTACAAAACGGGGCGGATGCCGTCTACCTGGGCGGTAAGATGTTTAATGCCAGGCAATCTGCCAACAACTTTGATAACGAAGAACTGGCCCGGGCGGTGGAATACGCCCATGTTCGTGGGGTTAAGATTTACGTCACGGTCAATATCCTGCTGGCGGATCACGAGTTGGAGGAAGCCCTGGGCTTCCTCCACTTCCTGCACAACGCCGGTGTGGACGCGGTGATCCTGCAAGATTTAGGTTTGGCCCGGCTGGCCAGGGAAGTGATCCCGGAACTCTCCATCCATGCCAGCACCCAGATGACGGTTCATAACACACCGGGTGTCCGGCTGATGCAGCAGGCCGGCTTTGAGCGCATTGTTCTGGCCAGGGAAATGAGCCTGGAGGAAATCACCGCCATTAAAAAGGAAACAGGAGCGGATCTGGAAGTATTTATTCATGGTGCCCTGTGCGTGTGTTACTCCGGCCAGTGCCTGATGTCCAGCCTGATCGGCGGGCGCAGCGGCAACCGGGGCAGATGCGCCCAGCCCTGCCGGCTGCAGTACCAGCTGGTGGATGAAAGGGGCAGGACCCTGGCCGACCCCGGCCAGGTGGGTGAATACCTGCTCAGTCCCAGGGACATTAACACCAGTGCCCATATTCCCGAGCTGATTGCCGCAGGCATCAACTCCTTTAAGATCGAGGGGCGTATGAAACGTCCCGAATATGTGGCAACGGTGATTCGCACCTACCGCAATCTGATCGACCGGGCACTGGAAGATAAGAACACGTACAGGGTGGAGGAGAAAGAAGCCAGGGATTTGGCCCAGATCTTTAACCGAGATTTCAGCCCCGGTTACTTTTTCGGCAACCCCGGCAGGGAATTGATGAGCTTTAAGCGTCCCAACAACCGGGGAGTGCGGCTGGGCAGGGTAAAAGGCTATAACCCGAGAAACAAAACCATTGAAATCATATTGGAAGAACCCCTGCGCATCGGAGACGGCATTGAGGTTTGGGTCAGCGAAGGCGGCCGCAGCGGGGTGGAGGTCAACAGCATCCTGGTTAACGGCAAACCGGTGGAGTCCGCCCCGGCGGGGACACTGGTGGGCCTGGCCATCCCCGGCAAGATCAGACACGGCGACCGGGTCTTTAAAACCCACGATGCGGCATTGATGGAGGGAGCCAGGGAAACCTTTACCTCCGCTCGGGAAACCAGAAAAATACCCCTGCAGTTTTGGGTCAGGGCCGGCGTGGGCGAACCCATGTACCTGCGGGTGGTGGACGACCGGGGTTTTGTTGCAGAGGGAACCAGTGAGGAAGTATGCCAGGAAGCCCTGAAGCGCCCTTTAACCGCAGAATTCTTAAGGGAACAACTGGACAGGCTGGGCAATACGCCCTTTGCCCTAACCGGCCTGGAGACCGACCTGGCGGGCCGGGTGATCCTGCCGGTGCGGGAAATCAATGAGCTGCGGCGCAGGGTGCTGGCTGACCTGGAACACAAGAGGGCCAGGTCCGGCAGGCGGCCCGGTGTGGCGGAACACCTGTTCCGACAACGATTGCAGGAAGCTTTCCGGGGAATTCATCAGCAGGAACCGGTGCAGACACCGGAACCGCTGCTGGCCGTCAATGTGTCCGACCTCACTTCATTACAGGCTGCAGTCAGCTACGGCGCGGATATCGTTTATTTCGGCGGAGAAAGCTACCGCTCCAAGGGGATTGTTACCGAAAAAGACCTGCACGCCGGTCTGGAGTTTTGCCATAAAAACGGTGTGTCCCTGGTGCTGAATTCCCCCAGGATTCTGCACGACAGTGAGCTCAAGACTTTTACCGGCCTGCTGAAGCGGGTCTTTGACCTACCCCTGAACGGAATTCTGGTGGGGAATCTCGGTCTGTTAAAGATCATCAGAGAGTACACCGGCAAACCGGTTGTCGGAGATTTTACCCTCAACGCCTTTAATTCTGCCACCCTTCATTATTTAAAGGAACAGGGGGTCGCCAGAGCGGTCATTTCCCCGGAATTAACGATGAAACAAATTCAAAAAATAGCCGAAACCACACCCCTGCCTCTGGAGGCGCTGGTACAGGGGGCCCTTCCCCTGATGAACACCAAATATTGCCCGGTGGGCAGCTTGCTGGGGGATTTCTCTACCGGAAAAAGATGCACTGGCCCCTGCAGCAGCACAAGGTGCGGGCTCAAGGACAGGCTGGGGCTGATTTTCCCCATTGAGGTGGACCAGTACTGCCGTATGCACCTGTTTAACGCCAAGGACCTGTGCGTCATTGAAGATTTGCCTGCCCTGCTGGCAGCGGGTGTCTCGGTGCTGCGCATTGAGGCCAAAAAGGAAAACCACGAGTATGTGGCAAGAACGGTAAACCATTATCGTAAAGCCATTACCAGATATAAACACGGCATTCGTGATGAACGAAAAGACCGGGAAACCAAAGAAGATCTGGAACAGTTAAGTGCCGCCGGCATTACCAAGGGGCATTATTTCAGGGGAGTTGTATAAGGAGTTTTATTCATGGAACGAACCATAAGACGCTTGGAATTTCATAAAGTGTTGGAACGTCTGGCGGCCCATGCCCAATCGGATCTGGCCAGGCAAAAAATTCAAGAACTGGTGCCCGGCACAGACCCGGTTCTCATTCACCGCTGGCAGGCGGAAACCACCGAGGGCCGGGAACTGTTACGGTTAGACCCCATGGCAGAATTGTCCGGCTGGCATGACGTCCGGGGAGCCTTGAAAAGGGCTGCCCGTTTTGCTGTGCTTTCGGCGGAAGAGTTGTTTGCCGTAGGGGAAACCCTGGCAGCATCCCGCCGGATCAAAAAGTTTTTTAGTGAAAAGTCCGACCGCTACCCGCTGCTCTCGGAGATTGCAGAATCACTGACCAACCAGGCGCAGTTGGAGAAAAATATCCTGCAGGCCATTCTGCCGGGAGGAGAAATCGCAGACGATGCCTCCCCGCAGCTGTTGCAAATCCGGCGGGGCATCCTGCGATCCCAAAACCGCATCCGGGAACGCATGGAAAGCATCATTCGTTCCGCCGAAAACCAGAAGTACCTGCAGGACCCCATCATTACCATCCGCAACGACCGCTATGTGGTGCCGGTCAAGCAGGAGTACCGCAACCAAATCCCCGGCATTGTCCATGACCAGTCCGCCAGCGGTGCCACCCTATTTGTGGAACCCATGTCGGTGGTGGAAGCCAACAATGAGGTGCGCCAGCTGGTGGCAGCGGAGAAACAGGAGATCCAAAGGATTCTCGGAGAACTCTCCAGCGGCGTCAGTGCGGTGGCCGAGGAAATCTCCGTTGCCCTGGAGGCTTTGGGCGAACTGGACTTTATTATGGCCAAAGCCCGCTACAGCCATAAGCTGAAGGCCTGGAGTCCTAAAATAATCGAAGGGGCGAAAATTGATATTAAAAAGGGACGCCATCCCTTATTGCCCGGGGATGCGGTGCCTGCCACCATTTCACTGGGGAAAAATTTCAGAACCATGGTTATTACCGGCCCCAACACCGGTGGTAAGACCGTAACCCTGAAAACCGTAGGCTTATTTGTCCTGATGACCCAGGCGGGACTGCATATCCCGGCCGAATCCGGTACCGAAATGGGAATCTTTCAAAAGGTCTTTGCGGATATCGGGGATGAGCAAAGCATCGAGCAATCCCTCAGCACCTTCTCCTCTCACATGACCAATATCGTTAACATTTTAGAGAGTGCCGGCGAAGGTTCCCTGGTGCTGCTGGATGAGCTGGGAGCAGGCACTGATCCCA
Source organism: Bacillota bacterium (assembly GCA_040754595.1). Classification (GTDB taxonomy): domain Bacteria; phylum Bacillota; class Desulfotomaculia; order Desulfotomaculales; family Desulfotomaculaceae; genus Desulfotomaculum; species Desulfotomaculum profundi. The sequence continues at coordinate 46,274 of JBFMCH010000084.1, forward strand.
CCGAGGGGGCGGCGCTGGCCCGGGCCATCCTGGAGGAACTGCATGGCAGGGGCGCCTGCACCGTTGCTACCACCCACTACAGTGAATTAAAAAACTATGCTTATACCACGCCCGGGGTGGAAAATGCCAGCGTGGAATTTGACGTGGAAACCCTGCGTCCCACCTACCGGCTGCTGATTGGCCGCCCCGGCCGCAGTAACGCCTTTGAAATCTCCACCCGGCTGGGTTTGCGTCCGGAGATTGTCAGCAGTGCCCGGAAGTTCCTCACCACCGAACAGGTTCAGGTGGCAGATTTGATCAACAAGCTGGAAAAAACCCAGCAGGCAGCGGAAAAGGACCGGGAGGAAGCAGAGGCCCTGCGGCGGGAAAGCGAACAGCTTAAGGAACGATACCGCAGGCTGGAAGCGGAGTTAAGGGCCAAGAAGGAAGAGATTTTAGCCAAGGCCCAAGAGGAAGCCGGCAGGCTGGTCCGCCAGACCCGGCTGGAGGCGGAAGAAGCGGTCAAGGAATTGCGGGCCAAACTGGCTGAGGAAAGTACCAGGAACCGGGAAGAGGCCATTCAACAGGCCCGCAGCAAGCTGCAGCAGGTTACCGGCAAAGTGGCGGCCAAAGCGCCGGAGCGTACAGACACCGGGGAAATCCCACGTCAGGTTAAACCCGGTGAGGAAGTCTTTCTGCCCAAATACAACCAAAAGGCCTATGTGGTGGGCGTGTCCGGCGACAACGTGCAGGTCCAGGTGGGCATTATGAAAATGTTTGTGCCCCTGAAGGAACTGCGCAGGGTTAAAGAAAACCGGGTCACCACCGGCGAAACCAAGGTGGGCAAGGTGCTGATGGACAAAGCCCAGTCCATCGGAACCAGTTTGGACCTCAGGGGCATGACCGGGGACGAAGCCCTGCTGGAAATCGAAAAATACCTGGACGACGCCTTCCTGGCCGGCCTCAGCAGCGTCATTCTCATCCACGGCAAAGGCACCGGCGCCCTGCGCGCCGCGGTACACCGGGAATTAAAAACCCACCCCCGGGTCAAATCCTTCCGCCTTGGCGAAGCCGGAGAAGGCGGCGCCGGGGCTACGGTGGTAAGTTTGAAGTGATAACTGGTCATAGGGAATTTTACCAATCACCGGTACGCCAAGGACACCGGTAGACTTTTCAATATCCCGGCAGTTTTCTTCATCAAGATCGTACTTATTAATGCAAACGGCAGTCATGTAGCCGAAAGTGGCAGCAACCCGGAGAATCTTCTATTGACATGCACAAGATAAGACCACCCGTACGCTGGAACTGGTCTTTTCTTTGTTTTCAAATCTCCACGTAGTAAAAGGACATAGAGTTTTTTGTCCTTAGCCCAGAATCATGTGATTGAATTTAAAGAGGTGCTGGCTTTTGGCAAATATATTCAAAAGGATTTGTATACTCACTATTTTGCAAAATTAACGTACCCCATAATTTTGTAATAAAAATGCAAGGAAATTGTAATTGATAGCAACGGGGAAGTGAAGTATAGTGTTTTTTAATGTATACCAATATGGTATACATTAATATTTATTACGGTTTTATTTTAATAAGCTTACAAGTACATGAATTATTCTGAAAAAAGCACCGCCCTGGTGGCGGTTGCCCTGGGGCGGTACCTGGTGTATGACCGCATTTCCTTTGAGCAGGCCTTTTTTCTGCTGTTGCTGGCGCCTGAATTTTATTTGCCTTGCGGCTGCTGGGTAGCCAGTTCCATGCCGGCATGGCCGGGGTCACCGCTGCCAACCGCATCTTTGAGGTTCTGGAAACACCTTTACCGGAAACCCGTGCCGGGCAGGAGGCGTTGAATGCGGAAATTCCAACCGCTGAACATTTCCTTCAGGGAAGTGGGTTTCACTTACCAGGGAGGGTCCGACCCGGCCTTGCAAGGGGTTACTTTTAAACTGCCAGCAGGAAAACGGGTGGCCCTGGTGGGGCCCAGCGGCGCAGGAAAAACCACCGTTGCCAACCTGCTTTTGCGCTTTGCCGAGCCCGGTGAAGGCATCATTCAGGTCAACGGAAGTCCGCTACAGCAAATCCCCGCCGATCAATGGCGCAGGTAAGGTTTCCTATGTGCCCCAGAATCCGTACCTTTTTTATGGAACGGTGGCCGAAAATATTTCCCTGGGTCGACCCGGCGCATCCATGGACGAGGTAAGGGAAGCGGCCGAGCTGGCCGGGGCCCATGACTTCATTATGAAATTCCCCCGGGGCTATGACACACCTGTGGGGGAATTCGGCCTGCGGCTCAGCGGCGGGCAGGCCCAGCGTCTGGCCATCGCACGGGCTTTCCTAAAGGATGCGCCCCTTTTGATCTTGGATGAAGCCACCGAATACCAGAGGGTGGTTTCATGATTCCGATCACATCACCGGGCACCTGACCACCGTTCACCCCCATTACGACTATAAGACGAAGGAATGGATCAATTATATAACACGTTTCTCTCTTAGATCATCCTGCAATCTTTACCGCATATTCTGGATGCAATATCCTTTCAAGAGGTGGCCAGGGCGGAGATGCCCAATCCGGTACCCTTTGGCTCCCATGGCCAGTATTTTGAATAATATGTGAACAATTAGACCTTGTTTTACGTCTGTATAGAAGAGGACCTGTGGATTATGCTTAAATCCATCAAAAGAGGAAGGTTTAAAGTTACTCTAGCTAATTAGTTATAGTGCGGGGTCAGCTTAATATGGAAAGGATGGTGAATTTTCCCCTTGCTTAAAATTAGAAAATCACTGCTATGCCTTTTGTGTGGGGGAATGCTGTTTTTCTCACCGGTAACCGCTGGAGCAGCAATCACCCATGAGGCCAAAATCGTGATCAATAATGCTCCGGTTGTGATTCCCGGGGGCGATCAACCGGCGATTATCCTGAATGGTAGAACCTACGTACCCTTGCGGGTTATCAGTGAACATCTGGGTACTCAGGTGCAGTGGCTGCCGGAAACAAAACAAGTTGTGATCGCAACAGCAAATAATTTGACATTAACTGTTCCGGAACGACCGGGCAAGCAGAAGGATGTGCAAATTGTCATAGACGGCAAGGCTTTGCAGGTGTCTCCGCAACTGGGACAGACCTTTATCACCGCTATGAACCGTACGGTGGTCCCTTTCCGGGTGGTTGGTGAAGCCCTGGGATGCGAGGTGAGCTGGCAGCAGTCCAGCCGCACGGTGGAGATTAAAACAAAGCCTGCCACCCCGGAACCACCTGTCCAGCAACCGGCAGACAGCACACCGCAGCCATCTCCGGCAGACATTGCCCTGCTGCAAGAGTTGGCCGGTTACAAGACAAACCTGCGTTTGATGGATAAAACCTTCATCAACTCCGAGGAACTGCTTAAAATGGACCCGGCAAGCTTCAGTGCGGAACAAAGGCAGCTGTTTAAACAATACAGGGATCAACTAAGCAAATATGATGCTAAAATTAAACTGCCCGGCGGCACCGTGATAAATACGGCAGACGTGACCATTATGGGACCGTCAGTGGCTACGGCTGACCAGTTAAGGGCCTGGATTGCGGCAGAAACGCCACGCATTCGGGCCAAGATGGAACAAAAGTTGAAACGTGAGTTTATTCCCATACCGGATTTGGCCGAACTCTATATAAAAATTGGCGCCGAATATGGCGTCCGGGGTGATTTGGCCTTTGCCCAGGCTGCCAAAGAGACCCATTACTGGCAGTTTACCGGGGATGTACAACCCTGGCAGAACAACTTCTGTGGGCTATGGGCCACCGGAAGTCCCTGTACCGGACAGGAATCCTTAAACGGCGCTGACCCCACACAGGTCCGTTTTGAGCCGGGTGTTCACGGGGCCATCTTTGTGACGCCCGAGGCCGGTGTAGAGGCCCATATCCAGCACCTGTACGCCTATGCCACCAAAGACCCGCTGCCCCCAGGCAAAGTACTCGTTGACCCAAGATACACCATGGTGAGACGCGGCACCGCACCCACCTGGCAGCAACTCAATGCCCGCTGGGCGGTTCCCGGCACAACCTACGGCCAAAGCATTATTCATGATTATTGGAAGGCTGCCCTGGCAAAATAATTACGGCAGTAAAATCCCGAGGGGAGTCCCTCGGGATTTTTTACCGGAGCTTTCTGATGACCCCGCAGGCCAAACGTTTCCCCATATACCGCTACATGATTGAATATTAAATCACTTTTTCAGTTGACTTATCAATAGGGTTGTGTCTGTGGTATAACAAAACCAAGATGCCCCTGCCAAAGAAGGTAGGGCATTTTCCTATATGTATACATAATATTTCTAATGCTGAATATTGTAACTCTAATGAAAGAGGTTTAAAATTAGATTTATGAAGGAATAAGAAAAGGGAGTTTTTAAAAATGTTTAACACTACTCAGGTCGGTCTGGCAACGCAAACCTCCTCCAACTGGGTAGGTTTTTTTCATTTGCTTGTGGTTTATATCGTCTGGGGCAGCACTTATCTGGCAATCCGTGTGGCGGTACGCGAGGGATCCGGGTTTCCTCCCTTTACCATGGGAGCCATGCGGCTGGCAGTCGCCGGCTGCATTCTTTTGCTTGGCGCATATCTGTTCCGGCAGAGCCTTAAGCTGTCCAGAGAAGAATTCAAGGTTCTGGCCGTATCCGGGATTTTTCTATGGGTGGGCGGCAACGGGCTGGTGATGTGGGCGGAACAGTTTGCTGATTCAGGATACGCAGCCCTGCTGGTGGGCACCACCCCCATGTGGGTGGCTTTAACGGAAGCCATCCTGGACCGCAAACCACCCTCCAAGCTTCTTTTGTTTTCGTTATTTGTTGGTTTTGCTGGAATCGGTCTCCTCACATCGCCTGTGCTTAAAGAAAGTTCCCAGGCGGATGTTTTAAGCATCTTTGCCTTATTAACGGCACCTTTATGCTGGGGTATAGGATCCCTGCTACAGCGCAGGAAACCGGTAGCGTTAAATCCGATCGTCAGTTCGGGTTACCAGCAGGTCTTTGGCGGCATCGGGTTTGCGATACTGGCGCTTGTTCTGGGCGAACCCTCGCCGGCTCCTACCAATGAGGCATGGTGGGCCTTTGGTTACCTGATTGTTTTTGGTTCATTCCTGGCCTTTACTTCCTATATTATGGCACTGAGACTGTTACCCACCAGCATTGTTATGACCTATGCCTATGTCAATCCGGTGGTAGCGGTGTTCCTGGGCTGGTTCATTTTGCACGAACCTATCAATGCTTGGACCATTGCAGGTACGGCTTTGGTACTCCTTGGAGTTGCAGGCACCTTTCAAAATCAAAAAGCAAAGATGGCAGTCCATAAGACATAAGATTCCGGTTAACTGGATAATTGGAATAAAAAATACCGGTCACCCTTCAAGGGAAACCGGTATTTTTTGGTTTAGTTATACTCTCTTGTTTTTTCCCTTATGGTCTCTCTGATTTTAGCCGCCTTACGGGAATCATTTTTTATTTCATCCGGTTGACGGCGGCCGGTGGTACCGGGCAGCCAGTTGTCGCCGTTCCCTGGCTCCGTTGGCGGGTTTTCCCCTTCACCCGGGTTGCCTTCGTTCGGTTGCGGTAATATCACAGGCAGTTTGTATTTTTCTGCCGCCGCCGGGTCAATGCCGTCCTGAGTATGCAGGGTGCAGGTTTTCAGCGGCGCCCGCAGGGCATAGTCTGCCACAGTGGGGGGGACTGTATAAGGCAATTTAATGACTACCTTGGTAATACGGTCCGGGCAGTAATCGTTAGGCAGTTCACCGGTGGTAGCACATACCTCCATGACCTGGTGCAGGTTGTCTACCTCTGTGGGAACCGTTCCTTCAGCAAATAAGTCTGTTACCATATGATCCGCCGGGGTATTCGGCCCCGGCAGCAGGCCGGACTTGCTGTCCACGGTGGCGGTTACAATACCGGCAGGTCTGGAGAACTGGCGAACCGGTACACCGGATAGTGCTTTACTCATCACTTCCCGCCATATCATGGCCGGATAGATGCCACCGTAAGACCGGTCCATGCTCCTTGGCGCATCGTGGCCGATCCATACGGCGCCAACCAGTTCAGGTGTATAGCCCACGAACCAAATGTCCTTCCCCTGGTCCGTTGTGCCGGTCTTACCGGCCACCGGCCTTGCACCCAGGTTTGCCCGGGTGCCGGTACCGGACTGGACAACGGAACGCAGCATATCGGTAACCAGGTACGCAGTGGTTGCCTTCATGGCTCGCCTCTGCTCGGGTTTAAATTCGTCAATCAGGGTCCCGTCATAGCTTTCAACCTTGAGGATGGCATGGGGTTTTACATAGATACCCTGGTTGGCAAAGGCGCCGTAGGCTCCCGCCATATCCAACGGTACCACGCCGGAACTGACACCGCCAAGGGCCATGGCCAGCCCGTCCCGGTTGGCATCAAGGGTCGTAATGCCGAGCCCGTAGGCAAATTTTACTGCCTGGTCCAGCCCTGTTTGTTGCAAAAGCTTTATCGCAACGATATTAACGGAACTTGTTAAAGCAGTCCGCATGGTAATTAAACCCTTAAAACTTCCGTCGGAGTTCTTCGGACTGTAACTGCCAAAGCTGGTAGGAATATCGTCAATGACCGAAGCAGGACCCATACCGTTAAATTCTACGGCGGGGCCGTAAGCCACAATGGGTTTAATGCTCGAACCGGGTTGGCGCCCGATTTTACGACCGTCAGGCAGTACCTGGTACTGCGTCGCCCGGTTGAGCTGTCGCTGCTGTTTATGTTCACGGCCGCCCACAATGGCCCTCAAATGGCCTGTACCAGGTTCCATAAAGACGGCAGCGCCCTGGGGTTGAGGCAGACCCTGTTTGTCAAGTCCAAAATTTGGAAAATATTTTGGGTTGGCCAGTGCCATCTCGGCAATTTTTTGAATTTTAGGGTCCAGGGTGGTGTATACCTTGAGTCCACCTTTGTAAACCATATCCGGGCCATATTTATGAACCAGCTTTTCTGTAACGTAATCAATGAAGTAGGGATACGGATACCGGGTGGCCTGCATTTTGCTGCCGTCCGGCAGAGGTTTGGCAGCCGCTTCCTGACGCTGTTCTTCCGTAATTTTTCCTGCTTCTTTCATACGAAGCAGAACGGTATTGCGTCGGTTTAAAGCCGACTCGTAATCCTTTTGCTGTTTCTCATCCTGCTGTTTCTCATTGATTTTCTGTTTATTCTTGTCGGACTTTTGATCAGCGGACTGGTCATCGATGGACTCCGCACCGTCCAAATAACGGGAATAGGTGGACGGGGCCTGGGGTAAGCCCGCTAAGAAAGCGGCTTCGTCCAATGTCAGTTGATCCTTTTTTAAATCTTTGCCAAAGTAGGTTTGGGCTGCTGACTGAATTCCATAGGCGCCCTGTCCAAAATAAATTTTGTTCAGGTACATTTCAAATATTTCATCTTTGGTAAAGTGTCTTTCCATTTGCAGGGTCAGCACAATTTCCTGCAGTTTTCTTTTGATACTGCGTTCAGGGGATAAATAGGACAGTTTAACTAACTGCATGGTAATGGTACTAAAACCTTCGCGAATTTCACCGGAGGTAACGTTTTTAAAAACAGCCCGACCTAAACTGCGAAAATTAATACCATGGTGGTCATAAAAGCGGTCGTCCTCGGTGGCCAGAAAAGCATCTTTCACCACCGACGGCACTTCGTCCAGTTTAATAGGTTCCCGGTTCTCTGTGCCGATTCTGGTGACCAGATTCCCATCCTTGTCGTAGATTGAAGTGGGTACCATATTTTCCAGGGATCTTGGATCAAAGACAGGCATGTCCGACATGGCATAGGCGAAATACCCCAGTGAAGTAAAACCGCCTATCAGAACAAAAAAGGCTGCTATCAGAAAAAGTAAGCGTCCGGTTCGGAGCCTTCGGCTTTTACGTGTGGCCAAGTATAATCCTCCTTTATGAAAAGTAAAGGTCAATGATAACAGAATTATAACACAATCCAACGAACTCATGACAGCGGTTTTTAATATTCTTGTCACATTCTGCTAGCTCTGGTATAATTATTAAGATTTTGATCACCCGTTATCTATTATTACGCAGAGTCACGAATTTTTAAGTAATAAGGTTTTTCGAAAGGGGTCCAGTCGATGCCAGACGTCCAAAAACAGCTTGAAATTATTAAAAGAGGCACTGCAGAGATTGTTCCTGAAGAGGAACTGGTAGAGAAATTAAAGAAATCCATCGCGAAGAACAAACCCCTCCACATAAAGTTGGGCCTCGATCCCACAGCACCGGATATTCACCTTGGCCACACGGTTGTACTGCAAAAGCTGAGACAGTTCCAGGAATTAGGTCATCATGTTACCATTATCCTTGGCGATTACACCGGTCGCATTGGTGACCCCACGGGAAAATCGGAAACAAGAAAACAATTAACCGAAGAAGAAGTACTGGCCAACGCCCGGACCTATGAAAAGCAGATTATTAAAGTGCTGGACCCTGTAAAAACAAAGGTGCAGTTTAACAGCACCTGGCTGGCACCGTTAAAGTTTGAAGACGTGATCCGACTGGCAGCCACCACCACCGTTGCCAGGATGCTGGAACGAGAGGATTTCTCAAAACGATTTAAAGAAAATCTGCCTATCAGCATTCATGAATTTTTCTATCCTTTAATGCAGGGATATGATTCCGTTGCCCTTAAGGCGGATGTGGAACTGGGGGGGACGGACCAAAAGTTTAATTTGCTGATGGGGCGCACCTTGCAGAAGGAGTTCGGGCAGGAACCCCAGATTGCCTTAATGATGCCGATCCTTGAAGGCTTAGACGGGGTTAACAAGATGAGCAAGAGCCTGGGGAATTATATTGGCATTGATGAGGCTCCCCAGGAAATGTACGGCAAGACCATGTCCATTCCCGATGAATTAATGGTGAGGTATTTTGAACTGGTCACCCCTGTTCCTCTGGACGAGGTGAAGGCAATTGCCAGGGGTTTGCAGGAAGGCACCCTGCATCCAAGGGATGCCAAGATGCGCCTGGCCAGGGAAATTGTTACCTTTTATCACAGCGCAGAGGCGGCGGAACAGGCTGAGGAACACTTTAAAAAGGTATTTCAGAAGCGTGAACTGCCAGACGAAATTGATGAGTTTATGGTCACGGAAGACCTTTACGAAGAGGGACTGGTTTCATTGCCCAGGCTGCTTACCCAGGCCAAATTAGCAGCCAGCAACAGTGAGGCCAGAAGGCTTATTAAAGAAGGCGCCGTCAAGATCAACGGTGAAAAAGCATGCGACCCCAACATGCGTTTCTTACCTGAAGAAGGAATGATCATCCGGGCAGGGAAGCGACGCTTTGCCAGGTTAATACTAAAAAATTAGGCAAGTCCCAATCGGTTATCACCTTTTGCTTCACCTCCACATATAGATAGGATGTGGAGGTGAAAGTTTTGTTTAAGAGAAGAAGACATGTGCCAAGGAAATTCTATGTTTTGTTATTTCTTATGGGCTTACTGGCAATGTTTTTCTTTATAGACCGCAGCCTGCAGCCTACGTTGTTCACCATCGCCAGAGTCAAGGCCATTCATCTGGCCACGGAAATCATGAATAAAACCGTTATGGAGAACCTGGCGAAACAGCAAATCGAATATAAGGACATTGTTCAGGTTCATAAGGATTCACAGGGCAGAATTGTCCTCATGCAGGCGGACACGATTAAAATAAACAGGCTATCCAATGAAATAACGTTAAAAGTTCAGGAGTCGCTGCGCAATCTTGATGATGAAAGCATCGGCATTCCTATGGGCCAACTCCTGGGCATCCATTTGCTGGCTGCTCTGGGTCCGGAATTTAATGTCCGTATGATACCGCTGGGAACCATCAGGGTGGACATTGTCGACAAGTTTGAAGGGGCAGGGATTAACCAGACCAGACACCTCATTTGGCTGGATCTCAACTCGGAATTCCAGATTGCCATTCCTTTATATAAAGAAGTATTTAAAGTGAACACAAAGGTACCTTTGGCCCAGGACATCATCGTAGGCGATGTGCCACCTGCACTTGTAACACTGCCCGGTGGAGTTTTAGGGAATTAGTATAGAAACAAAAAATACTTGTTTTGTGAATAATATTAAGTAGATTGAAAATAATAGCCATAGTTTTAAGGCCAAACTTTAAATGGTAACAAAACCAGGAATTAGTTCTTGTCAAAGGACTCCGGAAGTGTTATGATAACAAATGTCGCCGCGAGGTGATGGTTAAAAATTACCACTTGCAACAAGGTAATCAAAGTGGTAAGATGAAGTTCCGTCGCCGATGAGGCGGTGCGAAAATTACCAAAAACTTTCACTTGAAATGCAAGTGAGGGTCATGGTAAACTAAGATTCCGGTCGTGAGGCCGGGCTAAAAAATGGTCTTTGAAAACTAAACAGTGGATGATGGATGCAAAACGGTCA
>JBFMCH010000085.1:0-3227 GCA_040754595.1 Bacillota bacterium
GGATTCCAAATTAAGATACTATCCTCTAGCTACCGTGATCAGTTGTAACGAAACCTATGCCCAATATCAGCGGAAGGTGTGCACAACGTCAAACGGTTAACGTGCACTCGCGCACCGAAATATTCAAGTTTAAACTGTCCCAGAGAACGGTTATCTCTGGCCATTTCCCGCTCACCCTGTAACACGTGGATATCCACAGCCGGCTGGTTATCCTCAGCAGTGCTGAAAACCTGGCTTCGGCGTACAGGAATGGTGGTATTGCGTTCGATAATCTTAGACATAACTCCGCCCAGCGTTTCGACTCCCAGGGAAAGGGGAGTCACATCCAGCAGTACAACATCCTTCACTTCTCCGGCCAGTACCCCTGCCTGGATGGCCGCACCCACCGCTACCACTTCATCGGGGTTGACTCCCTGGTGTGGTTCCTTGCCGCCGGTAAGCTGTTTTACCAATTTTTGTATGGCCGGAATACGGGTTGAACCCCCAACCAGAATAACTTCGTCAATGTCTCTCTCGGTTAATTTGGCATCCGCCAGGGCGGCCATGACAGGACCACGGCAGCGTTCCACCAGGTGGTGGGTAAGATCATCAAATTTCGCCCGGGTGAGCTTCATATCCAGGTGTTTGGGTCCTGAGGCATCAGCCGTAATAAAGGGCAGGCTGATTTGCGTTTCGGTAACGGTGGAGAGTTCAGTCTTGGCCTTTTCTGCCGCCTCGGTAAGACGCTGCAGGGCTTGCTTATCCAACCGCAGGTCAATACCATAATCTTTCTTGAATTCCTCGGCCAGCCAATCCACGATGGCCTTGTCAAAGTTGTCGCCGCCCAGGTGAGTATCCCCGTTGGTGGCTTTTACTTCAAAAACTCCATCGCCCACTTCCAGAATGGATACGTCAAAGGTTCCACCGCCCAGGTCAAATACCAGAATGGTTTCATTTTTTTTCTTGTCCATGCCATAAGCCAGGGCTGCCGCCGTGGGTTCGTTGATAATCCGCAATACATTGAGTCCGGCAATTTTTCCGGCATCCTTGGTAGCCTGGCGCTGGGCATCGTTAAAATAGGCCGGTACCGTGATAACCGCATCGGTAATTTTTTCCCCCAGGTATTTGGCTGCATCATCCACCAGTTTTTTAAGCACCATGGCGGATATTTCTTCCGGGGCATAAAGCTTACCCCCAATATCAAATCGAACAGCATCATTGGAATCTGCTACAACTTTATAGGGCACTGAATTCCTCTCATCTGCTACTTCAGAATACCGGCGGCCGATAAAACGTTTAATTGAATACAAAGTCTTTTCCGGATTCAGTGCACCCTGTCGCTTGGCCACCTGACCTACCAGTTTTTCGCCCCCCTCCCGGAAGGCTACTACCGACGGGGTGGTACGAGAACCCTCGGCATTCACAATGACCGTGGGCCTGCCCCCCTCCATCACTGCCACCACCGAGTTGGTTGTACCTAAATCAATACCTACGGTTTTTGCCATTTCTGCTAACCCCCTTATATAAGTATTATTTTTAATAGTAATAAAATTTTTTCTTATAATGTAAAACATAGTTATTAAATAAAAATGAATGATTACTTACATTTGCATTACTTTACCACTCGTTGTTACATATAATCCCCCTTTGAAAAAACTTGAGCTTTTTACAAAACGTAAGCTTTATAATTGTTATTTAACCCGCATTAGTTTATTGACTTTGTCTGACCTTGACTATATTTTAGCTCTCGTTTATCCTTAAAGCAAAGGTTAATAAAGGTCAGATAATGCTCTAATTTCAAATTTTATTCATGCTGCTTTTATTAGGTAATATAATCATAGGGTTTTCGTTTTTTTATGTCAGGATTTATCAACGCCCGGTGACAGGATTTTCACAGGCAAGCAAGAATGGTAATAATTGGCATATATATGTAACAACCTGAAGGACGGGGTGACAAAGATGGAACTAACCAGGGCGGTATCTGCAGGGCGAGTTATTTGGAACATACCTTTGTGGTTGGCCATCCTGAATGTATAGTTAGGTGTAAAGAAACTAGAAAAGCAGAACAGGCTACCCACTCAGGTAACCTATTTTTCATATGCCAGTTGGCATGTGTTGCTTTCTGCAGATGCCAACATTATAATAAAAAAATGAAACTGGGCAATCTCCTGTTGTCCTGAATAATTTTATGATGGAGTAAAGTAATATGAAAAAGATACCCGTAAGAGAAGTAATGACTCCGATATATGATTATACGACTATACACCAGAATGCCACCATAAAAGAAGCCATCGATGTTTTGAAAAAATCTTTCTTTTTAGACGACCAGGGAAATATCCACGGACATGCCTCCCTTCTGGTAGTCAATCAAAAAAAAGAGTTGGTGGGAATTCTCACTTTAAAGTCTATTTTAGAGGCTCTGGTGATTGCTAAGAAAGAAAATGAAAATGTATTTAATTCTTATTATTGGCTTTATTTTTTAGAAGAAACCCATAAATCAGCAGCCGGTATTCCGGTTAAAAAGGTAATGAGAAGCAGAAAGCTGGTGTCCGTTAAGACAGATGACGATATTATGGACGCAGTAGAATTGATAGTTAAACATAAAGTTAACTCTATTCCTGTTATAAATGGCGCGGGAAGGTTAGTGGGAATTCTTAGAAGTAAAGACATTTTTGGCATGATTAATGAACTGTTATGAAATATCACAAGCGGTTCTCGGGATTCCTTTATATCAAAAGGAACGGGAGCGACTTGTAATCAAGTGCAGCTCAGAAACTTAGCTGGTTTTTTTAGGGTTGAAGTAACATAAAAAGCCCTCTGCAAATTGCAGAGGGCTTTTACTGGCTCCCCGAGTAGGATTCGAACCTACAACCTACCGGTTAACAGCCGGTTGCTCTACCATTGAGCTATCGAGGATCAATGATGTATAAAATTACTCTGGCGACGACCTACTCTCCCGGGGGCTTGCGCCCCGAGTACCATCGGCCCTGGAGGGCTTAACTGCTGTGTTCGGGATGGGAACAGGTGTACCCCCTCCGGTATCGCCACCAGAAAATCTTTTGGGATTGTCTTTGGGGTCTGGCCATCAGCCGTCGGCCATCGGCCTTCAGCTTTTTGGGCTCCCCCCTTATCAAAGAGTTTTCATTCCCTGAAAACTGAACAGCTCTTAAGTAAGGTCGTATCTTAAGGAGAAATGATGGTGTTTAGCTCTCACTTCCAACCTCTCACTTCTCACATCTCAAATTAGG
>JBFMCH010000086.1:0-11442 GCA_040754595.1 Bacillota bacterium
TGATACGGGCCACAATAAATTTCCGCGAGGGACACGATAAATTTCCGCGAAAATTTTTCAGTAGGCGGGGCAGCTTTTCTCCCGCCCTTGCTTTAATGTGAATCTTCTGCCATTCCTTCTCTATCACAGGCAAACCCTACCAACCCGGTTAAGAGGCAGAGGGAAGCATCAATAAAGAGAAGGGGTATTTAACGCTTCTTTGCCTGAAAGAAACGGCCAATAGACGCTTTACTTACCTTCTTGCCGGTTTTTTTATAAATGCAATCTGCTATTTCTCTATATGTCTTGCCTTCGGAAATCAATTTTTCGACGTCTTTTTCTAACCCAAGCAGTGTTATCTTCGATATATGCTTTCCACTTCTCCGCCGTGGCTTCTTGTCTCTAAGAAGGTTAATTATTACCAATAAGTGTCTTTCTATATTGCCCAGTTTTTTGTTAGCTTCATCAACACCTAACCAAGGCCGATTCACCTCTTCACCAAAGTAAACCGGAGATTCTCCATTTTTTAACCATAATTCATTTATTTTAAATTCTTTACAAATCAAACGAATGAGTGCCTCTGAGGGAATGGTTTTTCCTTTTTCTATCTTAGAAATATATGCATTTGTTATGCCAATTCTTTTGGCAAAATCTACTTGTGATAGCCCATAATCTAATCGAATGGCTTTAAGCCTTTTGGATATGCTTTCCATTTTTTCAGTTGGCATAATTCCAGTACCGCCTCCTTTGGATTCGATTCTTTTACCCTTTTCTAAAGCCAGAATTTACAATCTTTCTGATCCAGGCCTGGCTAAATCCATATTTTTTACATAGTTGCTGATAATTTTGGCCGTCAAATTCCGTCCGTATTTGCTCGTATAAATGTTCCCTAATGATGTTTTGCATGGTAATCTTCCGGAAGTAAACCGTGGTTCCCTCGAACTCTTCGGCCAATTTTAGGGTGTTCTCCACCCCTATTATCCCGGCAATGCTGTCATATGGTGCCGTCAAGTCTTCCGGTTTAATATTGGGTAGAAGGTCTTTCAACTGTTGGTTTTGAAAAATGCTGCCCATACTCACAACTATAGCCTCCTCGTCTGAATATCAAACTTTGGCTTGCAAGTCTTTAGTTTCACGGTCTATTATGAGAGTGTATAAGTTCTTTGGGGGGTGGTCTTAATGCCTGGATTAGGTGTCTTCTTTTTCTTCTTTGGGATTGGCACTTTGCTGGGCTTGGCCTATGTATTTATTCGATATGGAATACCGTTGCTGGCATTGCTTTTTGTTTCTATAATAGACGTCCTCCATGCATGGGGCGGGGCGCTTAAGGAAGGCTGGAACGAATCCCGTAATCACAAAGGGCTGCAATAACCGTTTTCCAGCCATGCATGGTGTGAGCTTTTAAAAGGATGGGTTCAAGGGGACGGGTTATTACCGCCCCCCTTGAACTCTATAGTAAAGAGGATGATGGTGCCCAAGTCAATCCTTGCCAATGCTCTCCCCTTGGGAGAAAAGTCCGCTAATTAACTGGGGAGAAAACTGCAGACCTTCGGTAATGGGCAACTGACATTTACCTGCCAGGCCGGTTTCGGGATAACCTGCTTCCGCCAATTCTTTGTCCCTCAGATATACTTTGGCTTTGATATAGCCCAGCCCCTTAATAGCTTCTCGCAATGCCTCCGCTGCCTTGTTAATTTCCGCCATTTGCTGATCCCATTCCTGCTGTATATCATTAATAAAGCCCCTGGTTTCTATATCTAATTCTTGCTCCAACTGGCGGAGCTTGTTAACAGGTATTTCTAATCCTGGTAAGGTTATAGAACTCTGGCACTCATTTGCCAGCATAACAGCCTTAAAACCTTTTTCCCCCTCATCTAAATCCGCAAGCCCTTGTTTTAGTTCCTGTAAGCGCTCCTGGATGTTTTCAGCCCTTTTAACTTCGAGAGGGGTCTTCCCGAATTGCCTTAAAAACTGTCCCTCTAGTTCAAGCCGTTCAATCTCTGCTTTCAACTCATTTCTTGAGGCGGCAATCTCTGCCAAAGATTCCTCCGTCACCGCTTTTTGTTCTCTCATCTGGGCCTTAAGGTTGATTAACTCCACCAACTTATCACTTGGAATATAGCCCAGGGCTAGCTGCTTTTGAAACTTGTCCAGGCGTTCTTGATTCGCGTTAATTTGAAAGCGTAGCCTGTTGATATCAAGTTGGATGCCGTTTACCTTGGCGCTTAGGTCAGAGCCGGGGTAATAGTCTGGGCTTCTCCTTAGCTCGGTAGCCTCTCTTTCCAGTTCGTGTATCCTCTTTTTGTATCCGTCATTTTCAAGTTGTATTTTGGAGATAGTAGTTTTAAGAGCTTCATACCATGGATTTTGGTTGGCTACTGCCATATTGGTTTTCCTGGTCATATTTTTACCCCCTTTTATCGTTTTAAGGGCTATACCCTTAATTTAAGACATTGAAGAAAATCAAGACCCGTTTTTATGCCTTTAAGCCTGACCATACTTTTTAAAGTCCTCTTCTGAAACACCCAGTAACTTATTTACCTTTACCTGTATATCATCACCTTGACCATAAAAGCTGTCCTTGTTGGTCTGGATCATGCCTGAATAGTTATATGACTCCTGACCATATTTTTTAAAATCTTCCTCAGTAACACCCAGTAACCTGTTGATTTTCGCTTGCATATAATCACTCCGTTCATTTTAATTAAATCTATTAACGGTAGACTTGGCCTCTTGAATTACCCGCTCACTTCCTCAGCAAAGCGCCGCAGCGCTTGCCACAAGTCTTCCGGGCTGTCCACCTTGTCCACGTGCAGGTGAACGTCCCCATTGATTGTTACCGGCCTGGGTCGTCCGGCCACCCCAGCCGCCCCAGCTTTTGCCGGTGCCATGAAGTACCCTGTCAGGTCCGGCACCTCGGCGGTGAGAATATCCGTCACTTTCGGGACTGCCGGAAGGGGTCCCTGGACCACCTCGTACTGAGCCACTCCGCTCAATGGCGGTAGGGCGGAAGGGAGAGGGGGCAGGGGGGAAGCCAGGGCAATCCCGGCCAGGCCGGCAGCCATAGCCTTCTGCAGCCCGCCCATTTTTCTTTCCGCGCCGCCCTGAAAGGTGGTAATCATGGCTTGGCCGCTCTTGGTCAGCTCGGAAAGCGGGCCTGTCTTGGCGTCGGAAAACGGCAGCATGTCGCGGATTTTTTGCAGGCCGCTTTTTACCACTTCCACCGGCTTGCTGATGACGGACTTCAGACCCTCGGTGAAGGCATCCCAGAGCGCCCGGCCGGATTCCTTGAACGTGTCCCATAATCCTCCCAGCCAGGCCAGGGCCTTGTCTATGCCGCCCTTGATGACCGTCCAGAAGCTGTTGGCCAGGTTGCCGACAAAGGCCACGCCAGCGCTTACAGCTCCCTTGATGGTCTCCCAGGCGCTGATCACCGCCGCCTTGACGGTATCCCAGTTCTTTATCAGCAGCACGATGACCGCGATCAGTCCGATAATCGCCAGCACAATCCAGGTGATGGGGTTGGCCAGCAGGGCGGCGGTAAAACTCCAGACGCCGGCGACAAGCCCCGGCAACGCCCGGATGGCCGTAAAGAGGGCTTGCTTGCCGAAGTTGAACACAGCCAGGCCCATGGCTTTGGCGGCCTCCAGGCCCTTGCCCCCGGCCACCATGGCGAACCTGCCGGCGTTGACGGCGGCCTGCCCCAGGTTCTTGCCCAGGGAGACCACCCAGCGGCCCGCCGACATGGCCGCCCGTCCTCCGGCGCTGAAGCCTGACCTCATGCCGGATTCTATTCTCTTGATGGCGTCCAGGGTGGCCTTGTCGGTCAGCTTGCCCTTCATCCAGAGAATACCCTGAACGGCCTTGGTGACGCCTTGTATGGCGTAGCCCCCCATGGTGATAAACGCGCCAGCGACGGTAAGGATGGGGGCCAGGATCATCAGCAGTCCCGTGCCCACCATGGCCAGCAGCGCCCCGGTCTTGATCAGTTCCGGGTGTTCCTTGGCCCAGCCGGAAAACTGTGTCACAATCTCCTTTAAGTCCGGAATGATGCCCTGCAGCACCGGCAGCAGTTCCTTGGCCACGTCCATTTTCAGGGCGTCAATATTGTTTTTGAGTATTTGCATCTGGGCGCTGGCCGTGGCCTCCATGGTCTGCTGGGCCTTGGTGGTCGCGCCCATGGAGTTGGTGACCGCATCCAGGTTTTTGCGCATGACATCGGTCTGGTTACTCAGTAGTACCACCGCCCGCAGGCCTTCGTCGCCAAACGCCTGCTGGAAGGCCATTTGTACCTGCGGGCTTAGCTTGGAAAGGTCGCCATACTTCTTCTTGATATTTTCCAGGGTGCCGATGAAGTCCACGCCGCCGTCAGCCGTCTTGGCCACCTGAAACCCTAAGTCGGTTGACGCCTTGGTCATCTGCCGCATGGTGGCCACAAAGGCGGTACCGGCCATGCTGCCCTGCAGCCCGGCGTTGTTGAGTTGACCGACTACGGCGGACAATTGTTCAAAGCTCATTGATGCCATCTGTGCGGCTGGCATAGCATATTTCAATCCTTCGCTCAACTGGGCCATGTCGGCGATCTGGAAAACTCCCTGGGTCGCCGTGATAACATCGCCCAGGCGGGCCATTTCAGTCCGCACGTCTGCGGTCTTATCACCTATATTGTTATAGACCGTGGCTAGCAGGTTGGCCGCCTCTGCGTTATCGCCCATGGTGGCCGTCGCCACAGCCAGGGCTGTCCTGGTGCCCTCGATGGCCTGAACGTCGTTCAGTCCCGCGCCGGCCATAATATACGCCGTTTTAATGAATTCGTCCGCCGCGGCCCTGTGGTTCTTGCTCCAGTCCAGCGCCGCCGCCGTGGCCGCCTCCAGGGACTTTTCCACGCCGCCCATGGTGGAGGTGACCACCGTGGCCAGGGGGGCGGAGGCGTCCTCCACCGCCTGCAGGGGTTCCATGATGCTAAAAACAGAGCTTCGCATCTTGTCGGCCGCACCCTGTATCAGCGCGCCGGAAAGGGTCATGCGCTGCCCAAATTCCACCATACCCTTTGCCCCTTGAATAGACTTATCGAGGTTTCCGACAGCCTGGGCCATCTTACGGGCCGGGCCGGTCAGTTTGTCTATGGCCGTGACTATCACGCCCAATTTAAACAGCGATTCCAAAGTTTACCCTCCTTTCTTTGAAAGTGAGTTAAGGCTTTATAAATCAACTGGCGGACAATATACTTAAGAACGCTTTACGTGAAATTCTAAATCGGCTTCCACGGCCTTCTGCAACTCACTCCCCAGCGCGAAGGGTATTCCCGGCTTCTCCTTGAACAGCCGGCGCGCCTCCTCATCACTCGGGTAAAGCAGGCATTCAAGGAGCAGACTATATGCGGCTTCATAAACATCTTTAGCAACCCTTTTTACATATCTCCGCAATGCCTGGCGATCTGGCATCCGGCAGACAAAACAGTAATTGGGGTAGCCTTCTTCTGTGCTAAACTCTAAAATCGCGCCATACTTGGCCCTCCAAGCCTTCATTTCTTCTTCAGTTGGCCTGTCCATCTGTTTGCCCTCCTGTCCGAGAAACATTTGGGGATACCCCCCGCGTTACTATCGCGTTAAAACCGCGTTACTTTGCGTTATTTCGCGTTAATAATTTTGCCCTGGTATAAACCCCTTCACTTTATTGTCAGGGCCATTGTAGGGCCTTCTAAAAGGCCCTTATATTGGGTCCGGAAAGTGGAAACATTTCCGAATGACAAACGAAGAAGAGGCGCTGGGCCTCTTCTTTGGTGATGTTAATCCGGTTTATTTGCTGTTCATTAATCGGTCTGTTAACTAGCATTGCGCATCTCCCAAACCTTTTTATCTTCTTCCTCGTCGGTCTGCAACTGCACGCATCCAGTAACGCCTTTTATCACTTGTCCGGCCTCCTCAATAATTACCCCTTGGCCGAACTGGACGCCATCCATAAAGCCGATCTTGTATATTACCTCGTTTTCGTAAGCACCTTGCTCATTTTTGCAGTCTTCTAATTGAATAAGTAGGTCCTGCAGGTCTTCGGCAATGCTTGCCACTAACTGAGCGCGAAGCAGACCATACCTTTCCACGAATTCTTTATACTGCTCGCCTTTAAGAGTCTCGTCGGCGGCTTCCGCCTTTCTTTCCAGCAGAAACTGATTGAACCTGTCACCAAAGTTTACCATTCGTTTCATCTCCTTTTCGTGAATATGGGTTTTATTCCTTGACATAGGGGCTGCATTCGACAGCGCCTATATACATCTCCACCGGTTACTGACTCGATTCACGGGCGGCCTGCTTCTCCATTTGCTGCCGCTGGATGGCTTTAAGCCCAATGATTATTTTGGAGGCTGATTGCTGGGTCAGCCAGCGCGGGTTATCAACCTTGACCAGGCGCTTAACAAAACCCTGCAACCTCTTGGGATTGTCGTCCCAACCAAGGTCTTTTACCAGCTTGCTGATGAGCCACAATTGCTTTTCCGTGGCCATCCCCGGCCGGAGCGGCTTCTGTTCCTTTAGAGACACCAGGGCGTTGATTACGTCTACCCCTTGTTCTTTTGTGAGGCTTGAGATACTGTCACAGCCCGTTTCACGGTAGACGATGGTATAAACTGTTTCCTCATCAAGGCCCAACTCCTTAGACGTCGCCCATATTTTCCTGACCTGGGGCTTTGTGATTGATGCCATGACGGCTTCCTCCTCGCTTAACGTATTCCTTCCGAGGCTTTCGCACCGGAAGCGGTTCAGCCGCTTCCCATACCGTCTTCCTGGTTACCTCCTTTCCAGTAAGCGATATTTACCATGGAGCAGCGCCTCCCGCTATATGATCATCATGCCCGTCGCCTGCAGTACCATATCCTTAATTATCGGTTCTCCCGTGTTCTGTGAGATGGTCAGGCACCGCCTCAGAACATTGGTGAACATCCGAAGGCCGCCCCTGGCGGTATTGGTGGCAATGGCCGTTAATTCGTCAACAGCCGCTTTGTCTGCTGTGTATTGTGTGAGAATGTTCGTTACTTCCTTGCCGGATATTCCCTTCAGCCTGTAGCGGTATAAAATGCGGGAATATAGCTGCGCAAGGTTGTCCCGGCCATTTGGGCCACGGATTATTAACTCTTCCAGCCGGGGCGTGCCGCAGAATATAACCCCGATTCCAGCCATGTCGTGCAGTTGACGGAGTATTTCAATTTTTGATATACTCGACCTGGTTATGAGATTTTCTGTTTCATCGACGATTAAGGTTACTGGATGGCGCTTCAGGGCTTCGGCAATTTGTTTAAACCGTTGGTTGTTGCCGCCGTAAACGGTAACGCCGATTGCTCCTGCAATGACCTCCAGTAAGTCCTTAACGGCCATGGTCACCGTGGCGGTAATGAGCACTGTGTCATTAAACCTTTGGGCGAAGGAGTTAATGACAGTGGTCTTGCCGGAGCCGGGCGGCCCAATAAGGAGTCCCATGGTGCGCTCCTCGCGGCAGCGGAAGCACATGCCGATTGATTGAACGAAATCTGACGTTTCCCAGGTTCCCAGTTCAATCAGGCTGCTTCCGCTGTCGTGCCTTTCTTTTTGAGGCTCCTCGGCTCTAACCACCGATAGCCCCTTTCTGCTCAGTTCGCCTCTTTTCACAGACATCCGCTCCTTTCTTGTATTTGTTTATTGTTCATCTCCCGCGGCGGCTTTCTTAAACTCCTCATATCCCAGCCGGTACCATTCAAAACCGGCGTGCGCTTCTGTCTCCGGCGGGGGAGTGGGCTTCTTGCCGGTCTGGTTTTTCTGGCGCACCTTGGCCGCCTGCTCCAGGCCGGTTATGCGAACAACATCTTTTTCTTCCGGCTTGTCCAGCGTTTCCCCGACAACAACCTCTTTGGACTTTTTACGCCTGACCGGGGTAGAACCGCGAACATACTTTTCATGCTTTTCTTTAATCCGGTTCATGTAATAAGCCTGTTCTTTGGCGTTCGCTTCTACGTCCTCCTGGGTCCGCATGGCCGTGTACCTCTCGGCTATGCAGACGAATTTACCTTCGTGCTCTACAATGATGCTGCTGAGATCAAAGGGATCATATCGAACCTGAACCCACTTGTCTTGCAGCGGATAAAGTTCACGACTTTTGAATAATAACTTTTTAAATTTAATACCGTCGCGCCCGGCTTTTCTCTTCTCGGTGTGGTACAACAGTATCGCGGCCACACTTTGGGATACCGTCCCGCCTTCGTACCTGGGGGCGTTCAAGTATACATTCATTGGGGTGTCTCCAAGTTCGCTATGTACTTGATGGTGATAGTCGTTCATTACCCAGTCAATTATCCTGTCGTAGGCCGCTTGCAGAGTTAATATCTTACCTTCAGCCTTCAGCTTTTTAAGCTCCTTATCAAGGCCTTCCGGCCTTTCGTCCGGTGAACCGCCGGTGTATCCGGGCTGATGTACGGAAAACTGCATCTTAAATGTCCGGAAGAAGGATTCCGGGGGTTTGCTCCACGGACTGTAAGGCTCGCAGTAGTGCGGTTCAATTTTCAACATTGAGAACAGACCACGCATTTCAGTGGTATACTCGTGGCGGCCTGTAACCTTCTCAGGTTGGCCCAGGTAATGACTTCGGTAGTCTCGACCGTTGTCCGTATATACCTCTTTGGGGACGCCCTTAACTAGTGAACCTGGTTTCGGCAGTATCCCGTGGGCAAAGGCAAGCCCGATTGTATGGGAATTACCCTGGAAGCTCAGTGTAAGGCCGGTTATGACTCTTGACCGCACATCCTGCCAAACGGTAAGGTGCGGCCTCGCCAGGTAGCCGTATTCGTCCACACAGAAGAAATCGCAGGTATGGTGATCGCTTGTCCAGCGTTCGTTAACCAGGTATTTGGTAAAGTCAACCCGCCCTTTGGGCATGGCATCCGCCCGGCATTTCTGCAGGCCTTCCCGGTAACGCTTTTTCTCTCCGTACTCCAGCTCTTTGACTATCCGCTGCGCCGTTTTGTATGAGCCGATTTTCCAGCCGTTTTTGTCCATATCCGCGCACTGGCCGGAGTAGTAGCACTCTAAACAGGTATCCGGGCCGGTGTCCTTAATCTCTTTCTTTAACTGCCTGTAGGTTTCTTTTAAAGTGGTTTTGTTCTCGGTCAGGAATATTAATTTCAGCCGATCAGCGGCGGCTTCACAGGTGCTTTTCCTGGTTCCTTTTTCTGCCCGCTCTTTCCGGAATAAACCTGTCAAGCCGTTGGCCGCGAATTCTTTCCTCCAGCTCCTGATAGTCTTGTCTGTAACATCAAAGAGCCTGGCCCATTTGTGGACTCTGCGCCCGACCTCCAAACGGTCAGGGGCGGTTTCAATGTCCCTTATGGCGGCTTCTATTTGCAGCGCCTTGTCCACTGCGTCAACGCCGTATTTATTGATGTAGCCGCCCGGCGTTGTAAATTCCGGTTCTTTATTCTCCGGTGCGTTCTGGCCGGATTCTGTGACATCATTTTTCATATCCTGGAGATTTTCCAGGTATTGTTTCCTTGCTTGAGGAGGTAGAGAAGAAATGTGAATTTCATAGGATTTGCCGCCACGCCCACCAATCTGAGCATTTCTAATTTCCCTGACTTCATAACAGCCAGCTTGAATTTTTCCCCGAATAGCTCTTTCTGAAATATTTAAAAGCAGTGCTGCGTGCTTTGTGGTTATCCACATTTCTTCTCACCCCCTCCGCATTTGATTGATATTTGTTAATTATCTCCATTGCCGCGATAACAGGCTTATCTTTAAGAGGCGTTACTGGCTTCTTCGAGCAGTATAAATATTTCTTCAAAATTACAACCAAGTGCGTCGGATATTGCTTTTGCCGTTTTGGGACTGGGTGAATTTAATCCTTTTTCAATTCTTGCGACAGTATACTTGTTTAACCCGGCTTTTTGAGAGAGCGCATGCCGCGATAAACCTTGTCTTATCCTTATTGATGCTAGCTCTTTTGTTTTAGCTTTTATAATCATTTCAAGACCCCCTTTAGAGGTTATTCAATCGAATAACCTACCACTATTATAATTAGTCGTATGAATATTTTCAAGTGTTTTTAGTAAGATAAAGTTGCTCATTTGAATAATTTTGGATATAATTGTAATACGGTTTAACGCTTTTCAATTGTCCCCGTTCCGCCTGGTGGGCAGTATCACTAAGCTCTACTTAACTGCCACGGAAAAGGACGTTAGTCTCCTGTAATTTGCCTTCCGAAGACATGGCTGTTATGACTATGTCTTGGTTAAAATCTATTAATTATGGAAAACTATGGTAGGGTGATAAGTGTGGCAACTTTAGGTGAGAGGCTTAAACAATTACGAAAAGAAAAAGCTCTAACTCAGGCAGAATTAGCTAAAGCAGTCGGACTGTCTAAAAGTGCAATAATACAATATGAAAACAATAAAAGGAACCCTAATTTTAATGCGCTTATAGCATTGGGGGACTTTTTTAATGTTAGTGGAAGCTATTTAACAGGTAAATCAGACTATAGAAGGTCATCTGAAGAAATGTTTTTTAATGAAGTCTTAAAAATGGATGAAAAAATAGCGGATAAACCAGATGACATTAAAAGAAAAGTTATTTCTCTTATGAATCACTTCTACGAAGTAATTAATTCTATCTTAAAAGCTGAAACAGATAAAAAAGCATCTAATGGAAATAATATTATTGATGAGAGAAATATAATGCTATCAAATCTATATACAACATTAGACATACTTAAGAGGGTTTATTTTGGTAACTACCTGCCTTCAAAGGAAGAATGGGAAAACGGATTGTTGTCAGAACTGGACTATTATAAACGTCGGGAAGCAATTTTTCAGAGATATACTAGGGATTTAGCAGAGAAATGGAAAATTATCTTTACGCTTCGGTGTAAACATCTGTACGAGCAGTATGTATCAGAATTTGACCATGTAAGAAATGACAAAATACATTTAGAAGTTCTAGAAGAGATTAAAAATGAATTTGAAACACAAGACGATCCTTATCCTCGGTTTATAGATAAGCGGCCAAAAAATGAATGATAAAAAATGTACTATCTATCCCGGTAGAATACAAAAAAACAGCCGCTCTCCTGTACTTGTTAACAAGAGTAAGGCTGTTTTTATATAGGCTCCTTAGTTCCTTAGTTCCTTACCACAATTTTACATAATTCCTTTTAACCCTTTATTTACAAGCATTTGCGCCGAGTTAATAAAACAACTGTCAAGTTCCTTACCTTGACAGCTTATTAAAACAAGAAACCCTTATAAATCAAGGCTTTTTTATTCTGCTACTAACCGGTGTTATCTTCAAAATCAAGTTCGCGGAAAAATATTGTGTCCCCGGCCCCAAATTTTTTAACCCCCTCTTAATACCCTGAAACTCCCGTCATTACTGGGTTCTATCCTAATCTTTCCCGGTTTTCCCCACTTTTTCCCACTCCTCTTTTACGGAACATTACTGTGTCCCTCACCAC
>JBFMCH010000087.1:0-3894 GCA_040754595.1 Bacillota bacterium
ACCGTCGTTATCTAAAAGTCGCAAATCTGAAGTTATTTGTTTGGTCTGTTTAGTTCCGGCCATTAATGCTTTTGCTTCATCGTCTGTTGGAAAAATTATCAATTGTGCGTCCGGGTGTGGTTTTTCTCCTCGCCTGGGGGCATCAATAATCATTTTTGACAGTTCCTTGGTTTCCCGGTTGATATAGCTCATTTCCGCCATTACCGGAGTATCTTTGCTTCTGATAAGCCGCCAGCCAAAGCCCGGTACGTCTTTTTTAGCTAAAGCGTAAAAAAGACTTAAAGTAGCCAAACGGCATGCTTCATTAGGGTCCTTGGGAGGCCTGGAATCCATGGTCATATAAATCTTAAAAATGGCATTGTTTCCTGATACACTAATCCAGCGGATCAATCCTGCATACCAGAGGCTGTTAATTGACTTATTAACTGCATATCTGTTTTCTTTTATAAGGTTTGCTAAAGACAGGCTCAGAAGAAATTCCGCCTCTTCCATGTACTGCAGCACTTCAAAAGCTCGTCCACCGAAGTCCTGGGATATTATTTCCACCGGCAGCCGGGATATGCTTACGGCTGTGCCGTAAGCGAAAGCGCTGTCCCGGGGTCTGGCTTCTTTTTTCTTAGTATCCTGCATTTTAGTTCTCCTTTCCTAATTTACTTGTACACACCGGTGCTAATTTTTTCTCCCCTGCTGTTGCTGGCTTGTCTACTGCGCCGTTTCTGTGCAAAGTATTTTTCACGACGGCGTTGTAGTGTTTTCTTAGGATCCCATTCCACCATGTGCAGTTTTCTTTCTTTTACATCAAAGGCTACTACTTGAAATTCAAGCTTATCTCCCACTGTATAGGTGTCCTTGGCTCGGTATGGGGCAATACCGATCAAACCAGGTTTTACTGCCACAAAGGTTGTGGTATCCCTAGTTCCTACGATGGTTCCGAGCACCACTTCCCCTCTTTTAAACTGCCACCTGGCCCAAGGATCGGTTGGTTCAACATAAATTATTTTCTCTTGCTTATTGATTTCGGTCACTATCACATTGACTATACTACCGATCCTGTATTGCACGTCCAGCGGTACGCCATCGGACAGCCGTGCCTTTTCGATGGGTATTTTAACAATGACTCCGCCACCGATATCCAGCAGGACGCTGCGCTCCCCTACAGCCTTAACCACTGAACTAATTTCTTCTCCTTCTGTTACTTGGTTTAGTAGCTTGTTTAGGGCGATGTTTACCGCTTCTTTGCGGCTGGCTGCTACCAGGTTTTCTTTCCTGTTAACAGCGATTACTTTAACAGAGATAAGTTGTCCAATAAAGGTTTTCATGGGGGTCTTGTCCGGAAGTCCTGACTCGTCAGCCGGAACTAACCCGGTAATACCTGGTGCGTTATCAAATTCAATCTCCCAGGTTTCTCCCTGCCCGTTAATGTGGCGTACCCAAACTACTCTTGCTGTGATTATAGTACCGTAAGTTTTAGCTTCGTAAATGGGCCCCCATACATCAAGTTCTCTTAATTCCAGTCCTTCAGGAGCCAGTTTAAAGTTTTGCATATCACTCATCCTTTCGCTTTTTGATTTTAAAAATAGATCCCGGAACAACCGGGATCTCATTACCAAGGAACGTTATTTTTCTTTGGAATATGTTGGATATCATTAACGAAGTCTTCAATGTTGCTTTCGGGATTGTCTATTTTATCTGTTTCTCCGTAATTTTCTTGTTTTTGTTCATCATCTGAAACAGCCGGTTCTGTTATGGCTGTTTGACAGGCCGGTTGGTCAGGTTGGTTGTTTTGTTGATTAAAACTTAATTTTACTGAGG
Organism: Bacillota bacterium; assembly: GCA_040754595.1. Taxonomy (GTDB): domain Bacteria; phylum Bacillota; class Desulfotomaculia; order Desulfotomaculales; family Desulfotomaculaceae; genus Desulfotomaculum; species Desulfotomaculum profundi. Next base: position 1,813 of record JBFMCH010000087.1, read on the forward strand.
TTTTCTTTTGGGAGAATAATAAGGGTTCTGCGGGCGAATTTGCTTGTTTCTCATTAATTGGATTTTCTCCGTCAACATCCGGTTTGCTGACCTCAAAATTCCTGGCCGGTATAAATTCGTTAACTGGCAGCATACCGCAAGAAATAATTTCTGTAGCTTGTGGCAGTTCTGTCCAGCCAATTTTTCTTAGAAAGGCCGGATAGCTCCACTGTAAAAGGGCAATGCAGTCTTTGGGACCAATCCTTAGTATTTCGCTCATGGTCATTAATGGCCGTTCAATTATGGTTCGTGTTTTCTTCTTTAACTCAAACACATGTTTTATTGGAACTGTTGTATCTTCACTGGTATGCTCGGCTTCCACTGCTGCGCTGCCCAGTTTTTCGCTAAACATTTTGGCCAGTTCACTGTCTGCCGGGGCTATGCCTATCAGCATCACTGTCGGGCAGTTGCCCAGGATGGTTTTCGCCTCTTGGACACCGTAAACATATTCCAACTGGGAAGGTGTTTGCAGGATCATTTGTATGTGAATCCCTTTACTCCTGGCAGTTGAAATAATTTCCGGCAGGCCCGGTATCATGCCGACATTGGCCATTTCATCCCAAATATTGCGAACTTTGACCGGCAGGGTTTGTCCGGGGCTATTAAAGGCCAATTTGTCCAGTCTTTTAAAGAGGAATTTATAGAATATGGATAAAATTGGCCTTAAATAGACGCCTTCTCCGCTGGTAGGAATGATCAGGAATAGAGCTGTTTTCTTCTTGCCAATCTCATCAAGTTTTATTTCCTGTTGTGAAAGTAGTGCGGCCAGTGGGTCGGTGGTCAGGTTTTTTAATACCGCGGTGAGGTTTGATTGGGCATACCCGTAGTTTTCTTTTACTACACCACGCCAGCGCTCATAGATGGTTGAGCTGATTTTTCCGGCTTTATATGCGTTTCTGAAACGAACCTCTAGTTTTTCTGCCGGCCAAGCAGATAAGGTCATAATGGATCGCATATGCTGCTGTTCTATAGGAAAATCGCCTTTCAGGAGGCCGATGAAGGCCTCCATTAGTTCCATAGCTTTTAACATGAAATATGATTTGCTGTCGCTGGCGGCATTTCGGGATAAGGTATCTATCATTTCTGATATTTCAGCATCGTTCTCACATTCAAGAACAGGGTTCCAGCGGTGGCTGTGTTCTGGTGTCATAAAGTTTAACGCCCATACATTTTCGTATCCCTTCTTTTTAAGCCATTTGGCAAAGGTTGTAAATAGTTCTCCTTTGGGGTCAATGACTACCAGGGATTGTCCCTCGGCGGCGGCTGCCACAATATTGCTGGATACAAAACTGAATGATTTCCCTGATCCTGTTCCGCCGTAGGCAATACAATGAGGCGCTGTTTTAGGTGTATCTTTTAGTACTGTAGGCATTTTTTCAAAATTAACCCGAACAATTTTCCCTTCAAGTTCTCCAATAAGGTTTCCGCCGGGAAATTTTATTTTATTTCCCGGGTTGTTTTCCGGTGACACCGGCGGCCCGAATTCACAAAAACTCTTAAGGTCTTTTAATGACACCCATCGTGATGTACCATAGGCTGGATTGTTAACGATTTTAAGGCCGTGTATCATGTTGGAGTTGTTTTTGTTTTGTTTGTGTTTTCGCAGGAATATTACTCCTGCTGCCACAGGGATTGTTAAAAATAAATTTAGCCACAGCCAGATATTCCTTACATCCGGGTGGGTCAGTTCCCGGGCCGGTTTTTTCAGCCAGGCTATGGCTGTTTGTACAGGGTGTCCTGAAACATAGGACAGCACTTTGCCGTGAGTTTTGGCTGCCGCTATTTCCTCCGGTGAAGCCAGAACATTAAAGGCCCTCATACTCCAGCTGATATCATGGATGAAAGCCGCCAGGCTGCCTATGGCCCACACGTCTGCGATATAGAGAAGGGGTATGGCCACCGGCAGCCCGGCTGTGATGAGTACGGCTTTTTTATGCTTCTTTACCCAGGGCGGCAGTTCTATGTCACGGGCAGCTTTGATTGTTTTTAAGGCAGGCTTAAGTTTATCCGGCAGTCTCAATCAGGGCACCTTCTTTCTGGCAT
>JBFMCH010000088.1:0-59316 GCA_040754595.1 Bacillota bacterium
TTACTGCTCTTCGGCTTCGGCAAAACGTTCATCATGGCCAGTGCCTTCCCAGTTCCCTGGGCTACACAGGAGATGGCGTCTTCCGCCACATAAACCGGCAGGCCGGTTTCTTCGGACAGCAGCATGTCCAGCCCGTGCAGCAGGGAGCCGCCGCCGGTCATGACAATACCTTTGTTGACGATATCCGCTGCCAGTTCAGGGGGAGTCTTTTCCAGGACTTCCTTTACAGCACCAACTACCGCTTCCAAGGGTTCTTCGATGGCATGGTAGATCTGATGACTGCTGACGGTTACGGCTTTTGGCAGGCCGGTGATGAGGTCCCGGCCCCGGATCTGGGTAACACGTTCGGGTGTTTTCTGAGGAAAAGCAGTAGCGATTTCCACCTTAATTTCTTCCCCGGTGCGCTCGCCGATCATGAGGCTGAATTCTTTCCTTATATAACGTACAATGGCTTCGTCGAATTTATCACCGCCCACCCGGATGGAGCGGCTGCAGACGATGCCGCCCAGGGAGAGGACGGCCACGTCGGAGGTGCCGCCGCCGATGTCCACCACCATGGAGCCGCTGGGTTCGGAGATGTCGATGCCGGCACCCAGGGCGGCGGCCAGGGGCTCTTCGATGAGGTGGGCGCTGCGGGCCCCGGCGGAGATGGCGGCCTGGCGGACGGCCCGTTCCTCCACGCCGGTAACGCCGGAGGGGATGCAGACCATAACCCGGGGGCGGAAGAACCATCTTCTGCCGTTGGCTTTATTAATGAAGTAACGAAGCATTTTTTCGGTGACGTCGTAGTCGGCGATGACGCCTTCCCGCAGGGGGCGGGTGGCCACGATGTTGCCGGGGGTGCGGCCCAGCATGCGGCGGGCTTCTTCGCCGACGGCGATGATGCGGCCGGTATCTTTGTTTATGGCTACCACCGAGGGTTCCCGGAGAACGATGCCTTTTCCTTTGACATAGACCAGGACGCTGGCGGTGCCCAGGTCGATGCCGATGTCGGAGCTGAATCCAAACATTTGTTTTCCTCCTAGCTTGTATGTATTACCTGTTAGACGGGGTCAGGCACCTGCCGATTGTAAGCGCTTCTTTAATGTGATAGGTTCGTTGCGGCAGGAGCCAGACCCCTTGGTTTTGTTTTCCTCCTGGCTTGTATGTGGGGGCTTGTCCGCCATTCGGGGTGGGGTTGTACGCCTTGTATGTAAAAAGAAATGACAGGAATGGCAGAGTGTCCTAAGGTGGTAGGATTCTCTCTTTCCTGCTAAAATTCCTCTCTATCTGTAAAATTTCACAGTAGAGTTTTAGATGATTTCTTTATACTTGCGGCGGGTGGCTTCGCCGCCTCTGAGGTGGCGTTCGGCTTTGTTTTCGTCCAGGATGGCTTTGACTTCCTGTGCCAGGTGTTTATTAAGGGACGGGAGCCGTTCGGTCATGTCTTTGTGTACTGTGCTTTTGCTGACCCGGAAGACCTGGGCTGCTCTCCGGACCGTTGCCTTGGTTTCCAGAATATAAGCACAGATGTCCAGCACCCGCTTTTGGATGTAGTCCTGCATTTCCCTACCTCCTGTTTTAGAAGTGAGATGTGAGAGGTTAGAAGTTAGATTGTGAGGTTAGAAGTGAGAGAGTGTATGTCTATATTCATTGGTAAGTTGTTCTTCTCCGAGCTTGTTTTTTACTTAAATATATGCGTGGGGGTGGGAGAAATGTCACAAAATAAAAAGAAAACGGCCATTATTTGGCCATTTGGATGAGCAATGACAAGCTATTATTTATTTCCAGTAAATATTGGGGTCTACGGGTTCCCCGTTCTTGGTTACTTTGAAGTACAGGTGGTTCTCCATGATCCCGTTGGTTCTGCTGTATTTGCCAAGGGTGCCAAGCACTTCATTTTGTGCTAATTTCTGTCCGGCTTTCACATTGACCTGATCCAAACCGCTATACGAGGACTCCCAGCCGCTGCCGTGGTTGATGCTGACTGTATTGGTGCCGTCCTCTCCGGTGGAGATCAGCGATACTGTGCCGGGTAGTGCTACTTTTACTTCTGCGCCGGGGCCGGCGGCCAGAGCCACGCCGTTATGGTAGCGATAGTCTTTGAACAATTCGGAGAAGGTCATGCCTACTCCGGTAAGGGCGTGTCCCATGACCGGTTTAATCATTTCTTCGGGGTTGAGCTCGGGCTGGACAGAGGTTTCTTTTGTCTCTACGGGTTGGCTGGCTGAATTAGCCTGGCTTTGATCGCAAGCGGGTGGCGCTTTTTGGTAGTCCTGATTAATTACCTGGTTGGTGTTGTTCGAGGTAACGGCCTCCTGGACAGAGGGGCCGTTAAACCAGGAATAGAAGCCATAGGCTGATAATAATGCTACGGTTACCAGGATACCCATGAGGGTAAAGGGATTGATCTTGTTTCCTCTGTACAGCCATTTTCTGAGCCAGTCACGGTATTTTTTAATAAGGTCCTGGTTTCGCAGTTTATTACGCAAGGAGTCTTCGAAAGGCCACATGGTTTTTAGTCACCTCTGGTGTTACTTATTTAGTTAAAGTATTACCAAAATTGCCGGGTTTTATACATGGGCCTTTTGCCGTCAGCCTTCGGCCATCACAGCTTTCAGTTTTTTTGAGTATTTCTTTTGGGTCAATTTTACACTATTTCATCTTAGTTATCTCCACTCCGGTGTAATAGTGCTTAAGGATTTCTTCGTAGGTCTTTCCTTTTTGGGCAAAGCCTTTGGCGCCGTATTGGCAGAGGCCGACGCCGTGGCCGTGGCCGCGGGTGGTGAAGGTGATTTTGTCGCCCTCGATGCTCCAGGTAAGGCGGGTGGAACGGAGGTTAAGGAGTTCCCGGAGCATGGTGGCCGGGTAGGTTTTGCTGCCGATTTGGATTTCTTTAGGGCGGCCGGTGGCGGTTTCCCTGGTGATCATGACGGCTTTGGTTTTGATGGTGGAAACCGGCATGGCAGTAAGGTTTGTTTTTAGTTTTTTATCTATGTCCGCCAGGGTATATGTCACCTGCCTTTCCGGTTCGGGGTCGGCGCAGTAGGGGCAGGGGACGCCTTTGAGGTAGGGGGCTGCTGCTACCCATACTTCTTCGGCGTTTTCTGTGCCGCCGCCGCAGGATGCGTGAAAGGCCGGGAATATGAGCTGGGATTTGTAGGTGATGACCTGGCCCCGGGTGTTGTCTACCGCCCATTTGATTTTGTAGTAGTATTCAAGTGATTTGACTTTGCCCCAGCGTTTTTGCATTTCTTCCCGGGAGATCCAGGCCTGTCCTTCTCTGGGGTCGCTGGACACATCGGCTCCCGGGTGGCGGGAGTTTTTGACGCCGCCGGGCGCCAGGCGCTGCATAATGTAGGTACGGGCTGCTACGGCCTGGGCTTTGAGGGCTTCCACCGGGAAGGAGGCCGGCATTTCAGCTGCTACCACGCCAATCAGGTATTCTTCCAGGGGGATTTGTTGGATTTGACCTGTCAGGTGATTGTACATTTTCACAGTGGTGCCTTCGGATTGTATTTTGGCTGGGTGGGTGATTTGGTTGAGCTTTATAATTAATGAAGGGAAAGCGATTACGAGGATTAGGAGGCCGAATAGGGCGAGGAAGAGTTTGCGCATCTTTGTACACCGTCCTTTAAATTGGCTGTTGGCTTTTAGTAAATGCTTGTCCCTCTAAAATATATGAAGGCCGGTGGTAGAATATTCCACTGGCCTTCATGTTTTCTGTATGTATTTTTTGTTACTGTAATTCTATACCGGTACGCAAGCTTTCACACGCCGGATGATGGCTCCTATCCCTTGGAGCTTCTCAATCAGGTTTTCGTAGCCGCGGTCGATGTGGTGGATGTTGGAGATGGCTGTTTCGCCTTCTGCGGCGAGGCCCGCCAGGATCATGGCGGCGCCGGCCCGCAGGTCGGTGGCTTTGACTTCGGCCCCGCTGAGGCTTCTGACGCCCTGGACAATGGCGGTGCGGCCTTCGATTTTGATTTTGGCGCCCATGCGTCTGAGTTCGTTGACATGCATGAAGCGGTTTTCAAAGACGGTTTCTGTAATGATGCTGGTGCCTTCGGATACCGTCGTGAGGGCCATGAATTGGGCCTGCATGTCGGTGGGGAAGCCGGGGTAGGGGAGGGTTTTTATGTCAACTCCTTTGGCTCTGCCGGTGCAGTTGACCCGGATGCCGGTTTCTTCTTCCGTCAGTTCCACACCGGCTTCTATCAGTTTGGCCACCACAGGTTTCAGGTGGTCGACGATGATGTTTTCCACCAGTACATTTCCTTTGGTGATGGCTGCTGCCACCAGGTAGGTGCCTGCCTCTATCCGGTCCGGTATGACGGCATGGGCAGCACCGGTGAGCTGTTCCACCCCATCGATGCGTATCACCTTTGTGCCGGCGCCTTTGATTTTGGCTCCCATGGTACTGAGGAAGTTGGCCAGATCGACGATTTCCGGTTCTTCGGCGGCGTTTTCGATGGTGGTTTGGCCTTTGGCCAGGACGGCTGCCATCATGATGTTTTCGGTGGCTCCCACGCTGGGGAAATCCAGGTAGATTTTTGCGCCCACCAGTTCCCTGGCGGTGGCTTCGACGTAGCCGGAGCCATAGCGAATATCGGCCCCCAGGGCTGCGAAGCCTTTGAGGTGTAGGTCGATGGGCCGGGTGCCGATGGCACAGCCGCCAGGCAGTGAGATTCTGGCCTTTCCCGCCCGGGCCAGCAGGGGGCCCATGACCAGGAAGGAGGCCCTCATTTTACGAACGTACTCGTAAGGTGCTTCTGTGCCGGTTAGCTTGGGGACGGAGACGATCAGTTCTCCGTCTCTTTTTTCTATTTTTGCTCCCAGTTCTTGCAGGACAGAGCTGATCACCCCGACATCGGCAAGGTTTGGCACGTCCAGAAGTTTGGTCTGAGTTGTGGTTAACAGGGAAGCGGCCAATATGGGCAAGACAGCGTTTTTGGCACCGCTGACGCGGACGGAACCGTTTAGTGGACGACCACCGGTTATAATAATTTTTTCCATGGAAACTCCCGCTGTAGACTTTAGGGTATTCCTTTTTGGTCCAGCTGCTAGACTTAAGAGCATTTCTATGGGGTCCTGTTGTTAGACAATTTGGCCTTTACTGGACCCGTAACAAACACCTGTTAGGCTAACAACAATACCCTATAGAAATGCCGATTAGGCTATATACAGTATTGCCACAAAACCTGCCGTAAAATACAAAAACCCCAGGATAGCTTCCCTATCCTGGGGTTTGGCTGCTTATTCAGCAGCTTTGATACGGTTGAGAGCCTTTTGCATGGCAATTTCGGCCCGGGCGATGTCGATTTCGGAGCTTTTGCCGGCTAGGCGCTGTTCGGCGCGCTGCTTGGCAGCTTTGGCCCGCTCAACATCGATTTGGTCGGCCCGTTCGGCGGTGTCAGCCAGAACAACAACCCGGCTGTTCTTGACTTCCATGAACCCACCGCTGACGGCCACTTTAAAGAATTTGCCGCCCTGCTGTACCCTCATTGTACCAATCTTGAGGGCTGTAACCAGAGGAGCGTGTTCAGGTAAGATACCGAGTTCACCGTCGGCACCGGGTGCTACAATGAAGTCGATTTCTTCACTGAAAACAACTTTTTCAGGAGTGACGATATCAAGGCGTTGGGTTTTAGCCATAATTAAGCACCAGCCTCAATCTTTTTAGCCTTCTCCACAACTTCTTCAATGCCGCCTACCATATAGAAGGCTTGCTCCGGCAGGTGGTCATACTTACCGGCTACGATCTCGTTAAAACCACGGATGGTGTCCTTCAGAGATACGTACACGCCGGGGGTACCGGTAAAGGTTTCCGCAACGTGGAAGGGCTGGGATAAGAAACGCTGCAGTTTCCGGGCGCGGGCAACGATCAGCTTGTCTTCGTCGGACAGTTCGTCCATACCCAGAATGGCGATGATGTCCTGCAGTTCTTTATAACGCTGGAGAACAGCCTGCACACCGCGGGCACAATCGTAGTGCTCTTTACCCACTACGTGGGGGTCGAGAATACGAGAGGTGGAATCCAGCGGGTCAACCGCGGGATAAATTCCGAGCTCGGCGATTTGACGGCTTAATACTACGGTGGCGTCCAGGTGCGCGAAGGCGTTGGCCGGCGCCGGGTCAGTCAAGTCGTCCGCAGGGACGTAAATGGCCTGTACCGAGGTAACGGAACCCTTACGGGTGGAGGTAATACGTTCTTGCAATTGACCCATTTCAGTGGCCAGGGTGGGCTGGTAACCTACCGCGGAGGGCATACGGCCTAAGAGCGCGGATACCTCGGAACCTGCCTGGGTGAAACGGAAGATGTTGTCGATGAACAGCAGGGTGTCGGCGCCTTCTTCATCACGGAAGAATTCTGCCATGGTAAGACCGGTCAAGCCTACGCGGAGACGGGCACCCGGGGGTTCGTTCATCTGACCGAACACCATGATGGTCTTGTCCAATACGCCTGCTTCTTTCATTTCATGGTAGAGGTCGTTACCTTCACGGGTACGCTCACCTACGCCGGCGAATACGGAGATACCGCCGTGCTGCTTGGCGATGTTGTTGATGAGCTCCATAACGATAACGGTCTTACCTACACCGGCGCCGCCGAACAGACCGATTTTTCCACCCTTCAAGAAGGGGATCATCAGGTCGATAACCTTGATGCCGGTCTCCAGCATTTCTGCTTTGGTGGACTGGTCAACCAGAGCCGGGGCGGGACGGTGAATAGGATAGTATTTGTCAGCTTTAACGGGTTCTAAACCGTCAATCTCGTCACCCAGTACGCTCAGCAGGCGGCCCAGAACGGGGCGGCCAACGGGTACGGAGATAGATTTGCCGGTGTCAACTACTTTCATGCCACGCTTCAGGCCCTCGGTAGAGGACATCGCAATGGCACGGCAGCGGTTGTTGCCCAGGTGTTGGGCCACTTCCAATGTTAAGTTCCATTTGGTGGACTTGTCATCCTGGTCCTCCGTACGGATCTTAAGGGCGTTATATATGCCAGGTACCTGGCCTGGTGCGAACTCTACGTCCACAACCACGCCGATAACCGTGACGACATGGCCTACGTTCATTACGTTCTCCGACCTCCTTGCAGTCAGATTTTCGCTGTTTGTTTTTCGCTGTTCGCTGTTCGCTATTCGCTTAATGCTTAAGGCGCGGGTGCGAATATGAAGCAGCGTATGGCGAAGAACATTGACTTTACGCTTTTTATTCCAGTGCCGCTGCACCGCCAACGATTTCGGAGATTTCCTTGGTGATGGCAGCCTGGCGGGCACGGTTCAAGGACAGAGTGAGTTTGTTAATCATATCCTTGGCGTTCTTAGTAGCGGAATCCATGGCAGTCATACGTGCACCCTGCTCGCCGGCCTTGGCTTCCAGCATGGAACGGAATACCTGTGTCTCTACATATGTGGGTAGTAGTTCTGCCAATACGGCCTCGGCGGAGGGTTCAAAGATGTATTCCACCTTGGGACCCTTTGTTTCCTCAGCAGGGGTCTCCACCGGCAGCAACTTGATGGTGGTGGGACGCTGAGAGAGAACGTTAACGAATTCACTAAATACCAGATAAACTTCGTCAAATTCTCCTGCCATATATTTGTCCATTACAAATTTGGCAATTTCCTTGGCCTGAGAGAACTGAATATTTTCACCTAGACGAACATAGGAAGCTGCAATGTCATAGCCGCGGCGGCCAAAGTAATCTCTAGACTTACGTCCGACCGCTACGATTGCCGGGTTGTTAATGTTTTTAAGCTCTGCTGCGGCTTTCCGCAGAATGTTGGCGTTAAAGCCCCCGCATAGACCACGGTCTGCGGTGATAACCACATAGGCAGTCTTCTTGATTTCCCGTACCTCAAGGAGCGGGTGGCTCGCACCACCGCTGGCAGCAGCCACACGGCTCAGCACCTCTCTGATCTTGAGAGCGAAGGGACGTGCGGAGGTAACAGCCTCTTGAGCCCGGCGAAGCTTGGCAGCAGCAACCATTTTCATAGCTTTGGTGATTTGCTGGGTACTCTTAACACTCTTAATCCGGCGCCTAATATCTTGCGCACTGGCCATCTACTAAATCACCACCTTAATTTCCCTTGACTTAAATGGTTTAAGCAAAGGACTTCTTAAACTCTTCGATGGCTGCCTTTAACTTGGCATCGGTCTCGGGCTTAATTTCCTTGTCGGTCTTGATAGCATTCAGGATATCAGACTTGCTGGAACGCATAAAGTTGATATAGCCTTCTTCAAAAGCACCTACACGGTTCAGTTCGATATCATCAAGGAAGCCTTTAACGGCTGCGTAGATGATAACAACCTGCTCTTCAACGGGATAGGGCTTGTATTGAGCCTGCTTCAGAATTTGTACTGTACGGGCACCACGGTTAAGCCTTGCCTGGGTAGCTTTGTCCAGGTCGGAGCCGAACTGGGCGAAGGCAGCCAATTCGCGGTACTGAGCCAGGTCCAGACGAAGCTGACCGGCTACCTGCTTCATGGCTTTAATTTGAGCTGCACCACCAACACGGGATACCGACAGACCTACGGAAATCGCAGGGCGCTGACCGGCGTTAAACAGGTCAGACTCCAGGAAGATCTGGCCGTCAGTAATGGAGATGACGTTGGTGGGAATATAGGCAGACACGTCACCGGCCTGGGTTTCAATGATGGGCAGCGCGGTTAAGGAACCGCCGCCGAATTCCGGAGCTAAGCGGGCAGCACGCTCCAGCAGGCGGGAGTGCAAGTAGAATACGTCACCGGGGAACGCTTCACGTCCGGGAGGACGGCGCAGCAGCAGGGACATTTCACGGTAAGCGGCGGCCTGTTTGGACAGGTCATCGTAGATGATTAATACGTCTTTACCGTTGTCCATAAATTCTTCGCCCATTGCGCATCCGGCGTAGGGGGCCAGGTAGAGCAGCGGAGCGGGTTCGGAAGCGTTAGCGGCCACTACGATGGTGTATTCCATGGCGCCGTGGGCTTCCAGGGTTTGAACAACACCGGCCACGGTGGAGGCCTTCTGACCTACTGCTACGTAGATACAGATAACGTCCAGGCCCTTCTGGTTGATGATGGCGTCTACTGCAACAGCGGTTTTACCGGTCTGGCGGTCGCCGATAATCAATTCGCGCTGGCCGCGGCCGATGGGAACCATGGCGTCAATAGCCTTGATACCGGTTTGCAGAGGCACGGTAACGGACTTACGGGTAATAACGCCGGGAGCGATACGCTCGGTGGCACGGTATTTCTCAGTTTTAATAGGACCTTTGCCGTCGATGGGCTGGCCCAGCGGGTTCACAACACGACCAACCAGGGCATCGCCTACGGGAACGGAGATAATACGACCGGTACGCTTAACGGGGTCACCTTCTTTAATATGGGTGTAGGGACCCATAATAACGCAGCCGATGTTATCTTCTTCCAGGTTGAGGGCCATACCGAGGGTACCGCCGGGGAACTCTAACAGTTCTGCGGCCATACAGTCCTCGAGGCCATAAACACGGGCGATACCGTCACCGACCTGGATAACGGTGCCCACGTCAGAAACTTCTACCTGGGCCTCGTATTTATCGATTTGCTGCCTAATGATCGAGCTGATCTCTTCAGGTCGCAAATTCATGTACTGGTTCACCCCTATCTATTAACTGGTTTTTGACATGAGGCGTGATTTCAGACTGGCAAGGCGGGTCTTGATACTGCCGTCGATCACCTTGCTGCCGATTTTTACAACAACACCGCCGATAAGGGAAGGATCCACCGCAAAGGTTGGCTCTACTTCTTTACCGGCAAGGCGGGAAGCCACTTTCACCAATTCTTGTTTCTGCTCTTCGCCAAGCTCAATGGCAGTGGTTACTTCAGCAGCCACTTTACCGCGGGCTTCGTTGGCCAGAGCGGAAAACTCGGCGGCAATGCCTGCGATATAGTTCTCTCTACGCTTATCCACAACAAGGCCAAGGAATTTCATGGTCTCGGCGGAAACTTTATCGGCAAAGAGCGACTTCAACAGGTTTTTCTTCTCGCCGGGTAACACCTGCGGGTGATATAATACTTTCTGGAGTTCCCTGGTCCCTTCAACTGCCTCGGCAATGCCCTTCAGTTCCTGTTCCATGGTTTCCAGGGCATTTTTAGCTTGGGCAATTTCATACAGGGCCTGGGCATAACGTCTTGCCACAGCCCCTCTTAACATGGCAGATCGCCTGCCTCTTTAACAAATTTGTTAACCAGATCCTTCTGAAGATCATCGTTAAGTTTCTGGTCGATAATTTTGCCAGCCACCAAAATGGAGAGTGTAGCAACCTGATCTCTGAGTTCGGCTACAGCCTTATCCTTCTCACGCTGGATTTCAAGCAGGGCAGAGTCCTTAACGCGGGCAGCTTCAGCTTTCGCAGCTTCAATGATCTGCTGGGCCTGTTCTTCAGCGTTCTTGGTTGCGCGGGCCATTACCTCAGCGGCCTCTTGACGAGAACGCTGCAGGTCAGCCTGCAGGGCATTACGTAGTTGCTCTGCTTGCTTTTTATCTTCTTCGGCAGCAGCGATACTGCTTTCGATAAGTTCCTTGCGTTTTTCCAGCATGTTCATAAACGGCTTGTAGGCCACCGCCCGGAGCAGGATTAATAAGACCAGGAAGTTAAACATCTGGGCTAATAACGTAGCATTAAAACCTAAGCTCTCCACAAATTCCCCTCCTTCCGTCTGGGCGGACAATAAGGAAGGCGACTGCGGGCTTGGAGAAAGCGTTAAGCCCGCCAAATCGCCCCCGTCCTAAGAAAAATCTAGACCTCTTTCGAATTAACCAATCTTACCAAACAGCATGAAGGCAAGAACTACGGCGATAATGGGGATAGATTCGATCAGACCTACGGAAATAAACATAGTGGTTTGGATGGTACCTTTAGCTTCGGGCTGACGAGCGATGCTTTCGATGGCTTTACCGGTACAGATACCGTCACCAACAGCAGCGCCCAGAGCGCCTAAACCTACGGCTAAGCCGGTAGCGATGGCAGCAGCAGCAGTTACGTCCATTCATTTCCCCTCCTTTCATGAGATCTTTAATTACTAAACCTTAGTGGTGGTCAGCATCGTGGTGTGCAGCAAACTGTGAAACATATGCGATTGTCAGCATAGAGAATACGAATGCTTGGACGAAACCCACGAAGGTACTGAAGGCTAACCAGATGACTGACGGAATAAATCCACCAAAAACATAGGTGCCAATACTTAACAGACCCAGCAGTACAGCGATCAGTACTTCACCGGCGAAGATGTTCCCGTAAAGACGGAAGGCCAGCGTAACCGGTCTCGCGATTTCTTCAATGATGTGCAGAATCACGAAGGGTTTAAAGGGCTGGAAATAGTGCCCGATATGACCGCCGATGCCGTTTGCTTTGATACCGTGGAAATGAATTAAGAGTACAACGATTAAAGCCAGACCAAAGGTTGTGTTTTTATCCGCTGTGGGCGAACTTAATGTAGGTATCAGACCCAAAAGGTTGGCAAAGGCGATATAGGTAAAGAATGTTACGATAATGGGCAGCATCGCATTGCCTAACTTGCGACCCAGGTTGGTATATACCTGACCGCCAAGAAATTCCCACAGCATTTCAAAGACAGCCTGTCCTTTGCCGGGGCTTCGGACGTTCAGGTTTCGCGTACAGGCCCAGGCAAAGAGCAATACCAGTGCCATGGTAATCCAGGTCATGATCATGGTCCTGGGGCTGATGCTGAGACCCATGATGTGCCAGTACTTATCGTACTCCGTAAACAGTGGAATCCCCCAATAGTTTAGGGCCACTTCCACCTCGTGCAGCATATCATGATGCTCTGCTGCATGCGCAGCTCCCGCTGCAGCGCTCATGCGTTTTCACCCCCTTCACGTTGAAATTGATTAACTTTATTATTGAGGGCGTCTTTTTTGAGGACGCTCTCTTTAATTAGCGTGATCAAAAAATCGGATATGGACAGCACCGGGGCAACAAACAAGCCTACCGCTGCGGCATTCACGCTGATACTGGGAATTCTGACAGACAGCCACAGGGTGGCCATGATAAGAATCAGGCGGATGAAAAAGCCCCTGCGCATGTATGCAATTGCTTTGCCGACATCTTTGATGGTAGAAGCCTTTTTTATTCTCTTGCTGAGGAGGATGGCATTTTGCAAACTAACGAGAGACCCAACAAATAGGCCTTTGTAAACTGCACTTTGATAGTCAATGAGAACAGCCAGGGCCAAAAAGGCTACCACAATGGCTGTGGATTTTACGGTGCGCTTTTGTTGTGTTTCCAAATTTGGTATGGTAGCGGAACCCAGCATCGACTCACCCCTTGTCTTTTTTGCGGAAGGTTTCCAGGGTATGGTAGACCCCCCACATCCCCCCGGCCATGCCCAGTAGCAGTCCCGCCAGCATCAACCAGGGATCGGTATTTAACTTGCTGTCAAGCCAACGCCCACCCATGAAACCCACAACCGTAGCGGCTGCGATTTCCACACTGATGGACGATGCCAGTGCCAATGCTCTTAACGGGTCTCCTTTACCTTTTTCACTCATTTGATCGTCGGCCTCTCTTGACTAAAGGTATTTCCTTTGGGTCTAGTTATTCTGTTTGCTTTTTGTCATTCACCGGTGGTGATAGGATTGTGCATTATTAATTCCATTATTCACAATATGTGTCACCAAATGGAAATATGACTTTGTCAGCCAGACGTCAATCTTGTGAGCTTTGTTATATAACTTCTACAAGATTTTCTTAATTCCTCCAGACGATTTATGATTTTAGGCAATTTTTTAATTTATTTTTTAATCTGACAACGTTCTCGCATCTGCGACGTGCCGATTTTGCCTCATTTTTTCGCTAAAAATTCCTCCGGTTGGCTTTCCGACAAATGAAATTTGTAACAAATAAAGTCTACAATTCGTTTGGCAGCCAAACCATCCCCGTAGGGGTTCACCGCTTCGGCCATGGATTTGTAGGTGTCCGGGTTGTTTAACAATTCTTTTGTGACCGACAGAACAACCTCCCGGTCTGTGCCAACCAGTTTTACGGTCCCGGCATCAACGGCCTCCGGCCGCTCGGTGGTGTTGCGCAGCACCAAAACAGGTTTCCCCAGAGAGGGAGCTTCTTCCTGCATGCCGCCCGAGTCTGTCAGCACCAGGTAGCAGCGCTGCATCAGGTTGATAAAGGGCTCGTACTGGAGGGGCTCGATCAGGTGCACCCTGGGCATTTTGCCCAGGATTTCGTTGACCACACGGCGGACCGCGGGATTCTTGTGTACCGGAAACACGATTTCGACATCCGGGTGGGTTTCGACAATTTCTTTGAGGGCCCGGTAGATGTCCCGCATGGGCTCGCCCAGGTTTTCCCTGCGGTGGGTGGTTACCAGCAGGACACGCTGTCTGCCAAAATCTATATTATTCAAAAGGGGGTCAGAAAATACATAGTTTTCTCTGACGGTTGCTTTTAATGCATCAATAACGGTGTTGCCGGTGACAAATATGTTGTCCGCATTGACGTTTTCTTTAATTAAGTTTTGCATGGACTTTTCGGTGGGGGCAAAGTGGTATTCGGCCAGGGCTCCGGTAAGGTGCCGGTTCATTTCCTCCGGGAAGGGAGAATATTTGTTATGGGTGCGCAGGCCGGCCTCCACGTGACCCACCGGTATTTGCCGGTAGTAGGCCGCCAGGGCCGCCACAAAGGTGGTGGTGGTGTCACCGTGGACCAGCACCAGGTCCGGGTTGCTTTCGATAAGGACGTCCTTCAGCCCCTCCAGGGCGCGGGTGGTAACGTCGTAGAGGGTCTGTCCTTCCTGCATGATGTTGAGGTCGTAATCCGGGATAATATCAAACAGTTCCAGGACCTGGTCCAGCATTTCCCTGTGCTGGGCGGTTACCGCAACCATGGAGCGGATTTGGCCGGGGCGGCTGTTGAGCTCTTTTACTAAGGGAGCCATTTTGATGGCCTCCGGGCGGGTGCCGAAGACTGTGAGAACTTTGAGCATATTTAGCCTCCTGGGTATTCCTAAATTAAGTCTGGGCTTGAGAGTATTTCTCCGGGGTCCCGTCTGGGCTTAGGGGTATTCCTTTAATTCATGTCTTGGGAAAGACATTGTTAATTTATGTATTTCAAGAGATAGTTTATATGCCTTCTTAATATATACATCTAACTTATCATAACCCACACAAGAACACCCGCCCACTACTTACTAAGATATCCTTTTCGCATAAGTTTTTCTATATGCTGTTCCCGGGCCTTTTCTATGTTTACGCCGTAGTGTTCCTCCAAAACGAACATCATGCTGACGGCGGTTTGGGCTACGTCCAGCAGTTCTTTGGTGATCAGTTCCATAACCTCTTTTTCCTCGCACCTTGCCTGCTCCCCGCTCATCCCTCTGAGCTTGCCGATGGCCTGGGCCAGCTCGCCGGCCTCTTCCATGAGCTTCAGGGCGGTGGACTCCATGGTGGGCGAGAGGTTGTTCAGTTTTGGCAGGGCGATGGTCTTTGTAAGCACGACGTACCTCCTACTCCAACAGTATATTATACCTTGTAGGGAAATTACAAGTTATCACAATATTGTTTTACATGTAGTAATTCAAGTTGGGGACGGTTCTTGACTTGAATTCATAAAAATGAATTCAAGTCAAGAACCGTCCCCAACTTGAATTGTAACATTCTTAAGATACTCTTATTAGTTCAACTTTAGCCTCTTTAAAGATTTTCAGGGACAGTTCGTCCGGGTAATCTCCTGCAAAAATCACCTTTTTAATCCCCGCATTTATAATCATTTTACAACACATCACACAAGGCTGGTTCGTTACGTAGATGATGCTGCCCTGAATGGCCGTACCGTGGACCGCTGCCTGGATGATGGCGTTTTGTTCGGCATGCAGAGCGCGGCAGAGTTCGTGGCGCTGGCCGGAGGGGATGCCCATTTGTTCCCGCAGGCAGCCGATTTCCAGGCAGTGGGTCAGTCCTGCGGGAGCGCCGTTGTAGCCGGTGGCCAGGATGCGGTTGTCCTTTACAATGGCAGCCCCCACTTTGCGGCGTAAACAAGTAGAACGGGTGGCAACCACCCGTGTAATTTCCATAAAGTATTCATCCCAGGAAGGGCGCATGAAGCACCTCCAGTCTTTCTTTGGGATCCAGCCTACGGGGTAATTCTATTGGGTCATGTTGCTAGACTATAGGGTATTTCTCCCGGGTCCAGTAACTAGTCCGCTAGCAACTGGACCTAAGAGGAATACCCATTAGTCTAACAACCAGACCCCTAAGGAATACCCTTAAGTCTAATACAGCGGATATTTGTCGCAGAGTTCTTTTACCATGGCGCGGGCTTTGTCTTGGGTGGTGGGGTCGTCCTTGCCCTTCAGGGTCATGGCGATGATTTCGGCTACTTTGTCCAGATCCTCTTCTTTGAAGCCCCGGGTGGTTACGGCAGGGGTACCCAGGCGGATGCCGCTGGTAACAAAGGGTTTTTCCGGGTCGAAGGGGATGGCGTTTTTGTTGCAGGTGATGTGGACTTCGTCCAGCAGTTTTTCCGCTTCTTTGCCGGTGATACCGGTACCCCGGAGGTCAACCAGCATCAGGTGGTTGTCGGTGCCGCCGGATACCAGGTTGAAACCGCGCTGCAGCAAGCCTGCGGCCAGAGCCTGGGCGTTGTTGATGATTTGCTGCTGGTAAGCTTTAAATTCAGGCTTCAGTGCTTCACCAAAGGCAGCAGCCTTGGCGGCGATGACGTGCATAAGAGGGCCGCCCTGGGTGCCGGGGAAAATGGCTTTATCAATCATTTGAGCATACCGGTCTTTGCAAAGAATCATGCCGCCCCGGGGCCCACGCAGGGTTTTATGGGTGGTGGTGGTGACCACGTCGGCATAAGGCACCGGGTTCTGGTGCAGTCCGGCTGCCACCAGTCCGGCAATGTGAGCCATATCAACAAAGAAGTAGGCTTCTATTTCTCCGGCAATTTCCCCGATCCGTTTGAAGTCGATGGCCCGGGGGTAGGCGCTGGCCCCTGCTACAATCATTTTCGGTTTTTCCTGCAGGGCAATTTCACGCAGTTTGTCGTAATTGATGCGACCGGTATCTTCTTCTACGCCGTAGGCTACGATGTCAAAGTATTTCCCTGAGACGTTTACCGGGCTGCCGTGGGTCAGGTGCCCACCGTGGGCCAGGTTCATGCCCAGAATTTTATCCCCGGGCTTCAGCAGTGCAAAGTAGACGGCAAAGTTGGCCTGGGCTCCGGAATGGGGCTGCACGTTGGCATGGTCCGCTCCGAACAGTTCCTTGGCCCGGTTAATGGCCAGGTTTTCCGCTATATCAACGAATTCACAGCCACCGTAGTAGCGCTTGCCGGGATAGCCCTCGGCATATTTGTTGGTCAATACCGACCCCTGGGCTTCCAGCACCGCAGGGCTGACGAAGTTTTCCGAGGCAATGAGCTCGATGTTTCTTTGCTGGCGCTGGAGCTCGAGTTGTATAGCCTTTGCAAGCTCTGGATCCGTTTGAGCAAGTGTATCTTTGTAAAGCATGTTGTTCCTCTCCTCTTTCCATTTTTAACAGCTGTTTGCTTTTGCTATTAGCTATTAGCTATTCGCAAACAGCGAATAGTGCGACTCAAAAAATGCCTATGAGCAAAATCTTTTCTCGATCTCAATAATCTTGTTTACCCGTTTGGCGTGGCGGTCGCCGGCGAAGTCGGTGGTCATGAATTTTTCCACGATTTCTTTGGCCTTTTCCAGGTCGATAAATCGGGAGCCCAGGGTGACTACGTTGGCATCGTTGTGCTCCCGGGCCAGGGCGGCAATGGCGGGGTCGAAGACATTGGCGGCGCGGACACCGGGAACTTTGTTGACGGCAATGGCCATGCCTACGCCGGTGCCGCAGATGAGGATGCCCCGCTGGCATTCGCCGGAACGGATTTTTTCTCCCACTGCCAGTGCAAAATCGGGGTAATCGCAGGATTCTGTCCCTTTGCAGCCCATATCCTGAACGGAGAAGCCCTGACTTAGCAGGTGCTCCCGGATTTGCTCCTTCATTTCAAAACCGGCATGGTCACTGCCAAGAACCACTGAAAATTTATTCATTTTTGTAAACCTCCATATCTGTCGATATTTGATATTTACTTTTTCTTCGTTAGAGACGATAATTCCTTCATTTTGTAGAAAATAGCTTCTAGGGCTTAGCCTGGTCGTTGTTTAGTTTTTTCAACACTCTACCGATTAATGCTTTGAGCTCCCCGGCACAGCGGCAGTAATTCTCTACGGAGCTACCGTAGGGATCGGAAATATCCCCCGGAACACCGGCATATCCCCCCAGGGTAAAGACTTTGCCCTCGGCATCGGGCAGCAGGTTCAGTATTTGTCTGCGGTGGCTCTCGGTCATGGTCAGCACCAGGTCTGCTTCTTTAACCAACTCGGGGGTCAGGAGGGTAGTCCGGTGATGGGAAAGTTCGATTCCCTGCATTGCCAGGGCCTCTACGGCTTGGTTTGTCGCTTTCTCCCCGGGGCAGGCCAGTGTACCGGCAGAAATAAACCGCAGCCCCCTGATCTCCATTTCCAATGCCATTGTCCTGGCCAGCGCTTCCGCCATGCTGCTGCGGCAGGTATTTCCTGTGCATACAAAAAGGACTTTCTTTTCCATCGCTTGCATTCCTCCGGTGGTAGTATTCCCAGGGCCGGTAAGTACAATAAGAAAAACTGCCCAAAATTGTCGTGGACAGTTACTTTTTCGATTTAAAAATCCGGTTAACCTCTTAGACGGGTATTTTTGCATAGGATGTATTAAAAAGACTGTTATTACTTGACAGGACTCCTGGAATATGTAAATAATATAAGTGGGAATACTAATAACTAATAAACGGTGTGGGTGCCTCACTACCGAGGTTTTCATTTTAGGCCCTTGAAATTGTTCGCAGCAATTTCAAGGGTTTTCCACTACTTACCTGGTTATTTCAGTGAGACGACAAGGTTGAGCAGAAGTAAGATGGCAATTACTATTTGTATGGCATCTGATATGGTGATCATTTCCGCCCCACCCCCTTTTGAGAATAATATCCTCGGTAGGTGAGGCCCGTTTTATGTTATTATGTATTCCCGTTGTTATTTTACCATATCTTTCTGCGCAACAAGCAATTTTTCCTCAATATTCCTTAAAAAAACAACTTAACGCCGATTCCTGTCAAAATAACTCCCCCCACCAACTGTGCTTTGTCGCCGATCCACCCCCCGACATACTTGCCCAGGGTAAGCCCGGCCAGGGTCATAGCCCCCGCCACCAGACCGATGATTCCAGCGGCCAGTACAAGAGAAACCTGCTGGGTTCCCAGGGTAAAACCGACGCTAAGGGCATCCATACTGACACTGGCGGACAGCAGAAGCAGTCCACCGGTGTTGGTGATGACAAATTGAGGTTCTTCAATGCCGGGCTTCAAAGCATCCCAAACCATTTTCACTCCCAGGTAGACCAGCAGCAGGGCACCGGCAATAGAAGCCGCCTGGCCCACTTTGCTTCCCAGAAAACCTCCCACATACCAGCCCAACAGGGGCATGAAGATGTGAAAAACCAGAATGGTCAGGCTGATCATCGCAATTTGCCGGCGGGTAACCCCGGCCATGCCAATGCCTACACATAAAGAAAAAGCATCTGACCCTAAAGCCACGGCCAGAGCCAGGAGAGTAAACAGAGTCAAAGTAACACATCCTTTTTTAGCTTATGGGTAGTTTTTTGGGGTCGGACCATTGGCCATTTATGGGTCATCCTAATAGTATTCCCCTAGCACTTCACAATTTCCGAAGCGGCACGGCGCAGGCGGTTCATTACTGCAAGCCCAATCCCTTTGGTTTCAATGCCTTCAGCCAGAATGATATCGACTTGCAGCCGATCAAATTCTCTCAACCGGCCAAAGAGTAAAGCGGCAGCGCCGGAAGGGGTTTTTCTGCGGCCCATGGTAAGTATCTTTGCTTGCCCGGAATAACCGGCGGCACTTTCCTCGGTGGCCAGCACACCAACCCGTTTGCCCATGGCGGACAATTCCTCCGCACGGCAAGACAGGGCTTTCCGTACTTTTTCCGGTTCCCCCTCAAAAAGAATCACCGGCGCTGCCGGGGCATAGTGAATGTATTTCATGCCTGGGGAACGAGGCGCCTGGTCCTTGGGCAACTTCTCTCCTAGCACGGAGGGATCAAGGGTTACATTTTTCAGAACCCGGGCCAGTTGCTCGTGGGTAACTCCGCCGGGACGTAAAATAACCGGGCAAGGACCGGTTATGTCCAGAACGGTGGATTCCAAACCCAGGCCGGCAGGTCCCCCGTCCAGGATGGCGTCCACTCTCCCCTCTAAATCGGTCCGGACATGGGCCGCGGTGGTGGGACTGGGGCGGCCGGACCGATTGGCGCTGGGGGCCGCTATGGGTAAGCCCGCAGCTTTAATCAGGGCTAACGCCACCGGGTGATCGGGCATCCTTATGGCCACTGTGCCCAACCCTCCGGTCACCTGTTGCGGAATTTCCCCGCCCTTGGGGACTATCAGTGTTAACGGCCCGGGCCAGAATTGTTCAATCAAAAGCAAGGCCTCCGGGGACAGGCTTCGGCTGAGCCGGTGGGCCATCTCCAGGTCGGCCACATGCAATATCAAGGGATTGTCCGAGGGCCTGCCTTTGGCCCGGTAGATACCGGCCACAGCCTCACCGTCCAGACCGTTGGCGCCAAGGCCGTAGACCGTTTCTGTGGGAAAGGCCACCAGGCCTCCTTTTTTTATGATTTCTGCCGCCCGGGCAATGATTTCCGGATCAGGGTTGTTGGGGTCAAGTTTCCACACCCGGGTAGTGATGTTTTCCATAAGTATGCATCTCCGTCCTTACGGAGGAATTATATCATGTTTTTTTGCACTGCGCTATTCGCTATTAGGTGTTCGCTTTTCGCTGTTAGTTTTTGATTTGCCGGTGTTTCTTCATATGGCTAATAGTTATCGTCGAATCATAAGTACCTGGAATATAGTTGTCCCATAAGCGAATAGGATTATAAAGAGGACTTTGGACTGTCTCCAAGGGTATGTCCGGGGTAAAATCTAATGCGCATAGCGAATGGCGAACAGCAGGATCCCAAAGGAATACCCTTAAGCACAGGAGGAGTAAACGGTGGATTTCTGGTTGTATTTCTGGTCCGCCCTGGGAATCGGGGCTTTGCATGCACTGGAACCGGGCCACGGCAAAAGTATTATGGGGGCCTACTTAATTATGTCCCGGGGAAGGTCACGGGATGCTGTACTCCTGGGTCTGACTTCGGCCATTACGCACACCCTGGTGATTGTTGTTATGGCAGTGATGGCCCACTCGGCTACGGCATTTGCCATGTCCAATACCACCGTGCCGCAGGACCGCGTGGAAATCTGGCTGAAATTGATTTCCGGAGCCATTATCATTTTTGTCGGGCTGCGGATGATGCTGCGAAAAAATGATTCCTGCAGTTGTGGCTGCGGGTCTCAACAGTACCGAAAGTTTTCCGTAAAATATTTCAGTCAGCCCAAGGGCAACTTGCTGGATGTCCTGATGCTGGGCTTTACCAACGGCCTGATGCCCTGCCCCAGCGCCCTGGCGGTGCTGCTGCTTTCGGTCAGCAGCGGGGCGATGCTTAGTGGGCTGGCCCTGGTCTTTGCCTTTGGCGTCGGCGGGGCCATTGCACTGGTGGCCGTCGGGTTGGTCTTCGTTAAGCTGTCCTCTTTCACGGGAACGCTTTTTGAACGGGGACCCTTCCGCCTGCTGCCCCGTCTCAGCGGGCTTCTGATCACCGTCATCGGGGGATTGACATCCTACAGCGCCTTGACAAAAATCGCTTCCTAAGAAAAATAAGGCCGGAAGGGGATTTCCTCCTTCCGGCCCGGTAAACTAAGGGCGTTTTTAATGCTATATACCGTTCAGTTTAAAGACCAGGGTGGCAGCCATTTTCCGTTCCGGGAAGCCGCAGTCCTTCTGCTGTTTAAATTGGTTTTTGTTTTTTTCCGCCACCACCAGCCGCTCACGGCCTGCAAGATCTAACTTTATTTCCGTTTGCCACAGGTCGGGAGGTAAAATCTTACTGGCGGGTTCGCCCTGTCCCGGGCCGATTTCCATTAGCAGCAGTCCGCCTGGTTTCAGAAAACTGTAGGCCATGGGAATCAGGAGGCGGTAAAGGTCTAAACCGTCAATTCCCCCGTCCAGGGCCAGGTGGGGTTCGAAGTCCTTGACGTCGCTCATAAGTCCGGGGATGTCGCCGCTGGGGATGTAGGGAAGGTTAGCAGTCATTACGCTGATTCTTCCCTTCATTTCCAAAGGCATCGGTTTTAGCAGGTTTCCCTGCCTGAAGTGTATTCTGTCCTCAACCCGGTGAAGCCGGGCATTTTGTTTGGCTATTTCCAATGCCTCATTTGAGAGGTCTATAGCCCAGACCTGCAGTCCGGGAACCAAGTAAGCCAGGCTTGCTGCGATGGCACCACTGCCGGTCCCCACATCCACGGCCAGAGGGTTCCCCTTATCGCTTTTTTTAAGATACTCCAGAGCGGTTTCTACCATCAGTTCGGTGTCCGGGCGGGGTATTAAAACGGCAGGCGTAACGATAAAATCCAGGCCCATAAATTCCTTGCACCCGGTTAAGTAGGCTACCGGTTCCCCCCAGGCCCGCCTGTCCAGGAGACTCCTATATTGTTGTTGCTGCTCAGCTGTAAGCGCTCGATCTCCCTGCAGGAGTAAGCCCGTCCGGTCCATCCCGGTAACCTTGGACAATAACACCTGGGCATCCAGGTTAGCGGACTGGATATTATGTAAGTTTAAAAATTCCCGTCCCATGATAAGGGCATCTCTAATTTGCATGGTACACCTCACGGGATATACTTTGCAATTCAAGCGGGGACGGTTCTTGACTTGAATTGGTGTATACACCAATTCAAGTCAAGAACCGTCCCCAACTTGAAGTCCCCTTGGCCTATTCCTGCTCCGCTTTCAGGCGCTCGGCCTGGTCGGTGGTAATGAGGGCTTCGATGATTTCGTCCAAGTCGCCCTGCAGCACGTATTCCAGGCGGTGTACCGTCAGGCCGATGCGGTGATCGGTGATGCGGTTTTGGGGGAAGTTGTAGGTGCGGATGCGCTCGCTGCGGTCGCCGCTGCCCACCATGGACTTCCGCGCACCGGCAATGGCCTTTTGCTGTTCCTCCTGGGCTTTATCCAGCAGGCGGGCCCGGAGAACTCGCATGGCCTTGTCTTTGTTCTTATGCTGGGATTTTTCATCCTGGCAGGACACCACTGTGCCGGTGGGGATGTGGGTAATCCGCACGGCGGACTGGGTAGTGTTTACACACTGGCCGCCGGGGCCGCTGGCACAGAACAGGTCGATGCGGATGTCGTTGGGGTTGATTTCAATATCAACCTCTTCCGCTTCCGGCAAAACCGCCACAGTGGCGGCAGAGGTGTGGATGCGGCCGCCGCTTTCGGTGGCGGGCACCCGCTGCACACGGTGCACCCCGCTCTCGAATTTCAGGGTGCTGTAGGCGCCTTTTCCCTCGATGACAAAGGTGACTTCCTTGAAGCCTCCCAGGTCGGTCTCGTTGGCGTCCAGAATTTCGGTGCGCCAGCCCTTCTTCTCTGCGTAGCGGGAGTACATTCTGAACAGGTCGCCGGCAAACAGAGCGGCTTCGTCCCCGCCGGTGCCGCCGCGGATTTCCATGATTACGTTTTTCTCATCGTTGGGGTCCTTGGGCAGCAGCAGGATCTTGAGTTTCTTCTCGTACTCCTCGATTTTACCTGCCAGTTCTTCAACTTCCAGTTCTACCATTTCCCGGAAGTCCGGTTCCAGCTTCTCTTCCAGCATCAGCTTGTTTTCCTGGAGATCGGCCTGGGCTTTCTTATACTGGCGAAAAACATCCACCATTTCTCCCAGATCCGAGTGGGCTTTTACCAGTTGCTGCCACTTGGCCCGGTCGGCCATGACTTCCGGATCACTGATTTGGTTTTCCAGTTGTACGTATTTATCCTCCAGCGCCTGGAGTTTAGCGAACATTGATGTCACCTTCCTTACGGACTGCATTAAAAGCTCTAATCGCCACTTCCACCTGGCTGTTGTCGGGTTCTTTGGTGGTCAGCTTTTGCAGCCAGAGCCCCGGGGCAATAAAGATGCGGCAGAGACCCCTGTCCTGATATTTCCCCGACAGCTTGAGAAGTTCATAGGCTACACCGGCCACCACCGGCAGCAGAAGGATGCGAAAGAAAATTTGGCCGAACAACCCCGAAGCGGTAACTCCGGAGAAAATAACAACCTTTATCAGGATAACGATGAGCAGGAAGCTGGTGCCGCAGCGGGGGTGCAGGGTGGAAAATTTCTGCACTTCCTCCACCGTCAGTTCTTTCCCTGCTTCGTAAGCATTGATAACCTTGTGCTCCGCACCGTGATACATGAAGACCCGCTGGATGTCCTTCATGCGGGACACACCTACCACGTACCCGAGAAAGACCACCAGGCGGATGGCCCCCTCCAGAAGGTTCCGGACAAAGTTGTCCTGGATGGCGGAAGCGGTATAGTAGGTCAACGTGGTGGGGATCACGATAAACAGCACGATGGCCAAACCCAGTGAAATGGCAATGGTTAAAAACAGTTCCCACTTGCTCAGTTTCTCTTCTTCCTCTTCCCCCATGGCCTGCTCGGCCGAAAAGGCCAGTGCTTCGATTCCCATAATGAGGGATTCGAACAGCATGACCACGCCACGAATAAAGGGAAACTTAAGAAACGGGAGCCTCTGGGTAATGGAACCCACCGGCTTTTCATTAATGACGATGGTTTCATCGGGACGGCGCACCGCAATGGCCCGGTTGCCCGGCCCCCGCATCATAACGCCTTCGATGACTGCCTGGCCTCCGTATTGAAAAGACATTCTAATCCCCCTTATTTGAGAAGTGAGAGGTGAGAGGTTGGAAGTGAGAATAAGAAACCTCTTTTACTGTCAATCTCATTTCTCCTAATTATTAAATAATCTAGAGGGGCACATAAAGAAATAGCAGAGCCACCGCTCTGCTAACTAAGCTATTTCAAGCCGTATTTCTTACGAAACTTCTCGGCCCGGCCACCAACTTCAATTTGACGCTGAGCCCCGGTGTAGAAGGGATGGCAGTTGGAGCAAATTTCAACTTTGATCTCCTTCTTGGTGGAACCAGTCTTAAAGGTGTTTCCACATACACACTTAACTTCTACCTCATTGTAATTGGGATGAATTTTTTCCTTCACTTACAACTCACCTTCTTTCTCCAGCAAATGCAAATGCCTTCGGCATTAACGACTAATAAACACACGACGATATTATAGCACAGAAAAATGTGGCGGGCAAGAGCTGGCTTTGGGGCTTTGGGGTAATTCTTTGAGGTCTGGCCGTCAGCCTTCAGCCCTCAGCTGTCAGCTTTTTTATTAAAGGCTGAAGGATGATGGCCGAGGGCTTGACCCCTAAGGAATACCTGCAAAGATATTTTTTTAAAAATATTATTTCCAAAAAAAGGAATTCCGTAAACAGTGGCGTATAATTAATTACAAATACCATATTATGGTATTTATGATACTCCTGCCTGTCGGAGCCTTCGGTTTGCGGGGATGGGATATACCTCCGCCGGGAGCAGGCAGCTCCACCACTGGCCCGACATTGTTTCGCAGGAATCCCACAACTAAATATTGTTGGTCCTTTGACAGTACCTGCATTGTTGAGGGAGGCGATTCAGATGTGTTCAGCAAAACATTCCCCTGAGACCATCAGGACCATGATATCTTGGCCATCAGGCCCACCCAGCGGACTGTTCAAAGAAGAGGGGTCAGGGGACCCAGGTAATCCAAGGCCACCAACCAGGGAAGAATTAATAAAACTTTTGAAAGGATGTGATGGCTCAGGTGGTAAGCAATACCACCTTTCTTGAAGGGTCTTTTTAGGCAAACTTTAAGAGAAATAATGCCTGCGTTTAAGGCAACCTCTTTTTATTATGTTTTCCCCTTCCTTTTTCTGATCAATATAATTTTCACTTGAAAATCCCAAGGTTATCAACGGTACTGCATTGCCCGGGTAGCCAAGTCGAGGGAAAATGCAGACCTAACGGTTTTAAATTAAGAGACGCCCCCAACCCTGGATAAACATACGGCAAAGACCTTTTCCCTTGTTCTCTGGCGCATGATGCCGGTCGCTATCCGGAGAGCGACCCACAGCGAAGGAATTTAACAAAAACAAGATGATGGGGAAATCAGGGACGGCGTTACGGAGAATTTCATAGTGCAAAAAATTACCCCTATCCATTGGATAGGGGAATTTTTTTAGCCAAAAAGTCTTTCTTTCAGGAACAGCATGGGATCCAGCGGAACGCCCTGCCGCAGAATTTCCATGTGCAGGTGAGGACCGGTGGAACGACCGGTATTCCCCACTTCGGCAATGGCCTGGTTTCTGTCTACCAGCTGCCCTTCACGGACCAGCAGTTTTGAACAGTGGGAATACAAGGAACGGATGCCGTTGCCATGATCCAGGATGACTGTCAGACCATAGGTTCCCCTGGGAGCAGACCAAACCACACGACCCTTTTCCGCGGCAACAATGGTTGCCCCTTCACAGGCGCCGATGTCTACCCCTTCATGGGGTCGGTCCCCCCGGATGCCAAAGTGGGAGGTAACCTCCCCGGCCACCGGCCAGGCCCAACCGCCAATTTGAATCCTGCTGGTTTGTCCGGCGGGTTCAGACATCACCTGTTCGGACACTTCACCGGGAATGGTGAGGGTATAACCAATTTTGATGATGTCAGGATTCTTAATCTCATTGGCACTCATTAATTGCTGCAGGGAAATGCCATACTGACCGGCAATATGGGAGAGCGTTTCCCCACCGGCAACCCGGTGATAACGGAACTCTCCGCCGGGGATGGTAAGGGTGCGGCCCACTGCCAGCACGTCCTCCTGGCTCAAATGGTTGGTCCTGGCCAGTTCGTCTATCGAAATACCGGACCGCTCGGCGATACTCCATAAGGTATCCCCGGGACGGACCCGGTATTCCATCTGCACAACGGGGGCTTTACTTACCCTGGCAGCCGGTTTTTCCGGGTACTTTACCACTTCCACCTCTCTGGCTATAGGAGGGGTATAGTCTCCCTCCGACATAACTTCATCCAGACGGGCACTGGCAGGCAGTACCCCCAGGGCCGTGCTGGCGATGACAGCAGCCATGGCGATAGCCAGAAAACGTTTTTTATTTATCGAAAGTTTCATGAAAAATCACCTCGTGAGAAGCAAACTGTTAGTAGTTTACCCGAGGTGATGGGAGTGTATACATAATATGGCCTGATATATAACAAAGCTTACGCTTCTCTCACATTCCTGCGTTTATACTGCCGTTTCTGTGCCGGGGCAGGAGTCGGGTCTGGTTCGGTCAATTCGGCGGTTGGGAGCTGGATCCGGGTTCTGGGTTTAAAGTCGCCCAGTACTTCTCCGTTGGCTTTGGTATGTCTCATGCGCTCCAGTAAATTATCCAGGGCCTCTATGGATGTCATGCCGGCGATGACTTTGCGCAGGCTCCAGACGTATTCCAGTTCTTCCTTGGACAGGAGCAAGTCCTCCCGCCGGGTGCCGGAACGCTGGATATCAATGGCGGGGAACAGTCGGCGGTCTGCCAGCTTGCGGTCTAAGATGAGTTCCATATTGCCGGTGCCTTTAAATTCTTCGAAGATCACATCATCCATCCTGCTGCCCGTTTCAACCAGGGCGGTGGCAAGAATGGTGAGGCTGCCCCCTTCCTCCACATTGCGGGCTGCGCCAAAGAAACGCTTGGGTTTGTGCAGCGCCGCAGGGTCCACACCACCTGACAGGGTCCTTCCGCTGGGGGGAATGACCAGGTTGTGGGCCCTGGCCAAGCGGGTGATGCTGTCCAAAAGAATGACCACATCCCGGCCGCTTTCCACCAGTCTTTTCGCCCTTTCCAATACCATATCGGAGGCCTTCACATGGTTTTCCGGCGGTTCGTCAAAGGTTGAACTGATGACCTCCGCCTTTACCGACCGCTCAATGTCGGTAACTTCCTCGGGTCTCTCATCGATTAACAGGATAAATAATTCAATTTCGGGGTGATTGGTGGTGATGCTGTTGGCGATTTCTTTGATCAGGACGGTTTTGCCTGCTTTGGGTGGGGCAACAATCAGACCTCGTTGGCCTTTGCCGATGGGTGCAATGAGGTCAATAACCCTGGCTGAAATCCTGTCGGGGCGGGTTTCCAACCGGATACGTTTCTGGGGGTACAGGGGTGTGAGGCCGGCGAAGTGCATCCGTTCCGCTGCCAGTTCGGGGTTGGCGCCGTTAACCTGTTCTACCCTTAGGAGTCCGTAGTATCGCTCGTTATCCTTTGGCTTTCTTACCTGGCCATACACCATGTCGCCGGTTCTCAAATCAAACCTTCTGATTTGGGAGACCGAAACATAAATGTCATCATTGCTGGGTACATAGGTAGACGGCCTCAAAAAACCGTAGCCGTCGGGCAAAATCTCCAGAACCCCGCCGGCGTAGGAGACACCGCTTTGTTTGCTCTGCAGTTTGGAGATCTCGAAAACGATCTCTTTCTTCCGTAATTTATAGTAGCCGGGAATTTCCAGCTCCCGGGCAATGGCATATAATTCCCGCATGGTTTTGGCTTCTAATTCGGCCTGTTTGTTGACAGGCTTATCATTCTCAGGCAAGTACACTCCACCTTTAAAACTGTTTTTTACTTTTTTCTAATTAACTTTATAACCAGGGCTATCCTGTTTTATTCACAGCATTCACTAGCCCTAGTTTTTTTTTTAATGACCTTTTGCCGGGCCTCTAAAAATTTAACCGCGGTGAAATAGACCAAAAAACTGGCTATCAGGGCATTGATGACACTGCCAACGAGAAAGGGAAAACCAAGGGCTTTAATTTTTAAAATGGCTTTCGTAAAAATGGGAACACTCTGTGCAAGTTTAGGGGTAATGGGGGAAGGCACGGTTCCAACCAGGAGTTTGCCCATAAAAATGTTCAGGGTGAAAAACAAGGGGACAACGGGTTTAAAAAGACAAACCGTCAGGGTGGCAGCCACTGCATGTACCCGCACAAGTTTTGCCACGAGAAAAGACAGCGGAATGCTGATAAAGGGAACAGGTAAAAAGTCAAAGGCGACGCCGAGCGCAATTCCCTGCGCCACCTTTTGAGGCGCTTCCGGGAGGTTTAGGAGCCGGTGGTACGAATCCTTACATGCGTCCTTACATTTGCAGAAGAGCTTGCTTATGATATTTGCCACCTCAAAATCCTCCTGAAAAATCAGAAAAAAGCCTGGCCCGGCTGTGCCTTGGGATAGCCAAGCGTTTAAGCACAGAAGCCTTAGCTTTTTTTATGCTTCTTTAAGCAAGACAACCCTTTCACGGGTTTGGCGAACTGTGTCACACGCCATTTTCAGTATATCGCAGGGGAGCGGATTGGTCAATAGTCGGCCAGGGGACGGGATTTGGGGTCCGGTTGTTAGACTATGGGGTATTTCCCTGGGGTCCTGTTGCTAGACTTTTAGGTGCTTCTTTGGGGTCTTGTATTATAAGGATTTATACTAGACCCGAAAGAAATGCCTGTTAGGCTAACAACAGGGCCCATTAGAAATACCCGTAAGTCTAACAACTGGACCCGTAAGGAATACCTATCAGTCGAGACTCGTAAGCCCTACCCTTTAGCCTGCAGTTTGGCCCAGTCTGCCAGGAAGGCGTCGATGCCTTTGTCCGTCAGGGGGTGTTTGGTCATTTGCAGGAGGACTTTGTAGGGTATGGTGGCAATATGGGCGCCGGCCTTGGCGGACTGCAGCACATGGAGCGGGTGCCTTATGCTGGCTGAGATGATCTGAGTGTCCAGGCCGTAGTTATCAAAAATTTCTACGATGTCGTAAATCAATGCTATGCCGTCGTGGCCGATATCATCCAGGCGGCCCACAAAGGGACTGACGTAGGTGGCGCCGGCCCGGGCGGCCAGCAGGGCCTGGTTGGCGGAGAACACCAGGGTTACGTTTGTTTTAATGCCCTTTTCAGCACAGGCCTTGGTGGCTTTTAAGCCTTCGGCCGTCATCGGAATCTTAATGACAATGTTGGGGTGGATGTCTGCCAGTTCCACCGCTTCCTTAATCATTCCTTCAGCCTCCAGACTGATGACTTCCGCACTGATGGGACCGTCAACAAGGGAGGTTATTTCCTTTACCACTTCCGCAAAATCGCGCCCCTCCCGGGCAATGAGAGAGGGATTGGTAGTAACGCCCGATATGACTCCCAGGGAATTGGCAGCACGAATTTCGTCGACATTGGCTGTATCAAGAAATAGGAGCATGGTTATACCTCCCGGTAGCTTATTCTGTATTTCTTTGGGGTGGGTTAGCCTTTAGGGTGGTTAGCCTATGGGGTATTTCTCTGGGGTGCTGTTGCTAGACTCTTTGGTGCTTCTTTGGGGTCTTGTGATGTAAGGATTTGTACTAGACCCGAAAGCTCGACCCTTAAGCCCGTCCTGCACTCCCAAATACACGGATCTTCTCCCGAATCACCTGGGTGGCGGCTTCCCGGGCGGGGCCGAGGACTTTGCGGGGGTCGATTTCTTTGGGGTTGTTGTCCAG
Organism: Bacillota bacterium; assembly: GCA_040754595.1. GTDB lineage: Bacteria > Bacillota > Desulfotomaculia > Desulfotomaculales > Desulfotomaculaceae > Desulfotomaculum > Desulfotomaculum profundi. Next base: position 29,579 of record JBFMCH010000088.1, read on the forward strand.
CACCTGGCGGCAGGCGACGGTAAAAGCCTCCCGGATGTTGGTGTCAATGTTCACCTTGCGGACGCCCAGGCGGATGGCCTCCTGGACCGCTTCGTCAGGAACGCCGGAGGAGCCGTGCAGCACGATGGGAATCTTGACCAGGCTGACGATTTTCTCCAAGCGGGGAAAATCCAATTGAGGAATCCCTTTATACTGGCCGTGGGCGGTGCCGATGGCCACAGCCAGGGAATCTACGCCGGTCTTTTCCACAAAATATCTTGCTTCTTCGGGATCGGTAAAGAAGGCGTCCCTTTCGTCCACATGAATATCGTCTTCGGTGCCGCCGATTTTGCCCAGCTCCGCTTCTACAGAAACCCCGGTGGCCCGGGCAACTTCCAGCACCTTGTTAGTGAGTGCGATGTTTTCCTCCAGGGGGAATTTGGACCCGTCGATCATTACCGAGGTAAAGCCCACCCGGATGCACTTCATGCACTGCTCAAAGCTGGTGCCGTGGTCCAGGTGCAGGGCCACCGGCACGGTGGACTGGCTGGCTGCCAAACTGGCCAGGGCATAGATATACTCAATGCCTGCATATTTGATAGCACCCTGGCTGGCCTGCATAATAACCGGCGCCTTCTCGGCTTCGGCCGCTGCTAAAATGGCTTGTACAAGTTCCATGTTGTTGACGTTAAAGGCGCCTACGGCATATTTGCCCTCTTCCGCCCTTTTTAATAATTCTTTTACCGGAACTAATGGCATTTTATAAACCTCCTTGAACAAAATAAAAAGCCCGGACCGCGTCCGAGCCGACGAACTGGTGCCAAGCTGTCTTTAGGAACCATATTCCCCGGCGGGGCTTAGCGGTTGACTCCCGGTTAACGGTCAAAAACAGTATGACCAGAGTTACCCGGAATTATGTTTCTAAGATTGTTTATTCCGCCTGCGCCGTGCCTTTTTTGTAAGTTTAGGGGTATTGGAAAAACTGTCCAAACACTTGAAACCATGTTGGGCCAGTTCAATGGTATCCACCTGTTGTATGACTTTGAGGTCTTCTTCGGTTTCGGCATATACAATGTTAATGCTGTCGCATTCTTTGCAGTGCAGTTCCAACCGGTCCAGAAAAACGTCCACTTCAATGCGGGTATTGCCGCACTGGCAGTACAGTCCGCCGTTATCGGCAATTTCCTGCAGGCATTGCATCACCTGATGCATCACCCTGGGATTATTAAAGTATTCGTCGTATACCAACTCGTCCATCAGGGTCTCCAGACCTGTATCCAGTGATTCTGCCAGTGCCTCCACATCCTCCGCCCGGCCGATAAATCCCAGCTCCAGGCCGGATTCCGGACAGGTAAGGCAAATGGTTTCCTGACCCCACAGCCGAACCCCGGATATTTCCCGGATGTGTTTGGTCTCACAGAACACGCAGGGTATTTGCAACCAGTAGCTGCCGGGCGGCCTGCTGACAACACCCAGCAGGAAAGCCCCACAGGAACAGCTTATTTGCAGCTTACCCCGGCCTGAAAGGGCAAAGCGTGAGAGGTTATGAAATTCTAATGCGCCGCACTCTGGACAACGAATGCCCAATGTGGTGACAGTGGTTATAAGCACCTCTATAACCTCCTCTTTGCCATAAAGAGTTCGCCACCGGTGAGTAAATTCCTTTTTTTTTGAATGAAATACCAGTTACAAAGGCCTAGCTGATACCCGCCTGAATCTCCTTCATATCTCTGCTTTCTGCCAGGATGCCTTTGACTAAAACCCGCACGTCATCCAAATCAAAGGGCTTGCTGAGGTAATGTTTTACACCTAAACTTTTGGTTTGCGCAATAATGTCCATGTCGCCATAGGCTGTCATCATCACCACCGGCAGTTGACCGTAGAGCTTGCGAATTTCCTGCAGGGTTTCAAAACCGGTCATTCCCGGCATTTTAATGTCGAGCAGCACCAGTGAGGGCAGGGTACCGGATAGAATTTTCAAGGCCTCTGCGCCGCCACCGGCCATTTTAACGATGTAGCCTTCGTTCGCCAGCGCTTCAAATAGTAATCGCCTTACTCCCACCTGGTCATCCACTATAAGAACATCGATCGTGCCATTACCCATTTTATTCAGTACCCCCTAGCTTCATACAGCGTGGTGTATGATAACTTTTCGACATCAAGGGGACAATACCTGCTCTATGGCATCAAATATCTTTCAATATTTTTCCAGAGGTATGACCAATCTACCAGGACGGGGGCATAAAGGCAGACATGGCCGACATCAAGCCAACCATGGTGATAACGGCCAGCACGATGACCGCCAGCACCGGCGTAAAGATAACCGCCAGGGCCCTGCCTGTGCTTAAACGGTGGGCTTCCCGGAGGCCGATGGTTAACAGGATAACTCCCCAGATGAGAACAATAAGGCTTCCCAGGGTGTTTACCCCTGCGGCAGCGGAGGGTGAAATCAGGGTGGTTAAAACACCAATGGGGATCAAAAAGACTTCCGGCAGACCGGCCAGGCCATAAACCACAAATACCGTCCGGGCCTCTCCCCGTCCACCGTAGAAGTCCGCCAGCAGGTGCAGCAGGGCACTGTAGAAGAACCATTTAACGAAGTAGAAAATGGCCCCCAGCATGGCTAAAACGGGAGCCGCCACCCGCAGTGCCTGTGAAAAGATCATGGCATGGTCAAAGGGCAAGCCCATTTCCAGCCCTAAATTGGACGGTCCTCCCTGGGCATGGGTATAGAGACTGGTCAGCAAACCTGCCAGGGATAATAGAATAACAATAATCAGGGTGGTGCCCAGGGGAGGGTTTTGTACAACCCGCTTCATGGTTGGCACCGGGTCGAACAGAACTCCGTAAATAATCTCATAAGCCTTCAGGGGTGGCAGCGCCGGTTCCGCCTCCATCTGGATGCCTTCTGCTCCTTCCGGAGGGACTGCCGGTTCCAGTGTTGCAGGTACGCTGCCGTTTTTCCATGTTTCTTCTCCGGACGGGGGTAAATCAAACCGCTCCGGTGGTGCCGGGTTGTCTTCCGGTCCCCTGCCAGGATGGGACTGTTCCGGTTGATGATCTTTTAATTCGCTCAAAGTGGTTCCCTCCCCCTTATCGGACTTCTGTCTTCAGCGGCAGTACGGACGGGTCCGGCATCAGGAGAAGTCCTTCCAGGGGGAAAGACAGAATGGTACCCCTGCCTTGAATGCTTCCAAAGAACTGCTGCCAGAAGGTCTGCTCACCGGTCATGTCTACCAGCTCCGGCTCTCCTTTAATGCCGGCCAGGTCGGCGGTAATCTTTACAGCCTCGGTAAAGTCTCCCAATTCGTCCACCAGGCCCAGGGATTTGGCCTGTTTTCCGGTATAGATTCTCCCGTCGGCCAGCTGCCTTACCCTGGCAACATCCATTTTCCTGCCTTCGGCCACCACTTTAACAAAGTCTTCATAGGTATCGTTGACCAGGCTCTGGAAGATCCGGCGTTGCTCCGGGGACAGGTCTCTGTAGGTGGCCCCCATGTCTTTGTTGGGTCCTGTTTTAAAGCTATCGACTTCTACACCTAATTTGTTGTAGAGCTCCTGCAGGTTGGTAAGCTCCAAAATGACACCGATGCTGCCGGTGAAGGTGCCGGGATTGGCCACAATTTTATCTGCCTTGCAGGAGATCCAGTACCCGCCGGAGGCAGCCATCTCGCCCATGACCGCCACCACTTTTTTGCCGGACTGGCGGACCCTGTCTACCTCACGGCCGATCTCGTCAGAACCGACAACCGTACCGCCTCCCGTGTTTAATTTGAGTATGACTGCCTTAATATCCGGGTTCTCCCGGGCTTCTTTCAGGTCGCTGACAATTCTGTCGGCGGCCGCCACGCCGGAGGCCCCGAATCCACCCGGGGCAGAGGAAACGATCATCCCTTCAATATGTACCACAGCAATTTTTTCCCCTGCTCCTTCCCTTCGGGGCACCCCGGCATTGCCTCTGAATGCTACGGCAGCTGCCAGGGAGAAAAGGACGATGCCGATGATAATTCCAGCGATTAGTTTTTTGCGCAAAGATATCACTCCTTTGGGGTATTTCTTTGGGGTCAAGCTACAGGCATTTGGTCTTGTAGGTTTTTAGCTTACCTGTTTATCTTACTCCATGAAGGTAAAAAAATACCTCGTAAAAAATAAAGCTTTGGTAAATAACCAAAGCTGCCGTTTGAGAGGTGGGAAGTGAGAGGTGGGAAGTGAGAGTCTTAACCTCATCTCTGTTTCTCACTTCCAACTTCTCACTTCTCACATCTCATCTTTATCGCCGCTCCCACGAAATCCCTAAATACCGGATGCGGGCGGTTGGGTCGGGATTTGAATTCCGGGTGAAATTGGGTGGCCAGGAACCAGGGATGCTCGGGTAATTCTACGATTTCCACCAGTTTGCCGTTGGGTAGGGTGCCGCTGAAGACCATGCCGGCCTGGGCCAGCTCTGCACGATATTCGTTGTTTAATTCGTAACGGTGGCGGTGGCGTTCATAGATGATTTCCTCACCGTAGGCCTGGTAGGCCAATGTCCCAGGCACCAGTTTGCAGGGATAGGCTCCCAGCCGCATGGTGCCGCCCATTTTATCCAGATCCTTTTGTTCCGGCAACAAATCGATCACCGGGTACTGGCAGTGGGGGTTAAACTCAGCGCTGTTGGCATCCTGCCAGCCCATCACCGCACGGGAAAATTCCACCACGGCCAGCTGCATGCCCAGGCAAATGCCCAGGAAGGGAATCTTATTCTCACGGGCGTACTTGATGGCATTAATCTTTCCTTCAATGCCCCGGTCTCCAAAGCCGCCGGGCACCAGGATGCCATCCACACCCTGCAGCAGTTGTTCCGCCGGTACCTTCTCCAACTCCTCGGAATTCACCCAGCGGATCTCCACACCGGAATTGTGATGCAGCCCGGCATGGCGCAAGGCCTCGGCCACGCTGAGATAAGCATCCGGCAGGGCAACATATTTACCCACCAGGGCGATGGTGGTGGTGGACCCCAGATTCTTCATCCGGTTTACCATGTCCCGCCAGCCGTTCATATCGGCTTCCCCGCACTGCAGGCTGAAGCGTTCCACGGCGATATCGTCCAGGCCCTCCAATTCCATCTGCAGGGGAACTTCATAAATGGAAAAAGCATCCACTGCCTGAATCACCGCTTCTTTATCGATGTCGCAGAACAGGGCCAGCTTTTCTTCCATTTCCTTGGGGAAGGGTTTCTCGGTCCGGCAAACAATGACATCCGGCTGAATGCCAAGGCTTCTCAGCTCTTTTACCGAGTGTTGGGTGGGTTTGGTTTTAAACTCATTGGCCATTCTCAGGTAGGGCATTAATGTCACGTGGATATACATGACATTGTCCCGGCCCAGATCGGTGCGCAGCTGGCGGATGGCCTCCAGGAAGGGCAGAGACTCAATGTCCCCCACGGTGCCGCCGATCTCGGTAATCACCACGTCGGCATCCAGTTCCCGGGCCATGCGCAGGACCCGGTCTTTAATCTCATTGGTAATATGAGGAATCACCTGAACGGTGCCTCCCAGGTAATCGCCCCGGCGCTCTTTGCTGATGACCGACCAGTAAATGCCGCCGGCAGTCACATTACTGGTTTTGTTCAAGTTGGTATCAATAAACCGCTCGTAGTGCCCCAAGTCCAGGTCAGTTTCGGCACCGTCTTCGGTGACAAAAACTTCGCCGTGCTGGTAAGGACTCATGGTCCCCGGGTCGACGTTAATATATGGGTCCAGTTTTTGGATTGCGACTTTCAGCCCACGGCTTTTCAGTAATCGCCCCAAGGAAGCCGCTGTAATACCCTTACCCAGGGATGACACCACTCCGCCGGTCACAAAAATAAACTTGGCCATGGTTGCCTCCTGTCAAAATCAGTTGAATTTTGGCTGCCTATCCCATTCTAACGACCGGGACATGTCCTGTCAATAGCTTAACGCATCCAACCAAAGCGCATTGCCAGCATGTAACCTAAGAATAAGCCCACAATGCCCATCACCCCACCCAGGGTGGGCGGCGCCGGGATCGGCAGTTTTAGTTTTGCAAAAAGGAGGCCCACCGCAAAACCGGTTGCGGTGGACAATAGAATTTCTTTCATCGGAACCTTCTCCTACATTTTTTCCGGCGCCGTGAGTCCCAACAGACCCAAGGCATTTCTCAGTACGATGCGGACGCAGTCCACCAGTACCAAGCGGGCTTGCGAAAGAGCTTCGTCATCGGTAATGACCCGGTGACTGTTGTAGAAGCTGTGGAATAATCCTGCCAGGTCATGCAAATACCGGGCGATCCGGTGGGGAGCCATGAGCTCCGCTGCGGCGGCAATCTCGGTGGGGAAGTCCGCCAATTTTCTCAGTAAGTCCAGCTCTGCTTGCTCGGTCAGCAGGGCGGGGTTGATTTCGTCGGCTTTAGGCAGCTGACGTCCCTGTTCCCGCAGCTGCCGCAGAATGCTGCAAATCCGGGCATGGGCATATTGAATATAGAAGACCGGGTTGTCGTTGGTCTGGGATTTGGCCAGGTCAAGATCAAATTCCAGGTGGCTGTCCGGGCTGCGCATGACAAAGAAGTAACGGGCGGCATCCCGGCCCACTTCTTCCACAAGTTCCTCCAGGGTCACGAATTGGCCGGTGCGCTTGGACATGCGGACAATCTCGCCGCCCCGGTACAGGCGGACCAGTTGCATGAGAATGATTTCCAAATCATCTCTATGATAACCCAGGGCTTCCATGGAACCTTTCATGCGGTTGACATGGCCGTGGTGGTCGGCACCCCAGATGTCGATGACTTTGTTGAAGCCCCGTTCAAATTTGTTTTTGTGATAGGCGATGTCGGCGGCAAAGTAGGTGGGAATGCTGTTGGAACGGACCACCACTTCGTCCTTTTCATCGCCAAACTCCGTGGCTTTAAACCAGAGGGCGTTTTCATGTTCGTAAATGTAGCCCTTTTCCCGCAGTTCGTCCAGTGTTCTCTGGATGGCCCCGCTGTCATGCAGGGACTGCTCGGAGAACCACTCGTCGTAGACCACTCCGAAGTCCAGCAGGGTGTTGCGAATGTGGGTGAGTTTTTCCTCCAGGGCATAGGTTGCCAGGGTCTTTCTGCGGTTGATTGCATCGGCTTCAGCCAAACTTGTACCGTGTTTTTGAATATATCCTCTGACGGTATCAATAATGTCTTCCCCGTGGTACCCTTCTTCGGGCATAGGGATGTCCTGGCCAAGCTGCTGCAGGAAGCGGACCTCCAGGGAGCGGCCAAAGTTTTCAATCTGGTTCCCGGCGTCGTTAATATAGTATTCCCGGCTGACACGGTAACCGGCAAAGTCCAGTATGGATGCCAGGCTGTCACCCAGAGCAGCCCCCCGGGCATTGCCCATATGCAGCAGACCGGTGGGATTGGCGCTGACAAATTCCACCTGTACTTTTTGCCCCTCGCCCATTTCCACCCGGCCATAGTTCCTGTCTTCCTGAATGATTAATGGAATGACTTCGTAAACCCAGCTCGGCTGCAGGTAGAAATTAATAAAGCCCGGGCCGGCAATCTCCACCCGCTCCACCGGAGTCCCTGCCAGATCCAGGTTTTCTGCCACAGCTTCGGCAATTTTTCTGGGCGCCATTTTAGCCGTACGGGCCAGTTGCATAGCTAAGTTGGTGGCAAACTCCCCGTGTCCCTTTTCCCGGGGCACCTCAATGGTAATCTCCGGTACCTCCACCGGGTTTACCAGACCCTTGTCCACCGCTCCAGTAATGGCCTTTTGTAACGCTGCGGCCAGCCCGGCTCTTATTTGTTCAACCAATCCTTGCAAGGGGAAGTCCTCCTTCAGTCGGTCGTCGGTCATCAGACGTCGGTCATCAGACGTCGGACATCAGCAAGATTTTAATCATGTCGTAGGAATTGCTTTTGGCTTTTGGCTGTACATTCCTACGGCAAAAAACTTTTAAAAACCAATAGCCAATGGCCAATAGCCCTGGGCTTAAAAAGTTGGTTTTTACGCTTCCTTAACCATTATCAGCAAACTGTTAGTACCCAAATGAGCATGGTCTAACTCCAACTCATACTCTAGCTTAATACTTCCCCCAAGGTCTGTCAAGTCAACCTCTATGTTCCACGGCTTAACCATCATATCCATACTGCCAAAGGTTGTCTGATAGACAGACCTGTGCATTTTGTCCCTTTCGAACACTTGTCTCATATTGATGCTGCCGTTCCGAATGATGGTAACGATATCTCCTTCAGCTTTTATCGTCGTGGTGGCATTCTCCATGCCCGCGATAGCGGTCTCCTTGTAAATAATATAATAACTGTTGTTTTTATGGTGGAAGGTACCGGGAGACACCAGTTCTATCACTTCCGCATCATTCTCCTGATCCCTTCGGGTGCCCTTTACTGTTACCAGTACATTCTTCCTCATTTTGATACCTCCGCCACATTTAAGCAAATTCAAGTGGGGACGGTTCTTGATTTGAATTTAATCTCTCCGAATTCAAGTCAAGAACCGTCCCCACTTGAATTGAGAAAGAGCGGAACTATGTCCGCTCTTTTTCAGGTTTTTCATGTAAGTGTAAGTATAACGTTTACTCTTCCTTGGCAACACCAGGAGTATGGTCGCGTCCAGCCAGGGTTACGTAGGAGGTGCCGATGTACAGGTACTCGATTTTGCCCTCTTTGGCCAGCTCGGAGCAAGCCTTGTCAACTTCTTTTTTGGCGGCGCCAATTTTCTCGGCAATTACGCGGGGCTTTTCTTTGCTTACGCCTTCCAGGAACGCCAGGATTTTAGCTTTGGTTTCTTCCATTTAATTACACCACCGTTTCCTACCATCCTGTGCGGGTGGTAAAATGTTTAGATGCCGCCACCTTGCGGCGGCGGCTCTTTAAATATTATACTCAGGATCAAGCGGCTATATTCTTACCACTTGAACTGAGTGGTGCATCTGAATGTGGTTTGAGCCAGGGTGAAGTCGTCGATGTGCTTGTCGGTAAAGGGCAGACCGGACAGTTCGAAGAACTTCTCCCAGCTGATGCGGTCGATCCACTCAGCCATACGCTCACCAGGTTGAGCATTGGCAGCCCACAGTTCAACCAGGCTCTTAACTGCGTCAACAACTTCCGGCCAGCGCGGAGGATTGTTGGGCAGGAAAGGAATGGCCAAACGGGAGAATCTGGGACCGATACGGCTGTTGGAGATCTTTCCGCCAACCCAGATGGAAACAGCGTCGTTCTTAGCGTCGATGATGTGTACAGACGGGCACATGGTGTAGCAGTTACCGCAGTACATGCAACGCTCAGCTTTAATGTCAACGGACTTCAGCTTGGGATTCGGACGGATAGCCGCAGTGGGGCAGCTAGCAGTCAGAGTCGGGATTTCGCACAGTTTGTGCAGGTTTTCATGGTCAATCTTGGGTACGGTTCTGTGGATACCCAGGATGGCGATGTCGGAGCAGTGTACAGCACCGCACATGTTCAGGCAGCAGGCCAGAGCGATTCTCATCTTGGCAGGCAGCTTCATGGTGGTGAAGTACTCAAACAGCTCATCCATAACGGCTTTCACGATACCGGAAGCATCGGTAGCCGGAGTATGGCAGTGTACCCAACCCTGGGTGTGAACGATGTTGGTGATGGAATTGCCGGTACCGCCAACGGGAACGCCCATTGCCTTCAGGTCAGCAATTAAGGGATCAATGTTGGCTTCATCGGTTAACAGGAACTCGATGTTGTTACGGCTGGTAAATCTCAGGTAACCATCACAGTATTTGTCTGCCAGGTCGCAGATTTCACGAATGAAGTAGATACTAACCAGACGCGGAGAACCAGCACGTACAGTGTACAGCTTGGCTCCGGTTTCGGATACGTGTACAAGAACGCCGGGCTTCAGAATTTCGTGATAGCGCCATTTGCCATAGTTTTCTTTGCAAATGGGCGGCAGCATTTCTTTATAGAGCGGCGGTCCGATATCAGTTCTTGCCAATGTGGTTCACCTCTCCCCGTTTCATTTATTTATGCGGCATAGCCTGCATATTTTTCTAAATTAGTCCTGAATAACTTCTTCAGGCCACCAGAAGAAGAAGGGGTTGGCCCGCGGAGCCAGTACCATTTGCGGAATGGGCTCGAGCTCAACGGCACGCAGGAAGTTACGCATACCCAGACGAAGGATCAGCTCACCAACACGCTCACGGGTCTTACCGTTTTCATCCCACCACTCCCAAACTTTTTCGAGGAACTCTTTGAGTTCTTCGTAGCCGGAGCCAGACTCAAGCTTCATGAAGGGGACGATTACCCAACCCATCATAGCACCTTGCAGAATGGGAGCTTTACCACCGATCAGGATGGTAGCGCCACGGTCGTCGCCAGGACGCAGGGCTTTGCACATTTTGTTGATGCAGTGCATGCAACGGGTGCAGTTGGCGTTGTCGATGGTCAGTTCGTTGCCATCAAAGGACATGCACTTGGTGGGGCACTTGGCAATAACCATGCCTTCGATATCGAAGCCATCAGCAACGTAAGCGCGAACAGCTTCCTGGTCGATCTTGATATCGTCTCTCCAGGTACCCTGGATAGAGATGTCGGAACGAGCGATAGAAGCTACGCAGTCGTTGGGACAGCCGGAGATCTTAATTTTGCACTTGTAAGGCCACATGGGGCGGTGCAGGTAATCCTGGAATTCATTGGTCAGGTCGTGGCACAGATCGGTGGTGTCGATCATAGCGAATTCGCAACGAGCGGGACCAGCACAGCAGCTGGGGGTACGCAGGTTGGAACCGGAGCCACCCAGGTCAAAGGGGAATTGTTCGAATTCGGAAACTTCGTCAAAGATGGTCTGGATCTTGTCGGTTTGGGTGCCCAGCAGAATCATGTCACCGGTGGAACCGTGCAGGTTGGTCAGACCAGAACCGTATTTCTCCCAGACATCGCAAACCTGACGCAGAGCCTTGGTGTGGTAGTACCAACCGGAAGGCTGGTTCAGACGTACGGTGTGGAAGTGTTCTACGTTGGGGAATTGCTCGGGTACGTCAGAGTAGCGACCAATTACGCCACCGCCGTAACCCATAACACCTACCAGACCACCATGTTTCCAGTGAGCTTTTTTGTCAACATAGGAAAGCTCCAGTTGACCAAGCAGGTCTTGGGCGGAAGGGCTGTTAGCAGCAGCTCTCTTCATTTCTGTTACGAAACTGGGCCAAGGGCCTTTTTCGAGGTCGTCCAAGAGAGGAGTCTTCCTGGCTTCGGTCATTAAGTTCACCTCCGTTTTTTTGTGAAAAGGATAGTTCTTCTATCCCGCCATAAATGGCACAGCCACTTTTCCATGGGTTAGATCGTTAGTAAAGTAACGAATGTTGTTACTCACTAATGATCTAGCTAGTTAGACAAAAAAAGACAAACTTGTCCATCCTTGGAAAAGCAGGCAATAAGTTGTCTAAAAATGCACAATCCAGGCTACGAGTATATAAGTATACTCCACAAAAATATTAACACCTGTCCCATTGGTCTGTCAACAGATATTCCGCTACACGAATGTGGAGTTTTTCACAAAGTCTGAATTGTGCCAAAATTTATCCTTTAGGGTATTCCCTTTTGGGTCAGGCTGTCGGCCATCGGCCTTCGGCTTTTAAATATTGTCTTTATCTGCGAGTATGATTATATCACAAGCCCGTGAACTTGTCTTGTTGGTTTTTCTGGAATATTTGGGCATTTCTCTCGGGTATTGTCCAGGTTCCAGCTTTCAGCCATCGCAATCTGTTATTGGTATAAAGGCTGATGGCTGACGACTTTTTTAAGCATAGATTCTCTTTACTTTATCTAAGCCTCTGGTCTTGATAAACCTGCCCATTCGTTTAATGGCTTCGGTTAGATCCTCCACCGAAGAGGCATAGGAGCAGCGGATGCAATCTTCCCCGCCGGGGCCGAAGACATCCCCGGGTATCACCGCCACTTTTTCTTCCAGCAGCAGGTTCTCGGCAAACTCCGCGGCGGTCAGGCCGGTATCCCCGATATAGGGAAAGGCATAGAAGGCGCCTCCGGGTTCAAAACAGGGCAGCCCGATTTCCTTAAATCCCTGCAGCACCAAACGCCGGCGACGGTTGTAATGGGCCACCATACTCTCCATGGCGCTTTTCCCGTTCCTCAGGGCTTCCAGGGCAGAAACCTGGGCAGTAATGGGGGCGCACAGCATGGTGTACTGGTGTATTTTTGTCATGGCGGCAATGAAATCTTCGTGGGCTGCGGCATAGCCCAACCGCCACCCGGTCATGGCATAGGCCTTGGAAAAACCGTTTAAGACAATGGTGCGCTCCCGCATGCCGGGCAGGGAAGCAAAACAGGTGTGCTCACCGGTATAGGTAAGACGGTCATAGATCTCGTCGGAAATCACCAGCAGGTCGTGTTTTTGCACCACCTCTGCGATTTGCAGCAGGCTCTCCCGGTCCATGACAGCCCCGGTTGGGTTGTTGGGGAAACAGAGCAGCAGCGCCTTTGATTTGGGTGTAATAACGGCCTCCAGTTTGTCGGCGGTCAGCCGGAACCGGTCCTCCATGCTGGTGGCCACGGTCACCGGAACGCCGCCGGCCAGGGTGGTGCAGGGAATATAGGAGACGTAACAGGGCGTTGGTATAATCACCTCATCCCCGGGGCTGACCACCGTCCTGAGCGCCAGGTCCAGGGCTTCGCTGACCCCCACGGTAACCAGAAGTTCCTTCCTGGGATCATACCGGACCCCCTGGACGGACAGGTAGTATGCAATTTCCTCTCTGAGTTCCAGCAAGCCGTGGTTGCTGGTATAGGTGGTGCTCCCTTTGTGCAGGGAGTAAATACAGGCTTCCCGGATATGCCAGGGTGTAACAAAATCCGGCTCTCCCACGCCGAGGGAGATGACTCCTTCCATTTCGGCCGCCAGGTCGAAGAAGCGGCGGATGCCGGAAGGAGGAATATCCCTTACCACAGGGTTGATATAATTCTTCCATTTGCTTGTACTCACGGGGTAATCACCAGCCTTTTATCAGTCTCACGATCTTCAAAAATAAACCCGTCTTGTTTATAGGTCTTTAATACAAAGTGCGTGGCGGTGCTCAGCACATTCTCAATGGTGGCCAGTTTGGTGGCCACAAACAGTGCCACCTCCTTCATGGTAGCCCCTTCCACAAAAACTGCCAGGTCATAGGCCCCGGACATCAGGTGAACGCTCTTCACCTCCGGAAAACGGTAGATGCGTTCCGCCACCGCATCGAAGCCTACGTCCCTTTGAGGGCTCATTTTAACTTCAATTAAGGCAGACACCTTTTCCACCCCTGCTTTTTCCCAGTTAATAAGAGTAAAATACTTGATAATGGTCTTATCCGCTTCCAGTCTTTCAATGACCTGCCGGACCTCTTCTTCTTCCCGCCCGGTCATGGTTGCGATTTGTTTGGCGGTTAGTCTGCTGTTGTTTTGTAGGAGCTCTAGGATTTCCAGCATTATTGCACCTCCGTTTAGACTTAGGGGTATTCCTTTTGAGTCCTGTAACTAGGCCCCAGAGACGCTCCCTTAGGTCTAAGAACTAGACCCTTAAGGAATGCCCATAAGGCTAATAGCTGGGCCCCAAAGAATTGCCCTAAAGACAAAAAACCCCGTCCCGGTAAAGGGACGGAGTTTTAGTATCCGTGGTACCACCCTAATTGGCTGCCGGCTCAGGTGCTGGCAACCCACTTGGACTTCCGTAACGGGGAAGAACCGGCAAAGCTTACTTTCATTTCGGCCTGCACTCGGGGGCGGCCCGGCGGTTTCCTTGGCCGGGCTTTCACCATCCCCCGGCTCGCTGAGCAATTCCAACAACCTTCTTCCCCGTCATCGCTTTTTGTATGGATTATTGATTTTAAGTTTACCATCTGTTTCAGATGCTGTCAATTTACATGGTTAAGGTTCCGTTGGGAGTCTCGATTAATTTTAGTACCTGATCGGTCTTTCCGGTCGTGGCATTGATATAAACCAGGAAGGTTTCACCGTTGATCTGGCCGGTAATTTCATAGGAAAAATTCTCCCTGCCTGAATCGGTGGGGATTATGACCAACCGGGTGCTGGTCACCTGCATGCGCTGGTTCACTTTTTCTCTGGCCCGGCTGGCAGTAATTTTGGGGGTGGGAATATCCCTTTGTTTATGGGCCATCAGGTAACCCCTGGCGTCAAAGCCCACCACCTGGCCGTTGTCCAGCGCGACGTTTACTTTAACCTGGTCGGGATAAAGGAGAACTCCTTTTTCTTCCGGAGCAAAATTAAAGACCGCAACGCCATTTTGGATTTGGTGATAAATATTTGCCATATTCTTATAACCCCGGGAATCCAGGAATTGTTTCGCCCTGGCAACGGCCTGTTCCACTGTCAGTCTCGGGGCGCCGACGGTGCGGCTGTCAAGGTACCAAACCACATGGCCGCCTTTATCGCTGACACTGCCGGAAATACGACCTTCCCCGCCCCTTTGAGACAAAAGTTCCACCTGGTAACCGGGTATTTTTTCCCGAATGCGGCTGGTTACCTGGGCCCGGTAGTCGGCATCCTCTTTAATATCAACAAACTGCCGCAGGATGTTTCTGGCTTCATCAGCACTGGTGGGTTGATCTCCCAAACCGGCCGGTTGGGCCCTGTCCAGGTGATCGGAGAAAGGACCGTCGTAGATGAGGGTGGGAAACCCCTGCATATCCCTGTCGATGCCCTGAAAATCAGCCGCTGCAGTGGTGGCCCTGCCTTTTCTCAATTCTTCCCGGCCGGCCCGGGCCAATTCACTGACGCTGAGCCTCCCGTCAGCTACCTTTGCCTCCATGGTATGGAGCTCCCTGTTTAGCTGTTCAGCCTGCCTATAAAGGGTATTCAAGGTTCGATAGTCTTCTTCGGATACCGTTTCCCCGTTGTTAATATCTCTGGCCTTTACCCGGGCGAAGTCCCCGGCCTGGGTCAAAAACTTGGCGGTTCTGGCCACCACGTTTGACGTTAAGGGCATCTGGGTTAGGTTTTCCCGGGCCCCCTCTGCCTGCAGCCAGATTTCGGAAAAGATCAGCGTATCATCGGGCTGCCCGGAAACAGCCAGTGTTTTGGCCAGCAAAACTTCCATGCTCTGGACACGGCTGATCAGGTTGTAAAAGGACATTTGGTACCGGTTGTTCATATAGGTTTCCAGCATAATTTTATCCCTGTATTCTTTGAAACCCCAAAAGCCTACGGCTGCCAGGATTAAAACACCAACGAGGGCCGGTAATCCCCATTTTTTCATTGCGGTATCCCCTTCCGATTAGTGTGCGAAAACGTGTCTGCCGATTTGAGAGGTTATTCTCCGGGTCCAGATCCAGCGGCTCACAGGCTTGCTCGGGTTCCAGAAGAACAACGCTCCCCCGGTGGGGTCGTAACCCGACAGGGCATCCTGGGCTGCCCGGATGGCCTCTGGGTCTAGCGGTCTGTTATACTGGCCGTTGGCTACAGATTCAAAGGCCAAAGGCTGATAAACCACGCCTGCCAGTGTATTGGGGAATTGTGAGTTTCTCATCCTGTTCAGCATAACTGCCCCGACTGCCACTTTACCCGTGTAGGGTTCATCCGCAGCCTCACCCATGATCACCCTCGCCAGAAGATTAACAGAGTCCCGGTTGGAAACAAATCCCCTGGAAGCGGTGGTATAGGTTGTCTTCTTGGGCGGGGTATACAACCCCAGGGCCTGGAAGGTTCTGGGACCCACCACCCCGTCCACTTGCAGCCCGTTACGTGCCTGAAACTTTCTTACCGCTGAAGCGGTCTGGCCGCTGTAATACCCGTTAACAGGCCCCCCGTAATAACCCCAGTCCTTTAATCTCTGCTGTACGGCCCTCACCTTGCTGCCGCTCCTTCCCCAGTAAAGGGTATCCTGGGCAAAGGCCTTTTGGTAAACCAGAAAACCGCCCAGGACAAAACAGCTAAGGCTGAATATGGTAACCCATATTTTCCATCTTGATTTGATTTTGTCTCCCCACTGCATAAAAATATCACCCCGTCTTTTTTTGGTATTTTTACCTGGGGGACCTCAAATTATGTAATTCTGCCAGACCCTGAAAATAAAAAACTTCGGGAAGCTTTCCCGAAGTTTCGTCCTGATCCTATTTAACATGCTCTCTTCGCCAGCAGCGGGCCAGACTTACAAAATGACGGGCCCAGTCCGGTTCAGCCACCGCATGAATATGATTGTACAGCGCCACCACATTCTTGTATTTTATACCGTCGTACTCCCCGGTAATGCCATGCCCCCGAAGGACCCGGAAGGCAAAATCGCACCGGGAAGGCTCCAGATCGATCACCCTTGAATTGTGAAACTCGTGGCCCCGGATTATTTTACCCTTTGGAAAATACGGCGTGCCCTCCAATACCTCCAGGTGCATATAACCATGTCCCTGGGGTTTCTTTACCATTTCCACTTCCAGGGGCAGCGCCCCGACCATTTCATAGGATTTGTTGTCATAGTGGATGCGACGGCCGAGATACATCAACCCGCCGCATTCAGCATATACCGGCAGTCCCTGCTCGATCAGCTCTCGTAAGTTTTCCCGAAAGGGCCGGTTTTCCTCCAGTTCCCGGGCCAATATCTCCGGAAAGCCCCCGCCAATGTAGAGGCCGTCTATATCCGGCAAGGCCGGGTCGTCAATGGCGCTGATCTCAACTAAGCTTGCGCCGGCTTCCGACAGTGCCTCCAGATTTTCGGGGTAGTAAAAAGAAAAGGAGCGGTCCCGGATGACACCTATCACGATTTCCGGCCTGGCAGCCTGAAGCTGGTCGGGCCTCAGCCAGTTAATTTCCGCCGCCGCGGGGATTTCCTGCTCTTCCACCAGGCCAGGCCATTTCCGGGCCATTTTAAGGATGCCGTCGATGTCCAGGTATTGCGCAGCAGCTTCCCCAATTTGCCGCACCGCTGCCATCAGGGCTTCGTTTTCGCCGGCGGGGATGAGGCCCAGGTGCCGGTCGGGAATGTTATATTGGGTTCCCTTGGGCATGGCCCCCAGGACCGGCACATCACAGTATTCTTCTATGGCCGCCCGGAGCATTTTTTCGTGACGGCTGCGAGCCACCTGGTTTAATATCACACCGCCGATCTTAACGTCCGGATCAAAATTCGCAAAACCGTTCACCGTGGCGGCCACGCTACGGGTCATTCTGGTGCAGTTGACCACCAGCAGCACAGGGGCCTGTACAATCTTGGCAACTTCCGCCGAACTGCCGCTGCCCCGGAGGTCCACCCCGTCGAACAACCCCATGGCCCCTTCGATAACAGCAATATCAGCGTTTTCGGCATGTCTTATAAAGGTGTGCCGGATGGATTGCCTTTCCATGAGATAACAGTCCAGGTTACGGCAGGTACACCCTGCCACCCTGGTTAACCAACTGGGGTCGATAAAATCCGGTCCTTTTTTAAATGGCTGCACCTTTAACCCCCGGGCGGTCAAAGCCGCCAGCAGCCCCAATGTAACGGTGGTTTTTCCGGACCGGCCCTGGGGGGCCCCCACCAGTAACCGTGGGATTTTATAGGTATGGGACAAGAGATTCACCTCGTTTTTTCGGCCATCGGCCTTCAGCTTTTGTTATGATACTACTTAGTATTGTACCAGCACTAAGATATGATTTCTGCCTGAAGTTTATCATCCCTTAATCTTCTTTTATTATTCGGAGGACTATCGAAAAAGCATACCCCCTTCTTTGTAATGTAAGCGGAAGAGGAAATGTATCATAAGCTGATGGCCAATAAGAACACCCCCACCCGGAGGTTCCAGGTGAGGGTGAACTAGAAATCGGTTATTATACGCAGCCGGTGGGCTTGGGAAGACCAGCCAGTTTGCAGGCGCCTTTAGCAGGGCCGGTGGGGAACAGTTCGTAGATACCCTTCAGGCTGTAGCCAGTGTCCTTGCACAGCTTACGAACCATGGGAGCAATACCGAATTGGAAGAAGTAGTCACGCAGGTACTTGATTACTTTCCAGTGGTCATCGGTTAATTCATCAATACCTTCTTCTTTGGAGAAATATCTAGCTACGTCTTCGGTCCAAGTGTCGGGGTTTAATAAGAAACCGTCCTCATCAACTTCGATCTGCTGGCCATTAACTTCAATAAACGCCATTTCGAAAGAGCACCTCCAGGAATTTTTTATTTTTTAGTAGTACCGCAATGGCGGAACATTAATACCGTTTTATATTATATACGGTTTGCCAAATTTTTTGTAGTAGTACAAGCACATATTTTTTAGAAAAGTAATACAATATAGTTTGTTTTTTATCCTACTTGTTAACCGGCGGGTAGAGGGCCAAACCAACCAGGTCGATAAGACCTTTTACTTCTACACCCAGTTCGTGCTCTTCTACCATCGGGTAAAGCTGCGCTTTACAGATGGAACAAGGTGCGCAGAGGATCCCGTTGCCGTCCTTGTCAACCCCGGTTGCCCGAACCTGCTCCGCTTTCTTGGCGGAGAACTTGATGCGCAGGTCGTACATTTCGGGATCGTCAAACAGGATGGCAGAGCCGCCGCCGCAGCAGAAGTTGCGCTCACGGTTGGGGGTCATTTCAACGAAGTTGGTTACAGAAGCATTCATCACTACACGCATGGTATCACACATGTTACAGGCCCGGCCAAAGTTGCAGGGATCGTGAAGTGTAACCGGTCTCGAGTTAACTTCCTTGTTTAACTTAAGGGCACCCTTCTCGATGTAGTAGCGCACTTCGTCGTGGATGTGGACAATGGGAATACGACCGGGGCGATCCAACATGCCCGGCAGGTACATTTTACCAGCACGCCAGCCGTGACCGCATTCGCCCCAAACAACCTTTTTACAGCCCAGCTTCAGAGCTTCGTCGATAACACGCATGCAGTTGGCCCGCAGAGTAGCCCGCTGGTCAAACAGCAGACCAAAGTTACCGGCCTCGGCAATCTCACTGCTCATAGTCCAGTTGACGCCCAGGTAGTGGAAGAATTTCGCTGCGCCCATCATGGTGTTGGGGTTCAGCAGGAAGTCCGCGGAAGAAGGAATATAGAGAACGTCGGAGTTGGGCTTATCCGTGGGAATTTTAATTTCCACGCCGGTTTCTTCCAGCATTTCTTCTTCCAGGAATTCGTTGGTGTCGATCAGACCCATTTTGGGCAGGCCGGTGTGGTTACCGGTTTTGGCCATGGCGGCACCTACGGAAGCCTGCAGTTTAGGCACCATACCCAGCCAGTGCAGCAATTGACGGCCGGCCATGGTAACTTCGCAGGTGTCCAAACCAAAGGGGCAGACCAGGGAGCAGCGACGGCACTCGTTGCACTGGTAGAAATAGGAGAACATTTTCTCCAGGTCTTCCAGCTCTAAGTCTTTAGCGCCGATAAAACCGGGAAAGAGCTTGCCTTCCGGTGTGAAATAACGCTTGTAAATCTTCCGCATTAAATCTGCGCGGTTGGCGGGAATGTTGTAAGGATCCCTGGTTCCCAGGTAGGTGTGGCAGTTCTCAGCACAGGCGCCACACTTAACACAGGACTCAAAGGTAAGCATCAGGGAGCGGAATTTCTGGCCCAGTTCATTCAGGTGCTGAATGGCGACTTCGACCTTTTGATCATCGGGAACGGGATTGATGTTAATTTTCCGCATATCCGCAGCGCTGGCTTTCACAGGCTGCTTTAAACCAGTTTCAGTTAATGGCATTTATTGCACCCCCCCTGAAGCGGATTGGTCGCCGGAAACGGCATGACCGGAGCCACCTACGGCTACGCCGGGCAGACCCGGTGCGGGTTCAACATACGGGCGGTTGATGATCCAGCGGTGGGCAAACATGCCGGGAATATGGAGCAGTTTGCTGAAGGGTAAATAGATCATCAGGATTTGAACCAGCAGCAAGTGTAATACAAACATAGGCTTGTGCATGACTTCCATATCGGCAGTCACGGGAGTTAACGTAATTAAGTTGGCCACATAATCACGAACGGGTTCGTAAGGAATGCCCCACTCGGGAACAAAGCGCATCAGGTTGCCAACAGTGACGATGGCAATAAGCATGAGCAGGTGAGCGTAGTCACTGGGGGCGGAAATCTGCTTCACTTCGTTGATGGCCATCCTGCGGTAGAGCAGGTACAGCAAACCCAGCAGAACAACTACACCCATGGAGGTGCCTAACATGTTGGAGAGCATGACACTGGTCTGCGCGGAAGTAAGACCGATGTAATAGAACTGTAAGCCCAGTAAGCCGATACCCATGACGTGTCCGCCTAAAATAGCAAACAGCGACATGTGCATAATCCATGCGCCGCTCCAGAGACCCTTGTCAGCCTTGTACAGGCTTTTGAATAAAATGGCCTCTGTAGCAATGTCCAGCACAGCACCGGTTTGGGTGGTGGGAGCCGGGGTCAGGGTAATGTTGTGAACAATACGTCCGCTGGCCCATCTGCCCATTCTGTAAAGGAGACCGATGGTTAAAACGGCAACAGAAATATAAGGAAGGATTTGTAAAATAAAGTAGGTCACTGCTACACCTCCTTTGGGGTTACCAAAGCTTATTATTATGGTTTATTATTAAAATACGGGTTAATCTTAATTTTTAAAATAATAACCTCGCATCCGCAAACCACTTCCCAACCCAACGCAAACCGATTTTATAAAACGATTATTACAGTTCCTGCAGGGAACAGGCCTCGTTCGGACAGGTTACCACACAGGTTTCACAGCCCATGCAGTCTGTCTCTGCACCAGTTACTTCCGCTTTGCCATCAACCATGCCTAAAATGCCTGCAGGACAAGCATCAATGCATTCGCCACAGCCTTCACATTTGCCGGCATTGATTGAGATAACATACATTCCACATCCCTCCTTTAGTGAATATTTTTAAATTCATCGGGGGTGGGCTTGGGGTGGTTGATACCTTAGCTAACTGGTTCGGAATAACAGAGTCCGGGACAGACTTGGACACAATATAATGCCTATTTCGTTGTAACTTAAATTATTCCTTCTCAAATCGTCACTTTTTTTTGACAAAGGAGTTGATGTAAAGTTTGGCAAGGGAGCAGAGGGTCTGTTACGCTTAAATAGACAACTACTTATAGAAATATAACATTGATTCCATTGTTACGTAAAGAAGTTCTTATTGTCTTACCAGGACAGAATTACCACGTTTTTGGGTTTTGCTTTGGTTTGGTTTCATATTCAAAGATAAGGTTGGGTTTCTCAAATCATTCCAGCTATTTTCCTCGTCTTGTGACGCGTTTTGCCTTTCTTGTTTTTTGAGGTAGGATTTTCTGCATCGTTGGAGAAAATAACACTGTGGAGGTGAAAGAAGTGTCGGTTTATGATATGGCTGTTGAATTGGGCCAAAGGTTATCCACCACCGAGGAATATCAAAGGGTCCTGGAAACGCAGCGGGCGGTGGCTCAAGACAAGGAGGCCCGTGCCCTGGTAAAGGAATTCCAACAACTGCAGCAGTCCTACCAGCGCATGCAGATGATGGGACACCAGTTGACCCAGGAAAACTTGAAGACCCTGGAAGAGGCGGAGAAAAAGGCTGCGGCCCATCCCATGGTGAAGGATTACTTAAATGCCCAGGCCAAGTTTTATGAAGTTGTCAACGAAGTAAACGTAAAGATACAAGAGGGACTGAAGGGCATCCCGGCGGAGGAAGAGGAAACCCAAAGCCAGGGCGGCTGCAGCTGCACCTCCAACCACGACGGTGCCTGCGGCGGTTCCTGCTCCGGCTGCTAACCCCCAATTCAAATCGGGGACGGTTCTTGACTTGAATTCACATCTATTAAACCAAGAGGTTGGGGAAATCCCCCAACCTCTCCCCCCCCTATTCAAGTCGGGGACGGTTCTTGACTTGAATTCACCTGTGAAGATTCCCCGTATCATCCTAACTTTTTGTATTTGCAAAGCACAGCCTTAATGGCTAAATAATCCACTTCTTCAGGTAATGCATCTTTAATGGGTTTTAGTCGTTCCGCCCCTAATTCTTTGATTTTCTTCAGAATTAAATCTTCATATTCTTGAGGAATTAGGGTGTCCCAATCAACCTCATAACCTTCCAGTCCGCAACGCACCAGGTGATCCTGGATCGTAACCGGCTTGAGATTCCTTTCTCCTGCAATCTCTTGAACAGAATACCCTTGCTTGAATAGCTTCCATGTCACTACATGGCTCGGCGGTTCCTTCTCCCCGGCACATTCCCCTCCCTGAGCCTGTACCGTCTGGATAGAAATACCGTTTTGGCCTTTGTGTCTGAGAATAACCTCTAAGAACTCCTGTCCGTAACGATCAAATTTGGCTTGTCCCACACCCTTAATGGAAAGAAATGCCCGTTTGTCCTGTGGCAGGTGTCGGCAGATTTCCCGTAAGGTGCTGTCCGGAAAGACAATATAGGGAGGAACTTGTTCTCTTTGGGAGATTTGTTTTCGCAGTTGGCGGAACTCTTCAAACAGCAAGTCGCCCGTAGCAGGTTTTTGTTCTTTTCTCCGTACTTTTTGTAGAACTTTCTCCTGACTTTTTAGCACAGGAATGGCTTTTGGCCGGATTTTGACCACCGGGTACTGACCTTCGGTTAAATAAAGGTATCCTTCGGCCACCAATACGTTGATCATATCCGTTATCTGCTTTACTGTGTATTCTTTTAACAGTCCATAGGTGGACAGGCTGTTAAAACCGTACTGAAGCACTTTTTTATTCTGGGAGCCTTTTAAAACATCCGCCACCAGCGAGATACCGTACTGTTCTTTCATGCGGATGATGCAGGAGAAGATTTTTTGAGCTTCCACCGTCATGTCTGTTAGTTCACTGTCGTCCTTGCAATTGCTGCAGTTTCCACACTCCTCAGGGGTTTTTTCCTCACTAAAATAACTTAAAATATATTTTCGTAAACACCGCGGCGTGTGGCAGTAGTCAACCATGGCCTGGAGTTTTTGGTATTCAAATCTTTTTCTTTCCTCGGAAAGCTGACTTTGTTCAATCAAGAATTTTTGCACTTGGATGTCCTGGGGGGTAAACAATAAAATGCATTCACCCGGTTCACCGTCCCGGCCGGCCCGCCCGGCCTCCTGGTAGTAGGACTCCATATTTTTAGGCATGTTGTAATGAATGACATAGCGAACATTCGACTTATCGATACCCATGCCGAATGCGTTGGTTGCCACCATGATACTGATGTCGTCGTATAAGAACATCTCCTGGTTGCTGATTCTTTCCGCATCACTTAGACCCGCGTGGTATTTTCCCACCGCAAAGCCTTTTTTTCGTAAATACTCGTGCAGTGCATCCACTTCTTTTCTGGTGGCTGCATAAACGATCCCGGCCTGCTCCTTATTGCATTCCAGGTAATCAACCAGAAAATCCCTTTTGTTTTCTCCCCGTAATACGGAAAAATTCAAGTTCTCCCGGTTAAAACCGGTACTGTATACCAGGGGGTTTTTCAGGGACAGCAACCGCACGATATCCTGTGTTACCTCCGGCGTTGCGGTGGCCGTAAATGCTGTCACCACCGGTCTGCGGGGCAGTTCCTGGATGAACGGAGCGATGGCCAGGTAGCTGGTGCGGAAGTCGTGACCCCATTGGGATACACAATGGGCTTCATCGATGGCCAGCATGGATACCGGCAGGGCTTTCAGTTTTGTGCGAAACCTTGGGGATTCCAGCCGCTCGGGAGCCACATAGATGAGTTTGTATTTTCCCTGTCCGGCCCGGTGGATTCTTTCTTCGAATTCTTCCTGGTCCAGGGAGCTGTTAATATAGGTGGCCTCTATCCCCAGGCTGTTGAGGGCATCCACCTGATCTTTCATAAGGGATATTAAAGGTGAAATAATGATTGAAACTCCGGAAAACAACAGTGCGGGTATTTGAAAGCAAATGGATTTCCCCCCACCTGTAGGCATAATACCCAGGGTGTCTATTCCTTGTAAAATACTCTTTATGATTTTCTCCTGCCCACTGCGAAAGGAGGAATAACCATAATACTGCTTTAATATCTCCTGTGCCCTTTCTAACACAATTTCACATCCTTATACAAAGGGGAGCATCTCTAGCTTGAACCAGATAATCATGAAGTTTGTTTATCCCTTTAGAATTTTACTCACTGCAGATTCACTTAACCCTCCAAATAAAGTTCCTATATCACGCAACCCCAAGTTGCATCTTCTTTTTATTTGTTTAATGGCGTCGTTTCTTGCAGCCGTATGGGGTGTTCTTTTACTTGTCAGGTCAGACACCTGTAAACTATATTCGTCGGCGATGGCTTCTATAAGCGACATTGGTCCCAAGTTACTGGCCGGCTCCCTTATGGCTTCGTCTTCCGCATCCGGAAAATCTAATATCGCCGGACGTTGTTCCCCGTCGTTTTCGGCTTCCGTACCACGCTGAACATACTCGATATATTTTCTGCATGCTTTGGCATAATGATCAGAAAAATATTTAAGGACCAGGGAAGTGTCGACCAGGTTCTGAAGCTGATCCTCTCCCCCTGTGTAAACGGCATAACTGCTCCATGGATAATGCGCCGCATCCTTTACCATGTTGGCCTGCACAGGATTCAGATGAATATAACGAGTGACCTCGAGCAAATACTGGTCATTATCAATCACTTCACTTTTAAAACGGTCCTGGAATAAGTGCCCGCACCGTTCATATTTACGGTTGAAATACATGACGTAACTGACGTTGAGGCTCTTCATAATCTGGGAAATGTCACTGCCGTTTGTGTCCACAACCAGATGGACGTGGTTGTTCATAAGACAATAGGCATAGAATTTACAGTTAAATCTATCTTTTATACTGGCCAGTGTATCAAGAAACCTTTGTTTGTCCCGGTCATCCAGAAAGATATTTTTTCGTTCATTCCCTCGTTGGATCACGTGGTAAGTACAATATTCTCCCTTTTTAAGCCTCGGAATTCTGGGCATCACCTTTCCTCCTTTCATTTCATTTAGAAATAAGCGCTAACGGAAATTCAAGTCAAGAACCGTCCCCACTTGAATTATCTATGCTCATGACGACCCCTGCGGTATATGCTCCAATCCCCGGCAGGGTCAGGATCTCCCGGTAGGTACCTCCTGATGTTGCTCTACAATTTGCCTGGCTGCTTTGTGCATGTTTTTGGCCCGGGTATAGTATGCCAATGCCGTATCCACTCTGGTTTGCTGCAGCATGATTTCCGAAATTCAGATGGCATAGGCGCCCTTTTGTTGCCGCCTGGGCAGGTCTCTCTTGTTCTCCAGGTACCAGTTTAGTAAAGATTCAAACCAATCCATTAAGGAATGGAATCCAAAGAAAATCCCACGGATGAAAAGAAACCGTAAACTTCCGTTAATCCCTCCAAAGCAGGATGTGCTGGCGATCTTAAATGCAACCGCTAATCTTAAACACAAAGCTATTCTGGTGTTAATTTACGGAAGCGGCTTACGGGTTGGAGAAGTAGCCAGGTTAAAGATTTGTGATATTTGCAGTAACGGATAAATTCAATCTCCAGTCCGTTTTCCTTGGCCATCCGTTCGGCATGCTCGCGAAGTTCCTCGCGCAGCGCGTTGGCCCAATCCGGGTAGTCGAAGATTTTGATGTTGTTTTGATATAAGTACGATGTCATACCTCCGCCGAAACAAAGCACCGGAATATTGCCATGAATCACAACCCGATCGTAGCATGCCAGTACTCCGTCAATCTTGTCTTTGTAACGCTCGGTAAGTAACATAGTACATTCCTCCATATCGCTGTTATAATTGCACAGTAATTCGACATGGGTTTAATAAATCCTATTGGTTCCGGCTTGTCCGGGTTAGGGTTAGTATTCCTAAATTCGGGGAACTTCCTCGCAAAATAAAAAGCTGCCCCCGGGGCAGCTCGCTGCAAGCATAAAAGATCACCATATTTCCCTCCGCTGGCATTACCCAGATCAGGTTCACGGGTCGGTACCCTTGCGGTACCCTCTCAGCCGGCCACCCCAGCTCCCCAAAAACATATATTCACTTGTAATAGTAACTATACCAGCGAGGTTACGGTTTGTAAATGGCTGTTTATTTAGTGCGAATTCAAGTCAAGAACCGTCCCCGACTTGAATTCGCACATTTAAACCACTGGATGATGTAGCCGATGACCAGTAACCCCAGACCGGCCAGGTCGGTTAAGGGATTGGGGTCAATCATCAGCAAACCGCCGACAAAGAAGAGAATTCGTTCCGTCCATTGAGCCCGGGTAATCAGGTACCCTGAAACTGCAGCGGCTATAGCTGTCATGCCGATAAGGGATGTTGTCATCATCAGCAGCACCTTGGGTAAGGTGGTGTCAATAAGCAGCAGGGACGGGGACAACACAAAGATGTACGGTATAAGGAAGGCCGCAATGGCCAGCTTGGAGGCATTGACTGCCGTTTTCATCGGGTCACTTCTGGCAATGCCGGCACCGGCAAAGGCCGCCAGAGCCACCGGCGGGGTAACGTCTGCAATAATCCCGAAGTAGAAGACAAACATATGGGCTGCCAGAACGGGTACTCCCATCTGCACCAGTATGGGTGCCGCAATGGTAGAGGTAATCACGTAGTTGGCCGTGGTGGGTACGCCCATGCCCAGAATGATGGAGGTAATCATGGTAAAGAACAGGGTCAGCAGCAGCTGCCCACGGGCCAGGTCAATGAGGACGGAACCAAGTTTCAGGCCAAGACCTGTCTTGGTGACCACGCCGATGATAATGCCGGCGGTGGCACAGGCAATGACCACGCCCAGGGCGGCCCTGGCGCCTTCTTCCAAGCCTTTCAGGACATCCTGCAGGGAAATCCGGGTAGAGCTGCGCAGCATGGACGCACCTATGGCCAGCACTATGGCCCACAGGGCGGCCTTCATGGGTGTATATCCTGAAACAAGCAAGTATACGATACCCACCAGCGGTATGGCCAGGTGGCCCCTCTCTGCCAGGATATTGCCGACTCTGGGCAATTGCTCCCGGGGGATGCCTTTCAAACAGGTCTTTTTGGCTTCCAGGTGCACACCGATCCAGATGCCGGTAAAGTAAAGCAGTGCGGGAAGGGCTGCAGCCTTCACAACATTCACGTAGGGAGTGCCCACAATCTCAGCCATTAAAAAGGCTGCCGCACCCATAATGGGGGGCATCAGCTGGCCGCCGGTGGAGGCAGCGGCTTCCACCGCGCCGGCAAACTCCGGCCGGTAACCAAGCTTTTTCATCATGGGAATCGTCAGGCTTCCGGTACCCGCGACGTTCCCCACGGAACTGCCGGAAACGGTCCCCATCAAGCCGCTGGAGAGCACCGCCACTTTGGCCGGGCCGCCGCTGGCCCAGCCGGCAATGGCGTTGGCCAGGTCGATGAAGAATTTGCCCAACCCGGTTTTCTCGAGATAAGCCCCGAATAATATGAACAGGAAAATAAAGGTGGCCGAGACTCCCAGGGGAATCCCGAAAACCCCCTCGGTGGTATAGTACAGGTGACCAACCAGTCCTTCCAGGGTTGTTCCCTGGTGGGCAAAGGCGCCGGGCAGCATGGGGCCGGCAAAGGCATAACCCAGAAAAAGGGTTGCCACAATGACGATGGGCCAACCCACCACCCGGCGGGCGGCCTCCATGACAAAGAAGATGCCCAAAGCGCCCACCAGCATATCGGCGGGGGTGACGATGCCCGCCCGCATAACCAGATCTTTATAGAAGATAACAATATACAGGGGGGCGGCCACGGCCACCACCGCTAAAAGCACATCAAACCAGTGCAGTCGGCTGCGGGACCAGCTTTTTCTGGTCGGGTACAGCAAGTAGACCAGCGCCAGCCCGAAGGACAGGTGGACCGCCCGCTGGATTTGGGCGTCCAGTACCCCAAAGATGGCCGTGTACAGTTGAAAAAGTGAAAAAACCACAGCGATGACCGCCACGGCAATGCCGCTCAAGCCACCCAATCGCCTGTAATCCGATTCGCGATCGTATTTAGCCAGAAACTCGTCCATATTTATGTTGTCTGCCGCGGGTTTTACATTACGATCTGTCAAGCTTTGCCTCCTTTCTGAAGTTACTTGCTATGATTTCTGCCAGGGAACATGGCTTAACCTGTAGCCTGATTAATGAACCGGCCGGAAAGTAATCCTTGAAGTCAAAGCGCTGTCCCCTGTAAACCAGCGCATGCCCGGTCAGAGGCGTAAAAGCCAGGTTGATCTCTTTAAACCGCCGGTCTAAGCCAGACAGTACATACACACCATTATGGTTTTCCAGCCTTCCTTCTTCCGGCAAAAAGGGAGTTCCTATGCCCAGGGCCTTAAAGGTGGTGGAAGTCAGCAACAAATCATTCCCCGGTACAAGAACAAAATGCTCCTGCACCGGGGTCTTGTTAACGGAGTGAATATATTCAATGGTAAAACTTTTATCAAACAACACCGGTAACAGGAGAACCGGTTCTCCCTGCTGACTGCTCATAAGCAGGGTGGGCAGCGGTACGAATAAAAAAGTTAGCAGGATAATTGATACCAGCACCCAGGTTCTTGCGGCCCGCTGCCTGACCAAACCTGTCATTCTTACAGCAATCCCTTACTTCTCGCTAAAGTATTTCTCTGCCCCCGGGTGCATGGGAATGGAAATACCGTCTTTGGCGGATTCTTTACTAATCAGCTTGCCTACGTTATGGGCAGCTTTCAGCTTTTCTAAATTGGTAAAGATTGCTTTGGTAATATCGTAAGCGGTTTGTTCGTCCATTTTATCGGTTACCACCAGCATGGCCTTGGCGCCCAGGGAAGTGACATCTTTATCCTGGTTGGGATAGGTGCCTGCCGGGATCACCACTTTGGAGTAGAAAGGATATTTCTTGGTCAGTTGATCTGCTTTATCATCGGCAATGGGCAACAGAACCACCTTGTGCTGGGCAGAAATGTCCTGGATGGCAGCGGTGGGGAAACCGGCGGTGACAAAGGCGGCGTCAATGTTGCCATCTTTCAGGCCGTTGGCTGCCTCCGCAAAGGACAGGTACTGGGGTTTGATGTCTGCAAAGGATAATCCGTGCGCTTCCAGCACGTGCTGGGCATTGACGGTGACGCTGCTGCCGGCGGCACCTACAGCCACTTTCTTGCCCTTCAGGTCGGCAATACTCTTAATGCCGGTCTTGTCCAAAGTGACCACCTGGATGGTTTCCGGATATATGGCAGCCAGGGCCTTCAACCCTTCAACTTTCTTGTCTTTAAACAGTTCAGTACCGCTGGCTGCATAATAGGCAATGTCGTTTTGCACAAAGGCAATTTGTACGTTGCCCTGGGTTAACAAGTTTACGTTGGCCACGGAAGCCCCGGTTGACTGGGCGGTGGCGTTGGCGCCGGGGAGGTTCTTATTTAAAATTTCGGCAATGGCACCGCCCAGGGGGTAATAGACACCTGCTGTACCTCCGGTAGCAATGTTAATAAACTTCTTTTCCGCTTTTTCCGCTGCTTTTTGCTCCCCGGATTGGGAGCATCCGGTAATCAAGAGCGCCAGCATGGTAATGGCTGCCAGCAGGGCCAGTCCCTTTTTTTTCATTTTCAGCATGTGATCCTCTCCTTGTTATAATTTGGTTTGGTTAGTGTGAATCAGACTGTAGTTCTTGCCACCCCCCCCCTTTGACAAACGATTCATCCAATTGTTTGGCTGTCTAGTTTTTGATGCATATATACTATTTTCTATAAGCAACAAAAATCCTGCTATGCACAATAGCAGGATTTTTGTATTTATTTTCACTAGCGTTGCATAAATAAATTTCCAAAATGTCAATATCTAAAATTCTAGAAAAAAACCAATAAATCATTGTTTTTCCAGCAATATCCTGTAAAAATGATTAAAATCTCCTTATAATTGAGG
>JBFMCH010000089.1:0-117691 GCA_040754595.1 Bacillota bacterium
GTCAAGACTTCCCTTCGGCGCCACTTTAATTTAAGTTAACCTCTGGGGCTCACCAAGAACATTTTAGGATAACAAGGGGAGCTGTTATTTATTTCCAAAGTGTCAATACCTTGACAACTTAATTCATATTATGCTTGGTAAATTTGTTATATACTGCAAGTACGACGCAATAATTGCGAATCCTGCCTGAACAACTTTTTCGTAAGAATAATTTAACCATTGAAACAAAACTACCTCATAAAATGTTCAAGGCAAGCCAGAGGCCTGCCTTGAAACTAATTCCAGATTTTTAACAAGATCGTGCGTATAAAATTGGGAAGCCGTACAAAATACACGCGCATTCCG
Source organism: Bacillota bacterium (assembly GCA_040754595.1). GTDB lineage: Bacteria > Bacillota > Desulfotomaculia > Desulfotomaculales > Desulfotomaculaceae > Desulfotomaculum > Desulfotomaculum profundi. The sequence continues at coordinate 346 of JBFMCH010000089.1, forward strand.
ATCACCCCTCATGAAATTTGAATTCCTTTTTATATTATTTGGGTGGGGTTGGATTTGTGCATCTGTGTAACAATATGACGGCTAAGAGAAAAAAATACCACTGGATCGAAGTTTTGTCAGAACTTTGGCACCTTAATTTTACTGATCATCAAATAGGACAGCAACAGCATGGCCATGGGGAGAACCAACACCGGCAGGTTTCCCAGGTAAATAATTAAAAGGGCCACGATGCCGCCGGCTACCGTAATGGGGACCCCCATAAAACTTCCGCTAAAGTTCGTTACATTAAAACGGGCCAGTCGTAAAGCGCCGCACATGACAAAGGCCAGGGCGATGGCCAATCCCAAATAGCCCCAATCGGATAACTGCAGCGAATAGGCCAGTATGGCCGGCGCCACACCAAAGGAAACAAGATCCGCCAGGGAATCCAATTCCTTGCCAAAATCAGAGGTTACCCGGAGTTTTCTGGCTACCTTGCCGTCCAGGTAATCCATCACTCCCGCCAGCAGGATCATTAAGCCTCCCTGAATGTATTCTTGATCCAGTGCCAGCACCAGAGCAAAAACTCCAAATAACAAGTTTCCCAGCGTAAATAAACTGGGTATGTGTTCACCCTTCATCGGGAACCTCCCCGTTATGGTATTTGCAACAGAAACATTCCGCATTACTTTATTTTAGCATCCCCTTGACTGAAGCGAAAGAGGTATGCCAAATTATTCTTGCCGGCCTGTCAACCAAAATTTTACTTTCGGTACAATCTGCTGCCAACTGCCTCGGAAATGTTCTGCCAGAGGCAGGGAATTGAAAAATTTTAAGCCGTACTTTTTCTCCACCAACCGGCCGTCCAGGATCACCACAACTCCCCTGTCCCGGGAGTCCCGGATCAACCGGCCAAAGCCCTGTTTAAACTTGATCACCGCCTGGGGAATTTGGTAATCCTGAAAGCCGTTTCTTCCCTGCCGGGCAATTTTCTGCAGCCTGGCTTCCAGCACCGGGTGGTTCGGCGGTGCAAAGGGCAGTTTGACAATAATGACACAGGACAAGGCGTCTCCCGGGATGTCCACTCCTTCCCAGAAACTGGCCGCGCCAAAAAGCACCGTGCGTTTTCCCTCCATAAACTGTTCCACCAGGCGCCTCCGGCTGCCGTCCAATTCATGTCCCAGCAAACATATGTCTTCGTTTTCGTAATGATCCTTTAACCGGTGGTAGACTTCCCTCAGGGAGCGGTGGGAGGTAAAAAGCACCAGGGTACGGCCCTCGGCGGCCAGCGAAATATTATAAATAGCTCTGGCCAGTTCATCGTGATAGGGGCTGTCACCCATTTGTCCGGGTTGTGGGATATCCCTGGCCGCGCATAGCAGGGCCTGCTCTCCATAGTTAAAGGGGGAATCCAACTGCTTTTCAAGCATAGTATTTGCGGGAAGTAAATCTAATCCAATGCTTTTGATAAAATGTATAAAATTTCCGTCCACCGTCATAGTGGCAGAGGTCAAAATCACCGGGCGAGGTTCAGCAAACAATTTGGCCTGCAGCAGCGGCCCCACATCAATGGGGGCGGCGCGTAGAATTACTTCCGGCTGGTCGGCTCCTCCCTCCACCCAGTAAACGGTGTCCTCTTCATGGTGGCGGCAGATCCATTCCAGGTTATGGGCCATTTCCTGCCCCAGGGAGGCCCAGGAAACCAGGTCCTTGGCAATTCCCGGCACGTCTTCTGCAAATGCGGCTCCCTCCGCCAGCCGGTCCCCCACTTTTACCATCAACTGGCACAGGGTGCGCAGGTTGACCAGCAGGTTATCCAACTCGGAATCCACCGCTACCGGCAAACCGGGAAGCCCGTCCAAATTCTCTGCCGGGCCAAACCTCAGGGAATAGCGCCCTTCACCGCTCCCCGCGCTTTTTTCTATCCAACGGGATACCATTTCAAAGAATGTGACGGCGGCTTCCCTGCACCTCTGTCTTGTTTCAGAGGACTGGCTGATAAGATTTTGCCACCCGCCTTGATCATAGGCCATAGTAAAATTGTCCAGTTTGCCGAGCTGTTTTCCGGCCACCGACAGCCAGCGGAACACATCCAGGCGACCGGTAATTCTGCCCAGATGCTCGGTGGCACAGCCCTCCAGGTGATGGGCCTCATCGATAATGAGAGGACCGTAGCCGGGCAGGACCATATTATCGGCGTTGGCATCGCTCAGCAGCAGGGAATGGTTGACAATGACGATATCCGCCCTCTCTGCCCTGCGCCGGGCCGCCATAAAAAAACACCGGTCTTTAAAATAGCGGCAGCGGTTGCCCAGGCAGCCGTCACTTTCGCAACATACACCGGTCCAGTGTTCCAATTCCTGGTAGGAGACAGCGAGCTCGCTGCGGTCTCCGGTGACGGTTTCCTGCAGCCAGACCAAGATTTTGGCCAGGAATTGGGCTTCCTCCGGTGTGTGATGGGCCTCGGCCATTAAAGATGACCAGCGGCGGAGACATAAATAATTGCTCCGTCCCTTCATCAAAGCGGCCCGGAACTCGAAGTCCGGCAGGTTGGCCAACAGGGGTATGTCCTTGTTCCACAGCTGCTCCTGCAGCGTAATGGTGTGGGTGGTGATGAGAACCCGTTCATCGTTCCGGCTGGCCCACCGGATGGCCGGCACCAGGTAGGCCAGGGATTTGCCGGTGCCGGTCCCGGCCTCCACCAGCACAATTTTATTCTCATTAAAACCCTTTACCACATGGTCCACCATATCACACTGCTGGGCACGGTACTGGAATCTTGGCAGCGTGGCTGCCAGGGCGCCCTCCGGCCCCAGGACTGCCATGCATTCCTCCAGGGAGATGCTCTTTTTTTCCTGCCGGGGCCGGTCCTTAGGGGGACCCTCTTCCATGGAGGCACCCGGCACCCGTTGGGTAATTTTCCGGTCAGGAAACTGTTTGATAATCTTTGCGCTTACGTCCTCTAAAACCGGGTACCAGGCGGAACCTGCCTGTTTGAGCAACCGGCTTAACTGCCAGACGAAATCCACTTCATACTTTTCCAAACGATTTACCAGAGCTACCAGCAGCCGGGCGGCGCCAAGGGCGTCATCCAGTGCCCGGTGCTGTTGTTCGATGACGACGTCAAGGGATTTACACAATTCACCCAGCCGGTGATTGGCGGCTGAAGGCAGTAAATATTTGGCCAGTTCCAGGGTATCATAAAGGTCGTTAGCAAGGGGACGCCTGGCCGCAGCGGCTAAAAAGTCACGGTCAAACTTGATATTATGTCCCACCAGAGGGAAATCGGCAATAAACGATAAAACCCCGGGCAAAATTTCGCCCAATACCGGGGCCCCGCTAAAATCTTCATCCTTCAGACCGGTCAGGTGCTTTATTTTTACCGGCAGCGGACTCTCGGTACGAACCAGGGATTGAAAGCGTTCCACTTCCTGGCCGTCAATGACTTTAACCAGTCCAATTTCAATAATCTCGTCACTCCAGCAGTTCAGACCGGTGGTTTCCAGGTCCAATGCCACAAAGGTTAACATCCCTTTAAATACCCCCATACATCTGCTAAAAACCTTCTTCTATTGATGGAATCCGAGTTCCTGCCTGAAACAAAATAATTATACCCAAGGTGCAGATGATAGGAAAGTTCTCCGATAAAATTTGTTATAATTAGGCTGAATTGACTTGGCAAAAGGGAGGCATTCTGCCATGCAAGATGAAACAGCCCGGCTCGGCGAAGCCCTGGGCCGGTTGGAAGGGGCCCTGGGACCGGCCCTCATTAAAAAAGAAGTCCATAAAATTGACGGCTGGAACCCCGAAGGTGCGCCGGACCTACACCCGCTGGTTTTATTATGGTATAAGACCCGGGAAGATTTGGGACTGGCGGAACTGACCGGCAGCCTCCCCCGCTCCCGCTGGGTTCAGGAAACCCTGCAGCTAGGTGAACTCCTAAAGGATGCTGCCACCCACCCCGAGTACCCGGAATTGCTGGACAAGCTCAGAGATGCCGCAAACTGGCGTTCTGCTGTAAACCAAATGAAAATAAACCAAATTCAAGTCGGGGACGGTTCGTGCGCCGAGCAAAGGGCGCATCGTATAGTGGGTGGGAATCCCACTGAGAAAGGTTTAGCCAACCACTCATAGCGAGTCTTGGAACACAGAAATTTATCTTTAAATGGCTGAACCGGCGCAGTCAACGGAAAAGTTTTGACTGGCGTAAGTTTACATTATTCCTGAAAGCATATCCAATACCCCGACCACACAATAGTATAAACATCTACGACCTAAGACTACACATATGCTACATTCTGTAAATGGTGATATGAAGAGCCGGATACCTAAATAGGGCACGTCCGGTTTTGTGAGGGGTATGCGGCCAATCAGGTCATGGAGCAAATAATGGGACACTCCCAGAGGAAACGGGGAGAAACAGGGAAAACAAAGCGTCTCTTAAAACCCGAGAGGCCCACATCTACTCGACTTGACTTGAATTTGACAGGTTGGAATTCAAGTCAAGAACCGTCCCCACTTGAATTCACTTGAATTGGTGTCATAATTTGCCTGGGAATGGTTTCTGTAGTAGAATAAATTGGAGTTCATTTTAAGGAGGGTATTCTTTTGAAGAAGGGCAGTATTGAACTGGAAAACGGCGGCAAAATCGTAATTGAATTTTTTTATGAAGCAGCCCCCGGCACCGTGGCCAACTTTGAAAAATTAGCCAACGAAGGGTTTTACAACGGACTGAACTTCCACCGGGTGATCCCCGGCTTTGTGGCTCAGGGCGGATGTCCCTACGGCACCGGCACCGGTGGTCCCGGTTATACCATCAAGTGTGAAACCAAGGGCAACCCGCACAAGCACCAGAGAGGCGCCTTATCCATGGCCCATGCCGGCAAAGACACCGGCGGCAGCCAGTTCTTCATTTGTTTTGATGCTTTCCCCCACCTGGACGGCGTACATACGGTCTTCGGGAAAGTGGTTGAAGGTATGGAATATGTAGATCAGATTAAGCCCGGCGATAAGATGAAAGAAGTAAAGGTTTGGGAAGTATAGTATAGCAACAAGAAATCCAGCTTCATCATGAGCTGGATTTTTTATGGCTTTCTTTATGTGTGTATTTTCTTTAAAATACGCAACTCGGCACGAGCTGCGTACTTATGTTATTCATCAATTATAATGCTTTCAGCGGATTTCTTTAATTTCCCGATCAACTCGATTATAGTTGGGTCTGGTTCCTTCTTAGCTTCTTTTTCCAGGTAATTAAAATCAATTTCCTCCATTTGTGATCTTATTAAAAGAAAGGCCCATTCCCGATCTGCTGAAGATTTCCAATACACTGCCGCTCTGACCCGGTCAAGAATCAAATCTTCGATGCCAATAACATAAACGTGATAACCTTCTTCCACAGTGACTTGCATGATCCTGTCAAGTGAGCCGGCCAGGGCATCGTCCGGTATTTCTATTGGGAGTCCTAAATCTTCATGATACCAGTGCCTGTTGCCTTGCGACTTTTTAAAACCTAAAAGAGTAAGAATTTCCTGGGCAAATTCACGGCCACTTACGACTAAATCTACATCAACTGTGGTATAGTGACCAAGGGTGTAAATCTCTACTGCATGGCCGCCAACAATAATTGGCCGGATACCCATTTTTTCCAGAAGGTATGTAAGATAGCTGATGACCTTAATGTTTCTCTGGAATGTTTCCATTGGCTGTTCTTGAACGCCGGCTATCTTCTCTTTAATAAGTTGTACATCAGCCTCAGAAATAAAATCTCCAACTCCTACCATTCTTTATCAAAATCCCTTCGCTTTGATAGCGTTTTACTTTGTCCATGATGGATCTGGCTAACAAGTTTATCTCTGCGGGATCTCTTTCTTTTCTATTTACCCGTTCCTCTTTAGGCAGACGGGTACAGGTTGAAAGTTGTATTTTTAATGTTTTCTTTTTTTTGCCTTTATTTACTAGTTCGTCAATGTTTGCGCGTTTCATAAACGATCACCCTACATTTATTATATACCATTAAAAACAAAAAACAAAACCAATTTGGCAATATATCCCACCAGTATCAATGTTCCTCCGCTTCATGGGATCCTCTTATTTTTAAGAATGCTTCTATAACAAGAAAAATGCACGGTTTTCACCATGCATTTGAGAGACTTGGGCTTTTTACATATTTGAACATATACAGAGTTCGCTATTTTGTTTTATTGCATCTGATTATATTGGACCGGAACAGGCTGGTATACTTGGCTGTATAAATCCAAACTTGATTGTTGTGCCGAATGAACTGGGTAATAACCTCTTTCGAAGGAAAATAACCATAGCAACATTTATTAATTTACCTATATGACATAATTAGAATGTTAATATCCGGAGAAAAAACAAGCCTGGCAGGTAAGTCTGCGCAGGCTTGTTTTTACTCTATGGTCAAAGTTTCCCCCGGCTGCAGGATGGTTACCCTGGCGAGGGTTTGCTCTTCAACGGCTTTCTTAAAGGCCCCGGGGTCCTGGGCAATGAGGGGCCAGGTGTTGTAGTGCATGGGAACCACCTGCTGGGGATTCAACATTTTTACGGCCTCCAGGGCATCCGCCGGTCCCATGGTAAAGTTGTCCCCGATGGGCAGCAGGACCACATTGATGGTGTTTAAACGACCCAGCAATGCCATATCGCCGAACAAACCGGTATCTCCCGCATGGTAGACGGTTTTATCGCCAACGGTAATGAGAAACCCGCAGGGGTTCCCCAGGTATTCGGCGGGACCGTCAGCCCCGCCAGCGGAACTGCCGTGCAGAGCCTGGGTCAGTTTCACTTTAAAGGTCCCGAAATTATGGGCTCCTCCGATATGCATGGGATGGACCTTAGCCCCCTGGCGTGCGCAGTAATTGGCCAGTTCATAGACCGAAACAACAGTGCCGCCGGATTGTTTCGCCAGCGCCAGGGCATCCCCGGCGTGATCCCCGTGCCCGTGGCTGACCAGAATGTAATCGGCCTTGATGTTCACACCGGCAGGAGCCGCCGGGTTGCCGGTAATAAAGGGGTCAATGGCGATGGTCACCCCCTCCGCCTCCAGTAAAAAAGCGGCATGACCCAAGAACGTAAGACGCATGGTATCAACTCCTATAAGATGGTGCCGGATGTTGAATTCAACAATCTTAGATGATACAGTCGGGACAAGAAACGATAATTTTGTTATCTTTTATCGTGAATGATGTCAGCGGAATTTTGTTAGAAGCAGGCTTCTTTCCGGTCATGTCCGTATAGTACACAGTGGTTCCGCTATCTTGTGCTTTTAACTCTACTTCTTCGCTGTAATAGCCGCCATCAACATATAGATCGGTGATTTTCATTTTCTCCTGGATAACCGGGAGGCGGTTTTTGAGCATCTGTGTATCATCGACAGTGTTTTTATCCACAGCATAATCAGTAATGATCTGGACGGGGTTCTCATCGGCACAGGTTTCTGTGAGATTAACCACATATCCGGTATTCCCTTTGCCGGCTTTTTGCGGTAGGTTGCGTCCGGATCATAGGCTGATTGCAGTGAATCAGCCGTAATGTCTTTGTTTTCTTTGGCTGTCCATTTCCCTTCGCTGTCGCAGGTAGCCTGTTCTTCTAAAAACCGCTGAACGAGACAGACTGCGTTGCTCTTATGAATGTCTGGATAAGACTTGGTGATATTCAGCAACTGTGCACACAAACGGAGCAATTCCTGCAGGCGGTTTAAAGCTTCACTACCCTTAGAACGGTAAAGAACATCTGTTTTATAGGTCGATTCAAGCACATGCTTCAAGTCTTCTGAAAGTATCTCGGGAGGATATTGAATTATATCTTTCAATCGTCTGATTTCTTCTTATCTCTTTAATGTAATTCGATATTCATGCCTTTAGTTCCTACTTTTGGGGGTGGGGTTTCCAGAAATTTCGGGGGTTATTGCAGTAGAATCCATTATGCTTTATAAAACCATATCTAAAAATAGGACCAGGGTTATGACCATCAAGAGAATGAAAATACGTTTTCCATTGCTGAATATATTGTTGGACATTTCAAGAAATATTATTTGCACAATGCACTTATTTTATAAAAAACATATAACATATAACATTAATAACAGCAATGCTTTTTAAAGAAGTTTGCTGAACTGCCTGTAAAACAATTAAAAACCCGCCTGATAAGGCGGGCCGTTTGCTGTGGTAATTCAGTTAAAAGCCTTTAATAAGGGATCAGGCCGCAGTCTTCCAGTAACTGCTGGCCCTTTTTGCCAAGAATTAAGTCCAAAAAGGTACCGGCCATATCCGGGTTCTCTGCGTTTTTGGGAATGGCAATGGCAAATTCAATGGGTGCTCCGGTAACGCAAACCATCTCGCCGGAATTTTTCCCCTGCAGGCTGACGGAAGCCTGACGGTACTCCCTGGCGTGGGCCGGGTTGGAGAGATTTATTTTCTCCGGCAGGTACAGGTGCCGCAGGCCGAACTGGTTGGCAACGCACAGGTACGAAAAGGCATAGTCCAATTTCCCCACCAGAACTTCCGAGGCCAGGTCGTAGGACTTGGGGTAAATGAACTCTTTGGAACATTTCTTATCTAACCTCTTGAAAAGACCCTCCTGCCGGTAATACTTCTCCGCCAGCTGCCACACCATAAGGGTCCGGTAGCCGCAGGGGTCCAGGTTGTGGTCAGACCGGCCAAAAGTGACACCCTCCTGAAATAAAATGTTATACCAGTTCTCTGCGGTGATTTCTCCACCTCCCCTGGAAAATTCGTTATAGGCCAGCACGATTTGGTCGTTGGCAAAGATGTAATACTTGTCCACATATTCGGGTACCAGCAGTTCATCAAAGAGCATGGGGTCTGCCAGGGCCAGTATATCTACGACCTTACCTCCCCGGATCTGCCTGGCACAGGCCCGGGAGCCGAAGGACTCTAAAGTGATTTCCCACTCAGGGTGGGTCTCCTTCAAGAGCTTGGCACACTCGACCACCGGCATGCGCAGGGCGCCGGCATGCAATATCTTGAGCGTCTGGTTCACCTTCACTCCCACTTCCACCCCCGGTTGCATTCCTCTAAAAAGGCCTTCAGCTTATTCACCTTATCGGTGAGTAATTCCACACAGTAGGCCAGCGCTTTTTCCCCCTCCGGTGTTAGGGCATAGGCCCGCCTGGCGGGTCCCGCCTGCTCGGTCTCCCATTTGGAGATGACCAAACCGTCCTCCTCCATCCGGCGCAGGTTGCGGTAGATGGTGGCCGGGTCAGCCTCCACCTCGGAGAAGCCTGATTCATTAATCTTTTGGATTAATTCGTACCCATGGGAAGGTCTTTGGGAAAGAAAGAATAACAGGGTCGGCACCAGCATTTTATCAAGCCGGCCGTTAATGTAGGCATAGGCAGGGTTCTGATGATCTTCCTTCACCCAAATTCACCTCGAATCTTTGTTTCTCTTGTAAGCTGCTTCATCCAGTGGTTATAACCAAATACACTCAGGTTTTTAGACATACTACCTCAGTTTACGGGAGTTCGTCAAGAAACTAAATCCCTCCTGTGCGGCAACACAACCGAAGTCGGTATTCCGTGGTTAACCGGCTTTATTTGATGAAAAACTGGATGATGTAATTAAAGGCCAGGAACAGAATTAGCACGCAAAGAATGCCTTTAATGATCCTGTCAGGCAGGAATTTTTGAATACGAGCGCCCACATAGGTCCCCAGCAGACCCCCGACACCGAACAGCGCACCCAGCATCCAGTCCGGAGCCACAGCGGCATTACTGGCGATGGCAGTGGTGGCCAGGATGTGGTAGTAGATCACACCGGCAATGGAAGTAATAAAGGTTTCGGCCAGGGCAGCCCCGGCGACGGTGTAGATCGGCAGTCCTAAAACAGCCACGCAGAAGGGTGAGATAATGGCCCCGCCGCCGATGCCGTAAATACCGCCAATGAGTCCTACAGCCAGGGCCAGCGTAATGATTGCCATGGTGCTGAAGGAATAGGTATCTCCCCAGAATTCGTACTCAATCTTCTTAAGGGATACGGACTTGTTCTTTACCACCGCTTCCGGCGGCAGCCCAGCGGCCATGCGGTTGTAGTTTTCTTCTTTCAGTTTGGCCACTTGCTCGGAAAACTTCTTCTGCATGATTTTGTTTTGTTCTTTCATCTTTTTATTCCAGCCTGCCACCTCGGAAAGGAGGCGGTAACCAAGGTACAGCAGAACAACACCTACAAACAGCTTAAAGGATTTCGGATCGGGCAAATACGTAATTCTGATCCAGGCACCGAAGAATACACCGGGCAGCGTGCCGATCACCACCGCCCAGGTCAACGGCCAGGCCATGCGGCCTTCTTTAATATAGCGGTATAATCCTCCGGGAATAGCGATAATGTTGTAAATCAGGTTGGTGGGACTCACAGAGGGGCTGGTGTAGTGCAAGACGCTCACCTGAAAGGGCAAAAGCAAAAAGGCCCCGGAAACACCGGCGGACGCCGTTATGGAGGAAACCAAAAACGCCACCAGTGGTGGTATAAAGGGCAGAACATCTACACCGGATACAGGAAAATGCATAAAATCGCTCCTCTCCTACATTATTTAATAACAAATCAACCAGATTATGGCCCATCACCTCGCTCTATAAGTGCACGCCGCATATAGTATTGGTTAATAATAAATTTACTGCAAAATGATGCAACCTGCTTGAGAGAAAAAATAAAACAATATCCATCAGTTAATCCCAGGGAGACTGTTCAAATGTTCCCCATTTTAATGTTTTGGCTATGGCCATTGCCCTAAAAGAGCAAATCCCCCGCCTCAACCAGGGGAGATAAGCGCTGTTTACTTTTTTAAAACCGATTGGTTATAAAGGTAGTTACTCCCTCCAGCGTGTGTACATGATCAGGGCCAGGGTTAATGGTGGGATGGTGACGCCTGAAAGTCCGTGCGTGTGACCCACGTCAAAACTGGTTCTGGTCCCATACCGGTGTACATGGGTTCTGGGGGTAACACAGGGTGAGCCCAATCTGTTCTGTTGTAAACATTGAAAAAAAATACTTCGTTTAACAAAGTTTATTTTGGTCATTATAGTTATGACATTTAAATTAAATAAATGGAGGTAGTAAATAATGACTGTTGGTTCGAAAATGCACCAAACCCTGGCCAGTCTTGAAGGAGCTGCTGCAAATTTAAAGACCTTTGCCCTGGACACCCAGGACCAAACCGCCAAACAAATGTTTAATGATTTAACCGGCCAGGTGGAGACAATCTGCCAAACCTTACGGGACCGTGTTAATTACATTGAACAAGAGGAACCCCAGTACAAAGTAGCACAGCCCCAACAACAGCAGTAACAGCAAACCGGGGATGGTTTTTAAAACCATCCCCGGTTTGCTGTTCACAGCATCGCTGCAGTGATAAAGTTTTATGATATTCAATTGCAAAATCCTGAAACCATGTATGACTGACACGGGAATTTAGACCGTTTCCACTCTAAGAGGGTTATGCTCGTATTTGCACATGATCAAGGTTTAGCCGGTAACCCCGGGAACGCTTGCTTTTAATGTAATGCTGGCGCCGGGTGCTTCTGTACCGGGCCACTGCCACTGCCGCAGCCAGTTCAAGGCATCTTTTACCTGCCGGTTGTTCAAGTCGCCCTGCAGGGCCACCCTGCCGCGGCAGCCGTCCGCCGTCAGGACCAGGTTGTTTTCCGCTTCGCCGTTGACCGGGATGTTTGGATTGTGGGTGGCGAAAATCATTTGACGTCCGGTTTTCACTTTTTTCAGGGACGGCACCACGGTATGAAAGATATAGGAGTTATCCAAATGGTCCTCGGGCTGGTCGATAATCGGGGACTCCTGGCAGGCCCGCAGCCGTTGTTCATATAAACTACCTCTTAAATGTTTCAGTTTATCCTTTACTTGCTGCCGTTGTGCCGCCAGTTCGGCCTGCTCCTGTTCCTTCTCGGCCAGTGTATTAACTTCTCCAATTCCAGCAGCGTCTCAGCCAGCTGTTTTCTTTCCCGTACCGCCTGCTGTTTCCACCAGCAGCCTGAACCTACCGTCTCCCAGGATTGCCGTGACATGTTTTGACAGGGATCGCAGTGTCCTACCGTATTCATCGAAACAAAAAAGGTTGTTGACTCACGATGGTCAACAACCTTTTCTGCAAAAAACCTGTTATTTATCCCGTCAGATCCATATATTTTTCGCTAATTTGGGGATACTACCGAAAGTAGGTTGAAATCTCAACCTAATCTCCTCTCCCTTTCTCGCTGTATCTGACCCAGATACAGCTTTTTTTTGTTTAGAAAATTGCTTTTGTAAGCTGTGGATAACTATTAGGGCGAAATTTGTTTTTCTACCCATACAAAATAACTTAATAACTTAAGTACCATGTACCGAGGCCAGATATTTCTCCACTTCCATGGCCGCCACCGCGCCGTCAGCCACGGCGGTTACCACCTGGCGCAGGGGTTTTTGCCGGATGTCGCCGGCCACATACAGGCCGGGAATACCGGTTTCCATTTTTTCATTGGCTATAATGTAGCCCCGGGCATCGCTCTCCACCAGATCCTTCACCAAATCTGAATTGGCCCTGGTACCCACATAAACAAACACGCCGTCCACCGGCACATCCTTCATTTCCCCGGTGCGGACATCCTTAATCCGAACGGCATCTACTTTATCTTCACCCAGCACCCGGTCCACCACCGAGTACCACAGAAAGTCAATCTTGGGGTTGGCCATGGCCCGTTTTTGAATCAGCTTGGTGGCCCTTAATTCACTGCGCCGGTGGATAATATAAACCTTGCCGGCAAACTTGGTTAAAAACAAAGCTTCCTCCACGGCAGCATCGCCGCCCCCCACCACCGCTACGGTTTTATCTCGGAAAAAGGCACCGTCACAGGTGGCGCAGTAGGAAACACCACGGCCATGGAACTTGCTTTCTCCCTCTACACCTAAAAACTGCGGCTTGGCACCGGTGGCCAGAATGACCGCTTTGGTCTTGATGGGTTCCTGGCCGGTATGGACAACAAACACGTCCCCTTGGCGTTCCAGCTTCTCCACGTCCGCATTCACAATTTCCAGACCAAAGGAACGGGCCTGTTCATCCATTTTTAACGCCAGGTCGAGACCGCCAATACCGCCGGGAAAACCGGGGTAGTTTTCAATCCATTCGGTGGATGCCGCCTGCCCGCCGGGCATTCCTCTCTCAAAGAGGACAGCATTGATGTCCGCCCTGGCCGCATATAATCCGGCGGCGTACCCGGCAGGACCCCCGCCGATAATTACAAGTTCTTTCTCCTGCAAAAGAAGCACCTCCAACAAGTATCAAAATAAACTGATCAACTCTAGAAGTATACTATGAAATTTATTATCTCATTTGACAAAATACTCCGTCAAGGCTGCAGTGAAAAAACAAAAATACAAGGCCCGCCCGGACCTCGAACCTTTTTATAAACTTTCGTTTTCCCTTAACTCCTTTTCTTTTAATAAAATGGCCCTGGTTTCCCTGGCTGCCCGCAGTACCTGGGGTTCTTCGGCGGGATTTTCCATGATGCGTTCCATATGCTTGAGGGCGCTGGGCATTTTTAACTTGCCTAGCGCCAGGGCCGACTGTTCTCTCACCATGGCCACCGGGTCATCCAGGGAATTAATCAGTGCAAAATAAAAGGATGGGTCCGCCATTTGACCCATGGCCTGGCAGGTACGAACTCTTACCAAACTGTCCCGGTCCAAAATGGTTTTACTTAACAGGTTAACGGCGTCCTTGCCGCCCAGTTGGCCGCAGGCCCAGACAATCTGTAAAAAAACCTTTTTCGGCACCCGCCGCTGCAGGGCTTTAAAGCACAACACCACAGTGGTGTCTCCCCGGCGCACCAGTTCACGGATGATATGAACTGTAACCTCCGGGTTTTTTCCTTGTAACACGGCGGTACTGCGGGATATTTTGTCCCTGGCTTTGCTGCGCAGGATGGCCTGCACTTCATCGGCCAGAGCCGGCACCACCAGCGGCACGATGAGCCTGGCGGCCTGTTCCGAAAGGCTCAGGGCGCTGTCATGCCCGGCATCGTGGATGATCAGATTGCTTTCCAGCAAACGGTCCAGCAGGGTGGAGATCTGCTTTTTGGGCCAGTCGGCCAACAGGCCATAGCCGGTGGTTTTGGTGAAATAACTCTCACCGGTTAACCAAGCGGTTTTGGCTCCCTTTAAAATATCGGCAAAACGGGCGGGGCTGACCTGCTTTTCCACTTGGAACAGTCCCTCAAAAAGCCGGATCAGGCAATCGGGGTCCAGTTCCAGTTCCACGTCCATGATGATTTGCTCCGCCTGCAGGCGCTCATAGTAGTTTTTAAAGACTGTAAACCGGTTGCGAAAATCCGCCATAAACCGGACCAAATGTACCCCGGCGCCGGCCAGTTCCCGGTGAGCCATCAGTTGCTCTTCATTCACATTGCCCAGGACCTCCGCGACCTCCTGCAGTTTTAAATATTTCTTACGAAATATATCCAGGTAGGCTTCCGAATAACCGGTCTTCTGTACAATCTCCGGCAAGCGGTAGCCAATGGTAAACATGCGGAGAATAATCTCCCAGGGCTGCCAGGGGTGGTTGTTGGCCACCGGGCTGACACCCAGCACACCCTTGGCCCGGGCCAGGACATCCCCGGCCAGCCCTTCGGCAAAGGCCGGCGGGTACGCAAACTGGGTGTTCAGTTTGGACGCCAGAATCTCCCGAAAGGTCGGATTATCAAGAAAATGCCAGTTTTTTTTCAGGCAGTAAATTAAGTCCGGAATCACGGTATCCCGCAGGTATGCCAGGGCCAGGGCGCTTTTTGGCCCGCCCCATTCCTCGGTAAACATTTTTTCCAACCCTAGGGCCAAATCCCTTTCACCGTCAAAGGGCCTGGGCTGTACTTTAATATCCAAGGCAAATCACATCCCCCGTAAAAATCCCAGGGTATTTATTCCACATGAAGGCTTTCATATCCTTTTTAACTTGGTTTTTAATCTATATACAATTTACTCAAAGGGTTGTCTGAAGAAAATGGCATAAAAGGTAACCGCCACGGTCACAACCGTCAACAAAAAGGTTCCGGCGGCCCCCCGCCTGTTCTTTTGCTTCCACAACCAGGCAGCGAAGGACAGCGTATAAAAGCCAATTAGGAGGGGGATCAGCGATAATAAATAGTCCATCAGTAACCTCTACTCCTTGTATGGCGGTACCATTTTCCTTACTAGGCCCGTCCTGCGGATGTTTGTCTTAAAATCCACCATGATGTCGGCATTGTTATAGATTTCTTGCCAGTTCAGATTTTCCCACTGTTCCCAGGAACTGAGCTCCCTTCGGTAATACCTGTCGTAATTGAAAATATCTCCCCAGTCCTTTTCCCTGGTCTTATCGATAAGCTCCCTGGCCAATTCTTCCATCCCCCGGTCAAAGGCGTCTTCCACAATTTTTTGTTTGGCAGGGTCTTCGTAGTGTTCCCCGCTCTGGATGGAGACAAATTCTCCTTCCAAATAAACCGTATGATAGATTTTCAGCACCCCTTCTTCCTGTTTAAACTTGATATCCGGTCGTTGTCCCTGGCGAAGTCTTAAAACAACCGTTTTATTCGGATGCTTGGGATCACGGATGGTAAAGCTGGAAACAGTAAAATCTCCGCGCAGCAGCATGAGAGTGCGATTTTCATCACCGTTTATTTCACCCACCATTTTATCCCTGTTAAAGATCGCTGCACCGATATATTCTGCCTTGTTTTCCCCTGTCCGCGGTACTTCGCCGGCGACATAGGGAACCCGCAGTGGTTCAGCGGCCTGCTTACCGTCCTCCGGCTTGCCGCGGGAAACACCTACCAGGCCCAGGGTCGGGCTGCTGTGCAGGTTTTTATAGGTAGAATAGTAATCATGGATATTACGGTTATGGAACAGGCCGGACACCTGGGCCATCCTGTCCATAAATTGATATTGTTTGGCCACGGACATCTCCAGCAATGGTTTATTTTTGTCCATAAATTCTTTGGCGGTGCCCCGGCATACATACAGGCCACTGTCTCTTCGCACTTCCCGCTGGCGAATCAAGGCATTGAGATAATCCTCGATCCCCTGCCTGGCCAGTTCTTCGCCAAACAAATAGACCTGGGTATGAGAAAATGTGGTCTCCCGGGAAAGAAAGGAATTTAAAATGGTGTAACATTCCCAAATGGATGGGCCTTCCACGCTGATATTTAAAAAAGGCTTGGCATTTCCGCCTCCCCCATCCATGGCAAAGGCCCTGGGGTTGGCGACGGTGGCGGTCACTTCCAGCGCTTCTGTTTTCCCCTTGTCAAAACCCACCGCCACCACCAGGGCCACCTCGTCGGTCTCCCTGGCGCCCCAGCAGCCGCTGGCAAAGGTGCAGAGAAGGAGTAAGACCAGCAGTTTGCCATAAAGATTACTTTGCTTCATCCCGTGTTTCACCCCCTGCTTTTCTGAATTTGGCTACCACCAGCAGGAAAAACGGTAGTCCCAGCGTGATTGCCAGGCCGGGATAGCTTCGCACAATATCGCTTTCGATCATCAGAGCGGTCATTAAGTCCGCGGGCAATAAACTTAAAGAAAAACAGAGCAAAGTGGTGATCCATAGGAGAGGGCGGTAATCCGGCAGCCGAAAAATCCTGGCCAATACTAGGTTAGCGCCGTATAGGGTGACCGCCATTTTAATGGTACCCACCATGGCCCAAATGAGCAGAAAGACGGACTCCATACGCTGGAAAAAGCGACCGAATTCAATGATGCGGCTGAGGTTATAGACCGGTAACATAAACTCTTCCGAAACCTGTACGCCAAAAACCAGGGTCAAGATGAATACGATAATCAGGAAAAGGCCGCCCCCCGTTCCAACAGCCAGCAGACCTGCCCGCCGGAAATGGCGCCAGCCCCCGAAGGCCGGCAGGAGCAAAGCTGCCAGCAATCCTTCGGTAATCACGGACTGACGGGCAATAGCATGATGGAATAGTTCCACCGGGGCCACACTGAACAGGGGAAAAATATTGTTAGGGTCTGCCTCGGGAAGAACTGCGGTACACAGAATAATCAGGCCCAGGGCAATAAAAGGAATGGACAGGCGGGCTACCCGGGCTATGCTTTCCAGGCCGTACCAGCAGCTGACAATGGACCCTACAGTCAGTGTGATAATTAAAAATGAAATGGGGGTCCTGGGCAAGGCGGAGGTGATGATAGCCTCTGAGTAGGACCTCAGCAGGACTGCCATGACCGCAATGAAATAAAAAGCAAAGAACAGGTTGACGGCTGTCCCCAGGTAAGGACCCAAAATCCGCTCACTGGCCTCCACGATGGTCCGGTCCCGGAAATTTTTCATCAATTCGGCGATCAGCCAGAATTCCAGCAGGGTGATAACAATGACAATCAAAATGAGGGCCCAGGCCATGGTCTTACCCTGTTCAACCGCGTTGGACGGGACAGACAGAAATACTTTTCCAATGTTGGATATTAACAGCAGTGCAAAGCCTTCGGCAAAACCAATTTTGCCCTCACGGATCAATCTTGTTACTCCCTTTCAGTGATAAGCTGTCTTTCTTTACCCAACCCCGGGCGATGTTTGGCTGGAACTTTTGTTTTTGGGTATTCATATAATCAGGCCGGTTTTCCCAGGAAAAAACCGATACCCGTAGCGCAACATCCCCGGAGGTTTTGGTGGTGGGAGACATGGGCGCCAGATAAGGAACACCAAAGGATTTCAGTGAAGCCATCATGTGCATTTGGATAAACAGCCCAAAGACAATGCCCACAAACCCCAGCAGGGTCCCTAAAACGATGTAAGCAAAGCGAACAATACGCAGGGAAAACTGCAGCGAGTAAGAAGGGATGGCAAAGGAAGCCAGGCCGGTCACCGCCACCACAATGACCAGAATGGGGCTGACAATGTTGGCCTGCACCGCTGCCTGGCCCAGGATCAACGCCCCCACAATGCCGATGGTGGCCCCCATCAAACCCGGAATCCTAACACTGGCCTCCCGGATAAATTCAAAGGAAACCTCCAAAACGATAACTTCGATAATACTTGGAAAGGGCACCCTCTCCCTGGCTCCGGTAATGGCCAGTAAAAGCTCGGTGGGGATCATTTCCTTATGGAATAAGACGATGGACAGGTAGACCCCCGGTGTTAAAAAAGCGATGTAAAAAGCCAATGCCCGCACCAGACGTAGAAAGGAACCGTACAATGGCCGCAGGTAGTAATCTTCCTGGGTGTGGAGCTGATCGAACATGGTGGTGGGAACAATTAAGACGTAGGGATTGTCTCCCAGTAAAATGGCCACCTTACCCCGCAGAATCATATAAGCCACCCGGTCAGGCCTTTCGGTGGCCATCACCTGGGGTGCGATGTTCCAGGGCCGGTCCTCGATAAATTGCTCCAGTATGCCGCTATCGATAATGGCGTCGGACTTGAGAGATTTGATTCTTCGCTTTACTTCTTTGACTAAACTATCATTGGCTACACCTCGTAGATACATAATGGCCAAGTCGGTTTGGGCAATCTCACCCACCTTAAACATCTCGGTGGTTAATTTGGCTGAACGAATATATTTTCTAATTAAGGCAGTATTGGTACGCAATGTTTCGCCGAAGGCTTCCTGGGGTCCCCGGATGACGGGCTCATTGGCCGGTGTATCGACACCCCGGTGATCCCAGCCTTTGGTCTCCATTAGCAGCGCCTGGTCGCAGCCGTCGATGAAAACAGCCGTGGAACCGTAATTGACGCCCCCCACAATCTGTTCAAACTTTTCATGGGCGGTCACCTGATTGCCGGTTAAAACACGCTTCTGAACATGGTCAAGCAAGTAACCTTCCACAACCTCATGAAAATTTGAAAACAACATCATGGGCTGCAGGATATGCTGATTAATGATTTTTTTATCACTGAGGCCCTCCATGAACAACGCAAAGGCCTGCACCGGAGGGCTCAGGGCAATGGTAAATTCCCGGATAATGAAATCCTTGTTTTCCGGCAAACCGTAAATTTCCTCAATGCGCTTCTTATTAACCTCCAGGAAAGGACTTACTTTGTCCGGGTCCTGGTGTTCCTGGGCCTCAGAGACCTTGAGGGGTTTTTTCAGCCTGCGGCGGCCATGTTCTTTATCCTTATTGTCTTCAGCAGCAGGTTTTTCTTCGACGTTGGCAGTCTCTTTTTTGTCTTCTTCGGGCTCTTTTTTTTGCCCCTTCTCTCCTGTCCGGGTTTTCTCTTTCTGAGAGGCCCGGAAGGGCTTCTTTAATTGAGCGCGTTTTTCAGTCCTCTTTTTCTCTTCGGTGACCTGGGGTTGTTCCTTGCCTGCATCTCCGTTTTGGTCGGGGTTATTCTGCCTGTCCTGTACCAGTTCAGCCCGTTCTTCCGGGGTTTCTGCGAGGACAAACCCTTCCCCGTCCATGTTTGGCTTATAAACAAAGGTTTTTTTAATCATCTGCCAGAGGTTCATTTTCATCACCGCTATTAGTTTCACCATAAAGAGGTGGATTATCCAAAATATATTAAAACCCGGGGTCACCCCCGGGTTGTCCGACACGAAACAATTACTCATAACTAAATCATTGCATATTTCCTCTACTTCCCCCGGAATTTTTCCTGCAGCTTCTGGTATTCCGCCGTGTATTCGGGCGCCTCGCACTTGTACAGCACGCCCACGATAAATTTATCGGCCCGTTCTTCGGGACTCAAGATTTTCATAACGCAGGGCCGTTACGCCATGGTCCCGCTGCCATTTCAACATGTCCGCCGGCGAGCCCATTTTGTTGTGCCGGCCAAAAGAAGTGGGGCAGTGGGTCACCACTTCGATAAGGGAAAAACCGTTATTTTTATAGCCTTCTATAATTAAGTCCGTCAGCAGCTTGGTATGGTAGGTGGTGGTTCTCCCCACGAAGGTTGCCCCGGCGGCAATGGCCAGTTCCGCCAGGTTAAAGGGGCGTTCCAGGTTGCCGTAGGGCGAAGTGGTGGCCCGGCAGGCATTGGGCGTCATGGGTGGCTGTGCTTTATCCCCCGGCTAGGGGGGAAATTAGTACAATTTCTTCGCCGTCCTGAGGTACGTAGGATAAATCCCTGCGCTGGCCGCTGACGACCACCGTCATGACCAGTTCGTGGTTTACCTTGATTTGCTGTAAAATTTCTTTCACCGTTAAAGGCTTATCCATGGAAACCGGGAGCACTCCTTTGCCGGCGGGAAAGTATTCGGTGAGCAGACCGGTGACTCTTACTTTTACTTGCAAAGTTATCACTCCCTTGTATGGTTTAGATGAAACCCTGGCCATCAGCTATCAGCCCAGGCATCAGTTTTAGAGGCTGAAGGCCTGATTGTATAACTGCTAGCTCTAGCACTTAAGATAATTTACGGCCGTAGGACTCCAACTCACGGACTACAAATCCCAGCCCCATTTGCTCCAGCTTTTCCCGGGTGGGCAGGCCGTTTTGGTCCCAGCCGCGCAGTTTATAGTAATCATCCAGCAGGAAGTCCAGGGCTTCTTTGGATAGCACATCCCCGGCGTTGGGGCCGCTGGTTACAGTCTCTTCATAGAACCGGGCCGGCGGGTAGTCGTACTTTCTGCCAAAGTCCTCAATTTCCCGCCAGGCAAAGGCGCGGGTCAGGTTCCATACCTTTTCGGAAATCTTCATTAAGTCAGCCTGGCTGTAGTCAAACCCGGTGATATAGCGGAAGACTTCCGGGTAGTGTTCCAGTTCAAAACCAATTTCCACCCACTGCAGGCGGCAGCAGCCGATCAGGTCAAAGAAGGGACGAATGTGCTGCAGATCGATGACCTTTTGCGCCTTGCCCTCCAGCACCTTTCTGCCCACGGCGATATCGTGGGTGACGGACCAGGCCCGGCTGTGGTGAGCCCCCAGGTCGCAGGTCATGTAGGCCAGCATGTTGGACGGGGCGCTGCGGGATTCGTAGCCGCTCCACTCCAGACCCTTCACCTGAATGGCGTATTTGATGGAATCGCCGCCAAACTGTTCCGCTGCATATTTTACGCCCTCGGCCAGGATGCCGCCGATGCCTTCCCGGGCGGCAATTTTCTCCAGCAGGTATTTGAAGCTTTCTACGTCGCCAAATTTGAGTTCCATCCCCACCTGCTCTTTGGTCAGAATGCCCTTTTCATAGCATTCCATGGCAAAGCCAATGACATTACCGGCGGAGATGGTGTCCAGGCCCAATTCATCGCACAGGTAGTTGAGGTACCCCACTTGCTCAATGTCGGTAAAGACACAGTTGCCGCCGATCAGCGCGGTGGTTTCGTATTCCGGACCTTCGGTGTAGACGTTGTAAGGTTTGACATAGCAGTATTTGCCGCAGGGGCTGGGGCAGCCAAAGCAGCCTTTGTCGGTGACCACCATCTTGTCGCGCATGACCTTACCGTCAAGATTTTCGTTGCCCTCCAGGTAGGAAGACTGGAAGTTCTTGGTGGGGAAAGCGCCAATGTTGTTGGCCCAGACCGGTACGCCGGCGGTGCCGTAATCCTGCCACTCGTCCAGGTTTTCCTTGGCAAAGCAGTCCTTAAGCATTTCCTTGCCCTTGGCCACGGTGGCGGCCAGGTCTGCCAGGGGAATGCTGTTGCTGCCGCAGATGGCGATGGCCTTGACATTTTTGCTGCCCATAACGGTGCCCATGCCGGTACGTCCGGCCTGGCGGCCAAAGTCGTGGGAAATACAGGCGTATTTAACCAGCTTTTCACCGGCGGGGCCGATGGTGCAGATTTGGAATTCTTCGCCCAGTTCGTCCTTCAGGGCCTTTTCAGCCTCGATGGCGCCTTTGCCCCACAGGTGGGAGGCATCCCGGATCTCCACTTGATTGTCTTTGATATAGAGGTAACAGGGTTTGGCGCAAGCGCCCTCCAGAATGATCATGTCGTACCCGGCATATTTCATTTCCGCGGCAATGTGACCGCCCATGCAGCTTTCGCCGTAAATGCCGGTGGCCGGTGATTTGGCGCCAAAGCTAACTTTGCCGCCGGCTGGGACCAATGTGCCGGCCAGGGGACCGGTGGACATGACCAGTTTGTTTTCCGGGCCCCGGGGGTCGATGCCGGGTTTCAGTTCTTCCCAGAGGGTCTTGGCGATAAAGCCGCGCTGGCCGATCCATTCTCTGGCCATTTCTTCGGACAGGGGCTGGATGTTCATTTCCCCGGTGGTCAGGTTAATTCTTAAAATGTTGCCGCCGTAACCGTTCATTACTGCACCTCCCTGGCATCTGCGTCGTAAATGGCGCCCCGCTGGCATAGCTCGACACACTGGCCGCAGGACACACATTTGATGGGGGCCTTTTCTGCGGGGTGCCGGAACATGGCGTTGGAGGGGCAAACTTCTATGCACTCGCTGCAGCCGGTGCATTTTTCTTTGTCAATGCGGTAAATTCCGTCTGCTTCGATAATGGCTTCCGCCGGACAGACGGCGGCGCAAACGCCGCACTGGTCGCAAATGGTGATTTCGTAGTGGCCGGGGGACGGAAAGTGACCGGTAATTTTTACCGCTGCTTTTTTCGGGTTGTTTTCCGCGAAGTTGTGCAGGCTGCAGATCACCTGGCAGGTGCGGCAGCCGGAGCAGCGGGCTTCGTTTAAAGCAATTTTCAAGGATTTTCACGCTCCTATGGCTTAGATATTTGTTTTTATTTAGTCTTCTTTAACTGATTAGGTATTACGCAGAAAAATCTTTATACTTTCTTACTCTATAGATATCAGGCTCAATCTTTTTGATTTTACCTACATGAGTTTTGTTGCCTTTGGTAGCAGGTGTTTGCTAAGGGGCAGCCTGGCAATTAAGAGGTGGGAAGTGAGTGGTTAGAGGTGAGAAACTATTGGGGTAAATCTTTTTTTATAATCCTCTCTCACGTCTAACTTCTCACATCTCACTTCTCTTACGCCCGCTTCGTTGCAGAAAAGCCAGTCTCCCTGAAAATGGTTTGTTTTTTTGTGTGTTCTTTATGTTTTCTTTTTACGTGTTTCCTTTTTACATTTCCTTTTACTTTCCTCTTAATGGTACTTATTGTTTTACACAACCGAAGGTTCTACATACAGCTCTCCTCGGGCAAAGCGAGTGAAGTCAAACATGCTGATGGGCAGGCTGGTTTGCTCTCCCAAAATGTGCTCGGCCATGAGTTTGCCGGTCATGGGGGCAATCATGAAACCGTGGCCGGAGAAGCCTGCCGCCAGGTGGAAGCCTTCAATGCCGGGTACGCTGCCCAGGATTTGCTGGCGGTCCGGTGTCAGGTCGTAGAGACCGGCCCACTGGCGGACCACCCGGAGATTGGCCAGCGGGGGCAGTATGAAGGTAACTTTGGCCGCCATCTCATGGAGGAACTGCCAGCTGCCGTTCTGGTTGTATTCCTTGGGTTCGTTGGGGTCCCCCAGGCCCATGACGAAGCTGCCGTGGGGCACCTGCTGGCAGTAGAGGCCGTGATAAAAACTCATAACCATGGGTCCCTGCATCATTTCCACCGGTTCGGTGACCAGGATCTGGTGGCGTTCCGGCGTCAGGGGCAGTTCAATGCCGATGGTGGCGGCCAGGTCCCGGGAATAGGAACCGGCGCACAGGATGACTGCCGGGGTTTCGATGACGCCCCTGCTGGTTTCTACACCGGTGATTTTGCCGTCATTGGCCAGCAGCCGGGTAACTTCGGTATAGGTAATGATTTCCACGCCCAGGCGCTGGGCGGCTTTGGCGTAGGCATCGGTGGTCTTGAAGGGGTTGCAGTGGCCGTCTTTGCCGCAGAAGGTGGCCCCCAGCAGGCCCTGGGTATTTAAATGGGGCACGATTTCTTTGGCCTCCTCCGGCGTCACCCAGCGGGAGGGAATGCCCAACTTGTGCTGCACCCCGAGGTTTTTGTGGAATTGCTCCACCATTTTCTCGGTGTAGGCCAGCAGCAGGTAGCCTCCCTGTTTAAACTCGATGCTGCCCTGGTAAGCCAGTTCTTCTTCCAGGTGTTCAAACATTTCGATGCTGTTCTTGGCCAGCAGGCAGTTGGTCTCGGTGCCAAACTGCATGCGGACCCCAGCGCCACAGCGCCCGGTGGCGCCGCTGGTGAGGTATTTTTTTTCGATTAAAACAATGTTCTTGGTACCCTTTTTGGCCAGGTTGTAGGCGATGGAGCAACCGATGACGCCGCCCCCGATAATGACATAGTCTGCGGTTCTATTCATGGTCGGTACCTCCCGCCAGGACACCCAGTTTCACCGGTGTGGTGGGTTGGCGGAAAACCGTCAGGGGAATCTCCTTGACAGGTTGCCCGGTGGCCCTGGCCAGTTCGTTCACAATCAAGGGGGTACAGGTCCTGCCCTGGCAGGGTCCCATGCCGACCCTGAGGAGTCTCTTCAGCTGCTCCAAGTCGGTAACTCCCTGTTCGATGTAAGCCCGCACCTCGTCTACGGTAATATCTTCGCAGCGGCACATGATGATAAGGTCTTTCCTGTTTGCATCACACATTTACCGTACCCCCTTAACGTTAAAGTGCCGCACTTCCATCATAAATTCTTTGGGAATGGCCAGCCAGACGATGGCCGTACGATCCTGGGCCCGGGTATTCTGCACCCGGACCACCCGGGCCTCCCCCACTGCCCGGCCGGCCCGGTTAATGGCTGTGACGGTTTCACCGGCCTCCGGTATGGGGAGAAACTCGTAGGGGATTTTTACCAGCGCTTCGCTGTCGGAATAGGTGGCATCCACCACAAAGATGGCCAGACCGGGACAGCGGCTCATACACATTCCGCAGCCGTTACATTTTTCAAAATCGATTCTGGGACGCTCGTTGATATCAGCAAACTCAGCAATGGCTCCCTGCTTGCAGCTGTGGTAACAGGGGTCGCAGGGTATATTTTGAAAGCACTCGGCGATGGCCACAGGCCCCCTGGCCAGCCGTTCCTCCGAGGGAAGAACCCCGGCCACGTCTTCCGCTGTGGGAATTCCGTTTTGTGCCAGCATGTTGATCACTCCTATCTAGAGAATGGCCTGGGCCAGGCCCTTGCGAATTTTCTCTCCCACCGGACCGGAACGCAGACCCTCCAGCTGTGACAGGACATACTGCCGGTCCGCCTCTAAACTTTCACTGGTATATCCGAGGCCGGCGGCTGCGTTTAAGCCTGCCAGCGCCCCTTCCATCATGGCTGCCGAGGCTTCTTCAATACCCGCCACATCCCCGGCCACATAGATACCGGGCACCGAGGTTTCCAAATGCTCATTCCTCAGAGGCACATTGCCACCCAGTTCGGGAACGAAGACCATCTTACAGCCGGCCTGCCATAACAGCTCTGTTAAGGGAGTCAACCCAACGGACAGGCAGATGACATCGGCATCGATTTCTTTTTCGGTTCCCGGCACCGGCTGCCAGTTGTCATCCAGTTGAACAACGGTGGCCCCGGTTACCTCCTTTTCGCCGTGGGCCCGTAGAATGGTATGCCGGGTGTAAATGGGCACACCGGCCCGTACCACCTTGGCGGCATGGACCCAGTAGGCTCCAATGCGCGGGGCGGCTTCAATAATGGCCGCCACTTCCACGCCTGCCTGCAGCAGCTGGTAACTGACGATTACGCCGATATTGCCGGCTCCCACCATCAGCACTTTCTTCCCCGGCTTTACGCCGAACACATTGACCAGGGTTTGTACCGCGCCGGCTCCGTAAACGCCGGGCAGGTCATTGTTGGGAAACAGCAGGGTCTTTTCGGCTCCGCCGGTGGCAATAATCAAACGGTTCGGTTTAATGGCAGAGATTTTGTTATGCTGTTCCACCAGCAATACGCCGTCTTCGTAATACCCCAGGGCAGTGGCCTCGGTCATGACCTGGATATTTTCGTTGGCCGTTACCTCACCGTCCAATTCCCGCACTATATCGATACCGCGCTCGGAAGCCCTTTGTTCCTTGGACCCAAAGAAGCGGTGGGTTTGCTTAATCAACTGACCGCCTAAATAGTCGTTCCGATCAATTAACAGTACCCGTGCCCCCAGTTTGGCTGCCTTGAGAGCCGCTGCCAGGCCCGCCGGGCCGCCCCCGACAATGGCAATTTCCGTATGCTTCACTTTAGCTCACCTTTCCCCTTCTGGGTCTCAACCACCATTCCCTCACGCAGGCGTTCCACACAGATCCTGACGTTCGGTTCGCCGTTAACCACCATCAGACAGGATGAACAGTTGCCGATATTGCAAAACAGTCCTCTGGGACGGTGTAAATGGCCGCTCTCCCGCATAACGCGAATGCCTGCAGCATGGAGAGCCGCAGCAATGGTTTCTCCCTCGTAGCCTTCCAGTTCCCTGCCTTCGAAGGTGAATTTTACTTTGTCTCCGGTCGTAAAGTCCAAGATGGGATGTCGATCTATACGCATGAGCCGATACCTCCTCCTGGAGTATATATTGCAAGATCGATGCCAAAAAAGACAAAAATCCACCAAAGGAGTACAACACACCCTGTCAAACCACCGTCAAGTCCTGCAATTAGTGGACTCTTGAATGGGTTAAATTTTTAAAAAAGTTTGTATACAAAAGAAAAAACACGTGTTACACGTGTTTTTTCCGACTAGCGGATTATATTGTCTAGAATTTTGTACATACTGTAGTAGCATTGGACACAGTTGTCTGTACAGTGCTTCCAGGGGTTACATGATACCCAGTTGGTGCATTTTATAGTAAAGGGTACTTCTGGGGATGCCCAGCATGCGGGCGGCTTCGGACCGGTTGCCGTTGACCTGTTTTAAGGTCCGGATGATCAACTCCCGTTCGGTTTGTTCAGTCACCGAAGCCAGACCAACGGTGGCGGTCACCTGGTCCTGGCGGGTTGTCATCTTCAAGGCGTCGGGAATGGCGCTTTCCGGCACGGTGTCCCCTTCTGTGAGGATGACCATGCGCTCGATGACATTTTTCAGCTGCCGGATATTGCCGGGCCAGGAATAGGCCAGGAAGGTGGCCATAACGCCCGGTTCCAGCTTGCTGATGTGTTTGTTATAGAGCTGGCTGAACTCCTGCAAGAACAAATAGACCAGTTCTGGAATGTCCTCCCGCCTTTCTCGGAGCGGCGGGATTTCCAAAGAAACAACATTTAACCGATAATAAAGGTCTTCCCGGAAGGTGCCTTCGGCCATCATTTCTTCCAAAGACCGGTTGGTGGCGGCGATGATTCTGACATCAACCTTGACGGGCGTGGAACCGCCCACCCGGAAGAACACACCGTCCTGCAGCACCCTTAAAAGTTTAACCTGCATGTCCAGGGGTAGTTCGCCAATTTCATCCATAAAAAGGGTACCGCCGTCCGTCATCTCAAAGACGCCGATTTTGCCCCGCTTGTCCGCCCCGGTAAAGGCCCCGCTTTCATAGCCAAACATTTCGCTCTCAAACAGGCTCGGGGGGATGGCCGCGCAATTGATAACGTTAAATTTCTTATCCGCCCTGGGACTGGCCTCATAGATGGCTTTGGCAAACAGTTCCTTGCCTGTGCCGCTTTCTCCCCGCAGCAGGACCACGGCACTGGTGGACGCCGCTTTTCTGGCCACGTTGGTAAGCTCAACCAACCGTTTGTGATGCCCTTTGATGGAGGCAAAGGGATTTCTGTCGGCGGATATTTTATGAATTTCGTTTTCCAAACGCTGCACCTGGGAACTGGCCTGGTTTAATTTCTGGTTGAGCTGGACCACTTCGGTAACATCTCTTTCCGCAGTGACCCCGCCGATTACCTTTGGTCCCAGCCGGACAGGGGTGGCGTTGATGAGTACATGGGTGCCTTCCACCGGCTGGTGGTGCAGGGAGCGTATTTCCTGCCAATCTTTGTTGACTCTGGTGACAACCAGGTTGGAGAAGAACTGGTGAATGGGTTTGCCCACGATGTCCTGGGCCTTGATGCCATAGAGCTCTTCCGCCCGGCTGTTCCAGGTAATCACCCTGTCCGAACCGTCAACAATGCAGATGGCTTCGTCAACGGTCTCCACCACCGCATTAATGCGCGCCTCGGTTTCACAGACCCGCAGGGCCAGGTCGTGAAAAACCTGGTCATAGGATAAAATCCCCAGTACGTTGCCCTGGCTGTTCCTGCAGACCAGCGCGTGGTAGCGCAGTTCCGGTAAGAAAGCCAAGATTTCCCTGTTCTGGTCCTCTTCATCCAGCGAGGAAAAGTCTCTTCTCATCACTTGCTTGACGGGAACGTCTGATTCCAACTTCCGGTTGATGACATCCTTCCAGAGCAGTACCCCCACCAACCTGTCCCCTTCTATGACCAGCACCACAGGGCGGTTCGGGATGCCTTTTTCCCTTACCTCGCCAATGGTCGTCTCCGGAGTAACAGGTAGAAGGTCTTTATACAGCATGTCTTTGACAGTCAAAAATCCTTTGTGCATATGATCACCCTCATTTGAGAAGTGAGATGTGAGAGGTTCGAGGTGAGAAATGTTCCCGGAGAGTATTACCTTTAACCTGACGACATCCCGGATTGAATTGTAGGCAAAGAGAACGGCATAAAAAATATTGTATACACGCCAAAAAGTAGGATTTATTCCTACTTTTCTACGCTTTATTATTCACCCAAATAGGCCTTTTGTACTTCAGGATTATTGGCCAGTTCCTTGGCCGGGCCCGACAGCACGATTTCACCGGTTTCCAATACATAGGCTCTATTGGCAATGGATAAAGCCATGTGGGCATTTTGCTCCACCAGTAAAATGGTGGTGCCGGCCTGGTTAATTTCTTTAATAATGGCAAAGATCTCTTGCACCAGCATGGGAGCCAGCCCCATGGAAGGTTCGTCCATCAGCAAAACCGTAGGTCTGGACATTAGGGCCCGCCCCATGGCCAGCATTTGCTGTTCCCCGCCGGAAAGGGTGCCGGCCAGCTGGGTTTTCCGTTCCTCCAACCTGGGGAAACGTTGAAATACCTTTTGAATATCTGTCTTTACATTGGCTTTGTCCTTGCGGCTGTAGGCACCCATTTCCAGGTTTTCCAAAACGGTCATTCTGGTAAACACCCGGCGGCCCTCCGGTACCTGGCAAATTCCCAAACTGACGAGTTGGTGCGGGGGCATTTTGGTGATGGGTTGGCCTTTATAAACAATGGTGCCCCCTTGCGGGCGAATCAGTCCGGAAATGGTGCGCAGGGTGGTGGTTTTTCCGGCGCCGTTGGCGCCGATTAACGCCACAATTTCCCCTTCCCCTACCTGGCAGGAAACACCTTTCAGCGCCCGGATAGCCCCATAGGAAACATGCAGGTCATTCACTTCAAGCAGCATGGGCTAGACCACTTCCTTTCCCAAATAGGCGGCAATCACTGCCGGGTCCCGCTGGACCTCCGCCGGGGAACCTGCCGCAATTTTTCTGCCATAGTCCAAAACAGCAATACGATCGGACAAATTCATGACAAACTTCATATCGTGCTCAACCAAAAATATGGTAAGGCCCATGGCCTGTATCTTTCGAATCATGCTCATCAGGGTTTGCTTTTCCTGCGGGTTCATCCCCGCAGCAGGCTCGTCCAGCAGGATCAGCTTGGGCCGGCTGGCCAGGGCCCGGGCAATTTCCAGGCGGCGCTGTTCTCCATAGGGCAGGTTCATGGCCAGTTCGTCTGCCTTGTGATCCAGCTCCATCAGTTTCAGGGCTTCCATGGAAGTTTCCGTAATGGTCCTTTCCTCGGCCTTCACCTTGGGGCTGCGTACAAGAGCCCCCAGAAAACCGGAACATGTTCTGCAATGGGTGCCGATTTTAACGTTGTCCAAAACGGTCATTTCACCGAACAAACGAATATTTTGAAAGGTCCTGGCAATCCCCATTTCCGTAATCAGGTGGGATTTCAGGCCGTTAATCTTGTTTCCCAGAAAGCGAATTTCCCCGGCTGTCGGGGGGTAAATACCGGTAATCAAGTTAAAGATGGTACTCTTGCCCGCTCCGTTGGGACCGATTAGGGCACGGATGGTGCCTTCCTCGATTTTCATGTCCACGCTGTCCACCGCAGTCAGGCCACCAAAACGTATGGTAACGCTGTCCAGTTCCAAAATTGTCTTTGACATATCCTTCACCTCCATCAGTTGGCCCCGCCGCAGGCGGAAGTACCGGTCTGTTGGACCTTCTTTTTGGCAAAGAGGCGGCTTAATTGCACACCGCCCAGCAAACCTCTGGGACGAACGATCATCATAAAGACCATCAGCAAACCATAAACCATCATCCGGTAATCGGCAATAAACCGTAGGAACTCAGGCGCCAGGGTGAGGACGCTGGTGCCAAGAATAACGCCGGGAATGCTGCCCAATCCGCCCAGTACAATGAAGGTGAGGAACTCAAAGGACTTAATAAATCCAAAATCCGAGGGATTGAGGTATTGGATCAAGTGAGCATACAGTCCACCACTGATGCCCGCCAGGAATGTGCCAATGGCAAATGCGGCAATCTTGGTGGTAGTAATATTAACGCCCATGGCCTCAGCGGCGATCTCATCCTCACGAATCGCCACCAGGGAACGGCCAAAGCGAGAATTTTCCAATCGAACCATCGCCCAGACAGTAAGAATGACGACGAATAATACCGCGGTTAAGGTTGCGCTGCGGGGAATGCCCGCCAGTCCTAAAGCACCGCCGGTAATTGACATGTTTAAGAAAACAACCCGAACAATTTCACCAAAACCCAGGGTAGCAATTCCCAAATAGTCGCCGGTTAAACGTAAGGTGGGATATCCCAACAGTACCCCCCAGAGGCCTGCCATCAGACCCCCGGCTAAAATTGCCAGGGCAAAGGGCATATGAAGTTTGAGACTTAAAATAGCCGATGTATAGGCGCCAATGCTTAAAAAAGCCGCATGCCCGAAGGAGAGCTGCCCGGTGACACCGGTGATCAGGTTGAGCCCCAGGGCACCAATCAGATAAATACCCAGCATTGTCAGTACCTGGATATAGTAGTCATTTAAAAACATGCTGAAAATGCTATCCATGACGATCTACCTACACTTTCCTCTGGATTGGTCGTCCCAGCAGCCCGGTGGGCCGGAAAAGCAATACGATAATCAGCAAGGTAAAGGCAATGGCGTCCTTATACAGATCAAAGCCGCCGGCAATACCAAGGGTTTCCGCCACACCCAGGAAAAGTCCCCCCAACATGGCCCCGGGGATGCTGCCAATCCCTCCCAAAACGGCGGCACAGAAGGCCTTGAGGCCGGCTGTTACGCCCATAAAAGGAGATACCGAGTTAAAATAGATGCCCACCAGCACACCACCTGCCGCAGCCAGGGCGGAGCCGATGGCAAAAGTAAATGAAATCACCTGGTTGACGTTAATGCCCATTAAGGCAGCGGTATCGTAATCTTCCGATGCTGCCCGCATGGCTTTGCCGATCTTCACATACTTGACAATGAAATGGAGCGCAGCCATCAGCAAACTGGCTACGATTAAGATAATAATTTGCACCTTACTGATCTCAACGGGGCCCATTTTGTAAAGGGCGTCATTGATGACAGGTGGAAAGGCAACGGGCTGCGGTCCCTTAATTTTCGTCATCAGAGTCTGTAAAAAAATCGAGACACCGATGGCGGAAATTAAAGGAGCCAGGCGCGTGGAGCGGCGCAGCGGACGGTAAGCAATTCGTTCAATGGTAACCCCCATGATCATACAGGCCAGCATGGCGGCGCCCAAAGATACCAGCAGTCCCTGTTGAAACACTGTAACCATCAACACCCCGACGAAGGCCCCTACCATATAAATTTCTCCGTGGGCAAAGTTAATTAACTGAATGATACCGTACACCATGGTATAGCCCAGGGCAATCAGAGCGTAGGTTGCACCCAGTGTTATTCCGTTCAATATCTGCTGCGACAGCATTCTATCTTCTCCTTCCGGCGGGGGTAGTTAAACAATGGTTGCAGCCATTTACGTAACGTGAATGGCTGCAACCCGTTCCTATTTAATTGAACACGACCAATTACTTTACGTCAACAGTATCCTTCACAGCAAACTTGCCGCCTTTAACTTCCAGCAAGTAGACAGGGCTCTTGATGGGTTCGCGGTTTTCCTGGAAAGTAATGGTGCCGGAGACACCGATCCAATCCTTGGTCTTGGCCAGTTCAGCACGGAACTTTTCAGGCACGTCGCTGCCGGCAGCCTTGATGGCATCGGCAATCAGCATCACAGCGTCATAACCCTGGGCAGAGAACATATCGGGCAGAGCGCCGTTGTTGCCGGCTTTGTAGGCTTCGATAAACTTCTTGGTCTTTTCGCCGGCTTTGGCTTCGTCAGCAGCAAAACCACAGTAAACCATGCTGCCTTCCACAGCTTCGCCGCCCATCTTCATCAGTACATCGGACAGCAGGCCGTCGCCGCCTACCATAACGGCTTTCATGCCCTGCTTACGGGCTTCCTTCATGAACAGGCCGCCCTCGGTGTAGTAACCGGTGAAGATAATGCCGTCGGGATTCTTGCCTTTAATGGCGGTAACTTGTGCGGCGAAATTCTGATCGCCGTCCTGGATGCTTTGTTCAACTACGATTTCCATCTTGTTGGCGGCCAGAGCATCTTTAAAGAGCTTGGTCAGGCCAACACTGTAGTCGTTGTTCATGGAGGTGATCACTGCGACCTTTTTCCAGCCCAGTTTTTCACCGAGGTATTTGGTAACGGCCGGAGCCGCCACAGCGTCCAGCAGGGTGTCACGGAAAATGTATTCGCCGATTTCAACCACACCGGTGCCCACGGCGCCGGCGGACAGCAGTACAACTTTATTTTGCTGTGCGATGGGCGCAGCGGCTTTGGTAATACCGGTGGTGGGGTCACCCACGATGGCTACAACCTTGTCCCGGGTAATCAGTTTCTGGGTAACGGTCGTTCCCTCGGAAACCTTACTGCCATGGTCTTCTTCAACAATTTCGATCTTTTTGCCGTTGATACCGCCTGCATCATTGATATCCTTGGCAGCCATTTGCATTCCTTTGAGGGTTTCCACGCCGTAAGCTGCGTGGTTGCCGGTTTTGGCGCCCAAGAAGCCGATCTTAATCGTTTCGCCACCAGCGGCCGGTTTATCCCCTTCAGCAGCCTTTTTCTCTTCGCCGCCGCCACCGCTGCAGCCGGTTAACAGCATGGCGGTGATAACCATAAGGGATAACAGTTTCCACAGTTTACCACTTTTCATCTCTCTACTCTGCCTCCATTCTATTTTTCCTAACTGGTTAATATTTGACGAAAGGTACACACTCACCTCCTGTTAAAAAAGGTTATTTATCCTTTGGCTGGAATGCCCAACTGACGCAGCTTATAATAAAGTGTGCTTCTGGGAATGCCCAGCACTCTGGCGGCTTCCGACCGGTTTCCCCTGACTTGCTGCAGGGTCTTCAGGATCAGCTGTTTTTCCGCTTCCACCGCCACATTCATCAGTTTACCCTGGGAGACGGGACTTGTCACCAAAGAAATATAGGTATTTCTGCGCAGGTTCTCCGGCAGGGATTGTTCGTCAATGATATCCCCGTCCGTCAGTACCGCCAGCCGTTCCACGGCATTTTTTAACTCCCGCACATTGCCCGGCCAGATGTAATCCAAAAAGGAAGTCATCACCGCCGGCTCCACCTTTTTAATGGACTTATCATATTTTTGGCAGAATTCCTGTAAAAACAGGTGCACCAGTTCCGGTATATCCTCCCGTCGTTCCCGCAGGGGAGGAATTTCCAGCGACACCACGTTCAATCTGTAATACAGGTCTTCCCTGAACTGGCGGCGGCTGATCATGGTCTCCAAATCCCGGTGGGTCGCTGCCAGTACCCTTACGTTGACCTGGACCGGCTCAGAACCGCCCACCCGGTAAAAGACTCCTTCCTGCAGTACCCGCAGCAGCTTGGCCTGCATTTCCACGGGCATTTCGCCAACTTCATCCAGGAAAAGGGTGCCCCCGTTGGCCAACTCAAACATGCCGGGTTTGCCCTTACGGTCAGCCCCGGTGAAGGCCCCTCCCTCATAACCGAAAAGTTCGCTCTCAAAGAGGTTGTTGGGAATGGCGCCGCAGTTCACTACGATAAAGGGATTCATGTGGCGGGGACTGTTCTGGTGAATGGCCCGGGCCAGCAGTTCTTTCCCGGTGCCGCTCTCGCCCCTTAACAGGACCGTGGCGTCCGTGGTACTGATCTTTTTGCCGAAGGCAATTAAACTTTGCATGGCCTGGCTACGCCCGATCAACTTACGAAAGGCGCAATCCAGACCGGATATTTTGCGTATCTCCTGTTCCAATAATTTCACCTGGGAACTGGCTTTAGTCAATTCCTGGTTCAATTGGACCAGTTCGGTAATATCCTTCTCCACCGACAGGCCGCCAATCACCTTATCCTCTGCCATAACCGGCGCTGAATTAATCAGAACGTGGGTTCCGTCACAGGGCTGGTGGTAATGGCCCTTTAATTCTTTCTTTTCATGCATGCAGTTGCTGACTCTCAGGTTGGAGAAAAAGTCTTCGATGCGCGCGGCAAGAATCTGTTCCGACTTTATCTCGTAAAGTTCCTCTGCTTTGGGGTTCCATACAACCACCCGGTGCAGTTTATCAATGCCGCAGACACTTTCATTCACCTGGCATAAGACGGCTTCAAAAAAACTTCTCACTTTAACCAACTCGGCATGCAGCGCGCCGGCCGCATGCAAGGGATCAAGCATGCCTGTCGGTTTGTTGGAAGCATTCTTAATGACAGGTACCGAAGACGGGCTTTTCATCCATTGTTTAAACAGTTCAGACGAAGCTAAATCCTCCGGGATAAATAAAGCCGGTCTCCGAGCAACAGCGCTTAAAGGATCTCTTTCCTCAGCGTATGTTAAGTCAGAGGATAAAACAACCATATATTGTTCATTAACACGCAACAGTAAACCACCCAAAAGGCCCGATTGCAGTAACCTCTGTCCTTCCTTTACAGAAACCGACTCATCAACTTCCTGGACAGGTAGAATGTGCAAATCACTGGCTCTTGGGTAGAATGTATGATACCTCCCCATAGCCCATCACATCCAGGTTCTTTTTATTTTTTCTGTTTAACAAATTTCACACCCGAAGTAAAAATTCCTGCATATTTTTGAATCTTTTTATGAACAAGTGTCATATCGTGTGCGATTAATTGACATTCATACTGCCAATCAGCAGATACTGCCCAGGAGAACGGGGAACAAAAGAATCCCCTCTCTGCTGTTTAGCCGCCCAGATAGGCCTTTTTCACTTCCGGTGACTCCAGCAGTTCCTTGGCATCCCCGGCCAGCACGATGCGGCCTGTTTCCACCACATAGCCCCTGTGGGCGATGGACAGCGCCATTTTGGCGTTTTGCTCTACCAGCAGAATGGTCGTGCCCTGCTCGTTTAATTCTTTAACAATGGAGAAGATCTCCTTAACCAGAATGGGAGACAAGCCCATGGACGGTTCATCCAGCAGCAGCAGTCTGGGTTTCGACATGAGGGCCCGCCCCATGGCCAACATTTGCTGTTCGCCGCCGGACAGGCTGCCCGCCAGCTGGTTTTTTCTTTCCCGCAGTCTGGGGAACCGGTTATAGACTTTCTCAATGCCTTCCGCCACTTCTTTTTTATTTTTATTAAGGAAGGCGCCCAGTTCCAAATTTTCATAAACCGGCATGTTGGCAAAAATTCTGCGTCCTTCCGGCACCTGGGTCAACCCCAGTTTAACGATCTCCTGGGTAGCCATGCCGGTAATATCCTTGCCTTCAAAGATGATCCGGCCGCTTTTAGGCTTGATAAAACCGCAGATGGTGTTTAGGGTGGATGTTTTACCCGCGCCGTTGGCACCGATCAACGTAACGATTTGCCCCTGGGGAACCTCCAGAGAAATGCCTTTGATGGCATGAATTGCGCCGTAATATACATGAACATCTTCTACTTTTAGCATTTAGGAGGCCTCCTCTCCCAGATAGGCTTCGATCACCCTGCGGTTGTTTCTGATTTCGTCCGGTGTTCCCACAGCGATGATTTGACCGTAATCAAGAACGTAAATATTCTCACAAACCCCCATCACCAGTGACATGTCGTGTTCAATCAAGAGAATGGTCAAGTCAAACTCTTCCCGAATCCAGCGGATGAGGCCCATTAATTCATGGGTTTCCTGCGGGTTCATACCTGCCGCCGGTTCATCCAGCAGGAGCAGTCGGGGTTGGGTAGCCATGGCTCTGGCAATTTCCAACCGTCTCTGTTCACCATAGGGAAGGTTTTTGGCCAGTTCGTCATACTTGTGGTCCAGTTTAAAGATTTTCAGAAGCTCCATGGACTTCTCATGCATTTCTTTTTCCCCGGCATAAAATCCCGGCAGCCGGCAGACGGCCCCCAGCAGGCCGTACTTGGCATGACTGTGGTAGGCAATTTTCAAGTTTTCAATCACCGTTAAGTCACTGAACAAGCGAATGTTTTGAAAGGTCCTGGCCACTCCCCGGTGGTTAATTTGGTAGGGTTTCAGTCCCACCAGGCTTTTGCCGTCCAATTGGATGTCCCCGGAGGTGGGCAAATAGACGCCCGTTAACATGTTGAATACTGTTGTTTTGCCGGCCCCGTTGGGTCCGATCAGTCCTGCTAAATCATTTTTCTGAAGCTGCAGATTAAAGTCCGATACAGCTTTCAAACCTCCGAAAGATATGGACAGGTCATTGACCGATAGCAGTGCCATGCTGTTTTCCCTCCTTATCTTTCGATTTTTTGCTGAACATGTTAAAACTAAATTCCTTGGTGCCCATCAGCCCCTGAGGTCTGAACAGCATCACTACAATCAGCAGCAACGCGTAAATCACCAGGCGCAGGGCGGCCAGTTTCTGCAGCGAAGCGGAAAGAATGGTCAAAGCGATGGCTGCGATAATGGAGCCGGTGATACTCCCCTGTCCTCCCAAAACCACCATGACCAGAATGTCAAAGGATTTTAAAAAGTTAAAGGTATTGGGCTGAATGGTATAAAAGTAATGGGCATGCAAACCACCGGCCAAACCAGCGAACAGTGAACCAATGGTAAAGGCCATTACCTTGTACTTGGTTGTGTTAATGCCCATGGCCTCGGCGGCAATTTCATTTTCTCTGATGGATATGGTTGCCCTACCGTGGGTGGAGTTGATAAAGTTCGAAATAACCAGTACGGTCAGAACAGTTAACCAGAAAATCCAAGTCCAGTTCGCCAGTTTGGGGATGCCGGAAAGGCCATAGGCACCACCGATGTAATCAATATTTACAATAAGGCCCCGGATAATTTCGCCAAAGCCAAGGGTGGCAATGGCCAGGTAGTCACCACGCAGGCGCAGGGTGGGCAAACCCACCAGAATACCGCAAACAGCCGCCAGCAGCGCGCCAACCAAAAGGGCAATGGCAAAGGGCAGGTGGGCTTTAATAGTGATCATGGCCGCCCCGTAGGCCCCCACTGCCATAAAACCGGCATGACCAATGGAGAATTGACCGTTAAAACCGTTAATCAGGTTCAGGCTCACCGCCAGTATAATGTTAATCCCGATTAAGATCAGGTTCAGTTCATAGTAAGGGTTCAGGATGCCGCCTTTAATCATAAAATGGATGACGCCCCAAATGGCCGTCAGAATCAGCAAAATACCAATTTGTTTACCAATCTTGCGCTCAAACATTGACATCACCTACACTTTCTCCCGGACGTTCTTACCAAACAATCCGGCCGGCTTGACGATCAGAATGATGATGAGGATGACAAAGGCAACCGGGTCGCGATACAGGGATTTTCCATAACCGCTCACCATGGCCTCCACAATCCCCAGTAAAAAACCACCGGTCATCGCTCCGGGGATGATGCCAATGCCGCCAAGAACAGCAGCTACGAAGGCTTTTAAACCAGGCATGATGCCCATCAAGGGGTTGATAGCATTGTAGTAGATACCAACCAGAACACCGGCTGCGGCTGCCAGGGCGGAACCGATGGCAAAGGTGGCCGAAATGGTGTTATTTACGTTGATACCCATTAATTGAGCGGCCTGCTTATCGTGAGAAACAGCACGCATGGCCTTGCCGATTTTGGTTTTGTGAACGATGTATTGCAGCAGTAACATTAAGGCAACTGTTACTACCAGGATGATAATCTGACGGTTGGTAATAACCAGACTACCAAAGAGTTTGTATTGTACCTCGGTCAATACCTGGGGGAAGGTCCGCACCTGCGGCGAAACCAGCAGCATCATACCATATTCCAGGAACAGCGAGACACCGATGGCGGTGATCAGCGCCGCGATTCTGGGAGCGTTGCGCAATGGTGTGTAGGCTAGTTTTTCAATCACCATACCAAGGATGGCACAGACAACCATAGACATGAGTAAGGCAGGTAAAAAAGACCAACCAAGGATGGCTGTGGCAAAGAAGCCGAGGTAAGCACCCACCATATAGACATCGCCGTGAGCAAAGTTAATTAGTTGAACAATGCCGTAAACCATGGTATAACCAAGTGCGATCAGTGCATAGATGCTACCCAGGGATATACCGTTGATCAGTTGTTGTAAAAAGACTTCCAAAGAGGCCACCCCTATCCGTTGTATTGATAAGAAAGGCTTTGGGCGGCGCAAACCGCAGCCACAGCTTTTCTTATGCTGTCTGGTGAAATATAGTGAGGGGGTTCCCCCCCTCACTATTTATTTTTAGTGGAACCTGAAAATTTAGGGATTTACGTAGGTCTTGTAAACCTGTTTGCCGTCTTTCATTTCCAGGATGGCAGCACCCTTCACGGGGTTGTGGTTTTCGTCGAAGGACAGTTTGCCGGTTACAGCTTGAACATCCTTGGTAGCTTTCAGAGCTTCTTTGATTTTTTCAGGGGAACCGTCGCCGGAACGTTTGATGGCGTCAACGATCAGAACAGCGGCATCGTAACCGAGAGCAGCCATGGAGTCGGGAACCTGACCGAACTTAGTCTTGTACTTTTCTACAAAAGCTTTTACGTTGGGATCGTCCTGTTCGGAGGAGTAGTGGTTGCTGAAGAAGGTATTGTTCAGCGCCTGCGGTCCGGCAATTTCAGCCAGTTTGGGGGAATCCCAACCGTCGCCGCCCAGGAAGGGAACGGTGATGCCCACTTCACGGGCCTGCTTGACAATTTTACCAACTTGCTCATAGTAGCCGGGGCAGTATACAACGTCAGGGTTCATGCCTTTAATCTTGGTAAGGGTGGCTTTGAAGTCCTGATCTTCCGGTACAAAGGCTTCTTCACCCACGATTTTGCCGCCTTGCTTGGTGAAAGACTCTTTAAAGAATTGAGCTAAGCCCTTGGAATAGGGGGAGTTGTTATCAACGTAAATAACTGCGGTTTTGGCTTGCAGGTCTTTCAGGGCGAAGTTGGCCATTACAGTGCCCTGGAAGGGATCGATAAAGCAAGCGCGGAAGATATATTCGCGCACCTGTTTGGTGTTGGGATCCACGGTCACATCCGGGTTGGTGGCGGAACTGGACACTACGGGGATTTTGTTGTCGGTGGCCACTTGAATGAAACCAAGGGTGTCACCGGAGGTGGTTGCGCCCAGGATAGCGACCACTTTATCCTGAGTAATCAAACGGGTGGCTACGTTGGCAGCCTCGGTGGCATCGGATTTGTTGTCCAGGTTGACAAACTTGATTTTCTTATTGAGTACACCGCCGGCAGCGTTTACTTCATCAAAGTATAATTGCGCACCGTTGGCGGCTGCACTACCAAAGGTTGCTACGTTACCGCTTAATTCGAAGTTACCGCCAATGACGATTTCATTGGCATCGGCAGCTTTTTTCTCTTCCTTGGCACCGCCACCGCAACCGGCTACCAGAGCCACCAGCATGACCATTGCTGCCAGTAAGGCAACGAAACGAAACTTTTTCATTTCAATCCTCCTCATTGTTCTTTGGTTAATAAACACTTGTCTAGTACCATTACACCTGTCAGTCCTTTGACCACCTCCCGCCAATAAAAAAATAAAGTTGATTAAAAATTTCTACGAAAAGAATATTCCACAACCCGGGATAAATTCCTTCAGCCGTATTTTAAAAAATAAGTTTTTTAACAATAATATTGTGTACAATGTACTGACACCCCCGGCTAGTCATTCGCCGGGTAACAAAAGAACCCCGTAACCGGCAGAGCCGGTTACGGGGTTCTTTTGTTCACAATCTCACATTGTAGGTTCCTGCTCAAGATGAAACTGATGTCAAAATTTAGTCTTCTTTGATCTGCTTCAGCTTTCCAGCACTTTTATCTCAGGGTGGTTTATATCCTCGGGAAAGGAGATGGAGAAAGTGGATGAACTGCCGATGACGGCAAACTCTGCTTTGGGAATACTGACTCGCTGCATGGACTTTCCTCCAACTAAAAAACTCTCGCATGGCGAGAGTTTTTTAGTTAATTATTTTAAAGCAGCCAGGATATCTGCCAGAACCTTGCTGATTTCCTGGTCACCGTCAATGCTCTTCAGGATTCCTTTAGCCTCGTAGTAGTCAATCAGAGGCTTGGTCTTTTCAATGTAAGCATTTAAGCGGGTACCGACGGATTCTTCGTTGTCATCGGTACGCTGGTACAGTTCACCGGCACAGGTATTGCATTTGCCTTCTTCCTGGGGCGGGTTGAAGATAACGTGATAGGAAGCGCCGCAGCCTTTGCAAACCCGGCGGCCGGTTAAGCGGGCCATTAATTTTTCCAGGGGAACTTCGATGTTGATAACGCCGTCCAGTTTGATGCCCATGTCCTGCAGGGTGGCGTCCAGAGCAGCAGCCTGCTCAACGGTGCGGGGAAAACCGTCCAACAGGAAGCCTTCCTTGCAATCCGGCTGGGACAGGCGGTCTTTCACCATGCCGATCACCACTTCGTCGGGAACTAGAGCGCCTTTATCCATATATTCCTTTGCTTTTTTACCCATTTCGGTGCCTTCTTTGATAGCGGCACGGAACATATCACCGGTGGAAATGTGGGTGATGTTTAATTCTTTAACCAGTACTTCAGCCTGGGTGCCTTTACCGGCACCGGGGGGTCCCATAATTAATAAATTCACAACTATCCCTCCTGAGTTTTATAGTGGGCTCGTCCATAATCATATTGTATATTATATCACAAACTGGTCAATATGGATTAACAAGAAAAACAAAAAATGTTTTTCTTGGAAACCCCTTCTACCAGGGGTATAATAGACTCAAAATGTTAAAGGACGTGTTTTTAAGATGACCGTCAATGTTGACAAATTCGTGCAGGAACACCAGGATGAAATCATCGCCCTGGTAAACAACAGCCTGAACCGGGCCGGCGATATCGTAGCCCGGAAGGTGCAGTCCGGTGAAGTGGGAGCCACCATCCAGGACGTTTTGCCGGTTATGCTCTATGAGGTATTGCTCACAAATACAGTGGCAACGCTGCGTCTGGTGGCGGACATGCTGAATGAGGGTGCCGGGGATATGAACTAAGTTTTCACATGTAAAGCTGTTGGCTATAAAGCCGGCAGTTTTTTTGACTTTTGGGTAATACTTTGGGGTCCTGTTGTTAGACTAAAGGGTATTCCTATAGGGTCCAGTATCTTTTCATGCAAGCTGTACAAAACCCCATAGAGATACCCACAAGACCAGCAACAGGACCCGGAAGCCAGACCCTAAAGTCTAACAGCTACTTTGCTTCGTCCTTTACGTAATCTTCCTTGGTGCCACCACAGACACACTTCTGGGGACGGCAACGACCTTCCTTGGTAGCACCACACTTCGTGCATTTCCAAACAGCCATTTTTGTGCACCTCCTTTGGATTTTAGTATTATCCCTGGATTCGGTTTACAATCTTCTGTTATCTGCTGTGACCATGGCCATCGGCCCTCAGCCTTCAGCCATCGGCTTTTTATGTACAGCTTAAACCAAGTTTCTCCTTGCATTCGATTGTCAGTCCAACATATAAAGATAATTTGTCACTTAGACAACAGCTAAATCATCTTTTAGCCGATGGCTGATGGCCGATGGTCAAACTGCTTTCCGCTGCCTTTCTAATAGCCGCTACTGCCCTGGCCGGATCTGCGGCTCCGAAAATAGCCGATCCTGCCACCAGCACGTCGGCGCCGGCCCGGGCCACCAGGGCGGCGGTTTCGGTATTGATGCCCCCGTCCACTTCGATTTCCGTAGCCAGCCCCTTTTCCTCAATCATGCGGGAGAGCGCTTCAATCTTGGGCAGCACTTCGGGGATGAATTTTTGCCCGCCGAAACCGGGATTAACGGTCATCAACAGGACCAGGTCCAACATGGGCAGCACGTACTCAATAAGGCTCAAGGGGGTATGGGGATTTAAGGAGACGCCTACCCTGGCCCCCAGTTCTTTGACCTGGCAGACACAGCGGTGCAGGTGGGTGCACGCCTCGGCGTGCACGCATACCAGATCCGCCCCGGCCTTAATAAAATCCGGAGCATAGCGGTCCGGTTGTTCAATCATTAAATGAACATCAAAAAACATTTTGCTGTGCGGCCTCAGGGCCTGCACAACGAGGGGTCCTATGGTAATGTTGGGAACAAAGTGACCGTCCATCACATCGATATGCAGGTACTCGGCCCCGGCCTTTTCAACAACCTGAACGGATTGGGCAAGATGGGCAAAATCTGCTGACAATATGGACGGAGCGATTTTCACCATGTTTAGTATCTCCTCTCCTGCTGCATAACTTCGTCTAAAAAGGTTAGATAATTTTGGTACCTTTCTTTATCAACAAATCCCCGTTCCACGGCTTTCTTCACGGCGCAATGGGGCTCGTGGTGATGCAGGCAGCCGTTGAATTTACAGTCGGCCGTGAAACCGGCAAACTCCGGAAAG
Organism: Bacillota bacterium; assembly: GCA_040754595.1. Taxonomy (GTDB): domain Bacteria; phylum Bacillota; class Desulfotomaculia; order Desulfotomaculales; family Desulfotomaculaceae; genus Desulfotomaculum; species Desulfotomaculum profundi. The sequence goes on from JBFMCH010000089.1 coordinate 43,007, forward strand.
TAATAACCCAGTTCCTCCCGTTCCATTTCGGGCAGGTCCAGGCTGGAAAAACCGGGGCTGTCCACCACAAACCCTCCAGCAGCCAGAGGCAGCAGTTCAACATGACGGGTGGTATGTTTCCCCCTTTTTAACTTGCTGCTAATTTCACCTGTTTTCAGTTCCAGACCCGGCTGCACCGCATTTAAAAGGCTGGATTTCCCCACGCCGGACGGTCCCGCAAACACGGAGGTTTTACCCACCAGCAATTGCCGCAGTTCGTCAATGCCGTCACCGGTTTTGGTGCTGGTGACCACCGTAGGATAGCCAATTTTTCGATACAGTCTGAGCCACTCGTGTTCCCTGCGGCCGCTCATCAGGTCCGCTTTATTCAGACATACCACCGGGGAAACGCCGGCATTTTCTGCCAAAACCAAAAACCGATCCAAGAGAGGAAGGTTTGGCTCCGGGTTTTGTACGGCAAAGACAATCACCGCCTGGTCAATGTTGGCCACCGGCGGGCGAAACAGTTCTGTCTTTCGGGGCAGCACTTCATCAATACGTCCCGTGTTCCCCCGTACAGGCGTCACCCTGACACGGTCTCCCACCAAGGCCGCAGAGCCTTTGCCCAGACGGAATTTGCCACGCAAGGTGCATTCCCAGATTTCATCACCTTTTTTTACGTAGTAAAATCCACCATAGGCCCGTATTAAAACCCCTTCAAACACTGCATTGACCCTCTCCTTGGTTGCATCATTGGTTAGACATCCTTCTCATCCACCGGATGCCCGTCGATATAGACCCTTACCTTCCCCTTGCCATAGAGACGGATACTCTCAGCTACATTATCCCCAGGCTGGTGCGTTCTAATATAAGGGTAATATTTTCCCCGGACATCTTCGGTTTCAATTTTTACCTCATGGGTTTGGCCGTCGTTCGGAACGGTAATACGCACCGATACGTCCTTGGCTGCCGGACCCGGTCCCTTGCTTAGTATAATATCGACCTTGGTCCCCTGTTCCGCCTCTTCACCGGCGCCGGGTTGTTGGGCAATAATTTGACCGCTCAGATAATCGAAGCTTTCCGCCTGGCTGAGCACATCTCCCAGTTCCAGGCCCACTTTGCCAAGTTCCGCACGGGCCGCTTCCTGGGTCAGTCCCACCAGATTGGGCACCTGCTGCACTTGCGGTTCCGGTCCCTTGCTGATATACAGTTTAATGCGGCTGCCCCGGGGGGCTTTGGTCTTTCCTGCGGGTTTCTGTTCCGCTACCTTATCTGCCTCTATGTCTTTGCTGTAAACCTGCTCCGGAGCTTCCACCTGAAAACCTTCGTTTTCCAGCGTCAACTTCGATTCGTCGAAGGAACGCCCGGTAACATCCGGCACTTCCACCAAGTCCGGGCCCTTGCTTACCACAAGCAGGATGATACGGGTTTTCTTCACGACCTCATGTGCTCCAGGGTCCTGGTGTATTACAACACCTTTTTCTTCTTTTTCGTCAAACCGCTCATTGATCGTAACATTAAAACCTCTTTCCCTAAGGAGCCTCTCCGCCTCTTCCCTTTTCATTCCCACCACCGGCGGGACCTCTGCCTCCGCCACATTGAGGTAGCTGTTCAGGGCAAACAGCGCGCCGCCGATTAGCAGCACAACCAGCAGGGCCAGCATGCCCCAGGCGGCAGGTTTCATCTGTTTCCGCATGGCCGGGTTCTCCGTGGTTCCGGCCGCCTTGGCCCTGGCTTCTTCCTTGATTAGGCTGGGGCTGGGCAGCACTCTGGTTTGCTCGTCCTCCTGGTCGTAAGGGACCATATTTTTGGTTTCCTCACTGATGGAGACCAGGTCTTCTCCCAGGGCCCGGGCACTCTTGTGCCTTCTCTCAGGGAGTTTGTCCATGGCCCTGAGCACAACCTTTTCTAAATCCTCCGGTACCGCCGGGTTGATTTCCCTTAAAGACAGGGGCTGTTCCTGAATGTGTTTTAACGCTACGCCAATGGCACCGTCGGCCTGGTAAGGCACCTTGCCGGTAAGCATTTCATAGAGCACCACACCCAGGGCATAGATGTCGGACTTCGGACCGGCAGGTTCGCCCTTGGCCTGTTCCGGCGAGATGTAATGCACGGAACCCACAATGGTATCCGTATGGGTCAGGGTGGAGGCGCTGGCCTGGGCGATGCCAAAGTCCGTCAGTTTGGCCCGGCCGCTCCGGGTAATCAGGATATTATGGGGTTTGACATCCCTGTGAATAATGCTGTTTTCATGGGCGTGTTCCAGGGCTTCGGCAATTTGCCGTCCCAATTGGATCACCCGGGCCGGTGACAGGGGAGCTTCCCGGCGGATGAGTTCCTTCAGGCTTTCTCCGTCCACATATTCCATGACCAGGTAATGACTTTCGTTCTCCTGCCCGACATCGTAGATGCTGACAATGTTGGGGTGGGACAGGCTGGCCACAGCCTGGGCTTCGCGGCGGAAACGGCGCACAAAGTCCTGGTCGCTGGCATACTCCGGCCGCAGGACCTTTACGGTCACCAGCCTGTTCAGAAAGGTATCCTTTCCTTTCCAAACCAGTGCCATTCCTCCGCCGCCCAATTGCTCCAATATTTCGTAACGGTTACCCAGAAGTTTGCCTATCATTGACTGTCTCACTCCTTTTTTGAGAGGTGAGAAAAACTTCTCACTTCTCACTTCTCAAATACGCTGCCATCACGTCCCTGGCAACCGGGGCTGCCACCCGGCTCCCCGGGCCGGATTTTTCTACGATAACGGCCACCACCACTTTAGGGTCATGGGCCGGAGCGAATCCGACAAACCAGGCATGGGGTAAGCTGTTTGGCTGCCGGTCGGTTTTGGTCTCTGCGGTGCCGGTTTTGCCCGCCACCTTGACTCCCCGGATGGCGGCGGTGGTTGCGGTGCCCCAGTTTACAGCGTTTATCATGCCTTCCTTGACAAGGGCGGCCACCTCCGGGCCGGTGGCTGTCAGCCAGGTGCTGCTTTCCGTAACCCGGATTTCTTTGCCACCCGGCTTACGGACTTCTTTTACCAGGTAGGGTTTCATAATCACCCCGTTGTTGGCGATGGCTGAACAGGCCAGGGCCATATGCAGCGGGCTGATCAGGGTGTCTCCCTGACCAAAGGAGGATTCAGCCAACTGGCCCCGGTTCCGGCGCTCCTTGGCCGCCAGTGTGCCGGGCCGCACCGGAATTCCCAGATCGGGGCTTTGATTTAAACCAAATTGATGGAATGTATCGATAAAACCCTGCCAGCCCATTTCTACTCCCCCTTGGGCAAAATAGGTGTTGCAGGAAAGGGCCAGGGCTTTGATAAAGTCAACTTTTCCGTGGGCCTGGTTATCGGCAATCCTGTTTCCGTCAACAATCACGTAACCAGGACATTGGATGGCATCCCCGGGCCGGGCTTTTTGCCGGGCCAGCAGGCCGGAGCCGGTAACAATTTTAATGGCTGAACCGGGTGGGTAAGCCCCCTGGGTGGCACGGTTCAGCAAAGGCGCATTTTCATCATCGCGGTTTAAGCGGTTCCATACACCGGCCTGATCGATGGCATTGCTGTTGAAGGCCGGTGAGCTGACCATGGCCAGGACGGCACCGGTTTTGGGATCCAGGGCCACCACTGCGCCAGGCCTGCCGTTGAGAGCTTGGAATGCTGTTCTTTGCAGGTTGGCATCCAGTGTAAGCACCAGATCATTGCCCCGGGGTGTCCGGTTCAACAGTTTGTCCAGCAGGTTTTCCAGGGCATCGGCGTCGGTTAATCCGAGCAGTTCCCTGCTGTAGGCCGCCTCCAAGCCGGCAGCACCGTATCGTTCGGAAACATAGCCAATCACATGGGCAAAGGGAGAAACTTGGTTTTCTGTCAGGTAGACCCTCTTGCTCCGTTCGCCCAGCCATTTTGTTTCAGCCAGCACGACTCCCTGTCGGTCAAAAATGGTCCCCCGGATAATGCCGGCTTCCCTGGCCGCGATGCGGCGGTTTTGCGGGTGGGTGGCCAGGTCTTCCCCCTGCTGTACAACCAGATAGGTTAAATATAAGATCAATAAAACAAAGGTGCATAGTAAAAAATAGCCTAGTTTTTTAATGTTCTGTTTCATTTCCACCATTGACCTCGTGGGAAATGTTCAGGAGCATTCCCAACAACACAAAGTTTGCCACCAGCGAACTGCCCCCGTAACTGATGAAGGGCAGCGTTACGCCGGTCATGGGCAGCAGTTTGATGACCCCTGCGATGATGATAAAGGTCTGCAGGCCCATCAGTGCTGTTAACCCGGTAGCCATGAGGGACGTGAAATCATTGCGGGCTGCCAGGGCAATCATCAGTCCCCGGAAAATGAAGCACATGTAAAGCACCAGTACGGCACAGCCCCCCAGCAGCCCTAACTCCTCAACAATGGCGGAGAAGATAAAATCCGTATGGACGGCGGGGATTAAGTTCGGCATCCCTTGTCCCAAACCGCTGCCAAAGATCCCGCCGGACCCCAGGGCAAACAGGGACTGAATGATTTGATACCCGCTACCGCCCATCAAGGGCCAGGGGTTCAGCCAAATGTCCACCCGGGCCTGGACATGGCCAAAGATATGGTAGGCCACGGTTCCTCCCAGGAAAAACAAGATCAAGCCGATCAGCACGTAGAACATGCGCGCCGTTGCGGCATAGACCATGGCCAAAAAGGTACAGAAATATATGAGAGCGGTACCCAGGTCCTTTTGAAAAACCAGGATCAGCAGGGAGATGCCCCACATCACCACCAGCGGACCGTACTCGCGAATCCCCGGAATACTGATGCCGAGGATTTGGTCACTGCCGGCGGTCAGCACTCGCCGGTTTTCCGCCAGAAAGCTGGCAAGAAATAATACCAGCAATATCTTAACAAATTCAGAGGGCTGAATTTGAAACAGGCCAATTCGCAACCAACTGCGGGCGCCATACTGCTCCTGGCCGAAAAAGATCGGCAGTACCAGCAGCAATGCCCCTGCGGCAGCGTAAATATATTTGTAATCCGCCAGCCAGTCCAGTTTTCTCAGCAGGGTTGTAATAAGCAGCAGCGCCAGCAAACCAATCAGCAGCCAGGCAAACTGTCTTTCGGCGTACTGGGGACGCAGGCGAAATAAAAAGATTAATCCCAGGGCAGTAAGACCTGCGGTGATGGGCATTAAAAAAGGGTCACACCGGAAGCCGGCCAGCCGCCAGTAGGCGCTGATCAGCCAGAAACCGAGCATGGTACCAATGCTTAACAAAACGACAAACCACCAAAAGGGTAATTTGGTACCGCTGCCCAGAGCCAGCTCGTAGGCCCTGTTCAGTTCCGGTTCTCCCAGGTACAGGGTAAAAACCCCCACGGCCAGGTAAGCGGTGATATAGTACAGCAAACTTCGTTCTTCCTTGCGCAGGTTGGCCAGCAATTGGCAGCACACCTCCGGTGGTTACTCCATTTCAACCAGAACCATGGTGATATTGTCAATACCTCCCCGCTCCAGGGCGGTATCCAGTAAAATCTTTAAACATCGGTCTAAGTCCGGTTGAGAAGCAATAATTTCTTTTATTTCCTCCGGGCGCAGGTGGTTGAACAGCCCATCGGTACAGAACAAAACTTTGTCCCCGGGAGATAAGGTCTGTGTATAGAGTTCAAATTTTACCGCGGGTGCGGTTCCCATGGCCCGGGTCAATACGTTTCGCTGGGGGTGATTGATGGCCTGTTCTTCCGTAATGCCCCCGTGGCGAAGCATTTCCCCCACCAGGGAATGGTCCTCGGTGAACTGCGATATTTCACTGCCCCTGATAAGATAAGCCCTGGAATCACCAATGTGAGCAATAACCAAATCATATCCCGTAACTATACCGGCGGTCACCGTTGTCCCCATGCCCCGGTACTGGTCAAATTCATTGGACAGCCGGTAAACCCGCAGGTTGGCTTCTTCCAGGATACGTAATAAGGCAGCGGAAATGTCCTTTGTTCCCGGCAGTATCTCTCGTAAATTTTCTTCCAGGTACTGCAGGGCTGTGCTGCTTGCGATCTCTCCTGCTTTATGGCCGCCCATGCCGTCGGCCACCGCAAACAGACCAATATCGGGGCAGGCGCACAGGCTGTCCTCATTGCCGGCTCTTACCCGTCCGACATCAGTTATCTGACTCCATTTCATACGCCCACCTCACATATCGAAAAATTACATCGCCAATGCGAATACGGTCTCCGTTTGCCAGCACGGTTTGTTTCGTCACCGGCATCTCATTCAAGTACGTGTTGTTTAAGCTGCCCATATCCTCCAACCAGTATTGTCCCTGTTTATAGAGGATCCGTGCATGGTCCTGCGACGCGTAATTGCCGCTGAATACAATATGGTTGCCCCGGCCCCGACCCAGCCTGGTTAAATCCCCCAGAGGATAGGTATCACCGGGTATAATTTCCTCATCCCCGGATGCAACAACCTGTAAAACGGCGCCGTCCCCTCCCTGGGAGACCGGCCTGAGTCTCACCGGATCGACATGGGGAAGCCCATCTTCCCGGGCGCATTGTCTTAACTGGTCAATCATGCTGACAGTCAACCGGAAGATAAACAGGTATAACAAGATTAAGAACAGGCTTCTCAAAATGGTGATACCAATGGCCAGCACGTTAAAACTCCTTAAAGATGAGGACTGTATTCCCCACCGTAATGACATCTCCGGTGGTCAGTTCGACCTTATCCACCGGTAACCCGTTGACGTAGGTCCCGTTGGTGCTGTTCAGGTCCGTCAACCAGAAACGACCGCCGATTTTCTCAAATTGCGCATGTCTTCTGGACACGCTGGTGTCCGAGAGAACAATGTCGCAGGTATCCCGGCGGCCCAGGCTGGTGCGGTAATCGGTCAGGGGAAATTCTTTCCCGGCGTCGTTCCCCTCCTCCACCAGCAGGGTAGCCGAGCAGTGCTGCTGTAAATTGGGGATGGGGGCGGTATCGGTTAAGGGCCGGTAGTCCCGGGTGTCCTGGTTGTCTTGAGCGAAGTCCGGTTGATCTCTCCTGACCACAGGTTGGCCCTGGTCGGGTTCCACAGCGCCAAAATTGCTTTCGATCAAAATGTCGCCCGGCTCAACCCCTTCCCCCTCGATAAACTCAATGCGGGGACGGTTCACCAGGGTAAACTTTTTTTCGGCAGCTTTTTGCACCAGGTAATCTGCCAGTTCATCCGCCAGCAGGGGAGCCATGGGCTTGATGGTCTTATGATCCTCCGGGTGCAGCAAAACGGTATACTCGTTGGGTACATAAACATTGGAGATGCTTACCCTCCGTTTGTCCCGCATGGCCCGGGCGAGTTTTTTGGCAATGTCCGTGGGCTGTACGCGGGCGTCGGAACCGAATTTGTCTTTGAAAAACCCTTCAATGTATTTTTCCAAACTGTTTTCCAATCCCGAGAACAGGCGCACGTAAATCACCTCCGGTTTTAGATGTGAGAAGTGAGAGGTTAGAAGTGGGAAATTTAATTAAAAAAACGAAGCCTATTTATCAATACTCACCTCTAACTTCTCACATCTCACTTCTCAGTTTCATACCTACGTCTCAACTGCCCGCAGGCGGCGTCGATGTCGGCTCCCAGTTCGCGGCGAACGGTGACGTTGAGGCCGCCCCTATCTAATATAGTACGAAATTTTTCTACTTTTTCCGGGGGCGTTCGATTGAAACCGCGTTCCTCCACGGGGTTCACCGGGATCAGGTTAATGTGACACATCAGCCCGGTCAAAAGGGTGACCAGTTGGCGGGCATGTTCTTCGCTGTCGTTCATCCCCGCCAGTAAAGCATATTCAAAGGTGATGCGGCGGCCGGTGATGTCAATGTATTCCCGGCAGGCCTGCATAAGCTCCTGCAGTTTATAGCGACGGTTGATGGGGACCAGTTGGTCCCGTAATTCATCATTGGGCGCATGGAGGGACACCGCCAGGGTTAAGGGAAGTTTCTTGAGGGCCAGCTCCTTCATCCTGGGCACCAGGCCGCAGGTGGAGAGGGTAATGTGGCGGTAGCCGATGTTCATGCCGTACCCGGCATTGATATTTTCGAGAAACTTCAATACATTGTCAAAATTGTCCAGGGGTTCCCCGGCGCCCATGATGACAATGTGGCTGACCCTTTCCCCGGCATCTTTTTGGATGCCCAGCACCTGGTCATAGATTTCAGCGGGACTGAGGTTTCGTACCAGACCGCCCAGGGTGGAGGCACAAAACAGGCAGCCCATGCGACAGCCCACCTGGGTGGAGACACAGGCGGAATTTCCGTAAGAATGTTTCATCAGGACGCTTTCCACCGCGTGGCCGTCCGTCAATCCGAAAAGATATTTGACGGTATCCCCTCTGGCAGATTGCTGGCGGGCCAGGATTTGGGGTGAACTTAAAAAAGCCAGTTCAGCCAGTTTTGTTCTCAGTTCCTTGGACAGGTTGGTCATCTCGTCAAAGCCTACAGCGCCTTGGGCGAAAATCCACCGGCAGATCTGTTCTGCCCGAAATGGCTTCTCCCCCAACTCCGTCAAAAATTGTTTTAATTCTGCCAGGTTGAGATCTTTCAAATTCACCTTCTGGTTGCTATTTCTACGCATTTCTATTCAAATCCTTTTTTTCTCAGCCTTGCAATGAAAAACCCGTCCATGCCGTGGATATGGGGCAGCAGCTGCAGGTACCCATTCTCTGCCGTTGCCTCCCGGTCCAATCCCGGAGGCAGGAATTGTCTCAGGTCACCCATAATAAACTCCGGGTGTTCCTTTAAGAAATCCTCCACCACTCCGATGTTTTCTTCCCGGGTGATGGTGCAGGTGCTGTAGACCAGGACACCCCCGGGGCGCAGGCACTTGCTGGCGGATTGCAAAATCTCCTTTTGCAGCCTGACAATGCCGGGCAGCTGACTGGGGTCTTTGCGCCAGCGGGCATCCGGCCTTCTTCTTAATACGCCCAGGCCGGAGCAAGGGGCATCCACCAGCACATAGTCCGCCCAGCCCTGGTATTTTTTATGGATGTCCCTGGCATCGGCCACTTCGATCTGAACCGAATGAATCCCCAGCCGTTTACAGTTGTCCATAATCAAGTTCAGTTTATGGGCGTACAAGTCAAAGGCCAGGATCTGTCCGGTATCCCCCATCAGTTGGGCCAAATGGGTGGTTTTGCCGCCCGGAGCGGAGGCTGCATCCAGAACCCTGGACCCGGAGGCCGGGTTCAAAACATGGGCCACCAGCATGGAACTCTCATCCTGGACTTGAAACAACCCCTCCTGGAACGTCTTAAGGGAGCGATAAGATAAGAAGCCGCTGAGATTCAGACCTTCCGGGACATATTTTGTCTCTACGGCCTCGACCCCTTCCTCCTGCAGCCGGGCAATCAAGTTTTCCCGGGTAATTTTTAAGGTGTTGGTACGGACCGTATTGGGCGCCGGGCGGTTGTTGGCCTGGCAAAGGGCGACGGTTTGATCAAAGCCGTACTCTTTTAGCCACCGTTCCACCAGCCAGGTGGGGTGGGAATATTTCAGGGCGACATAATCAACCGGGTCCTCTTTGGGATCCGGGTAATCCAAACTGTGCTGCTGTCTGGCCACATTGCGCAGCACGCCGTTGACAAACCTGGCCGCACCTTCATGGCCGTATTTCTTGGCCAGATTCACAGATTCATTGCAGGCGGCGGAATCCGGAATCCTGGGCATAAACATAATCTGGTAGGTGCCCATGCGCAGGATATTGCGTATCCATACGGTTTGGGAGGCCAGCGGTTGTTTAAGAAAATGTGCCAGGACCCAATCAATGGTATTTAAGTTGCGCAGCACGCCATAGACCAATTCTGTGGCAAAAGCCCGGTCCAATTTGCCGGGCTGATATTGTTCCAATACCTTATTAAGAGCGAGGTTGGCGTAAGCACCTTCTTCTTCCACCGCTTTACCAACCAGAAGTGCCAGTTCTCTGGCAGTGATGTTTTTCAATTTTTCATCCCTTCCTCTTTCCGGTCACACTGGTGGCCCAGGAAAAATTCAATGGCCCGGATCACGCCGGGGGTGTGCACCGACGTATTGAAACATGGACCAAAGGGTCGATCATTCAGCACACCTAAAACCGGGATTGGACTGCAGTCCTGAATGCCGCTGGACAGGTCCCTTTCGCAGGCAACGGCCACAATGGCTTTGGGACGGTATTCCTTAACAAACTTGCGGGCCAGGGTGCCCCCGGTGGCAACCCCCACGCGGATGCCGTATTTATCCCGCAGTTCCAGTAAATCGGTGACTTTGCATTTCCCACAGCGACGGCAATTGTTAATATCGTTGGTCACTTTGTGCGGGCAGTTGTTCTCCTGCAGGCAGTGGGGCGCCAGTAAAAGGATTTGTTCAGGACGCACCGCCTGCTGATTGGCCCGCACCAGTTCGTTGTTTACTTCGATAAAGGAGTTTTTAATTTTATCGATATCGATTTTAAAAATTCTGCCCAACCCAAGGGCAAAGGGAAACAGGGTTGACATGGCCACCCTCATCAAGGGCTGCAGCGGTTTAATGGTTTGGGCCAGCCAGATGGTTAACACAATCCCCCCGACGCCGAAGGCCACCACCAGGATCGCCAGGATAATCAGGGAAACTGCACCGATTAAGACCACCTGGTGCAGGATGGTTGTCGGGTGATAAAGCAAATACCAAACGGTGAAAATTAACAGCCCGACAATCACCAGGCTAGCTGCCAGCAGCCCTAGGAATAATCTTTTACGCACCTGGGGCACCTGTGCTTGACTGGGAGAAATCATTGTTCCTCTACCCCTTCTCTTCCCAGGACTGTACCGGGAGCGATCTGTTTTCCCCGCAGGAATTGGTCCACATCCATACGCTTGCTGCCCTGGAGCTGTAACTCGGTAATCAAAATCTGACCCTGGCCGGTTTGTACTAGTATACCAGAAGACCCCGCTTCTAAAACCGTGCCCGGTGCAGCCTTTACCGGGCGGGCCTCGGGAACACGGGTCCGCCAGATTTTAAGCACTTTATCTTCCCAGGTGGTATAGGTACCGGGCCAGGGATTCATACCCCTGACATGGTTATGTAGATGTTGCGCCGGCTGTTCCCAGCGAATGACTTCATGTTCTTTTTTCAGCAGGGGAGCATAGGTCGCCAGGGTATGGTCCTGGGGTGTCCTGGGGGCAAAACCTTTCTCCAGCAAGTCGATGGTCTCCACCAGCAGCTCCGCACCTAATACCGCCAGCCTGTCATGAACCATGCCTACTGTATCATCGGGGCCGATGGGCAGGCGCTTCTTTAAAATCATATCCCCGGTGTCCATTCCCTCGTCCATGAACATGGTGGTAACCCCGGTTTCTGTTTCACCGTTGATTACAGACCAGTGAATGGGCGCCGATCCCCTGTAATAAGGAAGCAGGGATGCATGCACGTTGATACAGCCCCGGGGAGGCAGCTGTAAGATTTCAGAGGGCAGAATCTTGCCGTAGGCCACCACCACAATGCATTCCGGCTGCAGCCCCTGCAGGGTCCGGAAAAATTCTTCCGTCCGAATGCCGGTTGGCTGTAGCACCGGCAAATGATATTCCTCCGCCAGTTTCTTTACCGGCGATGGCTGCACCTGCTTCCCCCTGCCCTTGGGTTTGTCCGGCTGGGTGACTACCGCCACCACCTGCTGCCCGGCCTCCAGCAACGCCTGCAGGGAGGCTGCGGCAAACTCCGGTGTTCCCATAAAAACAATACGCATAAACCGTTCTCCTCTACCTATTCCACTTTCCGTAAATTACTGGCCCTGTCTACAAAGACAATGCCTTCCAGGTGGTCGATTTCATGTTGAAAGGCCCTGGCCATAAAACCATTGACCCGGTAAACCACCTGTTCACCCTTGCGGTTTAATCCTCTTACCACCAGTCTGTCCGCTCTGGCCACTTCACCGATCATTCCCGGTACGGAAAGACACCCTTCGGTATCCACCACCTGACCGGAGGCTTCCAGGATTTCAGGGTTGATCAACTCCACCAGTCCCTCTCCCACATCAATCACAATAACCCTTTTAGAAACCCCGATTTGCGGCGCCGCCAGGCCCACACCCTTGGCAGCATACATGGAATCCGCCATATTATCCAACAGTTTAAGAATACTGGGGGTTATTTCCTTCACAGGCTTCGCCTTTTCCCGCAGTACTTCATCGCCGATTTCTACAATTTTATATACAGCCATTGCATAGCCTCCTGTTCTGTCTTTGGTGTCCAGCCTTCAGCTTTTAGAATCTATTATACTATTATACTATAAAAAAGCTGAGAGCTGATGGCTAGACCCGAAAGGAATGCCTATAAGCTAACCGGGTCCACATCGATACTTACTGCCACCTGTTTAAACCGAACGCCTGCTTGCTCTAAAACGGCAGCAGCAACCTGTCGTATTTCACGGCTGGCATAGCCCTTCAGGATGAGCTGCCAGCGATAGCGATCTTTGATGCGGGGAATCCCTGCCGGGGCAGGACCCAGTATTTCCATGTTCTGTCCGGCCAGTTCCTGCCTGGCGGAAGACAAACGTTCCTGCCACCACTGGGCTGCGCTGATAACGTCTCCCTCATTTAATCCCGTGAATAGAATTCTGATTAAATGGCTGAAGGGGGGGTATTGTAAGATCCTTCGGGTGACCATTTCTTTATGGTAAAAGCTCAGGTAATCATGTGTTTGAGCCGTTAAAATACTAAAATGCTCGGGGTCATAGGTCTGAATAATAACCTCTCCGGGTTTTTCCCCCCGACCGGCCCGGCCCGCCACCTGAGTAAGCAATTGAAAGGTTCTTTCCGCCGCCCGGAAGTCCGGCATATGCAGGGTGATATCAGCGCTGATGACGCCAACCAAGGTAACCTGAGGAATATCCAATCCTTTGGCGATCATTTGCGTGCCGACCAGCACCTGGGCATTGCCATGTATAAACTCCTCCAGGATCTTCTGGTGAGAACCCTTCCGGGTGGTGGTATCGGCGTCCATGCGCAGGACCCGGCAGCCCGGGAAAAGCCTTCTCATTTCTTCTTCCACCCGCTGGGTTCCCACCCCGAAACTACGAATGGTTTTCCCGGCGCATCCGGGACAGACCCCGGGCGCCCTGGTGCCGTAACCGCAGTAATGACATTTTAGCCGGCCGTCGCTGTGCAGGGTGAGAGAAATTTCACAGCGCGGGCATTTCATGACCTGGCCGCACTGCCGGCAAAGCACCACTGTGGCCAACCCCCGGCGATTTAAGAATAAGATGCTTTTTTCATTTTTCTCCAGGCAACGGGCCAGGGCCGTTTGCAGGGCAGAACTGAAAATGCCGGTATTCCCTTCGGCCATTTCCTTGCGCAGGTCAACAATTTGTACCCGGGGGAGTTCCTTTTGATCCACACGTTTGGTCAGGGTCACCAATTGATAAGGTCCGCCGGGCCGGGCCCTGCAGTAACTTTCGATGGCCGGCGTGGCGCTGCCTAAAACCACCACGGCTTTGGCGTGGGCAGCCCTTTGCAGGGCCACCTCCCGGGCATGGTACTTGGGACTTTCATCCTGTTTGTATGAGTATTCATGTTCTTCGTCAATGATAATCAATCCCAGGTTTGGCACAGGGGCAAAAATAGCGGAGCGAGCCCCCAGTACCACAGGGGCTTGTCCGGATTGAATGCGTACTTTTTCGGCATATCTTTCCCCCTGGGACAGGGCGCTATGTAACAAAGCCACCCGGCTGCCAAACCTGTCCCGGAATCGTTCCACCATCTGGGGAGTGAGAGATATTTCCGGTACCAGCACGATGGCCTGCCGGTCCATCTTTAATGTTTTTTCAATAAGCCGAAGATATACCTCTGTTTTGCCGCTGCCGGTAACGCCATGCAGCAGCCAGGCGGAGGGAGTCGCTTCCTCCAGCCCTTGCCGGAGTTTGCCGACAACCATCCTTTGCTCCTCCGTCAGGGTCGGCAACCCTTCCGGTGACAGGTATTTCTCCGTTCCACAAGCCAGGGGAACTTCCCTCAGCAGCCCTTTTGCCAGCAGGGCGTTAATAACCGCTAAAGATACCCCGGCTCTTTCTGCCAGTTCAGCTTTTCTGAGCCCGGGTCTCGCCAGAGCTACCTCCATGGCTAATTTTTGTTTGGGAGCTCTAACCAAACCCGTGAGTTCATGCGGGTTACCCGCAGATGCCAGTCCCTTTTCCTGGCGTAACCGGGTGCTGCCGACGGGAGAACCGGCGATACACTGCAGTGAATCTCCCAGGCTGCACAAATAACGCTGGACCATCCAGCGGGCTGTGGCATAAAGTTCTTCATTTAAGAAAGGCTCCTTTTCAATCACCCTTGTAATATCTTTTATCTTTTGTAGTTTAGGGGGTTGACTGAAGTCAATGACAAACCCCTGTACCCTTCTACCAGAAAAGGGTACCTCCACCCGGCTGAACCGTTTCAGTTCACCCTTCAGGGTTTCCGGTACCCGGTAATGAAAGGTTTGATGTAAGCGAACGGGAACCGTTACGGCCACCTCTGCGTACAGCATCTATTTTGCCCCCTGCCGGCTTTGCAGCAATTTTGCCGCCCGGTCCAAAATTTTTTGGGCAACCCTGTTTTTATCCATTAAAGGCAGTGCCTCAACCACTCCGTCTCTGCCAAAAATACGAACCACATTGGTATCATGATCAAATCCCGCCCCGGGTAAAGTAACGTCGTTGGCAACCAGTAAATCAAGGTTTTTGCCAGTAAGTTTGGCCAGGGCATTTTGTTCCAGGTCATTGGTTTCTGCCGCAAAACCAACCAGCAGCTGGTGGGCCTTTTTACGACGTCCCAGTTCTGCCAGGATATCGGGGTTCCGGGCCAGTTCAATCTGCATTGCCTGACCCTGTTTTTTGATCTTTTGCGGGCTGACTTCCCCGGGGCGGTAATCCGCCACCGCCGCAGCCTTAATGACAAGATCTACGCTGTCAAAATGCTGCAGTACCGCCTCGTACATCTCCCCGGCGGTCTCCACCCGTTGGACTTCCACCCCCGGGGGAGGCATCAAATGAGCGGGACCGGTGACCAGTCTGACCCTGGCACCACGCAGAAACGCTGCCCGGGCCAGGGCATATCCCATTTTTCCTGAGCTCCGGTTGGATAAATAGCGCACCGGGTCCAGGGGTTCCCTGGTGGGTCCGGCGGTGACAAGAACGTCTAACCCCGCCAGGTCCTGGGGGGTTACGAGTTTTTCAATGCTATGGAGAAGGGTCGCCTGATCCGCCAGCCTGCCTTTGCCGGTTGTGCCGCAGGCCAGGCGGCCCTCACCGGGTTCAACAAAATGATAGCCAAATTCCTTTAATTTCCTGATATTTTGCCGGACGATGGGGTTCTGGTACATGACCACATTCATGGCCGGGCAAAACAATACCGGGCAGGAGGCAGCCAAGATCAAGGTAGATACCAAATCGTCGGCGATACCGCCGGCTGCTTTACCGATGATATTCGCTGTGGCAGGAACGATCACCAGAGCATGGGCTTGCTGGGCTAAATCTATATGCAATACCCCACCCTCGGAACCTGCCTGAAAGAGTTCGCCATGGACCGGATTGCCGGTGAGAACTTCAAAGGTAAGGGGTGTCATAAATTCACGGGCTGCTGAGGTCATGGCCACATGAACATCCGCCCCGGCCTTTACCAGGGAACTTACCAGTTCCGCAGCCTTATAGACTGCAATACCACCGGTGATTCCAACGGTAATTTTTTTACCTGCCGGCAACAAACTGCACCTCCGTTATTTTTGACCCGAACGGGTGCGTCGATAGGTTACGTCCCCCCTGGAGATTTCCTCCAGGGCCAGGGTGACGGATTTTGCTTTTAAAGGTTGGTTGGTTCTGATCTCTTCTTCGGTCAGCAAACGAGCCCTTTTGGCGGCAGCAACAACCAGGGTGTAACGGCTGTCGACCCTGGTCATTAATTCATCCAGCGAAGGTTTATTCATCATGGTCGCTTACCCCCACTACAGTTTTAATCTTCATCAACAATCCAGAAATTTCGTAATATCGAAACGTGACGGTCGGCATTTTTCCGCCTTAATAATGGCCTCTGCCTGGTCTAAGGCATTTTCCACCGTGTCATTAATGACCAGGTAATCATACCGCCCGGTGTTGGACAGTTCTTCGCAAACACATCTTAAACGATTAGCAATCGTTTCCAATGAGTCTGTGCCTCTTTTGGTAAGTCTTTCTTTTAACAGGGATAAGGCCGGAGGCACGACAAAAATCAATACCCCTTGGGGGTATTTTTGTTTAACCTGAAGAGCGCCCTGAATATCGATTTCCAGGATGACATCCATGCCCATTGCCAGCTTTTCTTCCACATACTGTCTTGGGGTTCCGTAATAATTGTCATAAACCTTTGCATATTCCAGCAGCTGGTTATTGGCAATCATTTGTTCAAAGTGTGGTTTACCCACGAAAAAATAATTTACACCATGCTTTTCTCCGGGTCTGGGAGCCCGGGTTGTACACGAAACGGACAGGCACATATCTTTGTTATTTTGCAGCAATCCCTGGCAAATGGTGCCCTTTCCGGCACCTGACGGTCCTGATATAACGATAAGTAGTCCTTGCCTGGTCATTTCACACTCCTAGTCCGTAGGTTCGTCAACCTGAGCGGCTTCTTTGCTTACCAGACGGTTGGCCACGGTTTCCGGTTGAACGGCCGAGAGGATCACATGGTCGCTGTCGGTAATAATCACCGCACGGGTGCGGCGGCCATAGGTGGCATCAATTAACATACCCCTGTCCCTGGCCTCGGTGATGATGCGTTTGATGGGAGCGGATTCGGGGCTAACAATGGCAATAATACGGTTCGCCGAAACAATATTGCCAAAACCGATGTTAATAAGCTTAATATCCATGTTCAGTTCCCCCTAATACATTATTCTATATTTTGAACTTGTTCCCTTATTTTTTCAAGTTCACTTTTTGCATTTACCACAGCATTGGCAATGGCCAGATCGTTGGCCTTTGAACCAATGGTGTTAATTTCCCGGTTCATTTCCTGGACCAGGAAGTCCAGTTTACGCCCCACGGGTCCTCCCTCTGCCAGGATTTGTTTCAGTTGGTGCAGGTGACTGCTGAGACGCACAATTTCTTCCGAGATGTCCGCTCGGTCCGTAAAGATGGCGACCTCCGCTGCCAGGCGGGTTTCATCGATAATGCCGCCTTCCAGCCATTCGGCGAGCCGCTGGGATAATTTTTCACGGTGTTCCTGGACTACCAGGGGCGCCCTTTCCGAAACTTGTTCCAGGATCAGACGGTGAATCTCGCCGGCCCTTTGCAGGATGTCGTTCTTTAGCCGTTCGCCCTCGTTTTGGCGCATGGCCAACAGCCCGTCCAAAGCCTGGTCGGCCGCTTCCTCGATGGCCGTAACCCATTCTTCTACATTTTCCTCCGGTTGTTCCAGGGAAATGACGTTGGGCAAAGAAATGAGGTCCTTGATGGAGATTGTGTCCGAAATTGACAAAGATTCCTTCAGTTCCTCCATTGCCTTATGATACGCCACCGCCAGGGCTTTGTCAACTTTTACCGCGGTAGTGATCTCCCCGGTTTCTTCAATGGAAATGTAGCCATCCACGCGGCCCCGGGTCACTCGTTCTTGGATGCGTCTTTTGATTTTATCTTCTATTTGGGCCAGAGACCTGGGTTGGCGAAGAATCACTTCGCAGAAGCGGTTATTGACGGATTTCAGTTCCACCGTAAACCTGCGTCCTTCCGCGCATGCCTCTCCCCGGCCGTAACCGGTCATGCTTTTGATCAAGACTTCACCACCTAGTTTTTTCATATAACGTATAAAATTTTAAAGTTCGACAGTATAATGTGTTCTACCTAAATTTAGATTTTCCTTTTAAATTGGGCATAAAAACTAGGAAATTAAAGCAAAAGGGCCGGTTCCCAGCCATAACTCTTATTTCATAGTTATGCCCGGAGCGGCCCCAAATTAGAATTCATCCGGATTAAATTTTAACGGTCTTTTCCATCGCCGTGTTGATAGCCGATATCTATCTTTTCATAGGGTGCGCTTTCATCATCCGGACCCCGGAAGGATTCGTAGATAACCCCGTCATCCCCAATTTCATAGGGAATGCTGTCCGGGTCTGCAAAGGTTTCCAGGTGTTCCTCCGCAATCATTTCTTCATCCCCGTAATAGGAACCTGCCTGGGCACGGTCTGCGTGTTCGTTCCAGCGGGCCACCGTTTCCCAGGCGTCCTCGCCGTCAAAGCCGTTGTAATCCTCGTTGTCTTTCCAGGAGCGACTGAAGGGGACATCCAGTACATCTTCTTCCGCTGTCCGCTCGTGGGACTTGGGCAGGTGTTCATCCCGGGATTTGCAGTCGACGCACTGGGTGGTGTAGGGGACAGCATCCAGTCTTTCCGTGGATATTTCCTTGCCGCAGACCTCGCAAACCCCGTACCGGCCTTCTTGCATTTTTTCCAGGGCATCGTCAATGGCCCGGACCGTAAGCATGGCATCCCCCTTCAGGGCCAGGTCTTTACTGCGCTCAAACATTTCAGTGCCGATGTCCCCCGGGTGGTTGTCATAGGATGACAGTTCTTCGATGGATTCGTCCATGGAAAGGCCCAGGCCGCCGCCTCTTTCATCGTTATTGTAGTTGTCAATCCGGTTGAGCATATGTTCTCGCATATCCAGCAGGCGCTGTTTAAAACCTTCGGTCTGTTGTTGTGTTAGCAAAATGAACCCCCCGTTTCACGAAATCAGCCCCCGGGGAAAAGAAAAACCCGGGCAAAGTTAACTATAATTTGCCCAGGTCCTTTGGATAATACTCGAAGTTATTTCTTTGATTTAATGCTTGCTTGGTAGTAATACCTATATGAGAAGTGTTTGTTAAGATATGAAAGTGTTACCTAGGGGGCAGCCTGGCAATTAAGAGGTGGGAAGTGAGTGGTTAGAGGTGAGAAACTATTGGGGTAAATCTTTTTTTATAATCCTCTCTCACGTCTAACTTCTCACATCTCACTTCTCTTACGCCCGCTGCGTTGCGGAAAAGCCAGTCTGCCTGCGTGAGGTTCGTTTAAAGCGTATTTCTCAGGTGTCTTAGTTGTATCTTCTGAGAGTTAATTCAACTCACCCAGCAGCTTCTCGATCCGGTCCAGGCCTTCCTTAATATTCTCCATGGATGTGGCGTAGGACAGTCGGATAAAGTCGTCGCCGCCGAAGGCAATGCCGGGGACCACGGCCACTTCGGCCACTTCCAGCAGCAGGTTGGCCAGGTCGGTGGCATTGTTCACCGGTTTGCCTTGATAGGACTTGCCAAAGTAGGCGCTGACGTTGGGGTACAGGTAAAAGGCGCCGCCGGGTTTCGGGCAGGTGACGCCGGGAATGGCGTTAATCCGCTCCAGCATGTAGTTTCTGCGTTTTTCGAACTCCACCACCATGGCGTCCACAGCATCCTGGGGACCGTTCAGGGCGGCCACGCTGGCAGCCTGGGCGATGGAGGTGGGGTTGGAGGTGGAATGGGACTGCAGGTCCGCCATGGCCTTGGCCACAGAGGTGGGGGCCGCTGCATAGCCGATACGCCAACCGGTCATGGCGTAGGCCTTGGATACCCCGTTGATGACCACGGTATTTTCTTTCAATGACGGGCTGATGGAGGCGATGCTGACATGTTCCAGGCCGTCGTACAGCAGTTTTTCATAGATTTCATCGGAAATAACGGTAATGTTGTGCTGCAGCAGGATCTCTCCCAGGGCTGCCAGTTCATCCCGGGTGTATACACCGCCGGTGGGGTTGCTGGGGCTGTTCAGCAGGAAGACCCGGGACCTGGGGGTAATGGCCTCTTTTAATTCCCGGGGGGTTAACTTAAAACCGTTTTCCTCCCTGGTTTGTACCACAACGGCTGCCGCTCCGGCCAGCTTAATTTGCTCCAGGTAGCTGACCCAGTAGGGCGCCGGTAAAATCACCTCGTCGCTGGGCTGGCAGAGGACCTGAAAGGCATTGTAAAGGGAATGCTTCGCTCCCACGGAAACAACAATTTGATTGGTCTGGTACTCCAGGCCGTTTTCCCGCTGGAATTTGTCTACGATGGCCTGCTTTAGTTTTAGCGTGCCGCCGGCAGGTGTGTAGCGGGTTTCCCCTGCTTGAATGGCTTCAATGGCAGCTTCTTTAATGTTGTCAGGGGTATCAAAGTCCGGTTCCCCGACGCCAAAGCTGATGACCTTTATGCCGGAAGCCTTCATTTGCTTGGCCTTGGCATCAATGGCCAGGGTCGGTGACGGGCTGATACCCACTGCACGTTCGGACAATCTCATCATCGTCTCTCCCAACTAAAATAAAATGTAAGGTAAATAAACGTCTCGAAATTGGCAAGGTACTATCGTTATCCGATAGAGAGTGACTTTGCGGAGCACCGGTAACAGCACTTGCACCCTAACGGGCACTTACGAACGTAGGGCTAAACCGGGGGCGCAGACAGGACGTCTGTCTTGTGCCCGTATGGGTACGCCAGCCGAATCGGGCCAGGACGGCCCGTTGAGGCGGTTTTTGCCCGGAGTGAGTCGTAGTGCTGTCGGTGCGGAGCATGGAACGAACGGGGATAACGATAGTGCCTCCCCTACGTAAAGAGGGATAAGTGTTAAAACTCAACTTTACCGATATTCTTCTTCATCCGCTCCAGGGCTTCGGCGATTCGCTCCTTGGGGATGGTGATGGAGATGCGGAAATAGCCCTCGCCCTGTTCGCCGTAGCCGTTGCCGGGGGTGATGACCACGCCGGCCTTCTCAATGACGAATTCCGCAAAGGAGGCTGAAGTAAAGCCCTTCGGCACCGGCGCCCAGATGTAGAAAGTGGCTTTGGGTTTTTCCAGGTGCCAGCCCATGGCGTTCAGTCCATCCACCACAATGTCCCTGCGCTCACGGTAAATTTCGTTGTTGGCGGCCACGGTATCCTGGGGGCCGGTGAGGCCGGCAATGGCGGCATATTGAACAGCCTGGAACTGGCCGGAATCAATATTGGTTTTAAAGCGCCCCAGGGCTTCAATAACGTCCGAGTTGCCGGCAGCCCAGCCGATACGCCAGCCGGTCATGTTATAAGCCTTGGATACGGAATTAAACTCAATGCCTACTTCTTTGGCACCGGGGATCTGCAGGAAGGAAAGCGGTTTGTACCCTTCGTATGCCACTTCGGAGTAAGCGCTGTCATGGCAGACTAATATTTCATATTTCTTGGCAAATTCAACCACTTCTTTGTAGAAGTTTTCGTCCGCCACGGCGCCGGTGGGGTTGTTGGGATAGTTGATGAACATCATCTTGGCTTTCCTGGCCACATCCTCGGGAATGGCAGCCAGGTCCGGCAGGAAGCCCTTTTCGGCAGTCAGGGGCATGTAATAGGGCTCTGCGCCGGCCAAAATAGCCCCGCCGCTGTAAACCGGGTAGCCCGGGTCGGGGACCAGCACGGTGTCACCTGGGTTGAGATAGCACCAGGAGATATGCGCGATGCCTTCCTTGGAACCAATCAAAGATACAACTTCTGTTTTGGGTTCCAAATCAACGCCAAAACGCTTGGCGTAAAAGTCTGCCACCGCCTTGCGATAGGACGGCATGCCCACCGAGGACGGGTACTGGTGGTTTTCCGGCACAGCCACCTGCTGCTGAGCTTCTTTAATAATATGTTGCGGGGTGGGCATGTCCGGGTCGCCGATGCCCAGGCTGATGACATCCACGCCCTCTTCCTTTTTTTGAGCAATTACTTTTTCAATGCGGGCAAAGAGGTAGGGCGGCAGGTTCTTTATCCTTTGAGCTTCTTCAAAGCGCAAGACATATTCCTCCTTTTTTCTGCAGTTCGTGCAAAGTATAACAATTACAGACGGTTTTTTTCAACCTTATCGCCGGTTGTATACTGTATATTCACCCTTAAAGACTTCCTCGGCCGGACCGGTCATGTATACGGTGCCGTTGTCCGCCCATTCAATGATTAAAGGCCCGCCCGGCAGATGCACCGTTACATGTTTTTCCGTTAAGCCGTTTAACACCCCGGCCACAGCCACCGCGCAGGCACCGGTGCCGCAGGCCATGGTGATGCCTGCTCCCCGCTCCCATACCACCATGCGAACTTCCGTGGGGCTTACCACCTGGACAAACTCCACGTTGGTTTTTCTGGGAAAGGCCGGGTGGGTCTCAATCCGGGGGCCGATGTCCGCCAGGGGGATGGCCGAGACATCTTCAACAAAAATAACGCAATGGGGGTTTCCCATGGAAACAACGGTAACATAAATGGTCTGCCCGGCCACCTCCAGGGGCTCATTGATCACCCGGCCTGCGGGTCCCAGCATGGGAATCTCCGCCCTTTCCAGCCTGGGGGCACCCATATCCACTCTTACTGCTTCCACCACGCCGTTGTTCTGGATGATGTGCGGCACGATGATGCCGGCCAGCGTTTCTACCTTAATTTCGTCCTTGCGGACAATGCCGTGTTCGTATAAATACTTGCCCACACAGCGAATGGCATTGCCGCACATTTCCGGCTCACTGCCATCGGAATTTATGATTCTCATCCGGACATCAGCCTTCTCGGAATCCAGCAGCAATACCAGGCCGTCGGCGCCGATGCCGAACCTGCGGTCACACATCTCCCTGGCCAGCGTGCTGTAGTCATCCGGAAATCCCTGGCCGGTACCGGCGTTTACCAGTATAAAATCATTTCCTAAACCATGCACCTTGGTAAAAAACAAATTAAGTTACCTCCTTACTGTCTTTTATGCCATATTACGCACCTGTCAGTTTTAATGTAGTATGTCCTATGATCGGTAGATTTCTACTTATAGCATTCATTTCCTGCTGCCTGACTGTTTGTACATTGTATATCTGACAGCTATAGGGTATTTCTTTTGGGTCCTGCCATCGGCTATTGGTATAAGTATGAAGAATGAGAAAGACCCACCTGTTTTTTAAAACCTCGGTGGGTCTTTTATTATTGAACTTCGAACCTCGGACTTGAGGCTATGCCCGGATATACATAATCCTCTCTTTCGCCCTGTCCTTGACGGCCTTGACCACAATGCCCAAAAACTGGGGTACCACGGCAATGGTCAGCACCACCAGCCAGTGTTTGAGCTCCAGGGGTACGGTATGGAAGATCGGCTGCAGGAAGTTGATGTAGTTGACGGCCAGCTGCAGGCAGGCGGAGACCATAACGGCCAGTACCAGCTGGGGGTTGCCGAAGAAGCCGATTTCTACAATGGAATGTCTTTCCGAGCGGCAGGAAAAGACAAAGAACAGTTGGAAAAACACCAGCGTATTAAAGGCCATGGTCCTGGCCAGTTCCACCTGCCCCATCATCAACCCGACGGCAAAGGCCACCAGGGTCCCCAGGGCAAAGACCATGCCGGTGCTGACAATGCGCCAGCCCAATCCGTGAGAAAAAACACTTTCCTGGGGGTCCCGGGGACGCCGGTACATGATGTCCTTTTCTGCGGGGTCCACCCCCAGGGCCATGGCCGGCAGCCCGTCGGTAACTAGGTTCATCCAGAGGATTTGAATGGGCAGCAGGGGTAACGGCATGCCCATTAACACCGCCAGGAACATGGTCAGCACTTCCCCCACGTTACAGGACAGCAGGTAACGGATAAATTTACGGATATTATCGTAAATGGCCCGTCCTTCCTCGATGGCCGCCGCAATGGTGGTGAAATTGTCGTCGGCCAGGACCATGGCTGAGGCTTCTTTGGTTACATCGGTCCCTGCCTTGCCCATGGCCACTCCGATGTCTGCTTCTTTTACGGCCGGGGCGTCGTTCACCCCGTCACCGGTCATGGCCACCACATGCCCGTTCCGTTTCAGTGCCCGGACGATCCGCAGTTTGTGTTTGGGAGTCACCCGGGCATAGACAGCCGTGTTTTCGGCCGCCTCCTGTAACTCTTGGTCGCACATACGGTCCAGTTCCGCCCCGGTCAGCACCCTGGCGCATTTGGTAAGCAGCCCCAGTTCTTTGCCGACGGCCTGGGCGGTGAGTTGGTGATCGCCGGTGATCATAACGGTGCGGATACCGGCCCGGCGGCAAACCTGCACAGCCTGGATGGCGGCGGGCCGGGGCGGGTCTATCATACCGGCCAGACCTAAGAATACCAAGCGCTGTTCTACGTTGT
This sequence comes from Bacillota bacterium, assembly GCA_040754595.1. GTDB lineage: Bacteria > Bacillota > Desulfotomaculia > Desulfotomaculales > Desulfotomaculaceae > Desulfotomaculum > Desulfotomaculum profundi. The sequence goes on from JBFMCH010000089.1 coordinate 67,044, forward strand.
CTTCGTTTAATTCTTCGGCTGCATCCAGATGGCTCAAATCGCGATAAGCCAGGGCCAGGACCCGCAGGGCTTCCTTGGCCATGTCCGAATTTCTCTTCAGCAGTTCCTGCCGGGTATTTTCAGTGAGGGGAATGATGCGACCATCCCGGTAGATATGCGTGCATAAGTCCAGAATGACATCCGGGGCACCCTTGACATAGGCCGTTAACTGGCCGCTGCGATTCTGATAAACAACGGACATTCTCTTGCGTATGCTGTCAAAGGGAAGCTCTAAAACTCTTTTTTCTTCTTTTTCCAGATCTTTGCGCCAGGTCTTTCCCTTGGCTGCCATAACCAGCAGCGCCCCTTCGGTGGGATCTCCGGCCACTCCCCAAACGTTGGTTAGTTTGCCGGCCCGCAGGTTGCGGAAAATGCCCCCGACAGAGACTTCTCCCTTGGTTAGTTGGGAGTTGTTGCAAAGGGCGGCACATTTGAGGAACAGGTTAACTCCCGGTCCCCGGGGCCCGTCAAAGCGAAATTCTCCCTTGGGGTCATATCCTTCTCCGGACACTTTAACGTCCGTACTGCCTACCACGGCCTGACGCACGGTCATTTGGTTTTCGGTTAACGTTCCGGTCTTGTCACTGCAGATAATGGTGGCGCAGCCCAGGGTCTCCACTGCCGGCAAGCGGCGAATAATGGCGTTTCGTTTGATCATCCTCTGGACACCGATGGCCAGGGAGATGGTGACAATGGCAGGCAGGCCTTCCGGTATGGCTGCCACCGCCAAGCTGACACCGGCCAAAAACATGTGGTAGAGCGGTTCACCTCGCATAACCCCCAGCACCACCACCAGGGCGCACACCAGCAAACAAAAGATCACCAGGGCCTTGCCCAACTGTTCCAGGCGGCGCTGCAAAGGGGTTTCATCATCTTCCGCTTCTTGAATCATCCTGGTGATATGGCCCATCTCCGTGTGCATGCCGGTGGCCACCACCACGCCCTTGCCCCTGCCGCGTACCACGACGGTCCCCATGTAGGCCATATTGCGGGTGTCTCCCAGGCAGACTTCTTCCTGGCCTTTCATATTGGCAACCCGCTTTTTCACCGGGTTTGATTCCCCGGTGAGGGCGGATTCCTCCACTTCCAGGTTGGAAACTTCCAATAACCGCATGTCCGCAGGCACTTTATCACCGGTATCTAACAAGACAACATCCCCGGGCACCAGATCGGCGGCGGGCACCTTTCTTTCCACGCCGTTGCGGATCACCCTTGCCTCCGGGGCTGTCAAGGCCCTCAGGGCCTCCATGGATTTCTCCGCCCGAAACTCCTGAACAAACCCGAGAATGGCGTTTACCACTACAATAATCATAATGGTGATAGCATCGGCCCATTCACCCAAAAACCCGGACACCAGGGTGGCGGCGATTAAAACCAGGACCATAAAGTCTTTAAACTGGTCCAAAAGCATTTTCCAGGGCGGCGTTCTTCTGGTACTGATCAGTTTATTGGGTCCAAATTGTTCAAGCCTTTCCCTGGCCTGCTGCTCGTCCAATCCCCCATCGGGACAAGTTCCCAGTTTGTCCGTAACTTCCTGTCTCCTCATCTCAAACCAACGCGTAGTCATGGTGTCACCCCTCCAAAAACAGGTTTTATTAATAGCCGTTAGCTGTCAGCCAGGCTAGAAAAGATATTGCTTGTACTTCTTTTAAATTTATTCTGCCTGTCCCAAAAAAAGACCCAGTTTTTGGATAAACAATTCTGTGAGAAATATTTGCGCCAGCCTTCGCCGAGCCAAGGACGGCGAGTCGAAGGCGACCCGGTTTTGCCCGGGAGTGAGTCATAGTGCTGTCGGTGCGTAGCAGGAGTGAACGGTGGATAACGATAGCACCTCCCCCGGGTAGATGCTGAAATGTTTTTCCCCGGAGAATTAAGAGTGACACAGAATGCCCGGTTCGTTAAAATAAGAGGAGTGAGAGGAGAAGATGTTATGGCCTTTGATGGTTTAGTGATGGCTGCCGTTGCTCGGGAACTGGCAGATCAATTGATAGGGGGCCGGGTGGAAAAGATTCAACAGCCCGGCCCCAGTGAAATGATCCTGGTGGTCCATACCAGGGAAAGAGGAAAACAAAAGCTTCTTCTTTCGGCGGATGCCCGGGATGCCCGCGTTCATTTAACCGGTTGTTCCTATGTCAATCCCCTGTCCCCGCCGATTTTCTGTATGGTCCTGCGCAAGCATCTGGAAGGCGGGCGCATTCGTTTAGTGGAACAGGTAGGTCTGGAACGGATCTTAAAGTTCTCTATCGACTCCCGGGATGAACTGGGTCGCCCCGGAGAGAAACTTCTCATCATTGAAGTGATGGGAAAACACAGCAATATTCTCCTGGTGGACCCGGACAGCAATACCATTGTGGACGGGATTCACCGCTATTCCCATTCGGTTTCCCGCTACCGGGAAGTTTTGCCCAACCGTCCCTACCTGCCCCCGCCGGAACAGGGCAAACGGGACCCCCGTACCCTGTCGGAAGAGCAATTCCGCATGGAGATGATGGACAGTAACTTAGAAGCCCAAGTGGCCGGCTTCCTGCTGCAAAAGATTGCGGGGGTGGGACCCCAGACCTGCCGGGAGATGGTGACCCGTGCGGGGCTGCCTGCGGACTACCAGCTGGAGCACTGCGGGGACTACGAATTGACCCAGCTCTGGCGGCAGGTGCAATGGGTCAGCACCATGCTTGAGGAAGGCACCTTTGAACCTACCCTGCTGCTGGACCGCCGGGGACAGCCGCTGGAGTTTGCCGCCGTCAATCTTACGCATGTGGCGGCCCATCGCAGGGAAGGCGGCAGCATGAGCGGAATTTTGGAGCATTACTACGAAAAAATCACCGGTTTCCGCTTCCTGGAAGGACACCGCCAGTCCCTCTTGCAAACAGTGCGTAAGGAAATCAGCCGTCTGAAAAAGAAATTGGCGGTATACCGGAAGTCTCTGGACACTGCCGAGAAGGCAGACATCTACCGCGTCTACGGTGAGTTGCTGACGGCCTACCTCTATCAAATTGAACAGGGGTCCGAGGCAAAGGTGCAAAACTTTTATGACCCGGAGGGACAGGAAACGGTCATTCCCATGGACGCGTCTATGACCCCTTCTCAGAATGCCCAGGCCTATTTTAAAAAGTATCTCAAGGCAAAAAACACCAGGGATGCGGTTATGATTCAGTTGGAGCAGGCGGAGTCGGAACTGGCCTACCTGGAGGCGGTGGAAACCGCTGTACTGCAGGCCCTGGATACGGAGGACTTAACGGAAATCCGCAGCGAACTGGAAGAACAAACCTACCTGAAGCCCAAAGCCCAGCAGGACCGTGCTAAAACGAAAAAAGAACAGAGCCGGCCTCAGCCACTGTCCTTTGTCTCTTCTGACGGCCACACCATCCTGGTGGGTAAGAACAACAAACAAAACGATTATCTTACCCTGCGGCTTGCCGGTGATGAGGACCTCTGGCTGCATACCAAGAATATCCCCGGTTCCCACGTCATCATCCGGTGCGACCAGAGGCCTGACGTCCCCGAGCAAACCCTGCTGGAGGCCGCTTCCCTGGCCGCCTGGTTCAGCAAAGCACGGCAGTCCGGCAAAGTGCCGGTGGATTACACCCTGCGCCGTCATGTCCGTAAGCCCAAAGGCGCCAAGCCGGGTATGGTAATTTATGACAATCAAAGAACCCTTTATGTAACCCCCAGTGAGGAACTGGTGGATAAGCTTATGAGAAGTGAGAAGTAAGAGGTTAGAAGTGAGAAAAGCCTGCACGAGTAAGCTCTTTCCTCTGTTTCTACTAACCTAATCCTGTACGAATATTTGCTATTATTTTAGCAGTAAGGATTTAATAAAGGGGACTACATCAACCAGCCGGGGCTTTTCGATTCTTTGAGAAGTCCCGCTGATAATAAGGGGCACCATCGTGTCCTCTCGATGGAGGGACCCGTGGCTGCCCTTGCCGTGCCGCCAGGGCGCCCCCTCACCTGCCAATAGATAGCCTGGCTTTGCCGTCACCACCAGTTCGCCGGCATTGGGATTGTCCAAACACTGGCTGATGCGTTCCAGGGCATTGGGATACAGGCCATACCGAATTTGGTTCTCTTCTAAAATCATATCCAACGCTGCCTTCTCCCCGGATACATCCCACTGGTTCCCATATTCATCCCGATAGTTTCCTCCCTTTCGGAACGACAGAGCACCCCTTTCGGTTTCCACATGGTACCACGGGTCCTCCTTCCAAATTACCTGATCCACCTGCGGTTCCTGCAGCAGGCACTTTACCATATTTCTTCTCATGCCCGGTCGGTAGCGCAAAATGTAGATATAAGCCATGCGTTCATTGGAACAAATGGCGATATCCTTCTCTTCGATGTTTTCTTCACCGGTTTTGGCCTGTGTGTACATTTCCAGCCGTTGAGGAACCTTTATGAGGGCCTTTTTGCCTTTTTCCAGCGTTGACTGGGCATGGTCACCCACCAGAATAATGACAAATTCTTCCAGTACCTTTTCCCAACTGGGGAAACAATTAAGAATATCAGTTATTTTTTTATCAATTCTGGTTAAACACGGCTCACAACAGTCGGCATTTTGCGAATGGGACAGGTTGTCGGTATCCGGAAAATACACCGTTAACAAATCCGGACGCTGTTCTTGCTGTAAGAACCATTCCACCGCCCTGATGGAGAACTTGTCGTTAACACCAAACTTTCGCCAGTACCGTATATCCTTGATGGTTTGCCGTAAGGTGCCGGGCGGTTGGTACAACTGGCCCAGGGAAAGGCCTTTGGGTCCGAAAATCCTCATGTCCTCCAGTTCAAAAAGAGTAAGAAGCTTTAAGATAAAGGGAATGTGTGCCGGATATTCTGTGTTCCCCCGGTAAAAAAACGGGTTCACCGCAGCGGTGTAAAGCCCCCTGGCTTCCAGGTCTTCATAGACGGTCCGTACTTCCCAACTGAGCTGCTTGTGGTTCAGGTTAAAAACAAAATCCCGCACAGCCTGCTGCAGTCCCCTTTTTAAAACGGACAACAACCTTGAATTATAGTCGACAATCCGTCTTTCTCCCCGGTGATACCAGACAATGCCCGGGATGGTATGCAGCGAAGGCGGTGCTCCGGTGGACAGGGTGCTGGTACAGGCAGGGGTCATGGTAGGAAAGTTGGAAATACAGTGGTTATCTAAAGAACCGTTTTCAATAAGAAAGGACAAGGCGGGAAGTTTACCCTGCCGGCGGCAGTGTTCCAATGCCCTGGGGTGAAACGAATCAATTACAATATAAAGAATCCTTTTGGTCTCTGGCATTGTCACCCCTCCATAAATTAAAAAACCGGAATATAAAAAACTCCCCCATAGCATGCGCCAATCAGGGGAGTTTTATTTTTAATTTCTTGCCTACACCTGGCGGCTGCCGGGTTTTATGGCAGGCGTGCCTTCGGCACAAAGAGGGCAGTGATCGGGTTCAAAGGTTTCCACCGAAACCGTCAGCAGGGCTTCGGTTCTTACCCCCAGGTCCGCTTTGCCATAGCTGCGGTCCACCAGAACCCCGGCGCCCACCACCTCACCACCGAGACCGCGCACCAGCTCAATCACTTCAGCCACCGAACCACCGGTGGTAATGACATCCTCCACCACCAGCACCCTTTCACCCGGGGCAATGGTAAAATTACGCCTGAGAGCCATTTTGCCGTTTTCTCTTTCAGTAAACAGGCTGCGTACACCCAGCGCCCGTGCCACCTCATAGGAGACCAGAATGCCGCCCATGGCCGGGCCTATCACAGTCTCCACTCCCTGATCCTTAAAACGCCGGGCAATTTCTTGACAAAGCCGTTCCGTGTAGTGAGGGTACTGGAGCACCTGGGCACACTGGAAGTAGCGGTTGCTGTGCTTGCCGGACGTCAACCGGAAATGCCCCGTCAGCATGGCCCCTGTTTTGGTAAAAATATCAATAATTTCTTCCCTGGTCATAGTAACACTCCCGTTGTTTAGAATGAGACCGTTCCATATAAATAGGATTTTACCCGTAAAACATTTATATCACTTACCATTACCCTCTTCTCAAAGGTTTACCCGTTCCGAAAAGTCGGTCCGTCAAGCAGTGTTTACATAAATATTATTATGGTTAACCCTTCTCCCTTCGGAACTCCCGGAAGGCATCCAGCAGGATCAATCCCACGCCGATGCAGATGGCGGTGTCAGCCAGGTTAAACACCGGCCAGACCCGAAAATCCAGAAAGTCAATGACCTTGGTGTAGCGAATGCGGTCCACCAGGTTGCCCACAGCTCCTCCGGCCACCAGCCCCAAGGCCCAGTGATAAAGAGGTCCGGCCTGGTTGATCCAGCGGTAGCTCACCGCCATCCCCACCAGCACCAGGGCGGTAATCCCCACAAAAAACCAGGTTTTCCCGGCCAGCATGCCGAAGGCAGCGCCGGGGTTTTGAATGTAGGTCAGGTGAAAGACACCCGGCCAGATGGGGATGGATTCTCCCTCAACCATTTTGTTCATCACAATGAATTTGACATACAGGTCGATAAAAGCCGTCATAACAAGGACAATCACAAACCGAACCATTTACAATCCCTCGGCCATTTCAGAAAGTATTTTTTGGGCGGCCGCAGCCGGGTCACCGGCGCCGGTGATGGGACGGCCCACCACCAGGTAACTGGCCCCCTGACCAATGGCCTCGCCCGGTGTCATAATCCGCCTTTGGTCGCCGGAAACCGACCAGGCCGGTCGAATGCCGGGGGTGATAATTTTAAAATCATCACCGCAGGCTTCCCGTATAACGGCGGTCTCTTTGGGAGATGCCACCACCCCGTCCAAACCCGCTTCCTTGGTCAGGACGGCCCAGGCCCGGACCTTTTCCTGAATCTCGCCGGGGAACCCCAACTCCTGCTGAAAGGCAGGCCGGTCGATGCTGGTTAACACGGTGACGGAGATGACAAGGGGAGCCGGCAGACCGAGGGCGGCCGCCCTCTCCCTCACTGCCCCGGCGGCAGCCTGCATCATAGCTGACCCGCCGGCGGCATGGACATTGATGATATCCGCCCCCAGACCCGCCAGCGCACGGGCTGCCTGTCCCACGGTGTTGGGAATGTCATGCAGCTTCAAATCCAGAAAAACCTTGACTCCCTGTTCCTTGATCCGCCGCACCACATCGGGACCTGCGTTGTAAAAAAGCTGCATCCCCACTTTAAACATGCCCGCATGGGAAGATAGCTTTTTCACCAAATCCAGCGCTTTTTCAGCGGTATCAACATCAAGGGCAACGATGAGTTTTTCTTTGGCTAAAGTAAGTTTTTGATTCATAAATCCTCCAAAATAGGGATTTTGCCAACTTCCTATTGCTGGTATACTTTATAAAAATGCCTGATGAGAAGGAAGCATGGATAAAACTCGGCTTATACTAATTGAGTTCCCTGATGACCTGCAGGAAGAATTAAATAAATATATCTGCGGAGATCAAAAAACTGACTTTATCATTAAGGCAGTCCGTAAAGAATTTGTCAAAATCAAACAGAAGAAGGCCATTATGAATTCAGCAGGCGCAATTTAATGAAGTGGATTATCCCGAGTTTTCTACACCTGATTCCATTTACCAGTGGGTAAGGGAACTAAGAGAACAAGACTAAATTCCATAGGATTTAAGTACTGTACCTTTTCCCATACCCAATTATTTTTATAGATGTAGTATTTACCTGTGTGCCGCTCCCACCAGTTCTTTAATATCCTCTACACCGTTTTCCGTTAAATATGCCTCGATCCCCTCAAGCACATCCAAAGTGGCCCGGGGATTAATAAAGTTGGCAGTTCCCACTGCCACTGCTGCAGCCCCGGCCAGAATGAACTCCAGGGCATCTTCGGCGGTCATAATGCCGCCCATGCCGATGATGGGAAGTTTCACCGCTTTGTATACCTGCCAAACCGCCCTCACCGCCACCGGCTTGACTGCCGGGCCGGAGAGACCGCCCAGGATATTGCCTAAAACAGGCTTCCTCTTCCGCACATCAATGGCCATGCCCAGCAGGGTGTTGATCACCGACAGACCGTCCGCCCCGGCTGCTTCCACTGCCCTGGCGATTTCTGCGATATCGGTAACATTGGGGGACAGCTTCACAATCACCGGTAAACCGGTGGCCTGTTTGACAGCCTTCGTCACTTCAGCGGCCGTGGCCGCGTCACCGCCAAAGGCCATGCCGCCCTTTTTCACATTGGGGCAGGAGATATTCACCTCCAGCCCGGCAATACCCGGCACGCCGTCCAGCTTGGCCGCCAGCTCGGCGTATTCTTCCACGGTGCAGCCGGAGATGTTTACAATGACGTTGGTCTGCAGCGTTTGAAAATAAGGTGCATAATGTTCGATTAAATAGTCCGCCCCGGGATTTTGCAGCCCGATGGAATTAAGGATCCCTGAGGGGGTTTCCACCAGCCGCGGAGTGGCATTGCCTTCCCTCGGCTCCAGGGTCGTCCCCTTGACAACGATGGCGCCCAGCCGGTTGATATCCACATAGGGCCCGTACTCCTGTCCGAAACCAAAGGTGCCGGAAGCTGTGGTGACAGGGTTTTTCATATTGATACTGCCGATCGTTACACCTAAATTCGGTCTCACTCCCACACCACCTGCCAGGATGGAAATACCGGGCCGTCGGCGCAAACTCTCTTGTTGGTGACTTGCCCGTGGTGGGTAATCTTCACGGCACAGGAAAGGCAGGCACCCACCCCGCAGCCCATATTTTCTTCCAGGGACACTTCACCGGGCACATCGGCCTCCGCCAGCATAGCCGAGATTTCCTTCATCATTCCTTTGGGACCGCACATGTAGGTCATGGCCGTTCTTCGCCAGTCACTGTGACGCCGCATCAGTTCCGGCACCGTTCCCTTAAAGCCCATGGAGCCGTCATCGGTGGCAATGACCACTTCGGCTTCCATTTGGACAAACTGACCGTCACAGAGCAGGCTCTTTTTATCCCTGGCCCCCAGGTAAACGGTGACCTGGCACTTCATGTTGGCCAGTTCCTGCACCAGGAACACCATGGGCGCCGCACCGATGCCGCCGGCTGCCACCGCCACCCGGGAACCCGGCAGCGGCAGGGTGAAACCCCGGCCCAGCGGTCCCATAATGTTGACCCTGTCGCCGGTTTTCTTTTGGGCCAGCAGTTCCGTACCCTTGCCCACCACCCGGAACAGGAGGGCCAGAACACCCTTGGGGCGGCTGACCATGTGAATGGAAATAGGCCTGCGCAGCAGCGGGTCTTGAGAATCGCTGCTGCGCACATGCACAAATTGGCCTGGCACAGCCAGCCGGGCAATCTCCGGAGCTTCCAACTCCATATAGTAGGTATCCGGCGCCACCGTAAATACCGCCATGACCTTGGCGTCCATCACCTTGGACATAGACAACCCTCCAAACCTTCCGTGAACCTTTTTCTCAACAATATGTCTTAAGTTTACCCTTTTTATGCCAGCATTGGCAAGAACCTATACTCAAACCAATAACTTAATAACAGGGTACCGGGTACCCTGTTATTAAGTTATTTGAGCTCCTGCCGTTTGTCGATGTAGTTCTGGAGGGGGATTAAATCGGGTACTTCGCCTTCCTGAATGCCGTAGAGCACCTCCAGCATGGCCCAGGCGGTATCCATGGAGGTCAGGCAGGGGATGCCGTGTTCCACTGCCGAACGGCGGATTTTAAAGCCGTCCCGCTGGGGTTCTTTGCCCCGGCTGATGGTATTGATGACTAAATTTATTTTATTGGCCTTAATCAGGTCGACAATGGTTTCTCCGCCCTCGCCCACTTTGTTGACGGCCTCTACTTCTATGCCGTGCTGCTTTAAGAATTCAGCGGTGCCCCGGGTGGCGCAGACCTTGTACCCCAGTTCCACCAGACCCTGGATCACAGGCAGGGACTCTTCCTTGTCCCGGTCGGCAATGGTGGCCAGTACGGTTCCCTGCTTGGGAAACTCGGTGCCGGCAGCCAGCAGGGCTTTGTACAGAGCCACCGAGAAATCCCCGTCCACTCCCAGCACCTCGCCGGTGGACTTCATTTCCGGTCCCAGGGAAACATCCACATCCAGCAGTTTGCCAAAGGAGAATACCGGCGCCTTCACCGCCACCAGCCCGGCATCGGGCACCAGTCCACCCCGGTAACCCATCTCTGCCAGGGTCCTGCCCAGGGCACATTTGGTGGCCAGGTTGACCATGGGGATGCCGGTGACTTTACTTAAATAGGGAACAGTCCGGCTGGAGCGGGGGTTCACCTCGATTACATAAACCTGCCCTTCGTGCAGCACATACTGGATATTGACCAGCCCCTTGACTCCCAGGGCCAGGGCGAGGCGTTCGGTGTAGTCAACCATTTGCTCTTTCTGGGTTTGGGTCAGGGTCTGGGCCGGGTAAACGGCGATGCTGTCCCCCGAGTGGATCCCTGCCCGTTCGATGTGTTCCATAATGCCCGGAATTAAAACTTCCTGCCCGTCACAAATGGCATCTACCTCAAACTCCCGGCCCACCATATAGCGGTCCACCAGCACCGGGTGTTCCGGCGTGATTTTTACCGCCCTTTCCATATAGGACAGCAGTTCCTGCTGAGAATAAACAATTTCCATGGCCCGCCCGCCCAGTACATAGGAGGGACGCACCAGCACCGGGAACCCAACTTCCTCGGCGATGCCCGCTGCTTCCTTCACCGAAAAGGCCGTACGACCCGGAGGTTTGGGAATATCTAGTTGCGTTAGCAATTGATCAAACCGTTTTCTGTCTTCCGCAATATCGATGGCATCCACCGAGGTGCCAATGATTTGATACCCGGCGCTCTCCAGGGGTTTGGCCAGGTTAATGGCGGTCTGGCCGCCAAACTGGACAATGACTCCCTGGGGTTTTTCCTTTTCCAGGATGTTTAAGACATCTTCCACCACCAGGGGTTCGAAATACAGCCGGTCCGCGGTATCAAAGTCGGTGCTGACGGTCTCCGGGTTGTTGTTGATGGTAATGGCCTCGAGCCCCTCTTCCCGCAGGGCCCAGACCGAGTGCACCGAGCAGTAATCAAATTCAATTCCCTGGCCGATCCGGATGGGACCGGAACCCAGTACCACCACTTTGGTCCGATCGGTGGGGATTGCCTCGGTTTCCGATTCGTAGCAGGAGTAATAGTAGGGTGTCACCGCTTCAAACTCGGCGGCACAGGTGTCCACCATCTTATAGACCGGCTCGATGCCGAAGGACTGCCTGGACTCCCTCACTTGCTGTTCTGATAAGCCGGTTAGCATGCCAATGTATTTATCCGACAGCCCGTATTTTTTAGCCTGCAGCAAAGTCTGCTTGTCCATGCCCGCGGCTGCCTCCTGTTGAAGCTTTCGTTCAAAGTTAACGACTTCCTGGATTTTATCCAAAAAGAATACGTCGATGCCGCTGAGTTCGTGGACCCGCCTTACTTGGCCGCCCCGCCGGAAAAACTCGGCCACAGCAGACAACCGCTGGTCTTCTGCCTTCGCCACCTTGTTTTCCAACTCCTCCTGGGACATCCCGGCCATCTCCGGCAGCTGCAGGCCGTAAATCCCCACTTCCAGCGAGCGGATGGCCTTCATCAGGGCTGCCTCAAAGGTGCGGTCGATGGACATGACCTCCCCGGTGGCTTTCATCTGGGTGCCCAGGGACCGGTCCGCCCCGGTAAACTTGTCAAAGGGCCAGCGGGGATACTTCACCACCACGTAATCCAGGGTAGGTTCAAAGCAGGCATAGGTTTTACCGGTCACCGAGTTGCGGATCTCGTCCAGGGTAAGGCCGATGGCAATTTTGGCCGCCACCTTGGCGATGGGATAACCGGTGGCTTTGGATGCCAGGGCCGAGGAACGGGACACCCTGGGGTTCACTTCAATAACAATATATTTAAAGCTGTGCGGGTCCAGGGCAAACTGCACGTTGCAGCCCCCCTCGATGCCCAGGGCCCGGATGATTTTCAGAGAAGCACTGCGCAGCATCTGGTACTCCCGGTCGCTAAGAGTTTGGGAGGGCGCCACCACAATGCTGTCCCCGGTGTGGACACCCACCGGGTCGATGTTTTCCATATTGCAAACGGTGATGCAGTTGTCCGCACTGTCCCGCATCACTTCATACTCAATTTCTTTCCAACCGGCTACGCTGCGTTCCACCAGGATCTGACCGATCAAGCTGTGCTTGAGGCCTCGAATGGCCACTGCCTTTAGCTCATCCCGGCTTTTGGCAATGCCGCCGCCGGTGCCGCCCAGGGTGTACGCCGGTCGCACGATGACCGGGTAGCCAATGGCATCGGCAAACTCCACCGCTTCCCGCACCGAACAAACAATGGTGCTTTCCGGCACCGGCTCGCCGATCTGTTCCATCATCAGCTTAAACATTTCCCTGTCTTCTGCCTTGCGGATCGCATCCAAAGGCGTCCCCAGCATGGTGACCCCTTCTTCATCCAGGATCCCCTGCTCGGCCAGCTGCAGGGCAATATTAAGCCCCACCTGTCCGCCCAGGGTCGGCAGCAAGCCGTCCGGCTTTTCCTGCCGGATGACTCTGGTAACGAATTGTGGTGTCAGTGGTTCGATATAAATCTTATCGGCCATATTGGCATCCGTCATGATGGTGGCGGGGTTGGAGTTCACCAGCACCACTTCCAGACCTTCCTCCCTCAGGGCACGGCAGGCCTGGGTGCCGGCGTAGTCAAACTCTGCCGCCTGGCCGATGACAATGGGTCCGGAGCCGATCACCAGTACTTTTTTAATCCCCTGCTTTTTGGGCATGGGTAACCTCCCTTCACTGCGCTGCATGTTGATTGATATTTGCCAGGAAGCGATCAAACAGATATTCAGAATCCATGGGGCCGGGCGCCGCCTCCGGGTGGTACTGCACCGAGAAGACAGGCAGGTTTTTATAGCAAAGCCCCTCGACGGTATCGTCATTTAAATTGATATGAGAAACCTCGACCTCTTTGGGCAGTGAGTCCTTATCCACCGCAAAACCGTGGTTTTGGGAAGTGATGTACACCCGGCCGCTGGCCAGGTCCTTCACCGGGTGGTTGGCTCCCCGGTGGCCAAACTTTAATTTGTAGGTTTTGCCCCCCACGGCCAGACCGATAATCTGGTGACCCAGGCAGATGCCGAAGATGGGCAGCTTGCCAATGAGATTTCTTACGGTCTCAATGGCATAGGGTACATCGGTGGGGTCCCCGGGGCCGTTGGACAACATAATGCCTTTGGGGTTTAAGGCGAGAATTTCTGCCACGCCGGTGGTGGGCGGTACCACCACCACTTCACAGTCCCGGTTGTTCAGGCAGCGCACGATGTTGGCTTTGGCGCCAAAGTCCATCAGCACCACCCGGTGGCCGCTGCCGGGTACGGTATAGATCTCTTTGGTGGCCACGGTGGGCACCAGTTCCTGACCGGAAATGTGCGGGCAGTTTTTTGCCTTCTCCACCAGTTCCCGGGGGTCCACGGCCCCGGTGCTGATGATGCCCCGCATGGTACCGTGGTTGCGAATGCGTCTGGTTAAGGCCCGGGTGTCGATACCGGAAATACCGATGACACCCTCCCGGGCCAGAAATTCATCGATCTTGTTGCTGACCCGCCAGTTGCTGGGACGGTTGCATTCCTCTTTCACCACAAAGCCCCGGACAAAGGAGCTCTTGGCCTCAAAATCATCTTTATTAATACCGTAATTACCGATCAGCGGGTAGGTCATGACCACAATCTGCCCGCAGTAGGACGGGTCGGTTAGGACCTCCTGATAACCGGTCATGCCGGTGTTAAAAACCACTTCTCCCCACTGCTCGCCGGTGGCGCCAAAGGCCTTGCCGTTAAAAACGGTTCCGTCTTCCAAAACTAAATATGCTTGCATTATGCAAAGACACCTCCGTCATTTGTTTGCCGTATTGTATAATTATACAGTAATTTGTATAATTATCTACTACTTATTTCTACACCAGGAGCCGTCTTTCCTGCATAATTATTTTGCTATTTACCATGGTTGTGACCGGCAGTCCCGTTAATTTCCACCGGACAAAGGGAGTGTTCTTGCTTTTGCTCTGCAGTTTGGTCGGGTCCACCACCTCGCTCAAGTTGGGATCAAGGATGGTGATATCCGCCACCGCGCCGGGCTGCAGGTTACCCCCGGGCAGGCCCAGCACCTGCCTGGGATGCCAGCTGAGTTTCGCCACCGCCTGGGGTACCGTGAGAATGCCGGGCTGCACCAACTTCGTAAAGACCAGGCCCACGGCGGTTTCCAGCCCGATCAAGCCGTTGGGCGCGTATTGAAACTCCGCATCCTTCTCGTGGTAGGCATGGGGAGCATGGTCGGTGGCGATTACATCGATGGTGCCGTCCCTTAGTCCCTCTTTTACCGCCTCCACGTCCGCCTGCCGTCGCAGGGGCGGGTTTACCTTGGCGTTGGTATTGAAACCCTGCACCGCCTCCTCTGTCAGGGTAAAGTGATGGGGTGTAACCTCCGCCGACACCTTGATGCCCCGGGCCTTGGCCTCCCTCACCAGCCGCACGCTGCCCGCAGTGCTGATATGGGCCAGGTGCAGCCGGCAGCCGGTGGCCTCCGCCAGCAGAATATCCCTGGCCACCATCACCTCTTCAGCGGCGGCGGGAATCCCCTTAAGGCCCAGCATGGTGGACACAACACCTTCATGCATCTGCCCGCCGGCGGCCAGGCTCAAATCCTCACAATGGGAGATCACCGTCAGCCCCAGCATGGCCGCATACTGCATCACCCTGTGCATGATACCGGCATCCATCACCGGCTGGCCGTCATCGGATAGGGCCACTGCCCCGGCAGCCTTCAGATCCGCCATTTCCGTCAACTCTTTCCCCTGGGAACCCTTGGTCAGCGCTCCGATGGGATAAACCCTGGCGGCGGCATTACCGGCCTTCTGTTTTATAAGGTTAATCACTGCCGCATTGTCCGCCACCGGGTTGGTATTGGGCATGCAGGCCACCGCGGTAAAGCCGCCCATGGCCGCTGCCCGGGTGCCGCTTTGAATATTTTCTTTATATTCATACCCCGGTTCCCGCAGGTGGACATGCATGTCCAGCAGTCCCGGGCAGACATACCGGCCACCGGCATCGATGATTTCCGTCTGTGGGTCCTTTAGTTCCCTGCCGATTTCAACAATGCTGCCGTTCTCTACAATTAGATCTGACTCAAACAGTTTTTCGGACACGGGGTCTACAACGACCCCGCCTTTAATTAGATATCGCACTGTGTTCACCCCCCGTTAACAGGTACAAAAGCGCCATACGTACCGCTACACCGTTGGTCACCTGTTCAGTAATGACCGACCGGCTGCCGTAAGCCACCTGGGGATCAATCTCGACGCCCCGGTTCATGGGACCCGGGTGCAGAATCAAGGCATCCGGCGCGGTCCGTTCCAACCTGCGCTGGTTGATGCCAAAGAGCCGGCTGTACTCCCGGATGGAGGGGAATAATCCCTGCTGCTGTCTTTCCAGTTGGATGCGCAGCACATTGACCACATCGACCCCCTCCAGGGCAGCGTCCAGTTCGGTATACACCCGGGCTCCCATTTGTTCGATCTCCGCAGGCAGCAAGGTGGCAGGGCCTACCACCCTCACTTCGGCCCCCATCTTGGTCAAGCCCCAGATGTTGGACCTGGCCACCCGGCTGTGCAGGATGTCTCCCACAATGGCCACCTTGAGACCTGCAAAACTTCCCTTCTTTTCCCGGATGGCAAACATGTCCAGCAGTGCCTGGGTAGGATGCTCGTGGGTGCCGTCCCCGGCATTGATCACCGCCGCCGGAATACACCTGGCCAGGTATTCGGCAGCGCCGCTGGCCGGGTGCCGCAGGACCACCACATCCACGCCCATGGCCGTCAGGGTAAGGCCGGTATCCCGCAGACTTTCTCCCTTAGCCACCGAACTGCTGGAAGCAGACAGCCCCACTGTATCGGCACTGAGAAACTTGGCCGCTAAATCAAAGGAGGTTCTGGTTCTGGTACTGTTCTCATAAAACAAGGTCACCATACTGCGTCCCCGCAGGGTTGGTGTTTTTTTAATTTTTCTGCCGATAATTTCTTTCATGGGCACCGCAGTATCCAGCACCAGGTTAATTTCCTCCGGTGTCAACTGCCTGAGCCCCAGCAGGTCTTTTCTTTGCCAAAACATGTCTCAGCCCTCCTCTGTTTTATACTATCATCCATTCTGACAGTATTTTATACTGTCATCCTTAAAGAGTTAAATCATCAGACGCGTAGAAATGAAAAGGCCTCAACCAGGTTATAAAAACCTGGCTGAGGCCGGCAATTTGGCTGCACCCAAAAATTTGGGTACGTCTCCGCCTGAATCCCCTGCCCGGGGATCACCTTGCCGGCCTCTCTGGACCGCTTTTAAAGGTATTTCAGGGATTCTATTCTGTTCCTTCCAAAATGACAACTCTTTCTTCGTCGTCAATTTCCTTTAACCGGACGGAAATGACCTCCTTGCGGGAAGTGGGAACATTTTTGCCCACGTAATCCGCCCGGATGGGAATCTCACGGTGGCCGCGATCAATTAAAACCGCCAGCTGCACCACTTCCGGTCTGCCCAGATCCATGATTGCATCCAAAGCGGCCCGCACGGTGCGTCCGGTATACAGAACATCGTCCACCAGCACCAGCTTTTTGCCGGTGACCGGGAATTTGACTTCGGTTTGATGGACCTGCGGTTGATTGGCCAGGGTGGTTAAATCGTCCCGGTACAGGGTGATATCCAAAATCCCCACCGGCACTGTGGCCCCTTCAATGTCACTGATATGCTTGGCCAGACGCTGGGCCAGGGGAACCCCACGGCGCCGCACGCCGATTAAAGCGACATTTTCCACGCCTTTGTTCCGCTCGATAATTTCATGGGCAATCCGGACCATGGCCCTTCTCATACCCTTATCGTCCAGTATCTGGGCTTTTTCCTTTAAATCACGTTCATTCATGCCAAGGACACCTCCAAGAATACACACTAAAAATGCTTACCGGTTACGGTAAGCATGCATAGTTTAACCCTAATTGAGGTTCTCTATGTTCCTTACCGGCCTCTCTGGACCAAATTAAAGGTTTTGCTGGTATAAGTTTACCACCCAAAGACAGCCCTGTCAATTGAGATGTAGGAGGTGAGAGATTGGAAGTGAGAAATATTATTCTTCGTCGAAGGCTTCCAGTGCCGCTGGTAAAGATTGCATAACGACATTTCCTGCAGCGGGTAGACCTACCAGAACGGCGCCGGATAATCTCATCCCTTGTGGCGCCAAAGGATTTTGCCTGTTTTACATGAAAGGCCATTTTTAGGGTCGACTGATGCCATAAAAAATCAGTAAAACTCCCGAAAAAATAATTCCCAGTTTGCTTAAGGAAACCTTGCCTGCCAGGCCCACCAGCCCCAAAATGGTTACCAGCACCATAATGCTTGGTCCCACCATGGCCAGTACGGCATTTATTTTTAAAGCTGTTTCAACCCTGCCAAATTTCAGCATCAACAGGGCTGCCGTCAGCTCAATACTGGCTGAAAGGCAACGCAGCATGGCCATTGCGAAAACAATCTTATCTGTAACAAAAAACATAATATCCCTCCGTTACCATCTGTTCCTTTACTTAGATATGCGGCGGGGCTAGTTGAAATGCATAGCAATAAGCCAGCAGAGACAAAATACATGTTGCCGATCTTTTTGATAAAGGACGTGATTCTCTTGTCGCAGGCAGCCGCCGCCGGAAATAAAGGAGATGAAGTGAACAAATTTACCCTGGCAGCCCTGGCTGGGGTCCCTTTGATTATGGTATTGGGAAACTCCATGCTGATTCCTGTACTGCCAAAAATGGCAAAATCCCTCGGGGTCTCCCAAATGCAAATCAGTTTAATCATAACCCTTTTTTCAGTACCGGCCGGGCTGGTGATTCCCATTGCAGGATTTCTGTCCGATCGTTTTGGGCGCAAAAAAGTTATTATTCCCGGACTTTTTTTGTATGCACTGGGAGGCCTGCTGGCGGGTGCTGCCGCCCTGCTTTTTAAAGAAAATGCCTTTCCCTGGATTTTAGGCGGCAGGGTCATTCAGGGGATCGGCGCCGCCGGCACCGCCCCCATTGCGATGGCTTTTTGCGGTGACCTGTGGAAAGGGAAAGATAGGGCCAAATCCTTAGGTGTTATTGAAGCCTCCAACGGCATGGGCAAAGTGTCCAGCCCCATTCTGGGTTCTCTGGTAGGCCTTATCGCCTGGTGGGCCATTTTTTTCTTTTTCCCCATTGTCATTGCGGTGGTCATTTTGGGTGTCTGGTTTCTTACCAGGGAGCCCGAAGCTCAAAAGGAACCAAAGGGAGTTAAACAATATATTGGCTCCATCAAAAAAATCTTTAAAAAGAAATCTCCATTGTTACTGAGCAGTTTTTTTGCAGGATCGGTAGCTCTCCTCATCCTCTTTGGCGTTTTATTTTATCTGTCGGATTATTTGGAGACAAAATTCGGCATGGACGGTGTCCTTAAAGGCGCGGCCCTGGCCATACCGGTTCTGTTTATGAGCATCACCTCTTATATCACCGGTGCGCTGATTAAGAAACAGGTGGAGCTCATGAAGTGGCTGGTGGTGATCGGGCATGGCTTGATTGCCGCCTCGCTGGTCACGCTGCCCCTGTTTAATAATGTATATGCCTTTTTTGCCGGCATTTCATCAGCCGGTATCGGCACCGGACTGGTGCTCCCCTGTTTAAATACTTTGATCACCAGTTCCACGGACAAGGATGAACGGGGTCTGGTAACCTCTTTATACGGCAGCGTACGTTTTCTGGGTGTGGCCGCAGGGCCTCCCCTGTTCGGCTGGCTGGTAGGCATCGGGCCGGATATTATATTTTGGGCCTCCGCCGGACTGGCGGTGGTGGCAGCGGTCCTGGCCTTCTTTTTCATCAAGGTGAAAGCGCTCAAGGCTTCCCAGGAAGATGGCAACAAGCAGGCCAAGGAAAAACAAGCCAAAAAAACCGTGGTTGACCCGGTGGCGCAGCCGGCCTTCATCTATAACAGCCTGGCCTGGTGGCCCAGGGCTTCTGTTGTGGCCCGTAAACCGATGCCTGTTGCCCGGAGGGGAAATGAGGGTGGACAGGTAAATAATGGCGACGCCCAAAACCAGTGACCTCTTTATGAATGTTCGCATAGATTAAACTCAGGTGGAACACTCCAACTGTACGGGAATGTCAGGAGGTGTCAGACGGATCTCGTTAAAAAAGGCGAGCCCGCGAAAGGAGTTGTTAGCCTGATGACCATCAGCGGGGCGAAAAAAACGTGGCAGGAACTGCTGCAGTTTCCACTGGGGGACCGTTTTAGCAAGCCACGTAGCACAGGTTTAACCATGATTATCGACAAGGGCCTGGGTCTTGGAGAAACCCGGGACCTGCTCAATCTGGCAGGAGATTATATTGATTTTTTTAAGCTGGGTTTCGGTACCTCTGCCCTGTATTACAATGAAGTACTGGAGGAAAAAATTCATCTGGTCAGTTCCCACGGAGTGGATATCTACCCTGGCGGTACCTTTTTAGAAGTAGCGGTTCTTCAGGACAAGCTCAGGCAATATCTGGCAATGGCCCGGGACTTCGGGTTCACAGCGATCGAAGTCTCGGACGGCACCATTGACCTGAGTCTGAAAATTCGTGCGGAAGCCATCATCACGGCAGTTGAAATGGGTTTTAAAGTCCTCAGCGAGGTTGGTAAAAAGGATCCCAATGACGAATTTGAAATTAAAAAAATCGTTCAGTTAGTGAATCACGATCTGGTCTGCGGGGCTTCCCATGTCATTGTGGAGGGCCGGGAATCCGGAAAGGCTGTGGGGCTTTATGACAAGGAAGGTAACCTCATCCTCTCCGACCTGGAAGAACTGGTCCACAGCATCGGTGATGCCACCCGGTTAATCTGGGAAGCCCCCCTCAAAGAACAACAGCAGGAACTGATTATCCGGTTTGGTCCCAATGTCAACATTGGCAATGTGAACCCCCATGAAATATTTGCCCTGGAAGCCCTGCGGGTGGGGCTCCGGGCGGATACGTTGAAAGCCGTTTTACAAAGAAAAAAGATAGATTAATTTTAACAAGCTCCTACTATAAAACCCAAGGGTTTAACATAGGATAGGAGCTTTCGATTGAACAGGCACAATTCTATTTAATTATTAAATCATCTTGCCCTGATTGTCCCCCTTCGTGCTAGCGTCCGTCATGGACGCATATACTGTAGTAATCCTGTCCATCGTAAAGGAGCAATGATGATGCACACCGGCGAAACCACCATGGTGATTTTGCTGTTAATCGGTCTTGCAGCCAAGTCAAGCCTAATTTCCACCTGTGCCTGTATCCTGCTGGTCCTGCAGTTCAGCAAACTGGATTTTCTGTTTCCCTACCTGGAAACCCACGGGCTGGAACTGGGTTTGGTTTTTTTGCTCCTTTCCATCCTTGTCCCCATCGCCACGGACAGGGTAACAACCCGGGAACTTCTTTATAATGTCACCTCTTTACCCGGTCTGCTGGCCATCATCGCCGGAGCACTGGCCACCCATTTAAACAATGAAGGGCTCAAACTCATGCAAATTGACCCGGGAATTATTTTCGGCCTCATTGCTGGCTCTGTCATCGGTATTCTGTTCTTTAACGGTCAACCGGTGGGTCCCTTGATGGCCGCCGGGGTTGCCGCCCTTTTTATTGAAGTGCTCAACTGGTTTCGTTAACAATCAGTACATTTTTATTTGCACCATTTGTACGATCTGGGCAATGAACCCCCCAACCACCGGCAAATTTAAAAGCAATAATTTTTGCAAGAAATAAAGCACAACCGCACCCAAAATAGTAAAGCCCACCGCAATCCCCAAACCACGGGCGATGCCGGAAATAAAGTTCACCCACAGGAGTCGCCGGGTGTCCTCCAACAGTTCCACATACTCGGCCAGCTTCATTTTTTCCATATTCCTGGCCAGCTCATCAATTCTGTCCCTTAATGAACACAATTCTCCTTTAACCTGTTCCATAAAAAAACCTCCCGTGGTTTATTGTTCCCAGGGGAGGCTTTTTTATCGACAACTTTCATGATCAGCGGGCTTTCCGGTCACAATAGTGTCAAGGGTTACGTTTAGGGAGGTTTTACCTGTGAGAGAGGGAAACATTGTTATATTAGGAGCAGGTTGCGGCGGGTTGAAGGTCACCCAGAGACTCGGTGAACTGCTGGGGAACCAAAAGGAAAATCCTATTATGCTGGCAAACAAACACAACAAACCCAGGAGTGTAATCCCTGGGTTTGCCGGTTAAAACTCTATGAATACGGTGTTTTTTTAACGAAGTGTTGTGGATTGTCTTAATTTGTTTAATACGTTTTCAAAAACCTCCGGTAAAGGGGCGGTGAATTCCAGGTATTCTCCGGTAGAAGGATGGTGAAATCCCAGTACCATGGCATGTAATAATTGTCCGCACAGGTCAAAATGCGGTTTACCGGGGCCATACTTGGGGTCTCCAACCAGGGGGTAGCCGATATAGGTCATGTGAACTCGGATCTGGTGCGTTCGCCCGGTTTCCAGGCGACATTCAATAAAGGTATAATCGCCAAAGCGTTCCAGTACCCTGTAATAGGTTACTGCAGGTTTGGAGTTCCGTTCAATGACCGCCATCTTCTGCCTGTCCCTGGGGTCTCGGCCAATGGGTGCATTTACCGTACCTTGCTCTTCTTTAATGTTTTTATGAACCAGGGCCCGGTACCGTCTGGTTACTGTTCTTTCCTGTAACTGTTCTGTCAGCGAATAATGGGCTTGATCATTTTTGGCTGCCATAATTAGCCCCGAGGTATCTTTATCCAACCGGTGGACAATGCCGGGGCGCAGCACACCGTTAATGCCGGACAAATCTTTACAATGGTACAACAATGCGTTCACCAAAGTGCCGGAGGTATTACCCTCCGCCGGGTGAACCACCATCCCCCTGGGCTTGTTCACCACGATGACATCGCTGTCTTCATAGTAGATGTCCAACGGAATGTTTTCCGGTTCCGCTCTCAATTCCTCCGCCGGCGGGATTTCAATGGTGACAGTTTCCCCGGCTTTCAGTTTATGGTTGGCCTTAGCCGGTCGGTCGTTAACCGACACCAGACCCTCTTCGATCAGTTTTTGAACGTAGGACCGGCTTATATTATGACAATGATTGGTTAAAAAAACGTCCAACCGAGTTTTTGCGTTTTCTTGATCAATTTCAAAGGTATAGGATTCCACAGAAACACCTCGGGAATAAGATATAGCAAATTATAGCATACAATCGTTGGAGATCGAAATTTTATGACTGGGATTTTGATTATTCTTTACTCTGCATAAAAACAAAAAAGGCTTATTGAATCCCTAAAACTATGAGGATTCAAGCCTTATGCAAAAATTAGTTATTATTTATACCGACATAAGTCGTGTTTTGTTTTAATCCATGCGTTAGCGAACGGCAGCCTGGCATTTCCAACGCTACGTTCTCGCAACTTTCATGATTGTTTTACTAAAAATATTATTTACCGCTCAATTTTTGGAAAAGCCAGTCTGCCTGTACAGGGTTTGTTTAATATATATTCCTGGGGGCATGTCCTCTTTTGTTAGCGGTCGATTTGCTTCTGGTTTTTGGGGTCTGATCACTTCGAAACTTCTGTCCTCTTTGATAGTTGTCGTTTTGCTTTCAGATTAATTTTTCAGGCTCTGTATGGGCGCCGGGATGCGTCCTCCCCGGGAGACAAATTCTACCGCTGCGGCTGTTTTTACCGGGATGATGGGGGCGTGTCCAAGCAAACCGCCGAACTCCACGTGGTCCCCGATCGCTTTGCCGGGAGCAGGAATGATGCGCACCGCTGTGGTTTTGAAATTGACCATGCCAATGGCCATTTCATCGGCAATGATGGCCGCAATGGTTTCCGCCGAAGTATCGCCCGGAATGGCAATCATGTCAAGCCCCACCGAGCAGACACAGGTCATGGCCTCCAGCTTTTCCAGGGTCAGCACGCCCTTCTCGGCGGCACGGATCATGCCGGCATCTTCACTGAGGGGGATAAAGGCGCCGGAGAGGCCCCCCACGTAGGAGGAAGCCATGGCTCCGCCCTTTTTCACCGCGTCGTTCAACAGGGCCAGGGCAGCTGTGGTGCCGTGGGTGCCGCAGATTTCCAGTCCCATGGCTTCCAGGACTTCCGCTACACTGTCTCCCACGGCGGGCGTGGGTGCCAGGGACAGGTCCACAATGCCAAAGGGTACATCCAGTTTTTTGGCGGCAGCCCGGCCCACCAGTTCACCCATCCGGGTGATCTTAAAGGCGGTCTTCTTCACGGTCTCCGCCAGGGTGCCAAAATCGCTGCCTTTCACCTTTTCCACGGCGTTTTTAACCACACCGGGGCCGCTGACGCCTACGTTGATGACACACTCGGGCTCCCCGATACCGTGAAAGGCGCCGGCCATAAAGGGGTTGTCCTCGGGGACGTTACAAAATACCACCAGCTTGGCGCAGGCCAGACCGTCTTTATCGGCAGTGCGTTCGGCGCATTCCTTGACGATTTGCCCCATGCGGTAAACTGCATCCATGTTAATGCCGTCCTTGGTGGAACCAACGTTAACGGATGAGCAGACTCTCTCAGTGGTGGAAAGTGCTTCAGGAATGGAATTGATCAAAATACGGTCCCCTTTGGTGAAGCCCTTGTGGACCAGGGCGGAGAAACCGCCGATAAAATTGACGCCGACTTCTTTGGCTGCCCGGTCCATGGCTTCGGCAAAGGCTGTATAATTTTCGGCGTCGCTGCTTTCAGCCACCAGGGAGACTGGGGTTACCGAAATGCGCTTATTAATGATGGGAATGCCGTACTCCCGTTCAATTTCTTCGCCGGCCCGCACCAGGTTGGCAGCCCGGGCGGTAATTTTATCGTATATTTTTTGACAGGACTTTTTATAATCGGAGTCCGCGCAGTCCCTCAGGCTGATGCCCATGGTAATGGTGCGGATGTCAAATTTTTCTTCCTGTACCATACGAATGGTTTCCAGAACTTCATTTATACTATACATATGGCCCTCCTAATGCAGTCTTAGATTCGATGCATGTAGCGGAATACATCCTCGTGCTGGGCATCAATCTTTACACACATCTCTTTGCCCAGGTCAGTAAGCTTTTCCTTTAAAACACCCAGGTCAATGGTACTCTTCTGCATATCGGCAATCATGACCATGGCAAAAAACTCTTGCAAAATGGTCTGGCTGATATCCAGGATGTTCACATTATTTTCCGCCAGGATACCGGACACCCTGGCAATAATACCAACGGTGTCTTGTCCGATGACGGTGACAATGATACGGTTACGGGGTTGTTCAGCAGAAAGATGTTCCAGCATAATGTTTCCTCCTCCGAATAGATAAAAAATTAGCGCGAGGGTGTTCCCCGCGCACTTATCTTGTTTTAAGCAGCAGCCTTTACGGAACGCTTGCGTTCTTTTTGCATCCTTCTTAAGTCGTACCATACCGGTCCGGCAATAAAGATGGAGGAATAAGCGCCGCTGATAATACCGATCAGTAACAGGGTGACAAAGTTGTGAATGGTACTGCCGCCAAAGAAGAACAGGGCCAGAAGAACAAATACCACGGTTAATACAGTGTTGATGGAACGTGCCATGGTCTGCCAGAGGGACTTGTTCGCCATGTCGGCCAGGTCCTCTTTCCGGTTCTGCCGCAGGTTCTCCCGAATACGGTCAAAGATTACAATGGTGTCGTTAATGGAATAACCGATAATGGTTAAGACAGCTGCCACGAAGGAACTGTCAATTTCAATTTGCAAAAGCGAGGCCAGACCCACCATCACAAACACATCATGCAGCAGGGCTCCGATGGCGGCAACGGCCTGCAGAAACTCAAACCGCCAGGTAATATAAAGAACCATTAATACGGAAGCGATCCCCAGGGCCAGCAGGGCCTGCCGGGTCAGTTCCTTACCGATCACCGGACCAACCAGTTCATTCCGCAGCATGGTGGCGCCGCCCAGTTTTTCGCTAATACCGGTAAAGGCCTTGTCACTTTCTTGCTGGGACATCACTTTTGTTCTGATCAGATAGGTATTTTCTCCACTGCTTTGTACCTTGCTGTCCTGCAATTTATACTCGGCCAGAGCAGCCCGAACATTCTCTGCAGAAGTCGGCTTTTTAAACTGGAGTTCAACCAGGTTACCGCCGGTGAAGTCAATGCCCAGATTCAAACCCTGGGTAAACAGGGAGCCTATACCAAGAATGAGAATGGCCAGGGAGAGAATGTAAAATAGTTTACGTGTTTTTATAATGTGAAACATGCTTTTTAACCTCCCTTACGCCCCATACAATTTAGTGTTTTTAATTCCGGTATCGGCGGTGCTGTGCAGCATCCAGCGGGTAAAGGTGATGGCTGTAAACATACTGGTCAAAATACCAACGGAAAGGGCCACCGCAAAACTCTTAATGGGACCGGAACCAAAGTAGAACAGTACAGCGGTGGCAATCAAGGTGGTAATATTGGAATCCACCACTGCCACAAAGGCTCGCTTAAACCCGGCATCAATGGCGGATCGCAGGGTCTTGCCGCTCTTCAGTTCTTCCTTCAGACGCTCAAAGATGATCACGTTGGCATCCACCGCCATCCCCATGGAAAGCAGGAAAGCTGCAATTCCGGGCAGGGTCAACACCACTTGCATGGCGGCAAAGATGCCTAACACAATCAGCGCATAGACCACCAGGGCAAAGTTGGCAACCAAGCCGGGCACTCGGTAGTAGCCAAGCATAAAGACCAAAATGGCAATCACACCAATGATGCCGGCCATAATTGACTTGTCCAGAGAATCAGCGCCCAGGCTGGGACCCACGGTACGCTTCTCAATGACCTCTGCTTTCAGGGGCAGGGCACCTGATTTCAGCAGAACCGCAATGGTGTGTGCTTCTTCCAAACTGCTGTAACCGGTGATGCGGGCTTTACCGCCGGTAATGGGTTCTTCTACCCTCGGATTTTGCAGGACTTGACCATCCAGCAGAATGGCGATATTTCTACCTACATTGGCAGAAGTAACTTCAGCAAATTTCCGGGCTCCTTCTTTATTAAACTCCAAATCCACTTCCACTGCACCGGACACAGGGTCTTTCGCCTCAACGGCGTCTTTTAAGTCCGCGCCGGTCAAGATGGTTTTACCGTCTTCGGTTTTAAATTCTAAAAAGGCTGTCTTTATAATCTCATTTACAGCTTTTTCCGGATCTTTGATGCCGGCCAGTTCTACGATAATGCGGTTCTTTCCTTCCTGCTGGATCACCGGTTCGGAGACGCCAAAGGCATTCACCCGGCGTTCGATGGTTTGCAGCAGCTGCTTCATGGTCTCATCATTTACTTTGGCCTGCGGGGTGTCCTTGGCCTCCAGCGTTACATGCACGCCACCCTGCAGATCCAGACCCAGCGGTATTTCCTTAGTTAACGGTAACCATTTTATATTTGGGAAGATGGGCTGTGTGCTGGCGACAGCAATAACAGCTACGGCAATAATAACTGCGAACAGTCTGAGTACCTTGTCCCATTTCATCACCAATTTTCCCCCTTTTATACTGCAAATAAACAAAGTTAATTATATACCTGCAAAAATCTCCTGTCAATTAAACTCTTGTTCCCTTTATAGCAATTTTGCGCCGTTTATTACTAATTCAAAGTTACAGCCCAGGTAGTTCGCCGCCCTCCTGCACAGCATCATTCGTGTTAGAAATATTTCAAAGTACTCCATAACCGGGCAAATCTCAATGTCAATATCCAGTTCCATGGTGATGGTGCGGCGGTCATCATTGACAAACAAAAAGGCATGGGATGCTGCGTAGTTCACCCGGTCGTGAATATCAAAGGTGGCAAAATCCTGGTTACGCACCCGGGAGCGGTGAACGTCGGATTTATCCGCCACAATCAGAGCAGCTGACACGGCGTTCACCGGATACCCGTACTGTTCTTCGTGGTTGGCAATGGCGGAGGCCACCGTGCAGACTTCTTCGGGCGGCATTCCCATATTTAATAAAAGGTTAAAGGCGATATTGGCCCCCGAGATCCCGTGATCGTTGCGGCTGATCACATTGCCGATATCATGCAAATAGCCTGCTATGGCTGCCAGCTCGCATTCTCTCTGGGGTCGGCCCAATTTCTCCAAAATGTTCCGGGCGATGCTGGCCACCAGGTTAATGTGTCTGTAACTGTGCTCTGTAAAGCCCATGACCCCGAGGTATTCGTTTCCCTTTCGTATACAGGTATCCACCACGGGATTGTGCTTAACGTCTTCAAGGGTTATCCCCACGCTTTCTATCACTCCTATTTGCATTGCAAACAATTTATTCAAACAAGTGTAAATAGAGTAGGACTGGCCTACTCTATTGTTCATTGCATTAAAGTTAGTTTTTCTCAGACCGATACTTAATAAGCTTCTATATTAATATACCCGGTTGGTTATTCGGCTTCTTTTTTCTCGGTCACTTGGGCAATGGCGCTTTTTAAAAACTCCACGTGCACTTTATCGGCCACTCTTACGACAACGGTGGTATCCTTAATCTTAACGACGGAGCCCAGGACGCCCCCAACGGTAACGATGTTATCACCGACATTCAGGCCTTTGATCATGGCGGCATGCTGCTTCTGTCTCTTCTGCTGGGGCCTGATCATTAAGAAGTAAAGAATGGCAAACAGAGCCACAATATAGATGATGGAAGCCGTTTGCGGTCCGAAATCCAATGTAAACCCTCCTTTCTGCTATCATAAAAAACAATTTCTTCTTCAAGACAGGTTTTCCCTGCCAGCGGAAGAAAAATTAACCTGCATTAAAATGCGACATAAATTCCGACCGGTATTCCAACAGTCTGTCTTCCCGGATGGCCTCTTTTATCTTTCCCATCAAATGCTGAATAAAATGCAGATTATGAATGGTTGTTAACCGTATGCCTAAAATTTCATCTGTTTTTATTAAGTGTCGTATATAGGCCCGGCTGTAGTTGCGGCAGGCGTAGCAATCACATTGCTCATCCAGGGGCCGGAAGTCCCTGGCATATTCAGCATTGCGGACGGTAAGCCGGCCTTTGTGAGTGAATACAGTGCCATTGCGGGCGATGCGGGTGGGCAGTACGCAGTCAAACATATCCACACCTCGGACCACTCCTTCAATCAAGCAGTCCGGGGAACCCACCCCCATCAGGTAGCGGGGTTTGTCTTTCGGCATGATGGGAATTAAATGATCCAGCACATCATACATCAGTTTCTTTGGTTCTCCCACCGAAAGCCCCCCGATGCCATAACCGGGAAAATCCATCTCGATTAATTCCCGGGCGCTGCGTTCCCTCAGATCGTTAAAAATACCGCCCTGGATGATGCCGAAAAGGGCCTGATCCTCCCTCTTGTGGGCCTTTTTGCAGCGTTCCGCCCAGCGGGTGGTGCGTTCCAACGCTGTCAGGGCATACTCCTTGTCACAGGGATAGGGGGCACATTCATCAAAGGCCATGGCGATATCCCCACCCAGGGCTTCTTCGATTTCCATCACCTTTTCCGGTGTGAAGAAATGTTTGGACCCGTCAATATGGGAACGAAATTCCACTCCATCCTCGGTGATTGTTCTGAGCGGCCCCAAACTGAAAACCTGAAACCCGCCGCTGTCTGTGAGAATGGGTCCGTGCCAATTCATAAATTTATGAAGTCCGCCGGCTTCCCGGACCAGGTCGTGTCCCGGCCGCAGGTAAAGGTGGTAGGTATTGCTGAGAATCAACCTGCCGCCGGTCTCCCACACCTCTTCAGGGGTCATGGTTTTTACCGTTGCCTGGGTGCCCACGGGCATAAAAATGGGTGTTTCCACCACCCCGTGGGGGGTGGAGAGTTTGCCCAACCTGGCCCGGGTATGTTTCTCTTCCTTTTCTATGGTTATTTTTACTGGCATATTTCCTCCTGTTTGAGAGGTGAGAAGTTAGAAGTTAAAAAATCTCTCACCTCCAACCTCTCACTTCTCCCCCTTGGCCCCTTAGATTATGAACATTGCATCACCAAAACTAAAGAAACGATATTTTTCTTGTACCGCCAGCCGGTAGGCCGCCAGAATTTTCTCCCGGCCCGCCAGGGCACTTACCAGCATGAGAAGTGTGGATTTGGGAAGGTGAAAATTGGTTATCAGCCCGTCAATCACCTTAAATTTGTATCCAGGATAGATAAAGATGCCGGTCATGCCGGAGCCCGGCAGGACTTGTCCGTTTTCATCGCAGGAAGTTTCCAGGGACCTCACGCTGGTGGTGCCCACGGCAATGACCCGTCCCCCCCGGTTCTTGGCCCGGTTGATTTCTTCGGCGGCCTGCGGGGTAATTTCAAAGTATTCCTGATGCATGGAATGACGGGTAATGTCCTCCACCTGCACCGGCCTGAAGGTGCCCAGGCCCACGTGCAGCAATACCGTTACCGTTTTAACTCCCTTTGCCCTGATTTCTTCCAATAATTCACGGGTAAAGTGAAGCCCGGCGGTGGGAGCCGCTGCAGACCCCTCTTGCCGGGCATAAACCGTCTGGTAGCGTTGCTGGTCTGCCAGTGGTTTTTTTATGTAAGGCGGCAGCGGCATGGTGCCAATCCGCTCCAGCACTTGCAGAAAAGGTTCCCGGTAACTGAATTCTATGATACGACCACCCACATCGGTATGGTCAAGGATGCTGCCCGTCATCAACCCGTTTCCAAAATCAAGCATGTCCCCGGTCCTGGCCTTTTTCCCCGGTTTCACCAGGGCTTCCCAGCGGTTCGGCGCCACCTGTCGCAGCAACAGCAGTTCAATTTTGGCGCCGGTGGAAGTTTTGGTGCCAAAAATACGTGTAGGCAGGACTTTACTCTCGTTCATAACCAGCACGTCCCCGGGCCGCAGGTATTCAATAATCTCCCTAAAGGTTTTATGTTCAATGGCCCCGCTATCCCTGTGAACCACCATAAGCCTGGATTGATCCCGTTTTTCTACAGGCTCCTGGGCAATCAATTCTTCAGGCAATTGAAAATCAAAATCCGATAACTTCAAATCTTTGACTCCTTTATTGCCCGTAGTAAGGGCAATCTTTAGTCTGTATATAGTATTCCAGAATATCCCGGTTGTTATAACCGGCTTGGCCCCTACCCGCCGGGCTCCCCGGGGAGTGTCCTTTTGTACTATAAGGAAGTTTATTTCACTGACGCCCGTCGCTTGCGCAACTCAACACCTTTTCGACAAATTTGGTCGAATTCCTGCTAACGGCTGGCAACTTTTCATCTACAACCGGCTTCCAATAAAAATACCCTGTCAGAACAGGGCAGTTAAAAGATATTTGGAAGTGTTTACTAGCGTCTGAAAAATAAATTTAACAATATGGTTAGAAGTATACTTAAAACAATAGACGTTACCACCGGAAAATAAAAGGTAAAGTTTCCTCTCTGGACGAATATGTCTCCGGGCAGTTTGCCAATGCCCGGAATTTTACCGGCCAGCAGCAGGAGACCACCTATTAACACCAGGATCATCCCGGCAAATACAAGCATTTTGGCCATTGATTCAAAGGGTGCCATTTTATTTCCCCCCTTTGTCCCTGGCGTCTTTAGCGGGCCGGTAGTAACGGTCCCTCTCACTGTAAATGCAGCCGCAGTACTGCTGGCGGTACATCTCCAGTTCCTTTGATTTGGCTACGGCTTCTTTAAAGCCGGGTCGGAAGTCTTCATAGTAAAAGGGCACCCCGTACTGTCCCCCCAAATTTTCTCCAATGTCCCGGATTAAATCATGCTTCTGAAAGGGACTGACCAGCAAAGTGGTGGAAAAGGCATCAAAGTTCCCCTTCTTCGCCAGTTGGGCCGTTTTTCTCAGGCGCAGGTTGTAACACATTTGGCAGCGCCGGGCCTCCCGGTGGACCACTTCCTGCAGGTATTCATCCAGGCGGTATTCATCATCAAAAATGACCTTCCATTTTTGCTGTTGAGCAAATTGTTCCAGTTGATCCCGTCTTTTCTTAAATTCGGTATAGGGATGAATGTTGGGGTTATAAAATAGGCCGTAAACTTCATGATCTTTATTCCGTAAGCTCCCCAGGGGGTAGATGGAACAAGGCCCGCAGCAAGTATGCAGCAGGATTTTTTTCATGTGACTTTCCCTTTATTGCGGTTAAAATTAGGATACCTTCGATAGTATATCCTATTCCGCTGTTTCTTACTGAACTACAGTGAAAGCCTTTCTTTCAGGGCGAAAATTTCCTTATTATGCTTGATGACATACTGACTGCATAGTTGGTGTTTAATGCCTTTTCAGCAATCTTGTCCCTAACTTCCCTGCGAAGATCATCCATTCGTGCAGACCGGGCAAAAAGTTCGTCTCTAAATAACTCCTGGTTTTTCTTTAGCATGGCTGACTCGGTTTTGAGCTGTGCAACGTCGGACTTGAGTACCGCAATATCGTCCTTGAGAACTGCAACATCGGATTTAAGTTCCTTCGTCATCGTGTTGTTAACAGCAACCATTTTAATCAAATCCTGCATTAAGCTTTCCAGGCGGTCGAGACGTTCTTCGCTCATCAAAGTTCCTCCTCACCGGTAATTTTATTACCACATTACACCATGTCTACCACTAAAACAAGGTTCTTTGTTCAACATCTCCTGTGGAATTCGTCTTCAGAGGAATTCCCAGATGATGATATGTCTGGGGCGTCACCATTCTGCCCCGGGGCGTCCGGGTAATAAAGCCCAGCTGCATCAGGAAGGGTTCCAAAACATCCTCTACGGTATCGGCTTCTTCGCTGATGGCCGCCGCAATGGTATCCAAGCCCACTGGTCCGCCGTTAAATTTTTCAATCACGGTGCGCAACAGCCGCCGGTCGGTATGGTCCAGTCCCAGCGGGTCCACCTCAAAGAATTCCAGGGCTTCCGCCGCCACTGCCGCTGTAATCTCCCCGGTTGCCTTCACCTGGGCGTAGTCACGCACCCGCTTCAACAACCGGTTGGCCACCCGGGGGGTGCCCCGGGAGCGACGGGCGATCTCAGTCGCACCGGATTGCTCAATGGACACATGAAGAATACCGGCTGCCCGGCTGACAATCCTGGTGAGGTCCTCGGTGTTATAAAACTCCAGGCGACTGATAATGCCAAAACGGTCCCGCAGGGGCGAGGCCAGCATGCCCGCCCGGGTGGTGGCGCCGATCAGCGTAAACTTGGGCAACTCCAACCGGATGGACCGGGCGCCGGGTCCCTTGCCCAGCACAATGTCCAGGGCATAGTCTTCCATGGCCGGGTATAAAATTTCCTCCACAGCCCGGCTCAGGCGGTGTATTTCATCAATAAAAAGCACATCTCCCTGGGAGAGGTTGGTGAGAATGGCGGCCAAATCCCCCTGCCGCTCAATGGCGGGTCCGGAAGTGATGCGGATATTGACCCCCATCTCGTTGGCGATGATGTTGCTGAGGGTGGTCTTGCCCAAACCGGGCGGGCCAAACAGCAGCACGTGATCCAGGGGTTCACCCCTTTGTCTTGCGGCCTTCACAAAGATTGAGATGGTTTCCTTCACCTTTTGCTGCCCGATATATTCATTTAACTTTCTGGGACGCAGACTCATCTCCAGATCGCTGTCTTCCGTTTGTATGGATGCAGATACCAATCTATCCGTCATGGTTACCTCCCGTGCTACTTAATTGGCGCCAGTTCTTTAAGAGCTGCCTTAATCAGCGCGGGCACATCTGCCGCCGGGGTTTTATGTTGCGCCTTTCGAACAGCATCCCTGGCTTCGCTCTGGGAATAACCCAGCGACAACAACGCCACAACAGCATCCTCGTCCTGGCCCTGGGGAACGGTCCCGTCAGAAGCAGCCGTCTCCCCGGACAAGGCCACCGGTCCGGGCAGTTTGTCCTTCAGTTCCAGTAAAATGCGCTGGGCGGTCTTTTTTCCCACCCCCGGCACTTTCACCAGTTGGTTAACGTCCTCACCGGCAATGACCAACCGTAAATTTTCAGGGGGCAGGTGGGAAACCACCGCCAGGGCCATCTTTGGGCCAACCCCTGCCACATCCAGCAGCGCCAGGAAGCAGTCCCGCTGCTCCTCGCCGGAAAAACCGTAAAATTGAATACCGTCTTCCCGGACGGCCATATGGGTGTGAAGTTTTACTTCCTGCCCAATACCCGGCAGTTTGGTGGTTAAAGGAACATGGATGTGATAACCGATACCCTGAACATCGATCACCACCCAGCCTGTACCACCGGCAGCCAGCTTTCCATGAATATATGCAATCATCTTGTCAGTCCTCCCGGCGCTGAACTCCAGTGAGCATGGCAAATGGCAATTGCCAGAGCATCTGCCACATCATCGGG
Organism: Bacillota bacterium; assembly: GCA_040754595.1. GTDB lineage: Bacteria > Bacillota > Desulfotomaculia > Desulfotomaculales > Desulfotomaculaceae > Desulfotomaculum > Desulfotomaculum profundi. The sequence continues at coordinate 100,359 of JBFMCH010000089.1, forward strand.
TTTAGGAATCTCATTTAATGAAAGCAGTGTTTTTACCATAAACTGAACCTGTTGTTTATCGGCTTTGCCGTACCCGGTCACCGCTTGCTTTACTTGTAAAGGTGTATATTCCGCCACAGGAACGCCGGCATTGGCTCCCGCCAGCAGGGCAATTCCCCTGGCATGACCCACTGCCAAGGCTGTCCGGGCATTTTTGTTAAAGAACAACTCTTCCACAGCCATAAAATCAGGCTTGTATTTGGCGATAATCTCCTGCAAACCTTGGTAAAGTCTCTGCAATCGTAAATCCAGCGACAACTCCGTACCGGTCCTCAGACAACTGTAAGCGATGGGTTTATAATGGTTTCCCAGGAATTCCACCAAACCAAACCCGGTAATGGCAGTACCCGGGTCGATTCCCAAAACAATCATATTAACCCCCATATTTACCTGACTACCAATATTATACTACAAACTTTTGTTCTGTTGGGCGATAAATTCATCCATTATAAAATAATAGAACCCGGCTTTTCCTGGTCCTTAGTCCTGCATCTCATCCAAATTTTCCAAGATGGCGTTGAGTCCGTCCTCATTGGAAAATTCCAGTTCATAACGAAGCTTGGCCTGGGTTTCCGGCGTCATGTGGTAGAAGTCCATGGCCTGTTGAAGTTTTACCTGAAAGGCGGCAGACAGGCTGTTCAGGGGAATGGGCTCCTCTACCCTTAACAGTTTTTGATGATAGCCAAGGGGTCCCTGGTATATTGCAAGTTTGTTATCATGAATGCCTAAATGCCTGAAGGACCGGTGGTAACTGCAAAATTCATTCACCTTTCGCTGGGCCAAAATTTCATTTTTACGGATTTCCACCGAGAAACCCAGGGCCGCATATTTTTCTTTCAGTTCCTTTTCGGTCTTGATGCCGAATGAACCCACGGTTTTTCTGGCCACCTCTTCAATGTCCCCGCAAAGGTAAATATTCTCTTCCCTTATGACGAGATCCGGCACCAGTGCCGGCTGAATTTGTTGGGCAAAGACCTGCAAAATTGACACCCCGGCGCCGGCACTGTCGCCGGTCACCCTGCCGCCGACTATGGCAACACCCAGTAACAGAACGGCCAAAAATCCCCCCAGACCGATCCAAAGCAACCTGCTTACCATACTAACCACTCCTTTAGTTGGTTAGTATTGCCACTTTTTACAGGCTTATACCTCAAGGGAAAAGCCGGGGACAACCCCGGCCTTATTCTTCCATTACAAAATTGGTATACACTGCTTGCACATCGTCATTGTCTTCCAACAGGTCAATGATTTTAATCATCTTTTCTGCTTCTTCACCCTGCAGCTTGACGTTGGTCTGGGGGACCATGGCAATTTCCGCATCGGCGATGGGAATCCCCTGTTCTGCCAGGGCGGATCTTACGCTTTCAAAATCTTCCGGTGCGGTGGTAATTTCAAAACTGTCTTCCTCCACCTTCACATCCTCTGCACCGGCTTCAATGGCTGCCAGCATTAAATCGTCTTCACTGATTTTGGCCTCTGAACGGTCAAAGATCATGACACCCTTCTCTTTAAACATCCAGCTCACACAACCGGTTTCACCAAGGTTGCCGCCGTGTTTGGAAAGAATATGCCGAACTTCTCCGGCAGTACGGTTACGATTGTCTGTGGCAACATAAAGCAGAATGGCAACACCGCCCGGACCGTAACCTTCGTAACTGAATTCCTCAAAATGACTCCCTTCACCGCCGCCAGCGCCCTTTTGGATAGCCCGCTGAATGTTTTCGTTGGGTATATTGGCTGCCCTGGCTTTTTCAACAGCAGCCTTCAAGCGCATGTTGCCGGCCGTGTCCGGGCCGCCGTTTCTGGCGGCAATAATAATCTCCTTCGATAATCTGGTAAAGATTTTACCCCTTTGGGCATCAACTTTGGCCTTTTTACGCTTAATGGTTGACCATTTGGAATGTCCTGACACAAAAAACCCCTCTTTCTTGAAAAAAGCCCGGTACATGACCAGACCCTTCTGGATGTACCCAGCTTTTATCAAAACAAACGATTCATTTAAAAAATTGGTGGGATTGGCGGCATATGCTTCTTGTGTTCTCTTTTTCTTTCCAATGTCTGAATGGTTTTCTTAACGGACTCCGGAGCTTTTCCGGTAAGAATATAATGGTCCAGGTCTTTATAAGTAACACCCATTTCCTGCTCATCGCAGTGACCAAACCATAACCCGGCGGAGGGTGCTTTATCAATGATCCGCTGGGGAATTCCCAGTTCTCTGGCCAGTTCCTTCACCTGCCATTTTACCAGATTGGCAATGGGCAGGAGATCCACCCCTCCGTCACCATATTTGGTATAGTGACCTACCACCAGTTCGGCCCTGTTGCCTGTTCCGATCACTAAATAATTATGCCTGGCCGCCAGGTAATACAGAGTGATCATTCTTAACCTGGGTTTAATATTGGCAATGGCTAGATCACAGCTGTGCAAATCATAGTCTTGTCCGGTAAAACGGTGAACAAACCAGTCGAAGGGGTCATTAAGGACCACTTCTTCAAAGGGAACGGACAAGGTCTCTGCCACTAATTTGGCATCCTGCGCATCTTGCGGGTTACTATAACAGGGCATGATGACACCCAAAACATCATCCGGGAAAGCTCTTTTGCAGAGTGCAGCAACACAGGAAGAATCAATGCCGCCACTTAATCCAACAACTGCACCTTGGGCACCCGCCTTTTGTACTTCCTCTTGTATCCACAGCGTCAGTTTGTCTACTAAGTCCCTCATACTATAGACAAGCCCCCCTAGGCCATTGATAATTTCATCATATCATAATCTTCCCGCCGGGCGCAAACCAAAACAAATTGAAGAAAAACTTCACAAATGAAAGCTATTTTACTTGTATTAATTGTCATTATTGTCTGACTTGTTTCTCTATTTTTACTAGTTTATTAAGTTATACTATTTTTTCTATTTGTTCAATTTAATGAACGGTTTCTAGCAGGAAATCAGAAACTTTAATTGACAAGGTAATATTTACGAGCCTATAATATATTCAGAATCTTTGACATTTAATAAAAATTTAGGCAACATTTTTGCACCTAGCTAGATTATACCTCGATATTGCTGGTTTTTTAAGTCTCTTCTAAAGGTATTAAAATAATAAATTCTTCTGAGAAGCCGGCTTACTGTCCAACTAATTGTCTAAATATAAAGACAAGACTTTAAATTGTTGCTATTTAGGGAAAGTAAGATTTTTCACCATAAATAGTGACGTTAATTAAAGAAAATTAAAACTTTCCTTTCTAAATCCTGGTTTTTACTATCCAGAAAAGAGGTGGTTTATAGGAGTTTACCTGGGTTAAGCAGTTAGGTTCTAGCAGGTGTTCAAGTGGGTTTCTAACACCAAAGGGGGGTTTATGATGGAGAACAGAGATATAAAATTTTTAAAACTACAACAAATTATTGATTCTCATGAGGGTAAGGTTTCTCACCTTATCGCCATTCTGCAGGAGACTCAGGCAGAATACGGGTATCTTCCTAAAGAAGTATTAACCTACATAGCCACTGCAATGGGTATTTCCCCTGCCACCGTATTAGGCGTGGCTACCTTCTATGCCCAGTTTTCCCTTATTCCCAAAGGAAAATATGTCATCCGTGTTTGTGACGGCACCGCCTGCCACGTGCGGGGCTCCGAACCGATCATGATGGCTCTTCGTAAAGAATTATGTGTTACACCGGACAATCCTACCACCGGCGATTTAATGTTTACCGTAGAAACCGTCTCCTGCTTAGGGGCATGCGGTTTGGCTCCGGTTGTTGTAGCCGATGAAGAAGTTCACGGTCAAATGACTCCGGACGGTATCTTAGAAGTAATCAGAAAATTGGCACCCGCTGCCAGTGAAAACTAAGGGGGGACCATAGATGCTTAAGTCACGTGAAGATTTAGTAAACCTGCAGCAAAAATCCAAGGCTGCACTGGCCGAACAAAAAATGCGCATCTTGGTCTGTGCCGGTACCGGCTGCGTAGCCAACGGGTCATTAAAGGTATATGAAAGCTTGAAAAAACTTATTGCTGAACAGGGCTTATTAGCCGAGGTCGATCTTGTTAAAGAAGTCAGCCATGAGGGCATTGGTGTAAGCATCAGCGGCTGCCATGGTTTCTGCCAGATGGGTCCCCTGGTTCGCTTTGAGCCTTCCGGTTTACTTTACTGCAAAGTTCAGGAAGATGATTGTGCAGAAATCGTTGAGACCTCCATCGTGAATAACGGGGTGGTCGAACGTTTACTCTATAGCGATCCCACCACCGGTGAAACGGTTAAAACCCAGGATGAAATTCCTTTCTACAATCGTCAAGTGAGAGTTACCTTAAAAAACTGCGGACGTATCGATCCCGATGATATCAATGACTACATTGCCCATGGCGGTTACCAGGCCATTGCCAAAATTTTAACCGGCATGAAACCTAATGAAGTTATTAAAGAAGTTTTAGATTCCGGTCTGCGTGGCCGTGGCGGCGGTGGTTTCCCCACCGGTCGCAAGTGGTCCTTTGCCGCTGCACAGCCCGGTCCTAAAAAGTACATCATCTGCAACGGTGACGAAGGCGACCCGGGTGCTTTTATGGACCGTTCCGTTATGGAGGGCAACCCCCACTCGGTACTGGAAGGCATGATGATTGCCGGCTTTGCCATCGGAGCCGACGAAGGTTACATTTATGCCCGGGCTGAATACCCGCTGGCCATTAAGCGCATGCGAAAGGCCATTGCCGACGCAGAAGCCCTGGGTGTGCTGGGCAAGGGCGTTTTAGGCACGGACTTCAACTTTAAGATAAACATCAAGGAAGGCGCCGGCGCTTTCGTATGCGGTGAAGAAACTGCCCTCATCGCTTCCATTGAAGGCGAGCGCGGCATGCCCCGCCCCCGTCCACCCTTCCCTGCCGTTAAGGGTCTGTGGGCTTGTCCCACTATCATCAATAACGTAGAAACCCTGGCCAACCTGCCTGCCATTATTATGAACGGCGCCGCCTGGTTCAGAGGCTTCGGTACTCCCGGCAGCGCCGGCACAAAGACCTTTGCCCTGGCCGGTCAGATCCAAAATACCGGTCTGGTGGAAGTTCCCATGGGGATGACCCTGCGGGAAATCGTATTTGACATCGGCGGTGGCTTAAGAGAAGGTAAGAAATATAAGTCCGTACAAATCGGCGGTCCCTCCGGCGGCTGCTTAACCGAAGAAAAACTGGATCTTCCCCTGGATTATGATGAGCTTATGAAGGTCGGCGCCATGATTGGTTCCGGCGGTCTGGTGGTCATGGGCGATGATACCTGTATGGTTGAAACCGCCAAGTTCTTTATGGGCTTTGTACAGAACGAGTCCTGCGGCAAGTGTGTTCCCTGCCGTGAGGGGACCAAACAAATGCTGGCCATGCTGACCAAGATTACCGAGGGTAAAGGTACCGAAGCAGACCTGGCGCTCCTGGAAGAATTGGCCCAGAATGTGAAGGACGGTTCCCTCTGTGGTCTTGGCAAAACTGCTCCCAACCCGGTTCTTACCACTCTCCGTTACTTCCGTGACGAGTACCTCGCACACGTTCGGGATAAAAAATGTCCCGCCGGCGCCTGCCAGGCTTTAAAAGAATACTACATTGATCCGGAAAAATGCAAAGGCTGCACCATTTGCGCCAGAGTATGTCCCGCCGGCGCCATTACCGGCGACAAAAAGCAGCCCCACGTCATCAATGTGGATCTTTGCCTCAAGTGCGGCGCTTGCATGGAGAAATGCAAGTTCGGATCCATCGTTATCAGGTAGTACTTGGATATTGAGAGAAAGGGTGTGACGTGATGAGTGGTAAAATAACCATTAACGGACAAGTCATAGATTTTACCGATGAGACAAATATTCTGGCTGTGGCACGCAAGGCCGGTATTGATATCCCTACCCTGTGTTATCACCCGGAGCTGACCATTGCCGGCGCCTGCCGCCTGTGCGTGGTGGAAATTGAACGGATGGGCATGCAGGCCTCCTGCTCCACCGCCCCTGCGGACGGTATGGTGGTGTACACCAATTCCGAGCGGGTTAACAGGGTGCGCAAAATGGTGCTGGAACTGCTGCTGGCCAATCACGACCGCGAGTGCACCACCTGTGATTCCAGCGGCGCTTGCAAACTGCAAAAATACGCCAACGACTACGGCATTAAGCGGCTGCGCTATCCCAGCCGTACCGTCATGGCTCCGCTGGATACTTCCAGCCTGTCGGTGGTTCGCGATCCTAACAAGTGCATCCTGTGCGGCCTCTGTGTGCGGGTCTGTAAGGAAAAACAGGGCATCGGCGTTTGGGACTTCAAAAACCGCGGCTCCCGTACTGAAATCGTAGCCGCCATGGACCAGCCCCTGGCTGAATCCGCCTGCATCAACTGCGGCCAGTGCATCGCAGTTTGTCCCTGCGGCGCCCTGACCTCCAACTCTTCTGCCATTGAAGAAGTTTGGGCAGCCATCCGTGATCCCAAAAAGACCGTTGTCTGCCAGATTGCTCCGGCACCCCGGGCTGCCCTGGGTGAAGAATTTGGCCTTGGTTCCGTTGATGTTACCGGTAAACTCGTAGCCGCTCTGCGCAAAGTAGGCTTTGACAAGGTATTTGACACCGTATTTACCGCAGATATGACAACTATCGAAGAGTCCAACGAGTTCCTGGGCCGCCTGGTGAAGGGCGAAAACCTGCCCCTCTTTACCTCCTGCTGCCCTGGTTGGGTAAAATACGCCGAGGAGTTTCATCCCGAACTGCTGAATAATTTATCCACCTGCCGCTCCCCGCATCAGATGTTTGGTTCGCTATTGAAGAAAAAATACGCCAAGGAATTAGGCATTGCGCCTCAGGACATGTATGTGGTTTCCATCATGCCCTGCACCGCCAAGAAATACGAAGCCAAGCGGCCGGAATTTATGACCGAAGGCTCCTATGATGTGGACGCGGTTTTAACAACCGTCGAAGCGGCCCGTATGTTCAGGGAAGCCGGCATTCTCTTTAATGCGCTGGAAAACTCCGAGTTTGATCAGCCCATGCAGCAGACTACCGGTTCCGGTGTCCTCTTCGGCGCCACCGGCGGTGTTATGGAGTCCGTGGTCCGTTACGTAGCAGGCAAGCTGCTCAACGCCGAAGGACGGATTGATGTGGAATTTACCAGAGGCATGGAAGACACCAAGATCGCCAGCATCAATGTGGGCGACAATAAATTATCCCTGGCGGTGGTCAACGGTCTGGCCGCAACCGAGGAACTCCTTAAGAAAATCCAATCCGGCGAAATGACGGTCCATGCCGTGGAAGTCATGGCTTGCCCAGGCGGTTGCGTCGGCGGCGGCGGACAGCCTTACCAGAACGACGGCGAGCACCGCAAGGCCCGGGCCAAGGAAATTTACAATATTGATTCCAAACTGGTTCTGCACAAGGCCCAGGATAACGAAGATCTGGATAAGATCTTTGAAAAATACTGGGGCGGCTGCTGCAACCACGATACACACCATGATCTCCATACCCACTACTATCCCAAAAAGCGTGTTGCCGGCAACGAAATCGTTATTAAAGACGGGGACGGCCCCGAGATTACCGTTTGCCTGGGCGAAAGCTGCTTAAAGAAAGGCTCCCTGGCCGTGGTAGAAAAACTTCTTGAATTACCTGTCAAGGTAAAGGGTGTATTCTGTCTTGAAAGCTGCGGTAACGGCGTTTCCGTTAAGGTAAATGGCCAGATCCAAAACGTTAAAGCAGAGAATGTATTGGAAGCCATCAAAGCGAACTGTGGCTGCAGTTGCGGGACTTGCTCGTAACCGCACAAAAAATAATCCTTTCTGGGTGCTAACAGTGGTTAGCACCTACTTTTTTATGTTAAAATACATTTGGTGATGAATAATGATGAAAAAACATCTGTGTTTACTGATAGGACCGGCAAAATACCCCGAGGACGATGAAAGAATGGTGTCCATGTTTTTGGCCGAACCAGGCAAAAAAATCATTTGCGGCTCCAGTACGGCCAACATGGTCTCCCGCTTTTTACCTGATACCCAAACACTCTCCGATGTCACAGGCCTGGTGTTGGTTACTGACGGTACACTGATTTTAAGTCAGACGCTGGACATCCTTTTAAATTACGGGCATTTAGAAGCCCTGCCCGGGGGTCAAGAGGATGCTAACCTGCTGGTCGCCGCCCTGTCAGAAGCTGAGTCCATTTCCTTTTTAATTGGCATGGCGGCCAATAAATCACAGCGAAGCCTCAGCCTACCGGCAAAACCCATTGTTAAGAGCCGGTTTGCCAGGGAACTGGTTGATTTCCTTAAGAAAAAAGGCAAACAAGTAATGGTGGAGTATTTTTAAGAATTTTCCTATTTTGGGTTGAGATGTTGACCAATGTCAACATCTTTTTTATTTGGAAAACTTTATTTTCAAAGAGCAACTGTATTTTTATTGTACATTATTTCACATACTACTTCTCTTTTGCCCAGTCTGTCGAAATATTATATTTAATTTCGGTCCAAAAACTACTTGACGCTCCCGAACGTTCTAGGTTAGAATTATTATAGTTAAAATTGTTTGAATATTTATAATGTTTTAAGAAGTTTAACTTGTCTAAATAAAATATAAATTATGTCATATTTCAGACAGTTTTAACCAAAAGAAAACATTAGAATATTTTGTAGGGAATGGAGGTGTGACAGTTGGTAACGCAACAACTAGTCAACGGGCAGATGACCATCACTAACATTGCCAAATACTCCATTACCAGTGCAAGTAGTCTAAATGTACCAAAGTTTGAACCATGTGTCGATGCTTATGATCAATTTGTTTTTATGGTTAAGGAGGAAAAGAGCGAATTAACCCCCTCTTTTGATCTTTACGGCCAACTGATTTGCATTTCTTAGTTATTCTTCAAAAAATACTGTTCAAAAGCAAATGTTTTCTATGCGAAAAGGTCATATTTTGAAACTTTCCTCATAAAATTTCAATGCTAGACCATAACATTTTTTATCTTTTCTTCTTTTATTTAATTTTCTCTATAGTTTAAGGCAGTTCAGGTATTTATTGGAAGGTGGTGATACCAAAAAAACTGTGATTTTTCAGAAGTTACAAAGGTTTTTCAGGGGTTTTGTGGAGGTAGCAGGAGAAACACATAGATTTGCTACCTTTCTTTCCACGAATTTGCAGTACAGGCCTTCCTAAATCTAACGAACCAGGGTGTACAAACAGTAGCCGTATAAAAAAATATGCGCTTCCGACGAAAGGAGGAACCATCGCATGGATGCAGAGTGCAAATGCAATTGTGATCAGGAAAAAAATCTGGATGCCGTGTTTGCTCAGTACAAGGGCAATCCCAACGGCCTGATTGTGGTAATGGCCGCCATCCAGGAAGCCCAGGGTTATTTACCGAAGGATTTGTTAATTAAAGCCGCCGAAGAATTAGGTGTACCCCTCAGTGACGTGTACGGGGTGGCCACCTTTTATGCGGCCTTCAGCCTCCGTCCCAGAGGCAGACATTCCGTCAACCTGTGTTTGGGAACTGCCTGTTACGTAAAGGGTGCTCCCGATGTGCAAACCATGTTGGAAAAAGAAATGGGCATTAAAGCAGGCAACACCACTGAAGACCGCCGCTTTAGCCTGGACTTGGTAAGATGCCTGGGAGCCTGCGGTATCGCGCCGGTTATGACCGTCAACGGTGAGGTTTATCCCCGCATATCTGCAGATAAAGTATCTGAAATATTAGCCAAATACGAATAAAAACCTCCAGGGAGGTGAAATATATGAATTTTGCTGAACTCGAATTATTAAGGGCGTCTGCCAAAGAAGCCATTAAATTACGTCTGGGTGAAGAACCCTCTGACAACTATAAATATCACGTACTGGTTTGTGGTGGTACCGGATGTATATCAATTGGTTGTCAAAATACTCTGGAAGCCCTCCAGAAGGCCATCGACAGCCACGGTTTACAAGACTCCGTAAAAATGGTCGTTACCGGTTGTATGGGTACCTGTGAAATGGGCCCCGTCATCACCGTCTTCCCCGAAGGCTATTACTACTGCCGGGTACAACCCGAAGACGTCGAAGAAATCGTTAACTCTCATTTGAAGCTGGGCAAGTATGTGGACCGCCTGTGCTATCATGCCGCTGACGGTTCCGTTCAGCCCCGCAAGTCCGACATGACATTCTTTAGAAAGCAGAAGCGCAATGCCCTGCGCAACTGCGGTTTGATCAACCAGACCTCCATTGAAGAATACATCGCCATGGACGGTTATAAGGCACTGGCCAAAGTCCTGCAGGGAATGACTCCCCAGCAGGTGGTGGATGAAGTTAAGAAATCCGGTCTTCGCGGCCGCGGTGGCGCCGGCTTCCCCACCGGAGTAAAATGGCAGTTTGTGCTGGATCAAAAGTCTGACCAGAAATACATCGTCTGCAACGGTGACGAAGGTGACCCGGGTGCCTTTATGGATCGCTCGGTTCTGGAAGATGATCCCTATTCCATCATCGAAGCCATGACCATCGGCGGTTTTGCCGTTGGGGCCAACAAGGGCTACGCTTACATTCGTTTGGAATATCCCAGGGCCATTGATCACTTCAGCAAAGCCCTAACCCGTGCCAGAGAAGTTGGCCTGCTGGGAGACAACATTTTAGGTTCTGACTTCAGCTTTGACATTGAAATTCGTGTGGGCGCCGGCGCCTTTGTATGCGGTGAAGAAACCGCCCTGCTGGCCTCCATTGAAGGCCGTCGCGGCGAACCTCGCCCGCGTCCCCCCTTCCCCGCTGTTTCCGGTTTGTTTGGCAAACCCACCGTTATCAATAACGTTGAAACCTGGGCCAATCTTTGCCCCATCATCATTAACGGCGGCGACTGGTATGCTGCCATGGGTACCGAAAAGAGCAAAGGCACCAAGGTGTTTACACTGGCCGGTAAGATTACCAATACCGGGTTGGTTGAAGTTCCCATGGGCATTACCCTGCGTGAAATGGTCGAGGACATCGGCGGCGGTGTGCCCGACGGCAAGGCCTTTAAGGCTGCCCAGACCGGCGGTCCTTCCGGCGGCTGCATTCCGGCAGCGTACCTGGAAACCCCCATTGATTATGAAAATCTGGCTGCCCTTGGTTCCATTGTTGGTTCCGGCGGTATGATTATCGTGGACGAGGGGACCTGTATGGTTGACCTGGCGAAATTCTACCTGGGCTTTACCCAGGACGAATCCTGTGGTAAATGTACCCCCTGCCGTATCGGTACCAAGAGAATGCTGGAAATTCTTGAGCGCATCACCAAGGGATTAGGCAAGGAAGGCGATTTGGACCTGTTAGTTGAACTGGCCAACTCCATCAAGGCTTCTGCCCTGTGCGGCCTGGGTCAAACGGCTCCGAACCCCATCCTCAGCACCCTGCGTTATTTCCGTGATGAGTATGAAGCGCATATCAACGATAAAACCTGCCCGGCCGGCGTTTGTAAAATGCCCCGCAAAGGCCTAAAATCCTAGAGGATAGGAGGGGAAAAGGCATGGCAAACGTATCACTAACCATTGACAATGTAAAAGTTGAGGTTGAACAGGGTTCAACGATCTTAGAAGCCGCAAAGAAAATAGGCATTAATATCCCTACCCTTTGCTATATGAAAGAAATTAATGCCATTGGAGCCTGTCGTATTTGCGTGGTCGAAGTACAAGGTGCCCGGGCCCTCCAGGCTGCCTGTGTCGCCCCTGTTGCTGAAGGCATGGTTGTTAAAACCAATTCCGCAGCTGTCAGGGCTTCACGCAAGATGACCCTGGAGCTGATCCAGTCCAACCACCCGCAGGAGTGCAATACCTGCCTGCGCAACAATAACTGTGAACTGCAGTCCCTGTCTGAAGCCATGGGCCTGAAGGAAATTCGGTTTGTCAGACCGGCCCAGAGCCACAGCAAGGACGATATCGACAACTCTTCACCCTCAATCATCCGCGACCCCCGTAAGTGCATCCTGTGCCGCCGCTGTGTGGCCGTTTGCGAAAAAGTGCAGGGTGTTAAGTGCATCAGCGCTGTAAACCGTGGTTTTGAGACCATCGTTGCTCCTCCCTTTAACGAGGGCCTCCTTGATGTAAACTGCGCTATGTGTGGTCAGTGCTCCCTGGTCTGTCCCACCGGCGCCATTACCGAAGTGGACGACACCGGCAAAGTATGGCGTGCCCTGGATGACCCGAACAAGCATGTTGTGGTGCAAACAGCCCCTGCTGTTCGTGTAGCCATCGCCGAAGAATTTGGTATGGAACCCGGCACCGTCAGCACCGGCAAACTGGTTGCCGCCCTCCGCCGTCTGGGCTTTGACAGTGTCATGGATACCGACTTCACGGCTGACCTGACCATTATCGAAGAAGGCAACGAATTCATCAAGCGTGTCACCGAAGGTGGCGTGCTGCCCATGATTACTTCCTGCAGCCCTGGCTGGATTAAATACATTGAAATGTATTATCCTGATCTGCTGGCTAACCTGTCAACCTGTAAATCTCCTCAGCAGATGTTCGGCGCCCTGGCCAAGACCTTCTATGCTGAGAAGAAAGGTATTGATCCTGCAAATATTTACAGCGTATCCATCATGCCCTGTACTGCCAAGAAGTTCGAGTCCCAGCGTGACGAGCTTAAGGACAGCGGTTACCAGGATGTGGATGTTGTACTGACCACCCGTGAACTGGCTCGTATGCTGCGTGAAATCGGCATTGATTGGGAAAGTCTGCCCGATGAAGAGTATGATGCTCCCATGGGTCTCTCCACCGGTGCCGCGGTTATCTTCGGTGCCACCGGCGGCGTAATGGAAGCTGCTGTACGTACCGTTTACGAAGTTATTACCAAGGAACCGATGCCGGACATCAATCTGACCCCCGTTCGCGGTATGGAAGGCATTAAGGAAGCCACCCTGAAGGTTGGCGACCTTGAAGTTAAAGTTGCTGTGGCCCATACCCTGGGCAACGCCCGCAAATTGTTGGATAAGATCCGGGCCGGTGAAGCGGATCACCACTTCATTGAAATCATGTGCTGCCCCGGCGGTTGCATTGGTGGCGGTGGCCAGCCCATCCCCACCAACCTTGAAATACGCCTCAAACGTATCGCCGGTATCTATAAGGCTGACGAAGATCTGCCGATCCGCAAATCCCACGAGAACCCGGCTATCACAGCCATTTACGAAGAGTTCCTGGGTCAGCCTCTGGGTGAAAAATCCCATAAGCTGCTGCACACCTTCTATGTCCCGCGCGGGGTTTACAGAAAGCCGGAAGGCCTCCCTGAAAGAATCCCCAGCGGTGATCATCATTAGAAAAGCTTGGCTTACTTGTTCCCTTTGGGTAGGCTAAGCGGCAGAAGCCTTAGCTTTTCTTATACTATCAACCATAAATTTTTATTCGTTGATAGTGCTAAAACATTCGGAGGGCTTGCACTGAGCAAGCCCTCCTTTTCTTGTAAAATAACACCCGCCCCCGACAGGTTATTTTATTGATTTAAAATCCTTGCAAGCTCCTTTAATCTGCTTACATCATTCAAATAAACCGGCAACCATCTAAAAGCAAACTTCATTAGAGCCACATCATCTTCCATAATTTCTTTGATCAGATCCTGCGGTTGATCATCCAATAAATCCGGGTGATCCGCCAGTAACTTTCTGAACCTGTCCAGATCATAGCACCCGGTAAAAATCATGTCCATAACCACTTGATCCAGTCTTGCATCTCCGGTCCGCTTCACTTTCAAAGGAATTTGCCCAAACAACTCTTCGGGTTCATGATATGCTGCAAGCCCCTGGTTTTCCATCCATTCATTGACGGTCCATTCCTTTGTTTCCTTCAGCCCGTGACAGCGGGATTCCTCAAAGGCAATGCCAAATTCCCCCGTCCCTCTTACTTCCACCGGCGCCATGCGGCAGGACCAGGGGCGGACATCATACACCTGGCAGCCTTTATCTGTAATGAAGGGACAGACCAGGTCGTCTTCCCTCATTTTCAGTATAACCACAGGAAAGCCGGAGTGAGGAGACTTTAATACATGGGTGTGTTTGTTTAAAAAATCCCCGGAGGAAATTTGCATTTTCTTTCTCATTCTTAAAACATCATAGGGAGTTAAAAAAATATTAATATCCCGGCAGCATTTTTTAAAACAAGCAAGTTGATCATGACAGGAGAAAGTAAATTTATCTTCCAGTTTTAAGTTTCTTCCCATTTGTCTGCCCCTCTGTACTCTTTTATTTATTTGGTAAACACCAATGGCAATATTATAACATAATCCAGTCATTACATAACCAAATTCACATGATGGTTGTCAGGAAACCCGTCTCTTATTTCCCGACCTGGGATCTAAGGCATCCCGCAGTCCCTCCCCGGTAAAATTAAAGGCCAATATAGTTAAACATATAAAAAAGGACGGGAAGAATAACTGCCAAGGATAGTTGCGTACACCTTCCAGACCCTCGCTGGCCAATACACCCCAACTGGCCATGGGTGCAGACACCCCTAAACCTAAAAAGCTTAAAAATGCTTCCGCGAAAATGGCCTCGGGAATTAAAAGGGTCATGGTGACAAGAATAGGTCCTGTGGCGTTGGGAAGTATATGTCTGAATAAAATACGGAAGGTGCCGGCCCCCATCAGGCGAGCCGCCAACACATATTCCTGCTCTTTAAGAATCAGTACCTGTCCCCTGACGATACGCGCTAAATTCAGCCAGTAAACTGCGCCCAGAGCTATAAAAATCCCCTTTAGCCCCGGTCCCAGCAATATCGTTAATAAAATACAATAGAGCAAAAAAGGTATGCTATAAAGAACCTCAACAACTCTCATCATAACCTCATCCACCCAGCCGCCTATGAAGCCGGATATTCCGCCGTAAATAACCCCCACCACCAGGCAAATAAAGCTTGTCACTAAACCAATGGCAAGGGATATTCTGGCTCCATACCAAGTTCTGGTAAAGAGGTCCCGGCCAAGGGCATCGGTTCCGAACCAGTGCGTGAGGCTGGGAGCCTGATTAACCATAGACAAGTCCTGCTCATCATAGCGATATCCGGAAAGATAGGGTCCAAAGCAAGCCAAAATAACCAGTAGCAAAAGAGCTATGACACTGGCCATTGCCAGTCTGTTTTGTTTTATATGCTGCCAGGTCCCCAACCGGTATCCCATTCTGTTTGCTTTCTCTGATTCCTGGTTGTGGACTTGCACCGGTTTTGAAAGTTCAGGGAATGATCCCACCCTCAGGCCTCCTTGCTACCCGTTATTTTAATCCGTGGATCAATCCAGGTATAGGCAAAGTCCACCAGCAAATTCATCAACATTAAAAAGGCACTGTAAAATACCGTAACGCCCAAAATAACCGTATAGTCACGGCTACTTACACTTTGAACAAACCAGCGTCCTAATCCAGGAACGGCAAAAATGGATTCCACCACAAAGCTACCGGTCAGAATGGTGGCAATCAGCGGCCCCATGTAAGTGACCACGGGCAGAATGGCATTTCGTAAGGCGTGCCGCAGGACAATCATAGATTCAGGCAGTCCCTTTGCCCTGGCTGTTCTTAAATAATCCTGCTGCATGACCTCCAGCATGCTGGAACGCATTAGCCTGGCGATAATTGCCGTGGGGAATGCCGATAAGGCTATGGTAGGCAAGATGACCTGCTGCCAGGTGCCCCACATGGCCGGAGGCAGCCAGCCAAAATGATAGGCAAATACATACATTAATAAGCCCGAGAGGATAAAGCTTGGCACAGAGAAACAGAGGGCTGTCAAAACCATGCACAGGTAGTCCTGCCACCGGTTTTGCTTTAAGGCGGCCACAATACCTGCAGGCAGCCCAACCATTAAGGAAAAAAGGATGGCTAAAGACCCCAGAGCTGCTGAAACCGGAAAAGCAGTTTTAATGATATCGTTCACCGTTTGGTGTTCATACTTGAAGGACGGCCCCAGATCCCCGCGCAGCAAGTTGGTAAGATAATCCAGGTACTGCTTCCACAGGGGATCATTAAGACGATACCGTTCCTCTAAATTCTTTTTTACGGCATCAGGCAGTTTCTTCTCGGAAGCAAAGGGTCCCCCCGGAATAGCGTGCATCATGGCAAAGGTGATGGTTATAATCAGCCAGAGGGCTATGGTCATGGTAAACAATCGCCGTACTAAATACCGGGCCACCATGCGGTTCCTCCTACATTCTGTTACTTATGGAATAATAAGAATCATTTTGTCAAATTTACTTGGAATCAACTATATTTTAACATTAGTTGACCTGTATTTCACACTTTCTCTTACGATAAGCCGGAAAATAGCTAGGGTTTCCCGTTTTAAAAGCCATTTTGTTAGCTTAATGAGAAAACACCCCTAAGGGTGTTCGTCAGCTTTTACTTTGTTGTTTAAGCAAATTTTTTAAAGCTTCTGTAACAGACTTATCTTGATTATTGATCCTTTGCCCTACAGTACTCCTTAATTTTTTGATCTTTGCCAGCTGCTCCGCAGCGCTGAAGGCTTCTTTTAAAAGGTTGACTGTTTCTTCAGGTAGTTGTCCCTGTTCTGTTTTCTTCATATTGTCCCCTCCTCCTACCGGTAAAATCGGCAGTCGTAGGGACACCTTTAGAGCCGGAGATTTTAATATTTATAATATCAGTATGAAGCTATTCTCATTCCAATACATATAGCGTAAAATTTAAAATTAACTAGTTAACTACATATCCTGTTGTATTTTATAGGGTGACCTTACAGTGGAAGAGTTATTATTTTATGGCTTTCTTTTATTTGCCATAAATGCTTTTACAATCATCCCAAGCGTATGCTTTGACGGTGTTTTTCATTGAAAAAAAATCAAAACTGTCTGGCTGATTACAAATGTCCTTCTTGTTTTGATTATTCTTTTGGCAGAAAAATTTAATGATTAACAAAAAACAAAACACCCTATCCTTTCAAGGATAGGGTGTTTAAAATTACTCTGGCGACGACCTACTCTCCCGGGGGCTTGCGCCCCAAGTACCATCGGCCCTGGAGGGCTTAACTTCTGTGTTCCTTCAAAACTGAATAGCTTTAAGCTCAAGCATCGTTTTACCAGTTCGAACTTCGAATCTCGAACCTCGAGTATTGGTCTCTCAAAACTAAACAGTTGAGATGATGAATGATCGACCAGAGTTTCAGTCGTCAGTCGTCAGGCATCGGTCGTCAGTCTCGTTGGAATTCGCAGAGCGAATTCCTTCTATCCCGTCGTCCGACGTCTGCTTGCCGACGTCCGAATGCTCCTTAGAAAGGAGGTGATCCAGCCGCACCTTCCGATACGGCTACCTTGTTACGACTTCACCCCAATCACCAACCCCACCTTCGACGGCTGCCTCCTTTCGGTTAGCTCACCGGCTTCGGGTGTTG
>JBFMCH010000090.1:0-68291 GCA_040754595.1 Bacillota bacterium
GATGATGCTTTGAAAAAGATTATTTACCTGGCAACAGAATCAATCTCAAAGAAGTGGACTATGCCAATCCGGGAATGGAGGAATTGTATCTCCCAACTTGCAATTTACTTTGGGGATAGAATTCAGCCAGGGATTGCCTAAAAAAACAATGGGTTAGGTAACGGGTTTATCGCTTTAGTTCTCCCGGAGATAGTCATAAAAGGAAGAAAGCTGGGAATAATATCCTCAGCTATCTCCGGCAGAACCCTGCGGGGCGCTCGGGTTGCTCCCCAGCATTGCCCTATCCTCCCGACAGGTAAGAGCCACTATAAGCCTACCCAACATCATAACGGAATAATCCAATTACACAAAATTTTGTACACTCCCTACTCAATGAGGATAAAACAGGGAAAAAATAAGAAACAGGTTCTCACACAGTGGGAGCCTGTTTCCTTTATAAAGGTAATTATTTTATACTCATTGCTTCTTTGGCCATCGGCATTAGTTTGGGGTCCTTCATCATGGCCATGAAAGTATCTTTCATTTGGGGGTCGGCCATTATTTCCATCATAGGCTGCATCATGGCCGGGTCGGACATGATTTTGACCATAGCTTCTCTGGTCTTTTGGTCACTCATGATCTTCACCATGTTTTTCTGCATATCGGAGTTGTGCATCATGTCCATCATGACGGGCATCATTTTTTCAGAGCTCATGATTTTGGTCATTGATTGGCTTGCATCGGGGGAACTCATGGCCTCTATCATCATGTCAGGGTTCAGGTTCATCATACCTACTATATCACTGGCATTCATTCCCTGCATTTGGTGTTGTTCCTGAGAGGCGGCGGTATCAGCCTTTTTCTCTTCCTTGCCGACGCAACCGCTTACCAGTGCAGCCATTAATATTAAAGAGACTGCTACCAGGAATACCTTTTTGATTTTTAACATTTTGTTGACTCCTTTTATTGCAACTCGTTTAGACATTGGAATGATCCCAACTATGTAGCAATAGTCACCTCCCTAGCAAATACATTTATTACTTATTACAATTTTCGACTATTTTTGCTATTTACCTGCTGTACCAAATATGACATTTTTGTAACAAAAAAGAATGTACATCCGCACTTGACCAACAGCTATCCGCTAATAACAAGAGCAATTTTTACCGGAGGATTTAGCCTGGTAGAGGAGATTATCTGCCTTTTTAAACAGTTCTTGGGCATCTTGTGCTTCTGCGGGATATTCCGTTATACCGGCGGATACGGTTATCTGCCGGTGTGGGAAATCATGGGATGAGATGGCCTGGCGGATTCTTTCGGTGACCGTTACCGCCCCGATTTTATCTGTTTCGGGCATGATCAGCACAAATTCCTCTCCGCCGTACCGGGCGATGATATCGGTTTTTCTGATATGCTGCTCTATTAGTTTTCCCACTGCCTGCAACACCAGGTTGCCTGCATCATGACCGAAGGAATCGTTATATTTTTTAAAATCATCGATATCAAAAATGACCAGGGATAAGGAGCGCTGGTAACGGTGGGCCCGTTCCAGTTCGTGGATCAGTTGCTCCTGAAAGTACCGGAAATTATAAACACCGGTCAACTGATCATGGGTGGAAAGATATCTTAATTTTTCCCGGAGACTTTTCTCTAGGTCCATGATATTGCCTACAAAATAAATGACGGCCAGCATGGTGCCCAGCAAAATAAAAAGGGAGATATTATGCTCAAAATGCCTGCATAGACAAACATAAATGATAATTGCTGAAACTATGACGGCAAAACTGATGGCCACTTGCTTGCCGAAGCGGACCAGGTAAATAAGAACCAGTATAATGTAAAGCCCGTCGTGATAACTGGTGGTTAACGTTGACTTCAAAAAAGTAAAAGTGCCCATAACCAGCAAATCCACTACAAAATGAAAATAGCCCCACTTGCCGATCTTCGGCGAGGGATAGCGGGCTTGCATCAATAACCACAAGGTAGAGTACAGGAAAAGCAAAGTATAGCCTACCATTGCCCGGGGGCTGGTATGGCCTAGGTTCAGTTCAACAAAAACAATAAAAAGGGCAATCATAATCCTAAAGCTGCCGATGATACGGTCCAATTGCCGGGTATGGTCCAAAACATCCCGGTCAAGGCAGGAAACAGCATCTGAAAACGGGTTATTCAATTTCATGCAGGTTCACCCTTCATACTTAGTCTACTTAATTATTCGACCTTGTTACTTAATTTTAAAGGGGTTGTAGTTGAATTTAATAACTAAAACCAAAAGTATCACAAAAATGTGTTACTTTTGTAACAGGGATGTGAACTTTTTACTGTATCATTTTTATGTGAGTAAAAATAAACAGGGAGGTTACCCAATTGAAAAAAATCATCATTACTCTGTCTTTAGCTTCCAGTTTACTTATTGCTTCTACTGCTTTTGCAGCCAATGACAATAGCAGTGACAGGAGCAATTATGTTCAGATGTTGAATAACTGCAAGGCAGCTTTAAAACAATCTGTAGGACAGGATTGGAAGTCCCATATTGAAATGATGAAGGCGGGTAACTGTCCTGACTGCGGTATGACTGCCGAAGAATGTACTATGAATATGGAATAAGAATGATTGGGCTCCTCGGTTAGGGGGGCTCCATTTATTTAACCTGAATCAGTGAAATAAACTCTTTGTGGCACCCAAACCCAATTCAAGAACGATGATAAGCTAACTATTTTTGAAATTGAACAAGGTAACGACGATTTAACAACTCATTCCGGTCTGGCTCTTATAGGTGCGTTATTGGCTAACACCAAAATAAAAACACGGCTAAACAAAACAATGGCTGCAGGGCAAAAGAATCCTCATATTTCTAATGGAAGTGTTGCTATTGATTACATTGGCTTGTTGTGCCAGGGTAAGAGTGATTTTGACCATATAGACCCCCATGCCGCTAAAGCGGCACCAGCAAGGATGAAAATTATATTTTCAGGATAGAACCGTTCAGGGAAGATAATTTCTTTGCCATCTCATTAAATATTAACTTAGATCCGGTAAGTAAAAAAGAAAAACCCACAAGACCTGATCAGAATAATTTGTTGTAAAAAATTTAACAAAAAAGAGGACACTCATCTCTTTCGTGAATTGGTAAAGTGACTAAACAAAACCATTACGAAGGAGAGTGTCTTCATAATGAGGGTACCACAGTTACTTACCAATAATCAATCAGAAAACCTTACACGTCAGCAAAAACGTAAACTCCAGCGTACTCACCAAAAAGCTTGTTCCAGGTTAGAGGGACTAATTAGAAAAATTAACTTACCAGTAACCTTTGATAACAACTGCGTTACCAGTTTCGGCAATTTCGGCTTGTTTGAAGTTCTAAAACAGGCCATTGGGCTTGTTGAAATCGTACAGAAGCATTTAACGGTAACCCGGCATCACAACTGTACTTACAGTGCAGCTGAAATAATTGATATCATGATTGTTCTGCCCTAGGACTTTTGAGATTTGACCATATGAACGCTCTTAAATTTGACTCTGGTTATATGAAAATCAAGGATGATCATAGGTTACCTGAATGAACAACAATCATGGTGAAAACTGGATGATAAATATGCTGTTTCTGAAATAACTGTACCGCTTCCTTCCTGGGAAAGGGTCAGACGGTTTGTCTTTATCAGAGAAACAATTAACACTGTCTCTGGCGGTGACCAAATATCCTTTGACTTTAAAGAACTATAAGATTACAAATTATCGTTACTAACATGGAGGATCTCCCTCCTGAAGAAGTCTGGCGCTGGTATCTGGAAATGGTTTTTCTATCCGAAAATAAAAAACCTACTTCTTACCGGATTCAAGATTAAAAAGCAAGTGGTATCCCGAGATTTTTCAGTGGCCAACCTTAATTGTTCTTGCTGTTATCATGTATGAATTGTATTCCTGCAGTATTCACTGCTGGTACTTGGGCACCCTGGCATCTATCTACACCGCTTACCGCATTGCCAAAGCCAACTATCCTGAAAATATAGTTTTCATCCTTCTGCTGGTGCCGCTTTAGCGGCATGGGGGTCTATAAAGAAAATCAAGTTATGGGTTCCGTCATTCCCTTTGCCATTCTGATCCTGGCCCTGGTAGTCTTCAACGTATACCTGTTTCTGTTGCCAATGGCCCACAGAATGTAAAAAGTAAAAAACAGGTTACCTTACGGGTAGCCTGTTTTTCGTATAGCTAATAGAACTCAGGGGGCTGGGCATGACTGTTGACGTAACATTCTGGGCTGCCTTTCTGGCAGGTATTTTGTGGGCCGGGGGATTATCCATCCAGGGTGGAGTAGTGGCTGGTTTGGTCATTTGCCTTTGGTTTATACGTAGGCATAAACTCCCTGCCTGGGAATTTGCCGACGTACTGGCTCCGGGCTTAATCCTGGGCCAGGGTATTGGCAGGATTGGCTGCCTGTTGAACGGAGACGCTTACGGCATACCCACCAGCTTACCCGTCGGCGTTATATATAGGGAAGGAACTCCCGCCTATGCTGCCTACGGGGCACAGCCCCTATTTCCGGCGGAAATCATAGAGGGGGCGGCGGATATTGCCATCTTATTTATCCTGCTGCGAATATTTAGGCGCAAACCCTTTGACGGTGCGGTGGCGTTGACCTACTTTATGCTTTACTCCTTAGTCCGGTTTACCCTGGGGTTCTGGCGGGCCAACAGCTTGACGATCCTTGGCGGTTTGAAGGCAGCCCAGTTGACCACCCTGGGTACGGCGTTGCTGGCACTGGGGCTACTTATCTACAAATGGAAAGAAAAATCAAAACGCCAGATAGGGATGGCCGGGGTTAAAAGTATATAGTAAATCAAGGCGACCATAAAAATGAAGGTCGCATTGATTTTGACGTCTTTTAACTAACTACTCCGAGACCAGCACATACATTTATGAAAAATAAGGAAAATTTGTTTTTGTAATATTCCTTTTCAATCTCTGTATAAATAATTTAAAAACAAAGTTGGAAGGAGGGGAGTACCCTTTGTGTGATGACATCAAGAATAAATCCTTGAGCATTTCAGGCGCAGAACATGTTAACCGTTGGTGTGCGTTGACTGCTCCGTATCCAGAGCCTAGGGTTGTTCGTCCCAATCATTATTATGCCATGCTTATATTGGAGGATTACGCGGGTGCAGTGAGCGAAATGACTGCGATTAACCAATACTTGTATCATTACCTGACATTTGAGGAAAAATATGAAGATTTAGCGGAGTTGGAAGAATGTATTTCTATTATAGAGATGCATCACCTTGAATTGCTTGGCGAAACCATCCGTATGCTGGGGGTTGAGCCCGAGTACCGAACACTAACCCATAACCAACCTGTTTATTGGAATGCATCCTTTGTGTACTACGGGCAGAACATCTGTGACAGGCTGGCCTCCGATATTGCGGCGGAGAAAATGGCGATCCAGAATTACAGGATGCACCAGCAAATGATTGATGACCCCTACATTAAAGAGCTACTGGAAAGAATCATCATGGATGAGCAACACCACCTTCAACTGTTTACCAGCTATGCGCAGAAATATTGTCCAGGAATGAAATAACAGTAAAATTAGTGATCAGCACTCTTAGTAAAGCAAGCAGTAGCTTTTATAAATTCCCTAAAAAGTATCCCGTATCACTATGACAGTGGTACGGGTTTATTCATGTCTTTTGAACTCTTTCTGGAAAATAAGTACGGTTAAATAACTAAGGCGTTTGCCGCTTTTTTATTTTCTTTTTCTTTGAGCCTTATACATTATAGAGGATTTTTGCAATAATTTACGAAATCTTTTTAGATATTGCTGAAGCAAGTTGAAAAAGGGGGAAGGGGCTAAAAAGCCTGCGCCACACCCATGCAAGTTTGCTGCTAAAACAAGGGGAATCCCTGAAACTTATCTGTGAGCGGTTGGGTCATGCAGGGATTGGTATTGCCTCGGACATTTATACACACCTTATGCCGGTATGCCAAAAAAGGCGGTCGATAAATTAGAGAGAAGTGTGCTGTTTGGTGAGGTGTTTGGAGAAATCGGGCACCAATATAAAAAAATAGCCTCTGGCGAAATCGCTAGAAGCCTTGATTTTACTGGCGTCCCAGAAGGGATTCGAACCCCTGACCTACGGATTAGAAGTCCGTTGCTCTATCCAGCTGAGCTACTGGGACATTTCTTGGGCCAACAAGTGACATTGTAACACAGCACTATGCAAAATACAAGAAGATAATTTTACCGCTACCATTTGCACCGGGCAGTAATTATTTTATATGATAAAATAATCAAAGTCAATAAAACAGGTTCTCCTTGTTGTTGTTCTCCTTTGTTATTGTTAAATACTATTTGATTACAAAAAACACATTCCGTTATTATGCCAGAAGAATTGTTATAAACAACACATTAGGGGTGATTGAGTTGGAAAAAAAGCAAATCATAAAAGATATTGTATTTGTGGGCCAAAATTGGGAAAGCAACAGGGAGAAGGCAGAGGAAAAAATGGCCGGGTTACTCTCCGGGTTTTCTTTATGCCAGCAATGCAATAACGACAACGATGGGGATATCTTTTGGGTGATTGAGGAGATAAAAAGCGGTATACTAATAAAGCGATGTGATACCAACCTGTTTTCTGTTTGCAGTTTGAAATGCCTTTTAGACCGGGGGCTGAACAGGAAGGCCTATTATTCGGTGGTGGCAAGAACCGGCAGCGGGAAAGTTTTCTCTACCGGTTTCCACGGGCTCAATGCGACGGCCTTGAATGATTTTGCCCGCTGCATCTGTGGTGGCTAGGTTGTCCACCGAAATAATTTTGTCATACATTTGTCATCAATTAGACAAGCCTAAAACCTTAAATAATATTGAAGTTGCATGTTAAATTTGGGATAATAGACCCAGAGGGTAAAATAATTACCCTAAATTATTATTACTAGGAGGATGTTGGATGGAGCTGGATGTGAATGTGAATAAGGAACGTGACTTGTTCACAGATTTGGTGAGCAAGGTATGCAACAATAACCAGCCCGGAATCATTGCCCTGCAGCCCAGCGAGTTAACTGACGAGGTTTGGGAAGAGATTGTTAAATACAACCTGAACCCGGAAAGCCCCTGTCTTGTATATTTGGAGGACAGCTCAACCGACAACCAAGTGAAAGTAAAAGTAGTTTGTAAAACTGCCTAACTTAATAAGACCATACCTTAACCTCCCTGTTCGGAGGTTTTTCCTTTAGAAAGAAGAAAGACTCTGCCGGTTCGGCAGAGTCTTTAAATGGTTGCGGGAGGAGGACTTGAACCTCCGACCTTCGGGTTATGAGCCCGACGAGCTACCAACTGCTCTATCCCGCGGCAACTTGTTTATTATAGTAAATCTTTTGGGAAAAGTCAAATGCCAATTTTTATGAACGTAACTTTAGAAGCCGCAGCGACTGGCCCGGATGCATTCGCACATTTCACGGATCGTTTCTACTTCATCATCGCCGGCCGTAGATAATTTGGTTAGGAAATTGATTAAGCTTTCCTCCATGTTCTTTTGATTTAGCTCAAGTCTTTCCTCATCTGTAAGTGGAGGGCGTTTTCCTTCCCGTATTTCATTCACCAGTTCCGTCATTTTCTTGGCGCTTTCTTCTCCTAACTGCATAGGAATATACATTTTAAGCAGTTCCTGTTCTTCCTTTGATAAGCATGCAGGCGGAATTTGATTTTCTTTTTGTATGTCTTCTTTAACCTTTGCCAGCAGATCTGCCAGGCCTTCTTTGGTGAGGTGGGACATCGATTATTTCCTCCAATCTTAAATCACAGTAAGGATATTTTTATTTTACCAGATTATCAAGTAGAAAACATAAAAAGTTTGGACAAAAGCTACATTCAATAACGGACATGTATACAGACCGATTTTATTGATTTTTTTCTCAAGTGCTTATATGATTGGCTTTATAAGAGCGCAAAAGTTGGTGAAAGCATGTTAACAGATTATCATATTCATGTGGAGCAGGGACCTTACACCGTAGACTGGCTGCGTGAGTTTGCCCGGCAGGCCGGGGCGGCAGGCATCGAAGAGTGGGGGGTTTCGGAGCATGCCTACAGGTTTGTTGAGACCAGGTCGATCTTCTGGAATGGTTGGGTAGAGCCTAGGCAGACCCAAAGAATGGAAGATTACCTTTCGATGATTATGAAGGCCCGGGAAGAAGGGATCAAGGTTAAGTTTGGCATTGAGATGGACTACTTTCCGGGGAAGGAACAGGAAATTGAAGAATTCCTAAACCGCTATCCCTTTGACTATGTCATAGGTTCGGTGCATTGGATAGATGAGTGGGGAATCGACCTGTCGGAAATGAAGCAGGAATGGGACCGGCGAAACGTTGAAGATGTTTGGCGAGCCTATTTTGATCACATTGAACGCCTGGCCCGGAGCAGGCTGTTTGATATCGCCGGTCACCTTGATCTGGCAAAGATCTTTAAATATGTGCCAACCAACATGGATTTTCTTGTTGAACAATACAACCGGGTGACAAAGATCCTGGCCGAAAACGGCACCTGTATCGAGATCAGCACCGCCGGGTTAAGAAAACCGGTAGGAGAAATCTACCCGCACCCGCTGCTTCTGGAGGCCTGCTGTAAACAGGGTGTTCCCATTGTGATCAGCTCAGATGCCCACTGCCCAGGAGATGTAGGGGCGGATTTCCCCAAAGCTCTTGAACTGGCCAGAAAGACAGGGTACAGGGAAATTCAGGTGTTTTCCTGTAGAAAGGCAGAAGCTTATCCCTTGGGCTAACCATTTTTCTTTAAATAATCAACAAGATTCGCTAGAGAACTGGTTGATGGACTAAATGGCGGGTGGTATAATCTAAAAAACGGAATAAAAACAGATTAAGCAAAGGTGCTGAAGATTTTTGATCAGCACCTTTTTTGTTGGACTAATTCTACGGGGGTGGTACAATGAAAGCACTAAAAGCTGACTTCTCTTTACAAAACAAGACATTGTTTGCCGCTAATCTTTTTGGCGACTTTCAAAATCAAAAAGAGATTCAAACGGTTAAAGAGTTGTTACTGGAATTGGATATTGTAGCAGACTATCTCCCGCCTGAACACATGAAATCAGTTGTTTTACAAAGCGTAAACATTAATATCAACCATTTGCCAACCAGTGAGGTTATGATACAAAAAAGGATTCAAAGCCGCTTTGACCGTCCTTTTTTAACCGTTTCCTTTATGGGTCCCTCTGAAACCGCGGGGGCATTGAGAGATGTAGGTATGGTGATGAGTTTACGCCAGTCTGAAACCGAACGGGTGATTCGACAGGGACTCGCATTTGTTACCAACGGTATCAACCACTACGGGGCAGAACTTTACAGAAAAAAGGCATACCTGTTGTTAAATGGCTACTACGGTGAAATTATCGGTCGTATACTGGATGACTTGGGAATGGTTGTTGTCAGTCCCCCCGATAAAACACATTATCCTACGCCGGAGGCGTTGCAACATTTAATCAAAGAATGCGGCATTGACTTGATTGTCGGGGATGACAGCCAGGTTTTCACGAATACCGGCAAAACTCCTTATTTATCACTATCCAATGTAAATGAATCATTTCTCTGCTTTAAGGGTTTTATAAACCTTGCCCACTGTATTACGAGGGTTATAAAGGAGAATCATTAAACACCGGATGAATATAAACAGAATCTTTCCCTTTGTGGGGGCAAGAATACTTAAAACGGGAGCAGCCGTGGCTCTGGCAGTGTATATCTGCACCCTGCTGAAATTGGATCCAAAAGTATTTGCAGGTGTAAGCGCCGTCATCAATGTCCAACCTTCCATTTATCGTTCCTTTCGGAACGCTGTGGAACAAGTCCTAACCCATGTCATCTCGGTGATCATCGCCGTCGTTTGTGGTTATGCCTTTGGCACCGGCCCCCTGATTATCGGGCTGGCGACCATCATCATTATTACCACCAATGTCAAATTAAATCTTAAACAGGGTGTATCCATGGGGGTTGTGGCCGGGATATTTGTGTTGGACGCACCGCAGCAAGATTTTTTAAGCCATGCCCTTACCCGGTCCTATGTCATTTTTGTCGGGTTGGGCGCTGCCCTGTTCATCAACAGCTTTTTGCCTCAGCCACGCTACAGCAGCAGTTTTTTATCCCACCTGGGAAAATTTAATGAAGGATCGGCAAAGTTTTTTGTGGAGTTGGTCAAGGGCTTTATAAAACTTGAGCCAATCAGTGCGAAAGACTATGAAGTAAAGCGGACAGAGATCAAAGACCTTCTGAGAACAACAAGAGACCTGTTTGAACTACACAAGGAACAAAATCACTATTTGAAACATGTTCCCGGCGAGAAACAGGATTTATGGGAGAAATACCTGGACTTTAATGTTAAATTGTTTTATAAGAGCCAGGAAATATACAGCGCCACCCTGCAGCGGTTGGAATGGCGAAAAGAGCGGGGAGATCCCCCTATATCCAATGAATTTTACATGGTTCTTGGCATGCTGGAGAGAGGCATCCACTCCTTTGAGAAATTAAACGATGATTTACATCGATATGTTTTGCAGGGAGAACCCCTGGTACCGGTACAATTCAATGAGCAGTTTTGGGAAGAATTAAGCTATTTTATCGACCGGTGGCACACCAGGATGACCGGTGCCGACTTTTTACATGCCTTTATGTACGTGTCTGCGGTAGCCAGCGATATTAAGTGGGCCAACAGGAGTATCAAGGAATTTTCCCCTGTTAAAACACAAGGTGAAGTATAAACCCTGCCGCTTTTTGGCAGGGTTGTTTATATTTAGCTTACCAAGGAAAATCTTTATGAATCACAATTGAATTAGATTTTTCATAGATTGGTAGAAAAAAAGGGGTTGATACGATGCCTTATGCAGAATCCTGCTCCACGACCTACTGGCTGCCTATTATCTGCTGCGTTTTTCTTTTCCTGCTTATAATTGCGATTATCGTACTGCTGATTTGGTTCCTGTAATCCACAGGCAATCATCAATGGAAGCACTGCCCAGGCAGTGCTTTTTTCGTGCATGGATGTATTACCGGTCTCCTAAAAAGCTAAACTAGAAAAGGCAGAATTCAAAGTAAGAAAAGGGTAACGAAAATGTACATAAAAGAACCTTATAAAAAACACAGGTATTACTGGATCTTGCTTGGTCTTTTACTTATTCTTTTACCTCTGGGGATTTATTTAAAGGGAATGGCGGTAAAATCAGAGGCCCAGAACAGAGCGGCCAAGCCCCAACGAAAACCCCTGGAACAGCGTACAATCATTATTGACCCCGGGCACGGCGGCACTGATCCCGGGGCCTGCCGGGCGGGGGTTATGGAAAAGGACATTAACCTGGCCATTGCCAAACGGGTGGCCCGGCATGCTGCAGGCTATGAAGTAAAATTTACCCGGGATAAAGATGTTGATTTTACAAAGCACGGTGTTTATACAAAAGAAGCAGAGCGGCAGGATCTGGACCAAAGGATTGAAATGGCCCGCAGTTTGGGCGGGGAGGTTTTTGTCAGTATCCATGTAAATACCGGACTGGGTCAGGACGGGGGAGCCATTATTTATTATGATCAGAACAATCAAGGCAGTGTCCGACTGGCCAGGATCATTCAAAAAGAAATGAACGAACTATCCGGTATGTCTAAAAGGCCGAGAGCGGATCACTTTTATCTTTTTGAGCATTTAAACATTCCTGTCATCATTATCGAGGCGGGCTGGCTCTGCAACCCGGAGGAAAGAGAAAGGCTGCAGGACCCGGACTACCAGGATCAACTGGCAGGGGCCATCGGCCGGGGGATCTCCGAATTTCTGAAAACAACCCGCTAAAACAATCAGCGGCCCTCTGGGACCGCTGATCCAATTTTCGATTAAGATTGAGGCTGCGCCGGCGGGTTATTCATCCATCGTCCGCCGCCCATGCCTTTACCGCCGCCGGGTCCCATGCCGTAGCAACCCATACCGCCACCGCCGCCGGGGCAGGTATAGCCGTTCTTGGCACGGAATTCCTTCATTTGGTCAAAATGCTGTTTCCAGGCTTGCCCCTGTTCCGGTGTCAGGCGTCCGTCTTTCACCGCCTGATCAACCCAGGCTTTTTTCGCTGCAAACATCTGGTCAAACCATGCTTTGGCCTGCGCGTCGGCGTCACTGGCTGCAAAGGCGGCGGGAACCGCCAGAGCGACAATGGCCAGGATCAGCATTCCTACCAGGATCATGCGCTTGTTCATGTCCTCATCTCCTTTCTTTTGTTTATATCATAACCAGAAAGTTTTACAATCTAGTCTCATAAATGTTACAAAAGTGTCACGATTTTATTATACTTCTGCTCCATCGGGGGTAAAATGTTTAGCAAACCTAAGGGAAGGCACCGCTTGAAGGTTAATGGTATAATAAGATTTGTTACATAAAAACAAGGGAGAAGAGAAAATGAGAAGGTTTATTGTTCTTGCATTAGGATTACTAATCTTCATTACTGGCTGCAGCCAGGCAGCCCGGGATGCCGTAAAGCCGGAGGCGCCTAAAATCCAGCCCGGTATTCTGAAGGTACATTTTATCGACGTGGGGCAGGCCGATGCCATCCTGGTGCAGGCGGGCGAGGAAAATATGTTGATTGATGCCGGTAACAATGAGGACGGGGAAGGGGTGGAGAATTATCTTAAGCAGCAGGGAGTTAAAAAGCTGTCGGTCGTTATGGGGACCCACCCCCACGAGGACCACGTGGGGGGCATGGATCATGTAATAAATGCCTTTACCGTTGACAAAGTTTATTTGCCAAAGGTGAATCACAGTACCCAAACCTACAAAGATGTCTTACTGGCTGTCAAAGAGAAAAACCTGAAAGCCACCGCTGCCCAAGGAGGACAGACCTTCACACTGGGTGAGGCCCGGGTGGACATTTTGGCACCCAATGGCACCGGCTATGAGGAACTGAATGACTACAGCATTGTTTGTAAGGTGACCTTTGGGGACAGCAGCTTTCTTTTAACGGGGGATGCCGAAGGGACATCGGAGCAGGAAATGCTGAAAAAGGGATACAACCTAAAGGCGGAAGTTTTAAAGATCGGTCATCACGGCAGCAGTTCTTCCACCGGAGAGCAGTTTCTGAAGGCGGTATCACCGAAAATGGCGGTTATCTCCGTGGGGCAGAACAATGACTACGGGCACCCGCACCGGGAGACGCTGCAAAAATTGGCGGCGGCCCAAATCAAAGTTTACCGCACTTCCCAGGCGGGAACCATTGTCATGACCTCCGACGGGAAGAAAATTGAAGTGGAAACTGCAAGAGCGACTTCGGCGGCAGGGTCGACCGGCCAGAACAAAGAATATGTTGACAGCCGGGGCCGGGGTCTTATCAAAGGGAATATCAACAAAAAAGGGGATAAAATCTATCACCTGCCGGAACAGGCAAACTATGAAAGAACCAAGCCTGAGGTCTGGTTTACGACTGAAGCAGAGGCAGAGGCTGCGGGTTTCAGGAAGGCTGACCGGTAAGTGCCTATTGACCGCTTCGAAGGGAAATAGGCTGTTAGGAGATAGAAGTTAAATCCTGTGAAACGTCCCCTGCCCCGGCAGGGCGAGAGTAGGGGATAGAGTATTTCTTTAAAATAACGACGGATCCAATGTATAAATAATTGCTCTGGTCAAAAATAGTTGACTGATATCTAATTTTTTTGGTTTAAAGTGTATAACAATTAACAAATTGGGTAACAATACTCATCGTAATCATATTTTTTCATCAAGGAGTGATAACGGTGGAATTGTTATCCAGAATTGCCTTGGTGCTGGTCATCGTAGGCGCATTAAACTGGTTGCTGGTTGGCCTTTTCAGCTGGGACCTGGTTGCTGCCCTGCTCGGTGGGGACGCAGTACGGGAAGCCTCTTTGCTAAGCAGAATTATCTACAGCTTAGTAGGTATTTCCGGCATTATTTTAATTCCCACCCTGTTCCGTGACAGAGCACAGGTAGAAAACAAGTAAGACAAAAAGCCCTTCACCTGGTGGAGGGCCTTTTGTTTTTTCATAATTACTTTTTTGGATAGTATACCCCTGGAAGGAAGAAGCTCGCAGAAAATCCAGGGCATCAGCCGCTCCAATTTTTTGCATTAGATATAGAACCTGGCAATCAGACTGCGGGTTGGATATAATTGAACCAGTACAAGTTGCTGAAGGAGTGCAATTTATGGCCACGGTAAAATTTATTCACTGTTCGGATATTCACCTGGGCCGGCAGCGCCTGGGCGGCAAACTGCCGGATTCGGATTTTGCACAGGCCCTTGATTGGATTGTCCGGTATACCATTGAACAAAAAGCGGACGCCCTGCTTATTGCCGGGGACCTTTATGATTCTCCCAGCATCCAGCCCCCTGTTTTGCAGCAGGCCACCGCCTGTCTGAAGCCCCTTCAAGAAGCGGGGGTTCCTGTCTTTGCCATTGAAGGCAACCACGACCGGGCCACCGTTACCGGAGAGTCACACACCTGGGTACGGTATTTAAATGATATCGGACTGATCCACCTGTTATCCATTCCCTTCACATCCGAGGGGCCGCTGATTACACCCTGGGATGGTCGGAAAAGAAGCGGTTCCTACATCGACTTCAAAGGAGTCCGCATTGTCGGTGCGGGCTACCTGGGCGCCGGCACCATTAAAAGGGCCCGCCTGATTGCTGAAACCCTCACAGGCTGGCAGCAGGACGGTAAGCCCGGGGCGTCGATCATGCTGCTGCATGCCGGGCCTGACTATGTGGTACAAGAAGGCGGCGGATTCTCCAAAGAAAACCTGGAGTTCCTCCACCAATGCGTGGATTACCTGGCCCTGGGCCACATTCACAAACCCATGAACCACGGGGGATGGGCCGTCAACCCCGGTTCCCCGGAACATGTCCGTCTGGAAGAGTGCCGTTACGACGGACAACCCCGGGGCATGGCGGTGGTGGAAATGGACCCGTCCCGGACATGCCCCCTGCAAAGGGTGGAAATTGTGGCGGTTCCCAGGAGAAAAGTCTTCAGCCTGCGCTATGACTGCTCTCCCCACAGCAATAAAACCAAGCGGGCCATGGATGCCATTCAGGCAGACATTACAGAAAATCTTCGGGTCCTGGGAGCGTCGCCGGAGGATGCTGTGAGGTTGGAACTGACCGGTACGGTCAACCTGGGCCGCATCCGCCTGGATACCGAAGCCCTGGCCCTTTATTTGGAGGAAAACCTGCCGGTGAAGGCTGTGGAGGTAAATTCCGGCGGCCTGCAGCTGGCTGTCGGGGAAAATTCTCCGGAGGGCACCCTTCAAGAAATTCCTTCCAGGGAGGCCCTTGAACTGTCTGCCATCCATGAGGTGGTCATGCATAACCCGCTGCCGGGGTTGGAACACCAGGCAGGCATGCTGACCAGGTTGTTTTACCAACTGAAGGAAGATGTGCGCAGCCGGGCCTCGGCCCAGGAGATCAGGGAAAGGCTTAATGCCTGTGGGCTGCTGGAATTGCTGGTGGCGGAGGCCCTGGAGGAAATGCCGGAGAGGTCCGTGGCCACGGCAAAGGAAGGTGATGCCTGATGTGGATACAAAAAATCAGGTTGAAAAACATCAAAAGCTATGGTGAGGGTGACAGCGGCCAGGGGATTACCGTCCACCTGGAGCCGGGCATCAACCAGATCGCCGGCAAAAACGGGGCCGGCAAAAGCACGCTCATTGAGGCCATCGGCTATGCCCTGTTTGACGCCGAACCCGTCAGGGGCAACGCCAGGATGGCCAAAAACACCTATTTATTAAGGAATGGCAGCAAATCCGGCGAAATCGATGTCTGGGTCTGGCACCAGGACTGCCTGTACCGGGTTGAAAGGGATGCGGGCAACGGGGGACGGCGCTGGAAGGTTGTGCGGCAGGATGATGACTTCATCGAGGCCGAAGGGGAGCAAGAGGTCAAGGCCTTTCTGGCCAACCTGGCCGGTGTGGATGCTCCGGAACGCCTGGCGGAGGTTTTTCACAGCCTGCTGGGGGTAAAACAGGGCCGTTTCACCCTGCCCTTTGACCTGAAGCCCAGCGAAGCCAAAAACCACTTTGACCCTCTTCTGGACGTGGACATTTTTCGCCAGTGTTTTGATTATTTAAAGGAACCCTGTGATGAAATCCGGCAGGACATGGCCAACCAGCGCAGCGTCATCAGCGGGTTGGAGGGCCAGATTGCTCAGCTCCGGGATGCACCGGCGAAGCTGGAAGAAGGTTTGCAGCAAAAGGCTGTTTTGGAAATGCTGGTGCAGAAATGCCGGGAACGGTTGGAAAGTACAGGCCGGGACCTGGAGCGGTACGACGACTTAATGAAGCAATACCAGACGGCTGTGCTGAAGGTTGGCGAGGCCAGAAGCAATGCAGGGCAGGCCCGGGCCGACGTGAACATGGCCTCGGCCCGGGTTGAGGAGGCCAGGCAGGCGGGGAAAATCCTAGAACAAACTAAGGAAGACTACCAGGCGTTCACTTTATTGGAAAAGCAAATCAGCCAGTTGGAAAAACAACGGGTCACCCGAGATAGTTTACATAAAACGCTCACCACCCTTCAGAGGGAAGAAACGGGTTTAACCAGGGACCTGGCAGCAAAAAGACAAGAAGCAGCCAGGGACCGGGAAAATGCCGGCAGTAAAGAGCGTGAATATCAAAGCAGACGGGAAGTCCTGCAGCAGCAGGTGGCCCTGTATGAGGCCGGCGAAGGGGACTGCCTGCAGGCAAAGGAACGGGCGGAAGAACTAAAGAATGGCCTGGTCCGGGTGGTGGAATGGCTCAAGGCCATGAGCGCTGTGAACAAATCGGCCATTGACCAGATGACGGAACTGGAGCAAACTTTTCGCCAACTTGACACCAAAATTCCTCAACGGATGGCACGGGCCAAAGAGCAACTTGAACAGGCCGAGAGTCAGGAACGTGAATGCAGGGCCCTTTTGGAAAGGACCAAGCAAGACAAGGCCAACCTGGAACAACAGCTGGCCAGGCTTTCCGGCGGACAGTGTCCCCTCCTGGGCACCGCCTGCAGCCAGTTCGACCCCGCAAAGGCCAGGCAGGACTTAGCCGGTTTAAACCAGAAAATAAAGGCTGCGGCTGAGGAGCACCGGGAAAAACTCCGCCTGGCGGCCGGGGCCGGGGCTGAGCTGGAAAAATGGCTGGCCCTGGAGAAGGAAGAGGTGGAAAAACAGGCCCGGGTCCGCCAGCTCGGCAAGGGCATCGCCGGGTTGTATCAGCAACTGGAGGACCCCGCCGGCCGGCTGGCGGCGGAAAAACTGGTTTTGCAATTAAAGATGGGTGAAATACCGCCCAGACTCAGGGGCCTTGTTGAAACTCAGGAGCTTGACCCGTCCGTTTACCGGGCGGCGGTGGAAGAAATGAAAGACCTGCAAAGATTCCTCTACGATTGTTTTCAAAAGTGGAAGCCTGTGGTGGAACAACAGTACAACGCGGCCCAGGAAATCATGACCATGCGGGTAGCCCGCAGGAAAGAAATGGATGCCGAGGACAGGACCCTCAAGGCACTGGCTCAGGATATTCAACTGCTTTTGCAAAGGGCCGGGGAGGCAGAAAAGAAAGCCGCCGTTCTTGCAGGCTCCCTTGCCGGAATGCAGCAGCAAATTGAGGAATTGGAACAGCAGCTGCAGCCCTATGCGGGACTGGATGAAAAACTGGCTGAAGCAAACCGGGTGAAGAGCCGCCACCTGCCCGGTTATACAAAATACCTGCAGAACCAGCCGGCCGCCGAAAAAACGCAGGAATACCTGGACAAGCTGGACCAACACAGGGCCAGGCTTAGAGAAGCAGAAAGCGAACTGGCGGCGTCCGAGCAAAAATTCAAGGCAGCCGAAGCTGCCTACAATCCGGATCAACACAGGGAGCTAAAAGAACTCTACGCCCGGGCCAACCTGGACCTGGGTGAAGCCACCAGCAAGCTGGAGGAAGCGGTCAGGCTGGTGGAGGAGCAGAAGCAAAGGGTACAACAGATGAACCATCTGCACCGGCAAAGGGAGGAACAGGTAAAGGAACTGGTACGCCTGCAGTCCCAGGAAAAGATTTTAGAAAAGGCCCGGCATACCCTGAAAAACGCCCAGGAGCCGGTAGCCAGAAACCTGACCTGCCGGGTGGCCGCCCAGGCCCAGGCCATTTATAATTCCATGAGCAACGAAGCAGCCCAGTTTCACTGGCGCGCCGGAGATTACAGCCTGACGGTCACCACGGTTTCCGGGGAGAAGCGGTTTGCCAGCCTCTCCGGCGGGCAGCAAATGAAAGCCGCCCTGGCCATGCAGCTGGCCCTGGTAAAGGAATTTTCCACTGCCGGTTTTTGTGCCTTTGACGAACCCACCTACGGTCTGGATACCGAGAGCAGGATCATGCTGGCCGAGGCCGTCAGCAAAGCCCAGCAGGAATGTAAATTTGAGCAGCTGCTGCTGGTTTCCCACGATCAGGCCTTTGACGACAAGGTGGAGTATGCCCTGCATTTAAGCTATTCTCCGGTGGAAGGGACAAAGCTTTAGGTAATGGAGTGGTTGTGGTTACTCTATGGCAGATAGGGTTTGTTACCTTGCAAGAAGGGGCTGATCAAAAATGCCGCCGGTTCTGTTCGGCGGCATTTTTACATGAACTTGTTTAACAGAACCACCATGGCCATGCCGGTGACCACCGTTAAAAAGATGCTCTTGCTGTAAATACCGGTGATAAAGCAGGGGATGGCAGCCAGCAGGTAGGTGTTTGAAAGATTGACACTGAGCTGCCCGTCTTTCAGCAGCAGTTCCGGGGCCAGCAGCGCGGACAGCACGGCCACCGGGACATAACTCAGCCAGTTCAGCAGTCCCTTGGAAATATTGATGCGGGATAAAATGGCCAGGGGCAGCATGCGGGGGATGTAGGTGACAATCATCATGCCGATAATGATTGTGAGGACTTTTCCATCCATTTATCAATCAACACTCCTATCGTTACAGAAATGACGGTGGCCAGGATGATGTTCCAACTGCCGCCCAGGTTCAGTTTGATACCGATGGATAAGACTGCGGAAATAAAGATAATGGAAATGGCCTTCTTGTGTCTCACCTGAAGGATCAGCAGGGCGATGAACATGGCCGGCAGGGCAAAATCAAGGCCGAACTTTTGGGGCTCCGGGATAAAGTTGCCCATCACCGAGCCCAGCACGGTGCTGGAAAGCCAGGCCAAATGGGAAGTAATAAACAAGCCCAAGAAGTACCACTGACTTTTTTGCTGTTTTGCAACCGCGCCGATGGAAATGGCATAGGTTTCATCGGTGACCCAAAAGCCCAGCAGAGACAGTAATTTCGCATTAATGTTTCTTACGTAAGGAGCCAGGGAAGCCGTCATTAACATATGACGGGAATTGACCAGAAAAGTGGTTAAAACAATGGCGCCGATGGAAGCCTGGGCTGCCAGCAGCCCTGCCGCGATAAATTGGGAAGAACCTGCGTATACCAGCAAAGACATCATAAAAATTTCTACGGTGGACATGCCCGATTGCACCGCTAAAACGCCAAAGGCCATTCCGATGGGAAAATAACCGAAGACAACCGGCAGGGCCGCACTAATCCCTTCTTTTATGTCTGAACGAACCAACTGACTAAACCTCCTTCGCAAAACCGTAGATAGTTCTAATAATAACAGAATTTGTCCATGCCTGTCATCCGGGAATAAACTTTTGTCCGCCAAAGGGCAACTTTTCTGTATTCCACAGACCGGGGAATCTGTTACAATACCCTCAGGGGGTGTAAGGTTTGAAGCCGTCCGTCAAAGGATTTTTCTTTTTGGTAGGGGCTACGTCCATGTGGGGGATCTCCGGCACCGTGGCCAAAATTTTATTTAACCAGCAGGTAAACCCCCTGCACCTGGTCACCATCAGGATTACTTTGTCCTTCCTGGTGCTGCTGGCCTACCTGGCCCTTTGGAAACCTCATTTGCTACGGGTAAAAAAATGCGATCTTCTCTACCTGGCCGTACTGGGGATCGGCGGAATTGCGCTGAATCAGTTCAGTTATCTCTATACCATCAGCCAGACCAACGTGGCCACCGCAGTGTTTCTGCAGTACCTGGCGCCAGGCATTGTGGCCGCCTACGCCTTTCTCTTTCAGGGGGAAAAGATGGGGCCCGCCAAACTGCTGGCCCTGCTGCTGACCGCCGGGGGCGGTTACCTGATTGTGAACGGCGCCCCGGGAGGGGGACTGGCGGTGAACCTGCCGGGACTGGTGAGCGGTCTGGTTTCTGCCGTGACCCTGGCCTTTTACACCATCTACGGGAAGAAGGGTCTGAGCACCCTCAACCCCTGGACCACCCTTTTATATTGTTTCGGCTTCGGGGCGCTGGTCTGGAATGTTTTTCAGCCGCCCTGGATCGCCATGGTGGGTCACAGCACCACTGAGTGGTTGTTTTTTCTCTACATCGCGGTATTTGCCACGGTACTGCCCTTTGGTTTTTATTTTTGCGGCCTGAACTACCTCACACCGGTGATCACCGGGTTAACCAGCACCCTGGAACCGGTGGTGGCAGCGGCAGTTGCTTTCCTGGTTCTGGGGGAACTGATGTATCCCCTGCAACTTCTGGGCTGCGCCATGATACTGGCCGGCGTCATTGCCATCCAGTGCCTACCCAAACAGGAGGAGACAGTATAAAGTTCAGGGATGCGAAGTGATAGATACATAAGATACAACCTTTCAAAGATTTCTCACTTCTTACCTTTCAAATGGCAGGAATAATGAAGTTTCCGGAGAATAAAATCACTACAGGGAATTCAAACCGGACACCGCAGTTTTATTGATAATAAAGTTCTTGTCAAAGCCACGGAAGTTGTTGAACCGGAAGTCCGGAACCTACATGGCTTTTTTATTTCACGTTAGGAAGATAAGAAAAGCCCGGTAGAGGTTTTTCATTAAATTAGGGAGGGATATATATGCACATCCCGGATGGTTTTTTAGATGCCAAAACCTGGGTTTCCGCTACGGCCATCAGCACAGGGGTCCTGGGCTACAGCATTGCTAAAACCAGGGAACAAATCAGTGACCGACAGGTACCCCAACTGGGAGTAATGGCAGCCTTTATCTTTGCCGCCCAGATGATCAATTTTCCCATCGCCGGGGGAACATCCGGTCACCTGCTGGGGGCGGCCCTGGCAACAGCCCTGCTGGGTCCATGGAGTGCCAGTATCGTTCTGGCCACGGTACTGATGATCCAGTGTTTTGTTTTTCAGGATGGCGGGCTGACCGCCCTGGGGGCCAATATTTTAAACATGGGGGTCGTTGGCGTGCTGGTAGCCGCCGGCATTTACGGGCCCCTAAGTCGGTTGATCAAAGGGAAAACCGGTGTTGCCCTGGCCTCCTTTGCCGCTTCCTGGGCCTCCGTAATGGCCGCGGCCTTCATGACCAGCGCAGAACTTGCCCTGTCGGGGATACCCTTTGCCGTAGTCCTGCCGGCCATGCTGGGGGTTCACGCGCTGATTGGCATCGGGGAAGGTGTTATTACCGCTGCGGTGGTGCTGGCCGTCCTTAACGCAGGGTTTTCTCCCAACTGGCTGAGGAAGGGGGATGTTTGCAGTGAATAAAAAACTACTGGCCGGTTTGTTGATCGCTTTACTGGTGGCTGTCTTTTTGTCGCCCTTTGCCTCCCCCCATCCGGACGGGTTGGAGAGAGTGGCGGAAGATCAAAACTTTATCCAAAGGGCTTATGGGAAAGAAGTTCTTACTTCCCCCATTCCCGATTATAGTATGCCGGGTATGCAAAGTGAATTCCTGGCCACCGGGGCAGCAGGG
Source organism: Bacillota bacterium (assembly GCA_040754595.1). GTDB lineage: Bacteria > Bacillota > Desulfotomaculia > Desulfotomaculales > Desulfotomaculaceae > Desulfotomaculum > Desulfotomaculum profundi. The sequence continues at coordinate 21,745 of JBFMCH010000090.1, forward strand.
GCCACCGGGGTGGCGCTTACCTTTGGCCTGGTCATGGGCATGAAGAGATTCCTGGTGAAAAGGCAGAATTGTTCATAAGGAAGCCGCGGGGGTTAAACAAATGCAGGGCATTGAGGAAAGGCTGGCTGCCGGGACCTGGATCAGGGGCGTGGATGCCAGGGTAAAGCTGATTGCTGTGGTGATCTTTATCATCAACGCCACCACGCTGCAGGACAAAACACTGTTAATGATCACGGCCTTCTTGCTGCTGGGGGTCTCCCTACTGGCAGGCATTGCCCCGGTACACCTGGTGAAAAGGCTGGTTCTTGTGCTGCCCTTCGGTGGAGTTATGGTTTCTGTCCTCCCCTTTGTCATCCCCGGAGAACCTGTATGGACCCTGCAATTGGGCGTTCTCAAATTGGTGGCTACCAGGGAAGGCTGGGAGGCGGCGGTCCTTCCCTGCCTGCGTATGGTGACCGCCTTTTTGGGCATGGCCTTTCTGACATCCACCACCTCCCTGCGGGAGATCATCCATGCCCTGAATCATCTTAAATTTCCCCGCATCTTTGTTTTGCTCATTGACTTTACGGTACGCTACATCGCGGTGGTAATGGATGAACTAAACCGCATGCAGACTGCCAGGAAAGCCCGGGGGTTTAAACCAGGCAGAGGTCTTTGGGACAGGCATACCGTAAAAACCATTGGCAGTATGCTGGCCATGCTTTTTCTGCGGTCCTATGAAAGGGCGGAAAGGGTTTACTTTGCCATGCTGTCCAGGGGATACACCGGTCAGTACAAATGCTGCGGCCACTGTCACCGGATAAAAAAACTGGACCTCAGCTTTGGGGCTGGCATGATTACCGCTTCCTGGGCCATCAAGATCATTGATATGGGAGGGATTCCATGGAGCCTGTTATTGAAGTGACGGAACTTTCTTTCCTTTATAAAGACGGCACCAGGGCTTTGGACAAGTGTTCCCTCACCATAGAGCGCGGCACCAAAGTGGCCATTCTGGGACCCAACGGTTCGGGCAAATCCACCCTGCTGCTGCATTTAAACGGCATTCATGTGGTCCAGCAGGGGACGGTGAAGGTCCTGGAGGAAACCGTCAGTCCCTCCAATGAACAATGGCTGAGAAGTAAAGTGGGCCTGGTGTTTCAGGACCCAGACGACCAAATTTTCTCCGGCACCGTCTGGGAGGACGTGGCCTTTGGCCCCGTTAACCAGGGCCTGCGGGGAGAGGAGTTGGAGGCCAGGGTGCGCCAAGCTTTGCGTTTTGTAAAAATGGAGCAGTACAGCCGCAAAGTGCCTTACCATTTGAGTTACGGCCAGAAAAAGCGGGTTGCCATTGCCGGGGTGCTGGCCATGAACCCGGACATTATTGTCCTGGATGAACCGGTAGCTTTTTTAGACCCGGCGGGAAAACGGGCCTTGTTTGAGCTTTTAGACCAGCTGAACCGGCAGGGCAAGACCATCGTTGCCGCTACCCACAATGTGGATATAGCCGCCCGCTGGGCCCACAAGATCATCATCCTCTCCGAAGGCAGGGTGCTGGCCCAGGGTACCCCGGCCTTACTGACGGATAAAACCATTGTACAGGAAGCAGAACTGGAACTGCCTGCGGTTACCGAAATCTTTGCCCCTTTTCCCGACCTGTGCAAACCAAAAACACCGGTCACAGTAGAAGAAGCACAAAACATTATTAAACAATTAGTGACGAATTCAAGTCGGGGACGGTTCGTGCGCCGAGAAAAGGGCGCATCGTATAATGGGTGGGAATCCCACTGAGAAAGGTTTAGCCAACCACTCAAAGCGAGTCTTGGAACACAGGGGGTAACCCCTGTATTTAAGCGTAGACAGCTAGGTAGCAGGCCGAAAGCGAAAGCTGAAGGGATTGAGCTCCGAAATCCTAGAACGGGAAGGCCGATGCTGTGAGCCAGGCAGAAGGCAATATCACAACAAACGCTATGGCGAGTCTGTTGGGCTCGATTCAACCCTCAAATCTCAGAAGAGAAAACCAGGATTATCAACTTTGGCAGATTTGCAGAACAAACCTGCCAAAACAATAATAAGGGCAAACCAGAGACATTTGATTTCCTTGGTTTCACCCACTACTGTAGTAAAAACCAGAAGGGCAAATATCGGGTCAAAAGGAAGACCAGCCGCAAGAAATTCAAAGCCAGTCTACTTCGGGTGAAAGAATGGTTACGGGACAATCGGCACCTGCCGGTCAAGGTATTAATGGATCAGTTATGTCGCAAATTGAAAGGATACTATCAATACTAGGCCATCACTGATAACCTGCGCTCTGTACAGAACTTTAGAGATAAAGTAATAAAATTTATCTTTAAATGGCTGAACCGGCGCAGTCAACGGAAAACAAAGCGTCTCCTAAAACCCGAGAGGCCCACATCTACTCGACTTGACTTGAATTTGAAAACGATGAATTCAAGTCAAGAACCGTCCCCACTTGAATTCACTTGAATTGGAAAATCCTTAAGGGTTATTTTTTCATCTTACCCGTTGACAATGAATATCAACCTGTATATAATCAATAATTGTTCACGGCAGTGTGGCTAAAGTGTCAGGAAAAAGCAGCATCAAATGACAAAGAATACCTTGTTGAAATAAGCTTGACAACATCTTAACATTTTGGTAACATAATTTGTGCGAGTCGACAAAGTTGTTGTGGTGGGTATAGCTCAGCTGGTTAGAGCGCCAGATTGTGGCTCTGGAGGCCGTGGGTTCGAGTCCCATTATCCACCCCATATTATTCATATAAATATACTGGGGCGTCGCCAAGCGGTAAGGCACCGGTCTTTGGAATCGGCATTCGTTGGTTCGAATCCAGCCGCCCCAGCCATCTTTACGTGACCCATTAGCTCAGTCGGTAGAGCACCTGACTTTTAATCAGGGTGTCCCGCGTTCGAGTCGCGGATGGGTCACCATTTTCTATGTTTAAACAAAAAATACATGCGGATGTGGCGGAATTGGCAGACGCGCCAGACTTAGGATCTGGTGCCCGCAAGGCGTGGGGGTTCAAGTCCCTTCATCCGCACCAGCAAAAGAAAAAAGTCCAAGGATCATTCCTCGGACTTTTTTCTTTTGTAAAGGGATGGTGCTTCTCCATTGTAGCAGAGAGTTTTTATTTAAAATTTGGTAGAATTTGTGCTCCCGTAAAAGTAATCGGACCGATAACGTTAGCCTGGCTGCCTGCTAATGGCAGTTCGGCTGTTAAGAAATAACTAACCTTCTCAGGATGATGAAAATCATCACAGGGGTTAAGGGGAATCAGCGGCAAATCTACATGGGTAAAAGTGGTGGTCTCAAAATTTTCTTCCGCAGCATTGGCGCTTTGACGGCAGCTGAAAATTAATGGACCGGTAACAGGAGCATCTCTAAAGATTTTAAACAGAACATCGACCTTGTTTCCTACATTGGTAATGGCCTGCCAGCCAACCGTGGCAGTTAACCATACCCGGCTGCATACAACAAAAATGTTTAAAGCATCATCACCCGTTAGAGAAGCGATGGTAGTCGGGGTTGTAGTAAGAGGAATAGACGTTGCACCGCTGGTGTTACTTGGTTGGAGGGTTACAAATTCAAACTCCACAAGCAACCCGCGTCTTTTAAAAAATGAAGATGAAATAACGTCGGAGTTTTCTTCACTGGCGGTCTCCGGATTTTCTGTTTCTTTTAATTCGTCGGACATAGGGTCTAACCTCCCTTAACAATCTTACTCCATTATACGTAAGAGCCTATGGAAAGGTGACCCTCCTATGGTTAAACATTACTGCTTAACCTTAAATTATTTACCCTTATCATCTCCCGGGAGGCAAAATAAATTTAAGAGCCGGGGGAACAATCCTCCGGCTTCAGTCGGTATCTCGCAATTGATTGGCATAACAATCGGTACAAAGATGAACCTTTTTATAAACGCAGATGATGTGCCTGTGGCAGACCCACTGCCCGCATACGTTGCATTGTTCATAACACGACAGGCATACGTCGTCACCGCAAATGGGGCATTCCAATATCCGGCTTGCTGGATGATTACAAACAGAACAAGTATTTGACATGGTTTTAATCCTCCGTTACTTCTATATTAGCACAAATTTCTGCGTTTTTTCAATTATCTTTAATGTATACATGATTAAATTTGATAACCAAATGTTCTGTTGTCAAACCAAATGGAACGAACATTCTCTGAGCAAATGTTTTGCAAACCGTTAACATTATGGTATAATTGTAATGATATACAGTGGCCAGGGTTCTGCCCTGGTATTTTAATTATCGAGGCAGCTGGAAAAAATTGCCCTTTTTGGCTGGAAATGATTTGACTCCGGGCAGGAGTTGGACAACCTTCGTAGAACTAAATACAGTGTCATGCCCGTATTGGGTTACACTATAAGGACTAAGGTTGCAGGCTATGGGAGGGTGTATTTCAGTAAAATAAAAGCTTTATCAAACAAAACATGTATTTAAGGAGGAGCACTGTAAAATGAAGGCCACAGCAGAAAGGATAGAAAAAAACACCGTCCTTTTAGAAATTGAGGTAGAGACAGAAAAACTGGAACAGGCAATGAACAAAGCCTACCAGAGAGTCGTTAAGCAGGTGAACATTCCCGGTTTCCGTAAAGGGAAAGCGCCTAGGGCAATGGTTGAACGTTATGTAGGAAAAGAGACTCTGTTTGGGGAAGCCGCCGAAATGATCGTCCCCGAAGCCTACATGCAAGCCATCAAGGAAACCGAAACGGAGCCCATCGACCAGCCTAAAATTGACATTGTGCAGGGTGAACCGGGTAAGCCTCTTATTTTTAAAGCCACCGTGGAGGTCAAACCGGAAGTGACCCTTGGCGAATATAAAGGTTTGGAAGTAAAGCGTCCTACCACAGAAGTCTCCGATGAAGATGTACAGAAAGAACTGGAGCGTCTGCAAAACCGCCATGCCAAACTGGTTACCGTAGAAGAAGGAGAAGTACAAAAGGACGATGTAACCATCATTGATTTTGCCGGTTATGTAGACGGCGAAGCATTTGAAGGCGGCACTGCCGAAAATTATTCTCTGACCATCGGTTCCGGTACCTTTATTCCCGGCTTTGAAGACCAGCTCATCGGAGTAAAAGTAGGCGAAGAAAAAGATGTCAACGTAACCTTCCCCGAGGAATACCATGCAGAAAACCTGGCCGGCAAACCTGCAACCTTTAAAGTAACCGTGAAAGAAATTAAACGTAAGGAACTGGCCCCGCTGGATGATGAACTTGCCAAGGATGTCAGCGAATTTGACACCCTGGAAGAATTAAAGTCTGACATTCGGAATAAATTAAAGGAAGCCGCCGAAACCAGGGCAAAATCCGCAGTGCAAAACGGCGTCGTTGAAGCCGCTGTTGCCAATGCGACCGTAGAGGTTCCTGAGATCATGGTGGAGCAGAAGGTTGAAGAAATGCTGAACAACGTAGGCCATCGTTTGTCTCAGCAGGGAATCAATCTGGATCAATATTTTCAGTACACCAATACCAGCATCGATGACATGCGCCAGCGTATGAGACCGGATGCTGAAAAGACCGTCAAGAACGAGTTAATTCTCGATGCCATTGCCAGGGCTGAAAACATTCAGGCATCCGAAGAAGAAATTAACGAAGAGATTCAAAAAATTGCATCCTATGTAAAACAGGATGCGGAAATTGTACGCAAAACCTTGGAATTACAGGGTGAAGTGGGGAATATATCTCAAGATATAGCCCGCCGTCAAGTGATTTCTTTCCTGGTAGAAAATGCCAAAGTAATTGAGGGCACAACTGAAGCGTAAGCGGAATATGTTAGGAAAGTAAGCCTAAATATAGCCGTAATTTTAAAAGATCTAAACGATCAAGGAGGCGATAGACTTGTCAGGTTTAGTACCAATTGTTGTAGAACAAACGAACCGGGGCGAGCGGGCGTATGACATTTACTCAAGGATGTTAAAGGACCGTATTATCTTTATTGGCGGCCCCATTGACGACCATGTGGCGGACTTAGTCATCGCCCAGTTCCTGTTCCTGGAAGCGGAGGATCCTGAAAAGGATATCCACCTTTATATTAATTCACCGGGCGGTGTTGTAACTGCCGGACTGGCCATCTATGATACCATGCAGTACATTAAACCCCCTGTATCCACCATTTGCCTGGGGCAGGCCGCCAGCATGGGTTCTTTCCTGTTAGCTGCCGGAACAAAGGGCAAACGTTACGCGCTGCCGATGGCAAGAATCATGATTCACCAGCCACTGGGCGGGGTGCAGGGCCAGGCCACAGACATCGATATTCATGCCAAAGAAATTTTACGCATGAAAGACCTGTTAAACGAAAGGTTAGCCCATCACACCGGCCAGTATTTGGATAAGATTACCAGAGATACCGAACGGGATTTCTTCATGTCGGCCGAAGAGGCCAAAAAATACGGGATCATCGATGAGGTGATGCCGTATCGGAAGTAAAGATAAAAGAGGTGGAAATATGTTTAACGAGAAAGGCCAGCTCAAGTGTTCCTTCTGCGGCAAAATGCAGGACCAAGTTAAAAAGCTTGTAGCCGGACCCGGCGTTTATATCTGCGATGAGTGCATTGAACTATGCAATGAAATCATCGAAGAAGAGTTAAGCGACGACCTCGGCTTGGATATGGGCGATTTACCAAAGCCCAAAGAAATAAAGGCTATTCTGGATCAGTACGTCATCGGCCAGGAAAATGCCAAGCGTCAACTGGCTGTGGCGGTCTACAACCACTACAAGCGGATTAACCTTGGGGGCAAAGTGGAAGACGTGGAACTCTCCAAGAGCAATATTGTTATGCTCGGCCCCACCGGTTGTGGTAAGACCTTGCTGGCCCAGACACTGGCTCGCTTGTTAAACGTGCCGTTTGCCATCGCAGATGCCACCTCTTTAACCGAGGCAGGATATGTCGGTGAAGACGTTGAGAATATCTTGCTCAAACTTATTCAAGCTGCGGATTACGATGTTGAAAAGGCCGAAAAGGGCATTGTTTACATCGACGAGATTGATAAAATCGCCCGTAAGTCCGAGAACCCTTCCATCACCAGGGACGTTTCCGGCGAAGGCGTACAGCAGGCCCTGCTAAAGATCCTGGAAGGCACCGTTGCCAGCGTACCGCCTCAGGGTGGACGCAAGCACCCGCACCAGGAATTCATCCAGCTGGATACCACCAACATTTTGTTCATTTGCGGCGGTGCCTTCGACGGCATCGAAAAGATCATTCAAAACCGCACCGGCAAGAAGCAGCTGGGCTTCGGCGCTGAGATTCAAACCAAAAGAGAACAAAAAATCGGTGAGATCCTGGCCAACATCCTGCCGGAAGACCTGCTCAAATTTGGTTTGATTCCCGAATTTGTCGGTCGTCTGCCCGTCATCGTCACCCTGGATGCCCTGGATGAAGAGGCCCTCATCCGCATCCTGACCGAACCCAAGAACGCCCTGGCCAAACAGTATGAAAAACTGTTTGAACTGGACGGCGTAAGCCTGGAAATCCAGCCCGACGCCCTCGGCGAAGTGGCCAAAGAGGCCCTCAAGCGCAATACCGGCGCCCGCGGCCTCCGTGCCATCATGGAAGAGGCCATGCTGAACATCATGTATGACATTCCTTCCCGCAAGGATATTTCGAAAGTCATCATCACCAAAGAAGCCATTCTTAAAAAGGGCGAACCGCTTCTTATTACAATGGAGAATAAGAAGAAAAAAGAAGAGTCTGCGTAGTTTAAGAGTACCATTGGGGCACGGAGTGTAAAAACTCCGTGTTTTTGTTTTTCTATCAGGTATTTGGCCGCTAAAGAAATCCCCCATAGCAGGTGTAAAATTTCGTACATTTAGCAATAATACAAGAAGGAAAGTCGACCAAAAGGAGGCATTGCTATGGGGGAACTTACCAGTCTCGGGGGTTTTCTCACCTTTATACAGGTATTTTTTGCGGTGGTCATCGGCCTGTACTTTTGGAACCTGCTGAAAGCCCAGCAAGGCAATAAGACAGCCGTCGAGAAGGAATCCCGCAAAGAAATGGAAAAGCTCCAGCGGCTGCGGGCCATCTCCTTAACCGAACCGCTGGCAGAGAAAACAAGACCCAAATGCTTTAGCGAAATCATTGGTCAGGAAGAAGGGCTGAAATCCCTCAGGGCTGCCCTCTGCGGTCCCAACCCGCAACACGTCATCGTTTACGGCCCACCCGGAGTGGGCAAAACGGCCGCAGCCCGGTTGGTATTGGAAGAAGCCAAAAAATCGCCCAATTCACCCTTCAAGGAAAACGCAAAATTTATTGAACTGGATGCCACCACCGCCCGTTTTGACGAAAGGGGCATTGCCGACCCGCTCATCGGCTCGGTACACGACCCCATTTACCAGGGGGCCGGTCCCATGGGGATGGCGGGGATTCCCCAGCCAAAGCCGGGAGCCGTTACCAAGGCCCACGGGGGCATGCTTTTCATTGACGAAATCGGGGAACTGCACCCCATCCAGATGAACAAGCTTTTAAAAGTGCTGGAAGATCGTAAAGTCTTTTTGGAGAGCGCTTACTACAGCTCCGAAGACACCAATATTCCCACCCATATTCACGATATTTTTCAGAACGGCTTGCCGGCGGATTTTCGCATGGTGGGAGCAACCACCCGGACCTCGGAAGAAATTCCCCCAGCCATCCGCTCCCGTTGTCTGGAAATCTTTTTCCGGGCCCTGCTGCCGGATGAAATTGAAAAAATTGCTGCCAACGCATCCCAGAAAATCGGCTTCCCGCTGGAAGAAGGCGCACTGGACGTGATCAAACGCTATGCCACCAACGGTCGTGAAGCGGTTAACATCATTCAAATCGCCGGCGGCATTGCCCTTACCGAGGGGAGAAAAGAAATCCTGGTGCGGGACATCGAGTGGGTTATCCACAGCGGCCAGTACACCCCCAGGCCGGAACGGAAAATCAACCCGCAGCCCCAGGTGGGCGCGGTGAACGGCCTGGCCGTATACGGCCCCAATATGGGCACCCTTTCCGAAGTGGAAGCCACCGTCATCCCCATTGCTGAAGGAACCGGCAAAATTACCGTTACCGGTGTGGTTGAGGAAGAAGAAATTGGCGGCAGCGGCAAAAGAGTACGTCGCAAGAGCATGGCCCGCAGTTCGGTGGAGAATGTTGTCACGGTGCTGCGGCGGGTGAAGGATGTGGACCCGAGAAATTATGATATCCACGTCAACTTCCTGGGCAGCGGTCTGGTGGACGGGCCCTCGGCCGGGGTCACCATTGCCACCGCCATCTACTCTGCCATCAAGGGAATTGCGGTGGACAACACCGTGGCCATGACCGGTGAAATCTCCATCCGGGGGCTGGTGAAGCCGGTGGGCGGCATTGTGACCAAAGTGGAAGCAGCCCGCCAGGCCGGCGTAAAGAAGGTCTTTATTCCCAAGGAAAATTACCAGGAAATGTTTAAAAACATAGAGGGTATCACCGTGGTGGCGGTGGAAACCCTGGATGAAGTAATTAAAGGCGCCTTAATGGGTCAGGCCGGGGCAGAGGAATCAAAGTGGGAACCGGTACCGGCTGCCCTGGAAATACCCGCTGCGGCGGCCTTCCTGTCTCAGAAAGCTGCCAAATCCTGATAATTTAAAAAATAATTGCGAAATATGAAACATCCTGCCAAAGAGAAATACCCTATTTGGCTTCTGCAAGCTCCTAAAACCCAGCGATTGCTGGGTTTTTTCCGTTACTGGGAATTATTGTTGTGGCGGGATTCTCGCCTTGTGTGTTATTATTACTTTATTCTGGTGCACTAGTTAATTAACTCATGATTAGAATATACAAGGAGGTGCGGCAGTGAATTCCGAATTAAAATCTCTACCCCTGCTTCCTTTGCGGGGCATTCTGGTTTTTCCCTATATGGTGATTCATTTGGATGTAGGACGGGAGAAATCTGTGCAGGCCATTGAAGAAGCAATGGTGCAGGACAGAATGATCTTTCTGGCCACCCAAAAGGAAGCGCAGACCGATGAACCCACTGTAGACGATATTTTCCAGGTAGGAACTGTAGCTGAAGTTAAACAATTACTTAAACTTCCGGGTGGTACCATTAGGGTGCTGGTGGAAGGCATTGCCCGGGCCAAGATAAACAAATACGAGCATCTGGAGCCCTACTTCAGGGTGGAAATTGAGCAGTACTCCGAAGATTTTGAGAAAAACGCTGAAATTGAAGCCCTTATGCGGAGTCTTGTTTACCAGTTTGAGCAATATGTTAAACTTTCCAAGCGCATTCCTCCGGAAACCGTGGTGACGGTGGTAAACCTGGAAGAACCCGGCCGTCTGGCGGATATTATCGCTTCCCATCTGGCACTGCGTATCGAGGATAAACAAAAGGTCTTGGAAGCCGTTACGATTGTGGAGCGGTTGGAAAAACTCTGCGCCATTGTGGCCAGTGAACTGGAAATTGTGGAACTGGAGCGCAAGATTAACATCCGGGTCCGCAAGCAAATGGAAAAGACCCAGAAGGAATACTACCTGAGGGAACAAATGAAGGCGATCCAAAAGGAACTGGGCGAAAAGGACGAACGGGTCGCTGAATGTGAAGAACTGAGAGACAAAATTGCCAAGGCCAAACTGCCCAAGGAAGCCGAAGAAAAGGCGCTCAAAGAAGTGGAGCGTTTGGAAAAAATGCCTCCCATGGCCGCCGAAGCAGCGGTGGTGCGCAACTACCTGGACTGGATGCTGAGCCTCCCCTGGAGCAAGAGCACCCGGGACCGCATCGATATTAAAGCTGCCGAAGAGGTTTTAGAGGCGGACCATTACGGGCTGAAAGATCCTAAGGAAAGAATTATAGAATACCTGGCCATTCGCAAGCTGGCCAAGAAGATGAAGGGTCCCATCCTTTGCCTGGTTGGACCGCCGGGTGTGGGTAAAACCTCCCTGGGTCGTTCCATTGCCCGGGCACTGGACCGCAAATTCATCCGCATCTCTCTGGGCGGCGTCAGGGACGAGGCCGAAATCCGGGGACACCGCCGGACCTACGTGGGCGCCATGCCCGGACGGGTCATACAGGGCATGCGCACCGCCGGCTCCAGGAACCCGGTCTTCCTGCTGGACGAAATCGATAAGATGGCCAGCGATTTTCGCGGCGACCCGGCTTCCGCACTGCTGGAAGTGCTGGACCCTGAACAAAACAGCACCTTCAGCGATCACTACATTGAGACACCCTTTGACCTGTCCAATGTGATGTTCATTACTACCGCCAACAACATGTGGTCCATCCCGCGTCCTTTGCTGGACCGGATGGAAGTTATTCAAATTTCTGGGTATACTGAAGAGGAAAAACTGCAAATCGCCAAGCGTCACCTGATGCCTAAGCAGATTAAGGATCATGGTCTGACTTCCGACATGATCAGTGTTTCGGACAACACCATCCTCAAGGTAATCCGGGAATACACCCGGGAATCCGGCGTACGTAACCTGGAGCGCAAAATCGCAGCCATCTGCCGTAAAACCGCCAAGAGAATCGTGGCCGGAGAAGCGGCAAAAGTGAAGGTCACGTCTCAAAACTTGGAGCAGTTCCTGGGCATTCCCCGTTACCGTTACGGGGTGGCTGAGCAAAACGATGAGGTGGGTACCGTTACCGGTCTGGCCTGGACCGAAGTGGGCGGCGATACCCTGGTAATCGAGGTGACCACCTACAAAGGCAGCGGCCGCATGACCCTGACCGGAAAACTGGGCGAAGTCATGAAAGAATCCGCCCAGGCAGGTTACAGCTACGTGCGCAGCCGGGCCCAGGACCTGGGCATTGATCAAGAGTTATTCGAGAAGTGGGATATGCATATTCACATTCCTGAGGGAGCCATTCCCAAGGACGGTCCTTCGGCGGGCATTACCATGGCCACTGCCATGGCCTCGGTACTCACCGGTCGTAAGGTGCGGCACGATGTGGCCATGACCGGGGAAATCACCCTGCGGGGGCGGGTGCTGCCGGTGGGCGGCATTAAAGAAAAAGTGATGGCAGCTCACAGAGCCGGCAGCAAAGTGATTATACTGCCCAGGGATAATAAAAAGGACCTGGAAGACATTCCGGTCAACATCAAAAAGCAGCTGGAATTTAAACTGGTCGAGCACCTGGATCAAGTGCTGGAAATTGCTCTGCTGGAAGAGGAAGCGGTGGAGACCTTTGTGGTAGAACCTGAAGCAGCAGCGGCCATTGATAACCCGCACTTTACCCCGGTGGTTCACCAGCAAGGAGGAACCCAGTTACCGTCGTGAAAATTGTATCCGCTGAGTTTTTAACCAGTGCAGTCAACCCCGGGGGTTATCCCCCGGGGAATTTACCCGAAGTGGCCTTCGTGGGCCGCTCCAATGTAGGCAAGTCGTCTCTGATCAACCGGCTGGTCAACCGCAAGGGATTGGCCCGGACCAGCAAAACCCCCGGCAGGACACAATTGATCAACTTTTTCACGATCAATGACAAATTCCTGCTGGTGGACCTGCCTGGCTACGGCTTTGCCAAGGTGCCCGAGGAAGTGCGGGCCAAGTGGGGAAAAATGATTGAGGGGTACTTGAAGAACAGGGAGACACTTAAAGGCGTGTTCCTGCTTTTGGACTGCCGTCATACCCCCACTTCCCAGGATAAACAGATGTACCAGTGGTTGCTGCATTACGGGGTACCGACAGTGGTGGCAGCCACCAAAATTGACAAACTGTCCAACAACCAGTGGGCCAAGCAGCAGGGAGTTATCAAGAAAACCCTTCCCTTATCCCCGGAGCACCGGCTGATCCCATTTTCCTCCGAAACCGGGCGGGGCAGGGATGAACTGCTGGGAGTTATAAAAAATTGGATACATAACACGGACAGTTAAAGGTCAGTAGAAAAAGAGTAACCGCTGGTCAAACGCCAGCGGTTTTCTTCGACATTTTTTACGAGGGTCTGACCCCCTATTTGGAACGTTTGGCGGGTAAGATGCTTTTTTTCTCCCAGTTCACGGAAGCTCGCACCAGTTCTAAAATATCACCGGCGTATTTTAGTACAGGGAAATTTGTGTTATAGAATAACTGTTTAATAATAGGAAAAGTGGCGGTTGCCACCAACCGGTCATAATCTTTATTTTCCATTGTATTGATAATTTCCCGCAAACGAACAGACCTTCTCATTTCCTGGTCCAACTTATCGGCCAGTTTTGTAAAGCACCGGTTTCCCTTAATGGCCCGGGCCGCCAGGACACCGCTGCGTAGGGAGGATACCGTGCCAAAGCCTAAAAAAGACTCCATAAAACCACCAGCAGCCCCAACCAAAAGAATGTTTCCTACATGGTGCGGGTAAGCGGTACCTGAAATGTGCTCCAGCAAAAAGTTTTCTTCGATGTGATAATCAAGTTTCTCCTGCTTTAAAAAAGTAACCCAGCGCCTCTCCGTTTCCTCAGGTTTGGCATTGGCGTGGATCAACACCAGGCTGGCCCGGGTGGGGCTAAAGGCGGTTAAATAAGCATAGGCCCCCAGGGCATAATCGGTATTCACCCACATAATCAGTTCTTCCGGGTCAAACTTACCCTGAACAACAGCCCCCCGAACCATGGTGCTAAAGATATCTTTCCAAATACCGAGGGTTGCGGCAACCTGCCGATTGCCGGTGGCCACCACCACATAGTCATATTCCCTGGCCAGCTCAGAGTAATTGCCCCGGCAGTTATAATTGACCCGGCTTTTAAGACTGTTTGCAAGTTGAGTTTCCAGAGAGCGCGGACCCTGTCCCCGTTCCAGAAAATAACCAAAATTGCCGGACTTGACCACTCTTTTGACATGGGGGGAATTCATGGTCAGTTTCTTCCAGGTGGCAATGGGATGGATTTCCAAGTGATATTGCTTTTTTAACCACTGCAACTGATCATGCACCGGACGGTTCATCAATTGCAGGATGCCCGCCACATGGGGAAACAGCTCTCCGGGACGGGAGCGCTCTTCAAAGATATCGGGGTATATATTAAACCGTTCCAGTTCATGGGCACAGGCCAACCCAGACACACCGGCGCCGATAATTGCAACCCGCAAGGTAGCACCTCCTGCAGAGACAGGTTCCATTTTAGTGTGCCCGGTAATTTTCTGGTTATTACTTATGAACTTTTATTGGGAACTTTTTATGCAGGTCATATCCCAGCAAGGAGACTATTTAAAATCCAGGGTCTTAACTTTTTCCCACCAGGTTTTTTCCTTTTGCTTTTCCGGAGGGATGTATTCCACCGAACGGACAGCTTTCCTGGCAAACTTGGCATAAACCCCGTCTTTATATTCCACCGGGTTGGTCAGTTCGCCGGCCCTTTTTACGTAACTCTGCAGATTTTCATAATCCTCTTCCCCGATGACCGAGTTTTTGTCCCAGAGGCCCAACTTTTTATAGCGCTCGATGATTTTAGTGAGCGTCTGCCGGTCCAGGTCGGGGAAGTACGGGGCAATCACTCTGGCTGCTTCCGCCGGGCTATGATAATCCAGCCAGAGCATTCCCTTGCACAGGCCGTTGACCAGCTTCTGGCATTCCCTGCTGTACTCCTTTAGGTAAGATTCCGGTGCCAAAAAAGCCAAAGAAGGCACGGGACCCACGGCTGACCCCAGAAAGACGGCGGTTTTACCAACCCCGCTTTGCTCGGTCATTGTGGCCATCGGTTCGGACATCTGAACAAAATGACCTACACCGGCCTGAAAAGCGCCCTCCTTTAAATTTGGCGGCAGGTTTTGTATGATAATCACTTGATGCTGCAGGGCCAACTTGTTTTGTTTTAGAGCTTCCTCTAAAACAATGTTGGATTGGGTGTCCGGCGCATCACCAATGATGCTTCTCTTTTTCACCTGCTCCCAGGAGAATGCCTGGGTATCCTCACGCCCCAACAAAAAGGAGCCTTCTTTGCGGGCTAAACCCGCAAAAGCCACCAGGTCTGCCCCGGTCCCCAGGGGACGGGTGAATAACGCCTGGCTGAGGTTACCCAACAATACATCCCCCTCGCCCGTCAGCATTACCTCTTCCTGTACCGCTTCCTTAGACACAAAGGACTCCACCTGTAGTTTTTGCTCCTGGTAAAAACCCTGGGCCAGGGCAATATAATGGGGCAGTGCCAGTAAGGAACGTTCTGTTTCCACCACCCTCATTGTGTCCGGTTTTTCCGGTTCCTTACTGTACAAGAAATAGGTCTTGACCCCGTGTGTTCCCAAGCCCGCTGCCATAACTGCCAGCAGTATGAGCAAAAGCCATTTCCACCTTTTTCTCAAAAAAATCAACTCCCTTCAACCAAACCAATCCACTACTATGTTTATTTAGGTCGTAAAAATTAATAACCATAATTTGGTTTAGGGAGCATAATTTTGGGAATACGGCATACATATGTAAGAGAATTTTTTCAAGGAGGTTCGGCAAGCATGGGCAAACTAACCTTTGTGCAGTGGCAAAAACATGATGTAAAAGGGGACAGGCCTTTCAAAAAGGGGGCCGTGGGAGCTGGTCTGGTACGGGCCTTAAGCGTGACCCTGGCAGTATTTTTAATGATGGGGTTCGTGGTCACCGTCACCAACCTTCCGGTGTATAATTTTTCTCAGGCCATCCTGCTTACCATCCTGGTTTCGGCGGTCGTCGGAGGAGTGGGAGCCGGCGCTGCGGCAGGCATCCGGGGCTGGCAGCACGGGGGCATGACCGGTTTGGTTTACGGCATGCTGTTTGTGGTGGTGGCGGGGGCCTTGCTGGGGCTGCCGGTTGTTGACCCTGTATTAATGACCCTGGCCATGGCCGTGCTGGGGACGGTGGGCGGCATTGTCGGGGTTAACCTGGCCGCGGTGAGAAAACGTACTGTTAGCAGAAGATATCTGGGATCCTGCAAGTAGGTTTTGTTGACACAGGCTGTAAAAATAATTAAACTATTGGGTAGGCAAAGTCGATGAAGGGGAGTTCCGGGATTCATTGGTCTCAGAGAGGAAGGCCCTTGGCTGCAAGGTCTTCTGTCCAAAGCCCCAGGATGTCGCCCCGGAGAAGCCAGGCTGAACCACCAGTAGGCCTGGACGGGCAGGCCCGTTACAGCCCAACGAGTTGCTGCCCAATGGATGCTTATTTTTGTTATGGGTGGAAACAAGGTGGTACCGCGGAAAACAGCTTCCGTCCTTGATTTGGACGGGAGCTTTTTTATGGCCATTGGCCGGTAGCCATTAGCCATTGGCTACAAGCCTTATAATCAGCTTTTATTAATAAAAACAAACAAAAGAATACCTAAAACAAAAATTAAGAGAAAAACCAATGAGTAAAAACAAAGAGTAAAAACAAAAATAGCCAACAGCCAAAGGCCAATTAAGGAGAAGTGATTCAACGTGACCGAAAACAACATTCCAACCGTGTATAATCCCAGGGAGGTGGAAGGCAAGTGGTACCGTCATTGGGAAAGCAGCAAATACTTCCACGCGGAGGTGGAGAAGGATAAGACGCCCTTCTGCATCGTGATGCCGCCGCCGAACGTCACCGGCCAGCTGCACATGGGCCATGCCCTGGACAACACCCTGCAGGACATCCTGACCCGCTGGCGCCGCATGCAGGGCTACAACGCCCTGTGGGTCCCCGGCACCGACCACGCGGGGATCGCCACCCAGGCCAAAGTAGAAGAACAGCTGGCCAAGGAAGGCCTATCGAAATACGACTTGGGCCGGGAGAAATTCCTGGAGCGGGTTTGGCAGTGGAAGGAGCAGTACGGCAGCCGTATTACCACCCAGCTCCGTCACCTGGGCGCCTCCTGCGACTGGGACCGGGAGCGCTTTACCATGGATGAAGGCTGCTCCAAGGCAGTGCTGGAAGTGTTCGTCCGGCTCTACGACCAGGGCTTGATTTACCGGGATTACTATATTACCAACTGGTGCCCCCACTGCCAGACCACCATTTCCGACATCGAAGTGGAGCACCTGGACAAGCCCGGCCAGCTTTATTACATCAAGTACCCCGCCAAGGACAACCCCGAAGAGTTTATCATGATCGCCACCACCCGCCCGGAAACCATGCTGGGGGACGTGGCGGTGGCCGTTAACCCCGAGGATGACCGTTACCTGCACCTGGTGGGCAAAACCCTGGTGCTGCCCATTGTGGGACGGGAGCTGCCGGTCATTGCCGATGCCTACTGTGACCCCACCTTTGGCACCGGCGCCGTGAAGATGACCCCGGCCCATGACCCCAACGACTTTGAAATCGGCCGCCGGCACAGCTTGCCCGAGGTGGTGGTCATTGACAAGTACGGCAAAATGAATGAAAATGCCGGTAAATACCAGGGCTTGGACCGCTGGGAATGCCGCAAGCAAATCGTCCGCGACCTGGAAGCCATGGGCGCCCTGGTGAAAGTGGAAGACATGAGCCACGCCGTGGGCCACTGCTACCGCTGCAGCACCGCCATCGAACCCATGCTGTCCAAACAGTGGTTTGTCAGGATGAAGCCCCTGGCCGAGCCAGCCATTGAGGCCGCCAAAGACGGGCGCATTACCTTTATTCCCGAGCGTTTCACCAAGATTTACTTAAACTGGATGGAAAACATCCGTGACTGGTGCATTTCCCGCCAGCTCTGGTGGGGTCACCGCATACCCGTTTACTACTGCCGGGACTGCGACGAAACAGTGGCCTCCGTTACACCGGTAAGCGGCTGCGGCAAGTGCGGCGGTGCAATGGAGCAGGACCCCGATGTGCTGGACACCTGGTTCTCCTCGGCCCTGTGGCCCTTTTCCACCCTGGGCTGGCCTGACAAGACCCCCGAGCTGGAACATTTTTACCCCACCTCGGTGCTGGTTACCGGCCGCGACATTATTTTCTTCTGGGTGGCCCGCATGATTTTCTCCGGGCTGCGGTTTATGAACCAGGAACCCTTTAAGGAAGTCTTTATCCACGGCCTGGTGCTGGACTCCCTGGGACGCAAGATGAGCAAGTCCCTGGGCAACGGGGTGGACCCCCTGGATGTTATCGAAAGCCACGGGGCGGACTCCCTGCGATTTATGCTGATTACCGGCAACACCCCCGGCAACGATTTACGCTTCCATTTTGAACGGCTGGACGGCGCCCGCAACTTTGCCAACAAGTTATGGAACGCTTCCCGCTTCGTCATGATGAATCTGGGGGACTATAACCCCGCCGCCCAGGGCGGCCCCTATAGCCTGGCGGACCGCTGGATTTTAAGCCGCCTGCAGGGGGCTGTTTCCCAGGTAACAGATTACCTGGAACGTTACGAACTGGGCGAAGCGGCCCGTGTGCTGTATGAATTCATTTGGAGCGAATTCTGCGACTGGTACATCGAACTGGCCAAACCCCGCCTGTTCGGCAAAACCACACCGGAGGACAGGGTGACAGCCCAGCAGGTGCTGGTGCAGGTATTAAGGAAGACCCTGGAACTGCTGCATCCCTTCATGCCCTTCATCACAGAGGAAATCTGGCAGAAGCTGCCCCACCGGGGAGCATCCATCATGCTGGCCAGCTGGCCCACCGCAGAGGAAAGCCTGAAGGATGAGGTCGCCGAGTCGGAAGTGGCGGTACTGATTGAAGTGATCACCGCCATCCGCCGTATCCGGGGTGAGATGAACGTTCCCCCCGGCAAGAAGGCAGAGACCATTCTGGTGTCCGGTGATGCAGGGTTCCGCGGCATTCTGGAAAGAAACACCGCCTATGTCCAGGGACTGGCCAACACCGAAGTCAAAGTGCTGGCCGAACTGCAGCAGAAACCCGACCAATCCGCCAGCGCCGTTACCCGTGGGGTGGAGATCTTCGTGCCGCTGAAGGGGCTTATTGATCTGGACAAGGAAATTGCCCGCTTAAACAAAGAACTGAAAGCCGTCCAGACCGACCTGGCCCGGGTCCAGGGCAAGCTGAACAACCAGGGCTTCCTGGCCAAAGCCCCGGCGGACGTCATTGAAAAGGAAAAGACCAAGGAAGAGGAGCTGTCCATGAAGGCCAATGCTCTGAAGGATCGGTTGGCGATGTTGAGCTAGTGGGTATTTCTTAGCCTGAAAGGTATTTCTATGGGGTCCAGTTGTTAGACTGACGGGTAATGCCTAGGGGTCTTGTATGAGGCATACAGGACCCAAAAGAATACATGTAAGTCTAAATTAGGGAGTGTGATTCGTATGGCACTTCAATTTGAGGAAATCCTGTCCCCCCTGCCCAAGGGTGGACTGGAAGGCGAGATCAAGGTGCGGATTCGGGTACAGGTGCACGAGGATCCGGATGACGGCGGTTTCTATGCAGTAACCCCGGACGTGCCGGGCTGCGCTTCCCGGGGAGTAACGATGGAAGAGGCAGTGGAGAATTTTAAGGAAGCCATTAAGTTTTTCTTGATCGAGAATGACGGGCATTAGGTTCTTGTTTCGGATATGAGGTTGTACTTGCTCCATATCTAGGTGTTACCTAAAGGGCAGCCCGTCTAACTTCTCACATCTCACTTCTCAAAGCCCGCTCCGCTTTTGGAAAAGCCGGTCTGCCCCGTGGGTAGGCCGTGCCAGGATACAACCTTCATTTTAAGCCGACCATATCGAACCAAGAAAGGACTCATCTCCGTGACCTACGAGCAAGCGATTAAATATCTCAAAAGCCTAACCAAGTTCGGCATCAATCTGGGCCTGAGCCGCATCCAAGAGCTGCTGCAAAGGCTGGGCAATCCCCACCACAGACTGAACATCATCCACATCGGCGGCACCAACGGCAAAGGCTCCACCACCGCCATGATTGCCAGTATCCTCAGAGCGGCAGGCTATAAAACCGGCATGTTCACCTCCCCGCACCTGCACAGCTACACCGAGCGGTTCCTTATCAACGGTGAGCCTATTGCCGAGGCAAGGTTGGCTCAACTCATCAATGATATCCGGCCGCACCTGGACAACATGGTGACGGAGGGCTTCGAGCACCCCACCGAATTTGAAGTAAGCACCGCCCTGGCCCTGTTGTACTTTGCCCTGGAAGAAACGGACTACGTGGCTCTGGAAGTGGGGTTAGGGGGGACCATTGACTCAACCAACGTGGTGACCCCGCTGGTTTCAGTCATCACCAATGTATCCCTGGATCACATGGACTACCTGGGCAGCAGTGTTGGGGAAATTGCCCGGGTAAAGGCCGGTATCATCAAAAAAGGCGTACCGGTGGTGACCGCGGCTGAAGGGATAGCCCTTGAAGTGATTCAGCAGGCGGCAGAGGCCAATTACAGCAGGCTGATCCGGATGGGCAAAGACGTGACATGGTCTCCCCTGCGGCAGGAGAGCAACCAGGGCTGCCAGGAATTTAAAATCGAAGGACTGCAAAACCGCTATCACGTTCGCCTTCCTTTGCTCGGGTCACACCAGCAAATCAATGCCGCCACCGCCGTGGCGGCGGTGGAAATGCTGTTTGCGGGCGGCGGGCATCCTGCTCCTGCAGCCGCCGTGGTAGAGGGATTACGAACAGTTCAATGGCCGGGGCGATTGGAGATTATAGGAAAAAACCCCAGCATCCTATTGGACGGCGCCCATAACCATGCCGGAGCCCTGGCTCTGAAACAGGCCCTGCTGGAATCCTTTCCCGGACGCCGGTTTATCTTTCTCCTGGGCATGCTGGCGGATAAAGAAAGATCCAAGGTGGTGGCGGAACTGGCCCCTCTGGCCAGGGCGGTGGTGGTTACCCGCTCCAACCACCCCAGGGCCGGGGATTGGACCAGACTGGCGGACCATGCAAAAAACTACCTGGAAGATGTAATTGTCATAGAAGATGTACAAGAAGCAGTGAAAGCGGCTCTGGACAGGACCCGGCAGGATGACATCCTGTGTATCACCGGTTCCTTATACATGGTGGCGGAAGCCCGCTCGGTTTTGGGACTCTCTGATAAAAAATCACTCCGGAACTGCTAAACCGGAGTGATTTTTTATCATCCCTTGTTTTGTGAAAAAACAATCTGGCACAAGATTAAAAACAATAAGTATATTATTTTAAGCAATAGGCACTTGCAAACGGTTATAATATACATAACGATGTCGAAGATTGTCTTTAAAAGTGCGGCTTATTCGTCATCTAAGCGACAAAGTTTGAGCTTTGCACAAAAAAGTAATGTCATAAAATTCACAAATGCCCTTTGCAACCTGAACTTTTACTACTATAATATAAAATATAAATAATTAGAAAATTAACAGGGATGAAAAAATACAGCACTATCTTCAGAAAAGGGAGGGGACCTGGTGAAAGCGCTAAAGATCCCAGAAGCAACCATAACTAGGTTATCGATATACTCCAGGTTTTTAAAAAGACTCGATAAAAAAGGAATAACTACCGTTTCTTCCGGTGACATTGCTGAGGGTGTTGGCGTTAGTCCCGCCCAGGTCCGTAAAGACCTGGCCTACTTCGGTGAGTTCGGAACCCGGGGTGTGGGCTATAACGTTAAAGATTTAATTCGCTACACCGTAAAAATTCTTGGTTTGTCTGAGCCGTGGAATCTCGTGATGGTGGGGGCCGGTAATCTTGGCTCCGCACTGGTGACTTACAGGGAATTTAAGGACAGGGGCTTTACCATTGTCGGGGTATTCGATAACGATCTGACAAAGATCGGCAAGCGTATTGCTGACCTGGAAGTTCTCCCCCTGGAGGAAATGTCACGGGTGGTGAAAGAGCATAATGTTCGTATCGGCATTATCGCCGTACCCTCCAAAGCTGCTCAGGAAATTGCGGACATCATGGTGAAGGCCAGTTTGGAAGCCATCCTCAACTTTGCCCCGATATCCTTGAATCTACCCGACCACGTTGAAGTGCGAAACGTTGACCTGTCGGTCAAACTGGAAATTTTGACCTTCAACCTGGCGTTGAAAGAAAAATAAAGGATTTTGCTAAATTAGGTGGGTTATTACCCACCTTCCTAATTTTAATGGATATTTATCGGTTTATCGGGGACAACTAAAGTATCTGTATTTGCTTGTCAGATAAAAGGGTGGATGATAAACTTATAAGAAGTAATTCCAATCCTTTCCTGACAGGTGAAAGCATGGGTAAAACATTTAGAGTAGGCAAAGGCCCGGGGACTTTAATCATCCTGCTCCTTGCATTCGGTGTGGCCGGCAGCGCCATAGGACAAGCACTGGCAGTCTACCTGCCTGTACTGAAAAATTTTACAACCATCGGGTTAAACAATACAACCTTCAACTTGCATTTTCTTCAAGTATCCTTTGGTTTAACCATGTCCCTGGGGCCTGTGACCGGGCTGGGAATATTATTAGGATTTTTAGCCTATCGAAAATTATAAGATTTGTTAAATTTCACAGGGGGTTTCACTTGTGCGTCCTATTATCCTCGCATCGGCATCTCCCAGGCGCCAGGAACTTCTTGCCAACCTGGGGCTGGAATTTGAGGTAAAAGTCAGTGAAGTGGACGAGACACTGGATGAAAATATGCCTGCGGCCCAGCAAGTGGAGAAACTAGCGGAACGAAAGGCTTCGGTGGTGGCTGCACAAAGCACCAAAGGGCTGGTTATCGGTGCCGATACCCTTGTGGTACTGGGAGGAAAACCCCTGGGAAAACCCGCAGACCGTGAGGAAGCCGTGCAGATGCTGAAAAGCCTGCAGGGCAGAAGCCACGAGGTGTTCACGGGTCTGGCAGTCATTGACGCCGCCACCGGTCAATCGGTGGTGACCCACCAGGCCACCGCTGTACGGTTTAAGCCTCTGTCGTCAGAACAAATCCAGCGCTATGTGGATACCGGTGAGCCGATGGGCAAAGCCGGCGCATACGCTGTGCAGGGAAAAGCCTCGATCTTTATTGACAGCATTCGGGGCTGTTATTTCAATGTGGTTGGCCTGCCGGTTGCCAAACTGGCAGATGCTTTAAGAATGTTTGGAGTCGAAATTGTATGACTTATCCCGTAATGCGCGAACTACCACCGGAACAGCGCCCCAGAGAGCGTATGCTTAAAGAAGGGGCGGCAAACCTTTCCGATATTGATTTACTAGCCATTATGCTGCGGACCGGTACAGCCAGGGCTTCTGCCATGGAATTGGCGGCTGAATTATTGGGCCGGTTTAGGGACTTGCGGGCACTGGCCCAAGCCACCATAGAGGAACTGAGCGAACTAAAAGGGGTTGGTCCGGCAAAGGCCGTGCAGGTAAAGGCGGCCCTTGAACTGGGCAAACGGCTGGCTGCTTTGCCTGCGGAAGAGCGACCGGTGATCCGTTGTCCCGAGGATGTATGTGCTCTGGTGATGGAGGACTTAAGGGACAGGGACCGGGAATATTTTCAGGCCCTGCTTCTCAATACCAAAAACCAGGTGCTGGCCAGGGAGACCATTTCCATCGGCACCCTGAATTCTTCCATGGTACATCCCAGGGAGCTTTTTAAAATCGCCATTCGCCGGAGTGCAGCCTCCGTTATTTTGGTACATAATCATCCCAGCGGGGACCCCACGCCAAGCAGGGAGGATATCTCCCTCACCAAAAGATTGGTCGAAGCGGGAGAAATTATCGGAATCGATGTCCTGGACCACATCGTAATTGGAGATAATAGATTCACCAGCTTAAAATCAAAAGGACTTATTTAACCAAACCTAAGGAGGACGAAAATAATGAGACTTGGTATATTTTCCAAGGATATGGGCATAGATTTAGGCACTGCCAACTCGCTGGTTTATTTGAAGGGCAAGGGCATTGTTTTAAGGGAGCCGTCGGTGGTGGCCATTCAAAGGGAAACCGGGCAAGTTCTGGCCGTAGGGGAAGAAGCCAAGCAGATGATCGGCCGTACCCCGGGCAACATCGTGGCCATTCGTCCCATGAAGGACGGCGTAATTGCTGATTTTGACGTTACCCAGAGCATGATAAAGTATTTTATCAACAAGGCGCTGCGGGGACGTTCCTTTATCGTCAAACCCCGGGTGGTGGTCAGTGTACCCTCCGGCGTGACCGCCGTGGAAGAAAGGGCTGTCCGGGAAGCAGCCTTGCAGGCCGGGGCTAGGGAAGCTTATCTGATCGAAGAGCCGATGGCTGCGGCCATTGGCGCAGGATTGCCGGTGCATGAACCCACAGGCAACATGATCGTTGATATCGGCGGTGGTACCACGGAAGTGGCCGTCATATCCCTGGGCGGCATTGTCACCAGCAAGTCCATCCGCATCGCCGGCGATGAAATGGACGATGCCATCATCCAGCACGTAAAACGGACCTACAACTTAATGATCGGTGAACGCACCGCCGAGCACATTAAGATTAATATCGGCACCGCTTACCCGCTGGATGTGGAGGAAACCGAAGAAATAAGAGGGCGTGACCTGGTCAGCGGTTTACCGAAAACCCTGCAAATTACCTCGACGGAAATCTATAAAGCACTGTCCGAACCCGTGGCGGCCATTTTGGAGGCCATTAAGGTTACCCTGGAAAAGACGCCGCCGGAACTGGCTGCGGACATCATGGACCGGGGGATTGTGATGGCCGGCGGCGGATCGCTGCTCCGGGGCTTGGACCGCCTGGTCAGTGCTCAAACGGGCATGCCTGTTCATCTGGCCGAAGAACCCCTGCTGGCAGTGGCTTACGGGTCAGGCAGGGTGCTGGAAAATATCGATGTCCTAAGACGTGTATTAATCCAACCGAAGAAGTTGGCCTAAGGGTGTGAGATTTTGCCCCGGTTTGTATCTTATAAGAATTTTGTGCTGCTGGCCATTCTGGTGGGTATTACCCTGCTGGTGATGCGATTTACCCACGTGGGGCGTCCCCAGCTTACGCCCATGGAAACAGCCATCAAAGACGGCCTGGCCCCTGTCCAGGGAGTGCTGATGAGAATTGGCGGGACCTTCCGCAATGGGGTGGAATCCATTACTTCCCTGGGCAGGCTGCCTGAAGAAAACAAAGCGTTAAAGGAACAGGTGTCCCTTTTGAAGGGGCAGCTGTATTTGCAAGAAGAGCTTAAGCAGGAAAATCAACGTCTCAAGCAACTTCTGCAATACCGGGACCAGTATAAGCAAAATTTCAGCACCCGGGTGGCGGCAGTCATTGGCCGTGATCCCGGAAATTGGTTTGGTATTGTCACCTTGAACAAGGGGAGCAAGGATGGTATAGTTAAAAATATGCCGGTGGTAACACCGGCGGGCTTGGTTGGTAAGATCGTGGCGGTATCCTCAAATACTTCCCAGTTAATGTTGATTACCGACCCCCGCAGCGGGGTGGGAGCTATGGTTCAGGAATCCCGCGTGCCCGGGGTGCTGGAGGGGACAACTTCCGGCTCCGGGGAGACCAGGCTGATCCATGTGCCGAAGGATACCCAGCTGGTGGATGGTCAAATCATCATTACTTCGGGCATTGGCCGCACCTTTCCCAAGGGGGTTCCCATTGGCAGAGTGGTTCATGTATCCGATGAGCCCACGGGTTTGTTTAAGACCGCTACCGTGGCGCCCTTTGCGGATCTCCACCGGCTGGAAGAAGTGCTGGTGATTACCACTGTCTATAATCCCGATATTCTTCCTCCGACGGAGGGTGATTAATTGCGTTCCTTTGTTTTTTTATTGTTGATAACAATCGCATTGTTGTTACAATCGACCCTATTTACCTTCCTTCAGGTGGCAGGGGTGAAACCCGACCTGGTTTTAATGCTGGTTGTGTTTAATGGCTTCCTCCGTGGCTCCAGGGAGGGGGCTTTTTTGGGTTTTCTGGCAGGTCTCGCGCAGGATATATTTACCGGCAATTACATCGGGTTGAACGCCCTTACCAAAATGATGGCGGGCTACCTGGTGGGTCTGGCGGAGGCCCGTTTTTATAAGGAAAGTGTAATTATTGTTACCCTGGTGACCTTTATGGTGGGGATCGCCAACCAGCTTGCCTATTATATGCTGCTGTTTTACTTGGATATCGAAGTGGCACCTTCCTTTGCCCTGGCCCAGGTGGTTCTTCCATCCGCCATTTACACCGCCCTGCTGGTTCCCCTGACCTATTGGAAATTTTACAGTTCCAACGAAGATGGTTGGCTGCGGGAAAGAGAACCTTAATATTCTGTTTGTTTGGGAGGAGTTTGTTTGGAAAGGAAGATTATCGAGAAAAAGACCCGTGTGCTCCTCTTCATTGTAAGCTTCATCTTTGTGGTTCTGATCAGTCGTTTAGCATATATGCAGCTTTTAGAAACCGAGCGCTTTGAAACCCTGGCCAAACAAAACCACATGCGGCTGAACCCCATTATCGCTCCCAGGGGTGAGATTTACGACCGTAAGGGAGTAAAAATTGTGGGCAACAAGCCGGTTTATACAGTTTCCCTGGTCTACCTGGGGTTAAAGGACACCGACCGGGTGGTCAACAGGGTGGCGGGCATACTGGGTATGGACCCCAAGGAAATTATGAAAAAGCTGGAGGAACAACAGCTCAGGATGTTCCAGCCGGTGCGGCTGGCCACGGATGTTCCGCTGGAAACCATTACCGTCCTGGAAGAACAGCGCCTGGAATTATCCGGGGTGGTGATCGACGTTGAGCCGGTAAGAAATTACCATTTTGGTTCCATGCTGTCCCATGTACTGGGGTATGTGCAGGAAATTAAACAAGAACAATTAAAAAGAAATCAGGATAAAGGCTACCGGCTTGGGGATATGTACGGGCAAGAAGGGCTGGAAAATGCCTTTGAACCCTATTTAAGGGGACAAGACGGGGCCAGGCAGGTGGAAGTGGACGCCCAGGCCCGCCCGGTCAGGGACCTGGGCATTAAGGAGCCCGTTCCCGGCAACAACCTGGTTTTAACCATTGATGCTGAATTGCAAAAGACTGCTGAGGCATCCCTGGAGAGGCAAGTACTGTACATGAGGAAGCTTGGCTATGAATCAAAGGGCGGGGCCACGGTCATGATCGATGTGAGAACCGGGGCCATCCGGGCCATGGCCAGTTATCCTACCTACGAGCCTTCCATTTGGATTAACGGGTTAAGCCAGAAACAATGGGAGGATTTACAAAAAAGCGGTGCTCTGCCGAATCGTGTTTTACAGTTGTACCCCCCTGCGTCCACCTTTAAGATGGTACTTGCCGTAGCAGGGGTAGATACCGGGAAAGTGGACCCCAGTTGGGCGCTCTCTGACCCCGGCTACTATATTTTTGGTAACAGAACGTTTAATGACTGGAAGCCGGGCGGTCATGGCCGGGTAGATATGCGCAAGGCCCTCTCGGAGTCCTGCGATACTTATTTCTGGTATATAGGGCACCGGGTCCTGGGAGTTGATATTATTGGCAAGTATGCCCGCATGTTTGGGTTTGGGGAACGGACGGGTATTGAAATTCCCGGTGAACCTGCCGGCAATGTCCCTACGCCGGAATACAAATATAAGCGTAACAAAGCCTATCTGGATGCCGTCTATGAACCTAAATTTAAAGCCGTAGAAGAAAAATACAAGCCTTTGCTGGCCAGTGCCACAGACCCGGAGGAGAGACAAAAACTGGAGAAAGCCAAGCAAAGGGAACTGCGGGCGGTGCAAAACCAGTACGACCAGTACAAATGGGACCTGAATTGGCAGGTTTATGATACCCTAAACATGTCCCTCGGACAGGGGTACAATGAATATACTCCTTTGCAACTCGTTAATTATGTTGCTGCCATTGCCAACGGGGGAACCCGGTGGAAACCTTACCTGGTAGAAAAGGTCACCAGTCCCGATGGAAAGATTCTTAAGGAATTTAAGCCGCAAAAAATCGGCGAGGTTGGCGTTAAGCCGGAGGCTTTAAAGGTTGCCCAGGAGGGTATGAACATGGTGACCAGTATTGGTACAGCCTCCGGAATATTTAGTGGTTTCCCCATCCAGGTGGCCGGGAAAACCGGTACCGGAGAGGTCTTCGGACGCGACAACCATGCCTTGTTTGTAGCCTATGCCCCCTTTAAAAATCCGGAAGTAGCTGTGGCCACAGTGGTGGACTATGGCGGCAAAGGTGGTGTGGCTGCAGGGCCGGTGGCAAGGGATTTGTTTGCTGCTTACTTTAAGGTACAGAATACACAGCAGCAAACCGGCTACAGTCCGGAATAAACGGTATAATGTCTAATTATCTCATAATATAGGGGCGAAACGCCCCTTTTTTTTATCCATCTTTAGAAGGATTTGGTACTTTAGCGTAGAATTGAAGTATAGGGTAAGCGGGAGGGAGTTATTTTGACCAAAGAGACACTGTCCAATTCCACAACCAGTCATCCATCCCTTGGTAGTTTTCCGGTGGAATTAGCGGAACTGGTGGATGAGAATACCATTTTAGTGCAAAGAACCCTGCGTTCCGGACAAAGTATTTGTCATGACGGAAACGTAGTGGTACTGGGAGATGTAAACCCCGGTGCGGAAGTGGTGGCCTCCGGCAATATCATTGTCATGGGCTCGCTGCGGGGGGTTGTACATGCCGGCGTCAAAGGAGACACCAATGCCATTATTCTGGCCTTTCGACTCAGGCCGACGCAGCTGAGAATTGGCAATCACATCACCCGACCGCCGGAGGATGAATCATCCGACCCGGATTACCCGGAACTGGCCCGGATAAAAAACGGTGTCGTGACCATAGAAACCTTTAATTCTGTAATTAAGTAACGGATACCGTTCTTTGTTAACAGGTTTCATTCGGTGTAAAACGCTTGTCATAGTAAGGAGGACCTAAAATATGGGTGAAGTCATCGTAGTCACTTCCGGCAAAGGGGGCGTTGGTAAAACCACCACCACTGCCAACCTGGGGACAGGCCTGGCCTCCTACGGGAAAAAGGTGTGTCTGGTGGATGCCGATATCGGGCTGCGTAACCTGGATGTTGTACTGGGGCTGGAAAATCGCATCGTTTTTGACATTGTGGATGTTACCAGCGGTGTTTGCCGCATTCGTCAGGCCTTGATCAAAGATAAACGGTATGAGGGGCTGCATTTGTTACCCGCAGCCCAGACCAAAGACAAGACAGCGGTAAACCCTGATCAAATGAGGGAACTCTGTGAGGATCTGAGAAAGGAATTTGATTTTGTTATCATCGACTGCCCGGCCGGCATTGAACAGGGTTTTAAAAACGCCATTGCCGGGGCGGATAGAGCTATTGTGGTTACCACCCCGGAAGTGTCTGCGGTGCGGGATGCCGACCGCATTATCGGACTCTTGGAGGCCGCCGACCTGCGGGAGCCAAAACTGATCATCAACCGGTACCGTCCCAAGATGGTAAACCGTGGCGATATGATGAGCATTGACGATATGAATGAAATCCTGGCCATTGACCTGCTGGGTGTGGTACCGGAGGATGAGCAGGTTGTTGTAACAACCAACAAAGGGGAGACCGTGGTAAGGGATGACAAATCCCAGAGCGGTCAGGCTTATCGCAACATCACCCGTCGTATCCTGGGTGAAAATGTGCCTTTATTGAACCTCGAAGAACAGGACGGTTTGTTTAGTGCCTTAAAGAAAATGATTGGACTGAAGTAGGAAAGGGGGTACCGGAGTGTTAGAATTTCTAAGCAGGGTTTTTGGTCGTGAGACTACAAGCAGCAAGAATGTGGCAAAAGAAAGATTGAGGCTGGTGCTGGTACACGACCGGGCCAATGTATCACCCGAGCTACTTTCTTCCCTTAAGAACGACTTGATTAAAGTGATTTCAAATTACATGGAGATTGACGAACAGGCACTGGAAGTTAGCCTGGACAGCAACGACAATCAGGTTGCTCTTGTGGCCAACATCCCGGTAAAACGAATGAAACGGGCCAAAAACCTGGCCTAAGAAGAGAGATGCAGAGGCATCTCTTTTTGTCTTTGGGGCATTCCTTTAGGGTTCTGTTGCTAGACTGCGGATATGTTTTTGGGGTCCTGTTGCTAGCCTTTTGGGTATTCCTGAGTGGTCCTGTAAATTGGTACTAACAACAGGCCCCTTAAGTAATACCCAAAAGTCTAACAACTAGACCCAAAAGGAATACCCCTTAGTCTAAAGACAGCCCCTTTTGTTTCAATCAGAAATATTATATAATCTATAAGTTAAAGGATTTATAGGTGGTGATTGTTTTGGTGGACAAGCGGTTTGTAAAAAACCTTGATTATACATTATTAATTGCCGTTTTCTTAATTATTTGCTTCAGCCTGGTGATTATCAGCAGTGCTACCCTTGTAAGCAGCCCGATGGATTTCCGGCAGCAGCAGGAAATCTGGAACAAAGATACACTGGGGCTGAGCAGTGAAGGTACAAGTGAACCCATTGGAATATCAATTGTTAAATACACCAAATTATTTTTTAGTACGTTTGTAAAAAAACAGATCTTTTTCGTAATCCTCAGTCTAATTATTTTGGGGTTTGTTTTATCCGTTCCCTATGAGGACTTCCGGCGTCACCGTAAAACCATTTATATCCTGAATATACTGCTGCTGCTGGTTGTTTTGTCCCCCCTGGGACACAGTGCCAAGGGTGCCACCCGCTGGATTAATTTAGGACCCTTTCTGCTGCAGCCTTCGGAGTTTGCCAAAATTTTTATCATTATCACCTTTGCGGATTTCTTAACCCGGCGGGAAGGGCATTTAAATACCTTAAAGGACCTGATCCCCTGCTTTATCCATATCGGGGTTCCCATGCTGCTTATTCTCAAGCAGCCGGATTTGGGAACATCCCTGGTTTTCATTGCCATCATGTTCGGTATGCTTTTTGTGGCCGGAGCCAATCCAAAATTGGTGGCAGGGCTTTTTGTGGGCGGTTGGGCTTCCGCCGTTGGCTGGGTTTGGGCACATTTTAAATTTGGGCTTTGGATCCCCCTGAAAGATTATCAATTGGACCGCCTGCTGGTCTTTATCGACCCCTGGAAACAGTGGCACGGCGCCGGCTATCACGTGGTGCAGTCCCAGATTGCCATCGGTTCCGGCGGTTTGGAAGGCAAAGGGATTTATAACGGCAGCCAAAACCAGCTTAACTTTTTACCGGAACAGCACACAGACTTCATCTTCTCGGTGGTCGGCGAGGAGATGGGCTTTATCGGTGTGACCGCATTGCTGCTTCTGTTTTTCATCCTGCTTTACCGTGGCATTCGCATCGCTTCCCAGGCCAGGGATTTATACGGCACGCTGCTGGCCACAGGAGTCGTCGCCATGTTAACCTTCCACATTCTCATTAACGTAGGTATGGTTTCCGGCATTATGCCGGTAACAGGCGTACCACTGCCCCTCTTCAGCTACGGCGGCAGCAGCATGATGACCAACATGATCGCCATTGGAATCTTACTGAATGTCTATATGCGAAGGCAGAAAATTTTGTTCTAAGGGGCATTCCTTTGGGGTCCAGTCTCTCTGACTGGGCTCTTTTTAATTAATGAGAAGTAAACAATACCGTCCTATAACCAAACCCAAAAAGCCGACGGCTGACGGCCGATGGCCGACCCAAAAGAAATGCCCGTAAGCAACCAGGGCTTGTCATATTTGTCCCTCCCGAAAAATATACTGTACTAGTCGTACCGCGGCTTCAAAGAAATACCCTTGGGAGGGATTGAAGGTGAAAATAGGAAGGATAAGCTTTGACCGGTTTAAAAAGAAAAGCAGGGATCCTTTAGGCGGCTATTACAACTGCGGGGTGGATGATTGGAGCAGTATTTATGGTCCCCGCAGCAAGTGGAAGCGCGAAAAACCGCGCAGTAAAAGGTGGAAAACCTTTTATCGCATTGTGGCGGCCCTGGGGATTTTTGCCGTACTGCTGCTGATTAAGGAATCCTCCCATCCCTGGAGCCAGCAGGCCAGGGAGGGGTTAAGGGTGGCCTTAACCACCGAGTGGGATGTTACGCCTGTGTTGGATAAAGCCGTCGCCATAGCCCTGCAAACTGTGAATATGGATTGGCCTATGTTTAATGAACTATCCGGCCCGGTCCTACCTGCCACCACCACACCGGAGCCGGACGCCTGGGCCATCCCTGTTTCCGGGCGGGTGGTACAGGAATTTGGCTGGGTAAAAAGCCCGCTGGATAACCTGGAGAGGTTTAATCCCGGGATCGATATCAGCGCCGCGGTGGGGTCACCGGTGAAAACGGTACAGCCCGGTACAGTCAGCCGCATAGGCCATGATCGTACCTACGGGGAGTTTGTACTCATTGAGCACCGTAAAGGAGAATATGCCCTGTACGCCGGCTTGACCGAGATTTCCGTTACGAAGGGACACCAGGTACAAGCCGGACAGGTGATCGGCAAAGTAGCTGAGCCAACTGAAGGAGACCCGGTCCTGCATTTCGAAGTGCGGGAAAATGATAAACTGGTTGACCCACTTAAGAAAATCGATCTGAAAACGATACCCACAGATGAGCCGGCAGAGCAAAAGAATGATGCCTCCCCAACCAAAGAAGAAGACAGCAAATCGGTAAACTCCGATGAATCAAAAACGGATGCCGGTGAACCTAAAAAGGATCAGGAGCGTTCCAAACCATGAGGGTGGGTCGCCTCTGGGGAATTGACCTGCATTTTAATCTGCTGTTCTTGTTTCTCCTGGGCCTTTACTTTGTGGCCGGCGTTCTGGAAAAGGGACTGATGATCTTTGCCCTGGTATTGTTCCATGAACTGGCCCACACCCTGGCGGCCAGGCTGATAGGAGTCCGGGTCATTGACGTTGAAGTGTTACCCTTTGGGGGTGTGGCCCGCATGGGCGGGGAAATGAGTGTGGAACCAGGCAAAGAGATTGCGGTGGCACTGGCGGGACCGGCCTCAAACCTGCTGTTGATCGGGCTGGCCATGGGATTAAGAAATTATGGCATTTGGTCAGAGGAACTCAGCCCCTTTTTTCTGCAGATCAACCTGATGCTGGCCTTCTTTAACCTTTTGCCCGCCCTTCCTCTGGACGGGGGCAGAATCTTCCGCGCCCTTTTGTCCGTCCATGTGGGGCTATCCGAGGCCACATTAATAGCGGCCAGAATGGGACAGGTTGTGGCGGTGGTGGTGGCCTGCCTTGGCGTTGTGGGAGTGCTCTACGGGTTTGTGGGGCTGGACGTGGTGATTATTGCCCTGTTTGTTCTGTATTCCGCCACTAAGGAGAAAAACCTGGCGCCTTACCTGTTTATCCGGCACCTGGCTCAAAAAAAAGAGGAACTGTCTAAAGCGGGTGTTTTACCGGCGGAGCAGCTGGTGGCCCGGGAAGACGTTCCCCTGAAAGAGGTTGTGCGTTTATTTGTGCCCCAAAAATTTCATCTCATCCTATTGGTAGACAAGCAGATGAAAACCCTGGGCCAAATCAGTGAAGCACAAGTGGTGGATGCCTTGTTTACCCATGGCATGGACTACCCCCTGGGTGCCATTATTAAATCAAACTGAGCGGATCCATATGATTGGGTCCGTTTTTTTGGTAGCTCAGAGAGTCTGGAACTTTCTGCATAATACAACCAAGGCCGGCCACTGGCCGAAAAAGCTTGGCGCCAGCTATGTTTTTCCAAGCAGGATTTACTCCACCGGATGTAGAAAAATCAAAAAGGAATATTTTTCCGAACATAATTGGGCAATAATAGAGAATGAGTGTTCTAACGGACGTGCATTAAATGGAGGAAGCAGACCATGAACAAATTGGAGAAAGTCCTTGCCCGGGTTCAAAAACCCAGCCGTTACGCCGGCGGCGAGTGGAATACCGTGAAAAAAGACTGGGACCGGGTAGACGTTACGATGGCCTTTGCCTTTCCAGATGTCTACGAGGTGGGCATGTCCCACCTGGGCCTGCAGATTCTTTACCATGTGGTGAATAAAAGAAAAGACGCGCTGATGGAAAGGGTGTTTGCCCCCTGGACCGACATGGAAGAACAGCTCCGGAAGGAAAAGCTTCTGTTATTCAGTTTGGAATCCCAGCGTCCCCTGGTGGATTTCGATATTTTAGGCGTCACTTTACAGTATGAAATGAGCTTCAGCAACATTTTAAACATGTTGGACTTAGCCGGTCTGCCGGTGCGTTCCGCCCACCGGGACCACACCATGCCCCTGGTGATTGCCGGGGGTCCCTGCGCCTTTAACCCGGAACCTATTGCCGACTTTATCGACCTGTTTGTCATTGGCGAAGGGGAAGAGGTTATCCACGAATTGATTGATGCTTATAAAGAACTGAAACAAAAGGGTGTTGACCGCCAGGAAATGTTATTGCAGTTTGCCAGGACCATTTCGGGCGTCTATGTCCCGTCCCTCTATGAGGTGAACTACCGGGATGACAACACCGTCGCATCGGTAACTTCCGTCAAAGAAGGGGTTCCCGCCAAAATTGGCAAACGAATTGTGCGGGATTTTGATAATGTAGACTTTCCCACCAACCCCATCGTACCTTCTATGGGCGTTGTTCATGACCGGGTGATGGTGGAGGTTTTACGGGGCTGCACCAGGGGATGTCGTTTCTGCCAGGCGGGAGTCTTATACCGTCCTGTCCGGGAGAAAAAACCCGAGACCCTGGTGCGCCAGGTGGAAGAAATGATCGCCAGCACCGGCCATGACGAGATCTCCCTGACCTCATTAAGCACCGCAGATTACACCGGAGTGGCCCCCCTGGTGAAGAACCTGCTGGATATTTACGGGGAACGGGGGGTTAACGTGTCGCTGCCCTCCCTGAGGCTGGATGCCTTTTCCATCGATCTGGCCAAGGAAGTGCAAAAGGTGCGGAAAAGCGGTCTGACCTTTGCACCGGAGGCCGGCACCCAACGGCTGCGGGATGTCATCAATAAGAATGTGACCGAAGAAAACCTGGTGGATGCCGTCACCTCCGCCTTTAAAAACGGCTGGTCAGCGGTGAAACTCTACTTTATGATCGGCCTGCCCACCGAAACTTACGAAGATCTGGACGGCATCGCCGATATGGCCAAAAAAGTGGTGCAAATCGGCCAGGCATGCGGTGTGCCCAGGGGGCGGCTGAAGGTAACAGTGAGTACCTCCTCCTTCGTACCCAAGTCCCACACCGCTTTTCAATGGGAACCCCAAAACACTTTGCAGGAATTAAGGGATAAACAAAAATACCTTAAGGAGAAAATGAGGGACAAACGCATTTCCTACAACTGGCACGACCCGGAGACCAGTTTCCTGGAGGCTGTTTTTGCCAAGGGGGACCGCCGCCTGGGTGCGGTGCTGGAGAGTGCCTGGACCAAAGGGGCCCGTTTTGACGGTTGGTCCGAGCATTTTGACTACGATCTGTGGATGGAAGCCTTTGAGGAAGAAAAGATTGACCCCCGGTGGTATGCCTACCGGAGGATTAGCTACGAAGAAATTTTACCCTGGGATCATATTGAAGCCGGGGTCAGCAAGAAATTTTTAATCAGAGAACACAAAAAGGCTATGGCCAGCCAACCCACGGTGGACTGCCGCAGCGGCAAGTGCCCCGGCTGTGGCCTGTGTCCAACCTTGGAGATTAAACCAAATATTTTGGGAGGTGCGGAGATTGCCCCGATACAGGGTGAAGTTTAGCAAAGACGGCCCGGCCCGCTACAGCTCCCACCTGGATATGGTCCGTTTCTTTGACCGTTCCACCCGGCGGGCCGGCCTGCCGGTGGCCTTTTCCGAGGGCTTTAATCCCCACCCCAAGTTTAGTTTTGCCGCACCGCTGCCCGTCGGGGTTGCGGGGTTGGAAGAATACATGGACATGGAGCTTAAAGAGTACCTGGAGCCAGCTGAGATCGCCCGTCGGCTGGAATCCAATCTGCCCGAAGGGTATAAAATATTAGATGTCAAAGAAGTGGTGGACCGTGCTCCTGCCCTAATGTCCAGGATTGCCAGGGCTGCCTACCGGGCGACGGCCACCCTGCCCGCCGGGTATTCGGAGGTAGAACTGAATACAGCCATTGACCACCTGATGGATCAAGAAGAAATTATGATAACCCGAGAAGTAAAAGGGAAAAGAAAAGAAGTCGACATTCGTCCGGGAATTTTTAGGCTGGCAGGTGGAGTAAAAGGGCATATACTAGAAATAAATATGGAACTTTTAATCGGCAGTACAGGAAATGTTCGTCCTGAAGAGGTTTTACTCAGGCTATCCGGGGACGGGGGAGTACCCGTTGACCCGGAGGATTTCCGTATTCGCCGTACCGCCCTGTTTGCCGAGGGTGACACTGGTCCCATCTCCCTTTGGGAGGTTTAGGGGCCAGGGTAGGAGAGGAAGTCAGCTATGTTAAAAGAAATCGTGATTAATGTACAGGAAGAAGAAACGCGGGTTGCGGTCCTGGAAGACAGAGTGCTTATGGAAGTGTACATAGAGCGTTCCCAAAACCAGCGGTTGGTGGGGAACATCTTCAAGGGCAAGGTAGAAAATGTCCTTCCAGGCATGCAGGCAGCCTTTGTGGATATCGGGTTGGAGAAGAATGCCTTTCTTTATGTGGAAGACGCGCAGCCGGCCAGGAATCCGGAAGCAGCCAACCAGCCGGGTCTTAACGTGAATATCGGTGACATTTTAAAGCAGGGTCAGGAGATTATCGTTCAGATCGTCAAGGAGCCCATCGGCACCAAAGGACCCAGGGTTACCACCCATATTACGCTGCCCGGCAGGTATCTGGTTCTAATGCCCACCGTTGACTACATCGGCATTTCCCGGCGCATTGAATCAGAAAAGGAGCGGGAGCGATTAAAGGAACTGGCCGCCCGGGTAAAACCCGAGGGAATGGGTGTCATTGTCCGGACGGTGGCCGAAGGGGTGGATGAGGAAGAATTCCGGCAGGACATTCTGCTGCTCAGCAAACTCTGGCGTAAAATACAGAGCCGGTCCGCCAACAGTTCCGCCCCCAACCTGCTGCACAGGGATTTGGAACTGGTCCAGCGGATGCTGCGGGACATTTTCAGCGAAGATGTGGACCGTCTTACCCTGGATTCCCGCAGTGAATACGAAAAAACCCTGGAAATTTTGGATATGATCGATCCGAAGCTGAAGCTCAAGGTATTCCTGGATGAGCGTGAAAATATTTTTGAAGACTATGGTATTTCTACAGAATTGGAAAAGGCCCTGAAGAGGAAGGTCTGGCTCAAATGCGGGGCCTATCTGGTGATTGACCAGGCCGAAGCCCTGACGGCGGTGGATGTCAACACCGGCAAGTTTGTGGGCAGCACTACGCTGGAGGACACGGTCCTGAGGACCAATCTGGATGCGGCGGTGGAAATTGCCCGGCAGCTCCGCCTGAGAAACATCGGCGGCATCATTATTGTCGATTTCATTGATATGGCGGAAGAAGAACACCGCAACCAGGTGCTGGCTACCCTGGAGGAGGAAATCAAAAAGGACAAAACCAAAACCAATATTCTGGGCATCACCCAACTGGGGCTGGTGGAAATGACCCGCAAAAAGGTGCGCCCATCCCTGGCGGAGGTGGTGCAGAAGCCCTGTCCCTATTGTGAAGGCCGGGGGAAGGTTCTTTCCGAGGAGACGGTCAGCATCCAGCTAAAAACCCAGATTTACCAGCTGGCCCGCCAGACGGTGGCCGATACCATCCTGGTGGAGGCCAACCCCATTGTGGCAGCCAGATTAATCGGGGCCGGCGGGGTAAATTTGAGAGAGTTGGAGCAAAAAACCGGCAAGAACCTTTACATCCGGGGCTCGGCCACTCATCATTTAGAACAGGTCACCATCAAGCCCCTGTCTGACCAGGAAGAAATCTCTTCCCAGACCGTTCCCGTAAAAACCGGCGAAATTATCGAGTTAAAGGTGGAGGAACCGCATATTTCTAACCCCAGCGACGGCATCGCCAGGTTGGATGGCTTTATTATCGACGTTGAGGGCGGCGGGGCGCTGGTCGGCGAACTGGTTTCCGTGGAGATTGTCAAGGTGCACCGCACCTACGCCAAGGCCAGGTTGGTGTAATTGAGAAGTGAGAGGTGAGAAGTTGGAGGTGAGATTTTATTCTTCTCACTTCTAACCTCTGTTCCAGTTTAGCACCCAACACAGGAGAGCAAGGTAATTTTGTTGACAAATATCTCAATTATGATAGAATATCTAAATGTAGGTGTCTTTTTGCCTACCATACCGCTCAGCAGAGGTCTTTAAAACCCGGTGACCCGGTACCTTGATGGCGAGTCCTAAAAGACGGGGAGGTGTAGGTATGTATGCAGTTGTAATTACCGGTGGTAAGCAGTACAAGGTTCAGGAAGGTGACACCCTGTACATTGAAAAGCTGGAGGCCGAAGCAGGCCAGAAGGTTGAGTTAACTGATGTTCTGCTGGTGGAAAAGGACGGTCAGGTGAAGGTTGGCACTCCCAAGGTGGAAGGCGCCAAAGTAATTCTGGACGTAGTGCGCCACGGCAGAGGCAAGAAAATCATCGTATTCAAGTATAAGCCCAAGAAGAATTACCGCCGTAAGAAAGGCCATCGCCAGCCTTTCACCCAGGTGGTTGTTGAAAAAATTGAAGCTTAATTTTATCCGGTCACCAATAGGGAGGTGAGACTTTATGGCTCATAAGAAAGGTGTAGGTAGCTCTCGTAACGGTCGTGACTCACAGGCCAAACGACTTGGGGTAAAAGAAGGCGACGGTAAATTTGTTACCGCCGGCAGCATTCTGGTAAGACAGCGTGGCACTAAAATTTACCCCGGTGTCAATGTTGGTCGCGGTGGCGACGACACTTTGTTTGCCAAAGTTGACGGCATTGTTAAATTTGAGCGTAATGGTCGGGATAAGAAACAAGTAAGCATTGTGGTTCCCGAAGTTGTAGCTCAGTAACTTTGAAAACCAGCCTGCAGTACAGGCTGGTTTTTTAATGCCTCCACCGGGAGGAAAATAAATCCAAATCGTCGAATATAAATTATTATTACGGTTTCGAAAGGAAGTATCACCAATGGAAATCAAAGGCCTTCTGGAAGTGATTCAAGTACAAAGGCATGACTTTTTAAATCACTTGCAAGTGATATCCGGCCTGCTCCAGTTGAACAAAGGGGAACGGGTAAGGGATTATATCAACCAGGTCTGCGGCGACTATGAGCGGCTGAGCAGGATTACCAGGCTCAAATCCCCGGAAGTCAAGGCGGTTTTGCTGATTGCCAATAACGAAGCCGCCAAATGCCAGGTAGACTTTGTGATGGATATTGAAACGAACATGGCTTCCTTGGCTGTGCCGGGCCAGGTGGTGGGAGCCGCCCTAGAACGCTGCGTTAAGCAAGCCTTAAAATTTCTGTCGCCGCCTGAAGTGATAGACCGGCGCATGAGCTTGACCATCAGCGAAGGCGAAAGAAAAATTACCGTCAAATTGGGCTTCCCGGGAGTCCCGGCGGAGGTGGTCCAGGATGCTCAGGAACAAATGGTGTTATCCGAGGCGCTGGCACCATACAAAAGCAGTACCAAGCTGGCGGTGACAGAGAAAGAAGCAGAAATCTACATGATATTTCCCAAAAAATAGGCTTAGGAAGGGCAAGACGGTAAATAATACTGTTGGGTGATGAACATCAATGTTTTATGACAGGGCGAAAATTTATGTTAAAGGCGGCGACGGCGGTAACGGTTGTATTGCCATGCGCCGTGAAAAATACGTGCCCTTCGGGGGCCCCTGGGGCGGCGATGGCGGCCGCGGAGGAGACGTCATATTTGTAGCGGACGAAGGGCTCAACACGCTGCAGGACTTCCGGTACAAAAAGCACTTTAAGGCCGAGCGCGGCGGGCATGGTATGGGAAAAAACATGAACGGCCCCGCCGGGGAAGACTTGACCGTCAGGGTGCCTGCCGGCACCGTGATACGGGAGGCTGAGACCGGGCGTCTTATTGCCGACCTGGTGGAAGACGGGCAGCAAGTCATCATTGCTAAAGGAGGCCGGGGAGGCCGGGGCAATGTGCACTTTGCCTCGGGTACCAACAAGGCACCCAGAATCGCCGAAAAGGGCGAACCGGGAGAAGAACTGTGGGTTGAGTTGGAATTAAAACTCATTGCGGACGTTGGGCTGATCGGCTTCCCCAATGCGGGAAAATCCACCTTTATTTCAATGGTTTCGGCAGCCAAACCCAAAATTGCGGACTATCCCTTCACCACCCTGGTGCCCAACTTAGGCGTGGTTTCCGCAGGGGACGAGCGCAGTTTTGTGTTGGCTGACATACCCGGGCTCATTGAAGGAGCCTCCCAGGGGGTGGGCCTGGGCCATGAATTTTTACGTCATACCGAACGTACCCGCCTGCTCATCCATGTGGTGGATACCGCCGGCACCGAGGGCCGGGACCCTGTGGAAGATATTAAAACCATCAACCGAGAACTGGAGCTCTACGATTCCCGGTTAGCCCAAAGACCGCAGATCATCGCGGCCAATAAAATGGACATAACCCCTCAGGCCGAAGAAAATCTGGTCCGTATCAAAGAAGAATTCAGTGGGCAATATGAGATCTTTCCCATCTCTGCGGCCACCGGTCAGGGGCTGGATAAGGTGATACAAAGGGTAGTCAGGCTGCTGGAGGAACTGCCGAGGGTTGAACCGGAACAGCCGGAGGAAGAACGGGTGACGGTCTTTACGCCGGAGGACCGGTTCAACATCAAACGGGACATGGACGGCAACTGGCGTGTCACGGGCAAGGAAATTGAACGGCACGTAGCCATGACCTACCTGGAAGAGGAAGAATCGGTGGAGCGCCTGCAGAGGATTATGAAAGTGATGGGCCTGGAGCAGGGGTTAATTGACGCCGGGGTAAAAGAAGGCGACATTGTGCGCATTGGAGACTGGGAATTTGAATGGACTCAGTAATCCGGCCAGGGAGATCACCATCCCGCTGCCGAAACTGGTGGAAGCAACATTCCTGGAAAGAAAAAACCGTTTTGTGGGGTTGGTGGAAGTGGCGGGGCAAAGGTACCCCGCCCATGTTCCAAGCTCCGGCAGAATGAAAGAACTGCTCTTTCCGGGCAATACCGTCTACGTAACCCCCATGCCAAGGGATATGCGGACCAGATACCGTATTCACCTGGCCCACTACGGGGAAACACTGGTGTCCGTGGATTCCCTGCTGCCCAACCGGCTCATGCAGAAGGTGCTGGTTAACGGGGCACTGGAGCAATTTTCCGGTTACCAGGAAATCAAAAAAGAAGTAGGCTATGGAGAAAGTCGCTTTGACCTCTATCTAAAAGGGGATACCGGCAGGTGCCTGATGGAAATAAAATCTGTCACCCTGGTGGACGAAGGGATCGCCAAATTTCCCGACGCCCCTTCAGAACGGGGCGCCAAACACCTGCTGGAACTGGCCCGTGCGGTGGGTGAGGGCTTCCGGGCAGCGGTAATTTTTGTGGTGCAACGGGATGATGCCGTCCTCTTTTCCCCCAACCATGCCACCGGCCCTCACTTTGCCCAATCCCTGCACCTGGCCGCCGCTGCCGGAGTTGAGGTTTATGCGCTGGCCTGTGAGATTACCAGGAGTGCTGTCAGGTTAAAGGATTACCTGCCGGTTCAGTTATAAGATAAAGGGAGTTGAGAACATGAAAGAAGATGTTAAGTACAACGATTACCTGAAAGAACTGTTGGAGCAACTGCCCAAAGGCGCTTTTCTGACCGTAAAGGACGAGGATAAACTCAACACCATGACCATTGGCTGGGGAACCATCGGCTTTGTCTGGCAAAAACCTGTCTTTGTGGTGATGGTCAGGAAGTCCAGGTACACCTATCAACTCTTAGAAAGCGCCAAAGAGTTTACCGTAAGCATACCCCTTAGGAAGGAACTCAAGAAAGAACTAGCCCTGTGCGGCACCAAATCGGGCCGGGAGCTTGATAAATTCAAAGAAGGCAACCTCACCCCCGAACCTGGAAAAGTGGTTAATACCCCTGTTATCGGTGAATGCGATTTACACTACGAATGCAGGGTGATTTACCAGCAGTCCATGGAACCCGCCCTGGTGGCCGAAAACATTAAAAAGCTGGCCTATCCCAAAGGAGACTACCATGTCATGTACTATGGCGAAATTGTGGCCTGTTATGTGAAGGAGTAGGATTATAATTTAAAGGTAAAAGGATTCTTAATTTCCAAAAACCTCACCATTTAAGGTGTGGTTTTTTGGTTTTTCGCCCGGCATGTCTGCCGAGTCGATGGGTTGAATGTTCCCTATTTTTTGTAAAGGACCAACAATTTTGGACACCCGAAATGCACATTTCAGACAGCCATATATCCTTTTTAGACAATATTTATAAAGGTAATTTAATATATCCTCCGACAACTCAGTGTCTGGATCATTCTGGTCAAATAAAGATAATACATTTACTTGAATTTTGAGAGGAGGAGACTTATGAATCAAGAACAGCAACCCGTAGTCAACCAGTATGACCCTGAAATAATTAACCGCCTGAAAAAAGAAATTACAAGCGATTTAAAGGCATGCCGTGAGTGGCAGGAAAAATATTACGGTGAAATGGCGGAATATAACGAAGATTATGCGGG
The DNA here is from genome assembly GCA_040754595.1 of Bacillota bacterium. Taxonomy (GTDB): domain Bacteria; phylum Bacillota; class Desulfotomaculia; order Desulfotomaculales; family Desulfotomaculaceae; genus Desulfotomaculum; species Desulfotomaculum profundi. The sequence goes on from JBFMCH010000090.1 coordinate 63,935, forward strand.
ATATCCACCGGGTTTTGGCTATGGCAAGGGGTATGGAAGACGAGCCGGAGCAAGAATGCCCTACGGCAGGCGGTCTCCGGGATATGGCACGGGCATGGGTATGGGAATGGGTCCCGGCAGGTACTATGGCTGGTGTCCTTACCCGCCACCGGCACCCACGTACAAGTACCGGAGGCGGCCGGAGTTTGATTATGACTGGCGGACAGACCGTGAAGAATATGACAACCAGCGCTATATGATGCTGCTGCGAAGACAACTGCAAAATGAACTGGGCGCCATTGAAAAAATCAACCGGCGGCTGAGTCAAGTAAGAGACCCGCAGGTACGCCAGCTGCTTTGTGATTTATTACAGGAAGCCTCCCAGCAGGGGATGGATATCACGGAGCTAATGCAGAGTTTGAATATGAATAACCCTCCCGGTTATGGCGCCTCTATCCTGGAACGGATCACCGGACCCTTTAGGGGGATTGACCGCCGTAGCTTCGGCTGGGGTGCCGGTGCAGCATTATTAGGGTTGCTGCTGCTGCCTTCGCTGGGCAAATCCCTGCGCCCTTTGGCCCGTAAGGCAATGGAAGAAGCCATGGAGATCACCGAAAGGGCACAAGGTGTTTTTGCCCAGGCCAAAGAGGAATTTGAAGACATTGTAGCGGAGGTCAACTTTAACAAAATTAAAGAGTCCATAGCCACCCAAGCAGGTATAGTGGACAAGGAACCTCCTGCAAAATAAACAGTAGGCTATTTTAAAGGCGGTGGTTGATTGACCAGTACTGATGAAATAACAACACATCTCTCCAATGTGCTGGCAGAACTGCGCAAAGCGGTCGATGCCAGTGTGGAAATTCGGTCTCGCAGCAAAGCGGATGCCAAAGCAGTGGCCATGATCTAGGAAAGCTTTCTCGGGGCCTTCATCGGATACATCATGAAAAAGGGCCGGGAAACCGGCCAGAATTTACTGGCGGACATTTCATTTCGCAATATTTGGCGCAGGTAAATCGTATAGAATATCTCACTAACAACCCCACCCGTTGCGGTGGGGGTTAAAACTATTTCTTTACCCATTGTGTTTATCTTTGAGGAAATCTAAAATCTCATGAATCTCTTGCAGCATTTTATCCCTGTCCCTGTTCAATACACCGGCCAAGGGAAGCAAATTTGAGATATGGTCACTGCGAAAGATACAAGGGTTTGCAACCCGAATATGGCAAATCAATTCTTTTAACTCTACCATCGTTTCGTAGGGCGTCAGAGGTAAAAAATCGCCGCGGTCCGCAGCTTCTTTTAGCGTGGTACCGTCATATAACGTTAACGTAAGTGTACTCAACATAGTCGGGCTGATGTGGCTGATAACCCGGGCGGTGCCTGTGGCGTGCCGATAACTGCCGGTTTTCCCCCCGAGACCCAGAATCACCATGACAGAAAGTTTGATCCCCGCGGCAAGCACCTTCCTCCCGGCGGCAACCATTTCAGCCGCGCCCACCCCTTTATTGATCCCCGCAAGGACTTCATCATCGCCGCTTTCCACACCCAGGTAAATGATTTTCAGTCCGGCCTCCTTAAGTGCTTTTAATTCCTCAGGCGTTTTTCTGAGGATGTCCTTGGGACCTCCATAGCAGGTAACGCGGGTAAGTTTGGGAAAAGCCTCGCGCAGCCCGGCTAGGATGGACAGCAGTTTTTTGGTAGGAAGCACCAGGGCATTGCCGTCACCCAGAAATACCCTTCTTATATCAGGGGAACGCTGAGCAGCATTTTCAACAATACAACGAATTTCCTCCAACGGGCGGGTGCGAAATTGAATGCCGCGATACATGGCGCAAAAAGTGCAGGCGTTATGCGAGCAGCCCAGCGTAATCCGCAAAATAAAACTATTGGCCTCACTGGGCGGACGGAAGACCATTCCTTGCGCATGATTCAGCAACATTGCTTCAAACCCCCCGTAGATTTATAGAATTGCTGAAAATTATCTTACCATAGTTTTCGCTTAAAAGATTACCGAACTGCACACTGGGTTTTATTTTTAAACTTTTGAGATAAGGGATGCACTCCGCCCCGTCCTTTTACAATCAACTCATTAAACCTTTATTTACATCTGTAACATTCTTCTAACCGGATTATAAAAATTCCCTAAAGAAAATCCACCGGCAATTTAACAATTGCTGTTTAAAATGAATATCAGATATTTCAAAAAGGAGGTCGTTCATCTTGAAACGCATTTCTCAAAAAAGTATCGCTTTGGCCCTGTCCCTGTGCATGTTCCTCAGCATGTTCCTGTGGATCGGGCAGGTCCCGGCCGAAGCCGGCAAAAAGGCCAAAAACGTAATTATTTTAATTCCCGATGGCATGTCTGTGGCCGGTACAACCCTGGCCAGATGGTACCAAGGCGGCACTCCCCTGGCCATGGACGAAATGGCCTGCGGTTTGGTCAGAACCTATTCCGCTGATGCGCCCATTGCAGATTCCGCTCCCGCCGGCACCGCCTTTGCCACCGGACATAAATCTCACACCGGTTACGTGGGAGTTCTCCCGGATGTAGCCAACATGCCCGGTTTAGCTCCCATTGCCAAAGGGGATGAAAAGAAACCTGTGGCCACCATCCTGGAAGCGGCAAAACTGGCCGGTAAGGCAACCGGCTTGGTGGCGACTTCCGAGATTATGCACGCGACCCCTGCGGATTTTTCTTCTCACTTTCCCAGCCGTAAAAACTACGATGACTTAAGCGAACAGCAGGTTTATAACCGCATTGATGTGGTGCTGGGCGCCGGATCTAAATTCCTCAGCCCCGAAGGGAGAAAAGACAAGACTGATTTAATTTCCATTATTAAAAACTTGGGTTATAACTATGTAACAACCCCTGAAGCCATGAAAAACTCAAAGTCCGATAAAATCTGGGGGATGTTTTCTCCCACCAGCTTAAGCTATGATATGGACCGCAACCCCGCCGAGCAGCCAAGCCTGGCTGAAATGACTGCCAAAGCTATCGAAGTGCTATCCAAGGATAAAGACGGCTTCTTCTTAATGGTAGAAGGCAGTAAAGTTGACTGGGCTGCCCATGCCAATGATCCCATTGGTGTAATCAGTGACATCCTGGCCTTTGACAAGGCAGTAAAAACAGCATTGGATTTTGCCAAGAAAGATAGAGATACGGTTGTCATCGCTGTAACAGACCATGGCAACGGCGGCATCTCCATCGGCGACAGAGCCACCACCAAGACCTATGACGAAGAGCCCCTCTCCGCCTTTATCGCTCCTTTAAAGAAAGCGAAATTAACCGGCGAAGGCCTTGAGTCCAAGTTTAATGCCGACAGGAGCAACATTAAGGAAGTCATGGCCACTTATTTCGGCATTACCGATTTAACGGAAGAAGAGATCAAAACCATTAAAGAAGCAAAAGCCGGCAGCATGAATTATGCCGTTGGTCCTATCATCAGTAAACGCGCTCATATCGGCTGGACCACCGGCGGTCACACCGGCGAAGATGTGGTGCTGTACGTTTATGCTCCCGGTAGTGTTGAACGTCCCACAGGAGTGATTGAAAATACGGATGTAGCAAGATACATGGAGAAAGTTCTTGGGGTAAGCCTGGACGAAGTTACGAAAAAGCTCTTTGTTGATGCAAAGGCTGCCTTTGAAGCCAAAGGCGCCAAGGTTGAAAAAGCAGACGACGGAAACGGAAACTTTAGCCTGGTGGTTATAAAGGGTTCCACGAAAGTCGAACTGCCGTTCAATACCAATATCGCCATTGTGGACGGCAAAAAAGTTGAAATGAGCGGCTTAATCGTAGATAACGGTGTGAAAACCTATGTACCATCAGAAGCTGTTAATTTAATTAAATAATTGACTGTATATCAAGCATTTAAGATGGCCCTTGAACCGGAATCGGGGAAGGGCCATCTTTATTAATTTACAAGGCTAGCAGGATTTAGTAAATTATAAATAGGTCTTTGAACCAGTGATCCGGTATTTCATTAAGAGCTTGGGGAGTAGGTATATGGATAATTGTCGTATCGCCCTTTTCGTAAATTTGCCTGTTCCTGAAATTGATAAAGAACTGCAGCAAGTTGCAGACATGCTGCTGGCAACTTTGGATATGCGGGACAATACCACGGGACAGCATTGGGACCTGCACAGGAAGACTTAAAAACCTTATACATTGTTGGTATTTTTTTCTTTTAACGCAGGACATTCATAAAAAGTATAAATTACCACTTGCAACATGAAAGTAAATATGGTAACATAACAAATGTCGCCGCAAGGTGGTACTTAAAATTACCAGTTGATAATTCGTGTTATCGTGGTAAGATGAAGTTCCGTCGCCGATGAGGCGGTGTAAAAATTACCAAAAAATTTCACTTGAAATGCA